>ONRP01000073.1 GCA_900320245.1 uncultured Prevotellaceae bacterium
CAGGACAATAAGCAAGAGATTGCCATCGAGGCCCAGCCATGAACCGCCTGACACACATAGCAGCCCTGTTGATCGTACTGTGCACGGCCATGGCCGCGTGCAACAACGACACGTGCTATGACAACGGCAGCAGTCTGCCGCTGGTCACCTTCTACCTCTCTGGCTCACAGCAGCAGGTGCCCGGACTCACCATCATGGGCATCGGCGCCCCTGGCGACAGCCTCCTGGCCGACTCGAGTACCCTCAACGAGATATACCTGCCCCTGAGGGCTACCGCATCGACCACCCGCTATGCCATCTCGCGCTGGGTGGGCATCGGCACCCCCATGGCGCAGCAGTTACACGACACGCTCACCATTGACTATGAGCCTGTTGCCTACTTCCATTCGGCCGAGTGCGGAGCGATGTACAACTTTGATATCCACAGCGCCAGATGCACCAACTATGGCATCGATTCCATCCAGGTGCTCAATACGCACGTCACTAACTCGCGCACCCCAGTGCTGCGCATCCACTTCACCAGTTTTGCCCAATGAGACCGTCACAATTCCATATGACCGCCGCCATCAGCCGATTGATGCGCCGCCCAGCCTCGATGGCACGCTCGGCGACCCTGCTGGCGGTCACCTTGCTGGCTGTGCTGACGGCTACGGCCCAAGAGCCTGACAAGCGGCACGTCACTCCTGTCAAGCCCGAGACCAACCAGGTGAAGCCACCGCCCAAGGGCACCGACGAGAAAGTGATACCACCGACGAGAAAGTGATCCAGCAGTACCTCACGGGAGACAGTGCCGCCGCTGTGGCCGAGGCCCGCAAAGACTCGCTGCGACGCGCCTACAAGCGCTACCCGCTCATCACCGACCTGTCGGTTGGCATCAATGTCGCCGAGCCGCTATTCATGGCCTTCGGCCAAAGTTACGCCAGCGCCGACATCAACGCCACGCTCAACATGTGGAACCGCCTGCAACCCACTATCGAGTTGGGACTGGGATGGGCCAAATCCACGCCCGACGACCTCTACTTCACCTATCGGGGCAAGCCGTCGCCCTACTTCAAGGTCGGCGCCAACTACAACTTCCTGTTCAAGAGCAGCCCCGACTATCAGGCGATTGTCGGCATCAGGCTGGGTTACAGCACGTTTGGTTACGACGTGACCGACGTAGACTACAGCAACGGCTACTGGCAGGAGCACACCGCCTTTGACATCAAGGGAGAGCACTCCAGCGCCCTGTGGGGCGAGGCGGGAGTGGGCCTCAAGGTGCGCATAGCAGGACCGCTGGCGTTGGGATGGATGATACGCTACCACGGCATCTTCAACTACAGCAAGAACGAGCACTCCAGGCCCTGGTTCATCCCCGGCTACGGTCCGCGCAAGAGTTCGTTGGGATTCTCCCTCAACATCAGTTACACCCTGCCCCTGCACCGCACATCGGCTTCGGCCAAGACCGACACCGGCACGGCAGCAGGCACCCCTTAACCCACCCCTACTAGAGCAGCAAGATGGTCAAGAAAACGTTCAATATCAACAGGCCCACGACCCGCATGCCCAAGATCCGACCGGCAGCAAAGCAGGGTTGGTACAAGCGTTTCCGCCAACTGATGGCTCTGGTCGACAAACGTCGCCTCGGCCTGTTCCTGTGACATCCAGGCGCACGCCCACTCTGCTATGGGTACCGCCGCCAAGGCCATGCGACAGCCCCTATACAAACAGATTTTTCAGCGATTTTTCAAAAAAATTTTGCCAGTTCAAAAAAAGTTCGTAATATTGTAGTCTGAAAAGCGGTAGAACCGACGCATCGCGCGCGCATTCTTCTGATTTTCAGTTACTTATGTATTCATCAACTCACTTTCCCCTTTTTGGGAGTCAAGTGCGTTGGCCGATAAATAATGAAATACAAAAACAAAAAATATTAAATTAACATTATTACTAACAATTTTAACTCATTTAACTATGAAGATTAAAAATTTACTTCTTTTTGCAGCCGCTTCTCTGAGTGTGTCGGCTTTCGCTCAGGCTACCGGTGAAACTGCTGACTATGCTAACGGCAAGCCCACCACCGACCACTTCTTCGTACGTGGCAACTATGACGACAACGGCGGTGCTATGGACTATGACAACACCGTTTCGTTCAAGGCTGGTACACCCCAACTCGTTTGGATCCACCTCGATGACGACGCTGTTTATCTCAACGAAGAGGTTCAGAGCCTGACCCCCGAGGCTTACAACGCTGCTGGCGACCTCTAC
>ONRP01000072.1 GCA_900320245.1 uncultured Prevotellaceae bacterium
CATCACCTACGTGGGCATTATCCAAACCGCCCGCGCCAGTGGTCTCGAGAAGTTCCCCCTGCCCTACGCAATGACCAACTGCCACAACTCGCTGTGCGCTGTCGGCGGCACCATCAACGAGGATGACCACGTGTTCGGTCTCTCGGCTGCCAAGAAGTACGGCGGTATCTACGTTCCCGCTAACCAGGCCGTTATCCACCAGTTCGCCCGCGAGGCTATGGTGAAGTGCGGTAACATGATTCTGGGTAGCGACAGCCACACCCGCTACGGTTCGCTCGGTAACATGGGCGTCGGTGAAGGCGGTGGCGAACTCGTGAAGCAGTTGCTGCGCAACACTTGGGACATCAACGCTCCCGAGGTTGTCCTGGTATGGCTGGAAGGCGCACCCAAGAAGGGTGTAGGTCCCCACGACGTTGCTATCTCGCTGGTAAAGGCTACCTTCGAGAGCGGCTTTGTAAAGAACAAGGTGCTCGAGTTCGCAGGCCCCGGCGTGAAGGAACTGCCCATCGACTTCCGTAACGGTATCGACATCATGACCACCGAGACCACCTGCCTGAGTTCAATCTGGGTAACCGACGACGAGGTGAAGCATCACTACGAACTGCACAAACGTCCCGAGGACTTCAAGGTGCTGCAGCCCGGTGAGGTGGCTTACTATGACAGCATGATCAAGATCGACCTGAGCACTCAGGAGTGTATGATCGCTCTGCCGTACCACCCCAGCAACGCATTCACCATCCACGAGTTGCAGGCCAATCCCGTCGAGATCCTGCGCAAGGTCGAGGAGGACACCAAGAAGCGCTTCGGCGACAAGGTACAGTGCGACCTCGTTGACAAGGTGATGAAGGACGGCAAGGTACAGGCTGACCAGGGTATCATCGCCGGTTGCTCGGGCGGTACCTATGACAACCTGAGCGCTGCTGCCACCATCATGCGCGGCAAGAGCATCGGTAACGACTACTTCACCATGAGCGCTTATCCCCAGTCGGTTCCCGTTTACATGGCAACCGTTCGTGAGCGCATCGTTGAGGAGTTGCTCGAGGCTGGTGTAATCATCAAGCCCGCCTTCTGCGGTCCTTGCTTCGGTGCCGGTGACGTGCCCAGCAACAATGGCCTGTCCATCCGCCACACCACCCGCAACTTCCCCAACCGCGAGGGTTCCAAGCCCGGCCAGGGTCAGATCTCGCTGGTTGCCCTGATGGATGCCCGCTCGATTGCAGCCACCGCTGCTAACGGAGGCATCATCACCGCCGCCACCGACGTTGACTACACTGACGACCACAAACCTTATCAGTACGATGCCAGCATCTACGAGCGCCGCGTATACTACGGCTTCGGCAAGGCTAACGCCGATGTTGAACTGCGCTACGGTCCCAACATCAAGGACTGGCCCAAGATGTATGCCATGGAAGACAACATGCTGCTCGAACTGGCAGCCGTTATCCACGACAGCGTAACCACCACCGACGAGTTGATCCCCAGCGGTGAGACCTCGAGTTACCGCTCCAACCCGCTGAAACTCTCTGAGTTCGCCCTGTCACGCCGCGTGCCTGAGTACGTAGGCCTGAGCAAGCGCATCCAGGAGCAGGATCACGAGCGTCGCGACGGCAAGTGCCCGCAGAACGTGCTCGACGCCCTCGCCAAGGTGGGTGCCAAGCCCGAGAACACCTCGTTCGGCTCGTGCGTATTCGCCCACAAGCCCGGTGACGGTTCCGCCCGTGAGCAGGCCGCATCGTGCCAGAAGGTGCTCGGCGGTGACGCCAACATCTGCTACGAGTATGCTACCAAGCGCTATCGCAGCAACTGCATCAACTGGGGTATCGTTCCCTTCACCATCGCTCCCGATGTTGAGTTCAACTACAACCCCGGTGACATGGTAGTTCCCGGCATCCGTGAGGCCATCATCAACGGCAAGGAGGAAATCGATGCCAAGGTTATCGCTGCCGACGGCGTGCATGACCTGCACCTGTTCTTCCAGAACCTGACCCAGGACGAGCGCACCATCCTCGCCGAGGGCTGTCTGATGAACTTCTACGCTTCGCAGAACAAGTAATAACTTAATTCCAGTCAAGGGCATGGGGCCCTTGACTGGAAGTTTAGAGTTTAGAGTTTAGGGTTTAGAGATTTCAATTCTTGACAATAAACAGTAAGAGTTTAGAGTTTAGGGGTTAGAGATTTCAATTCTTGACAATAAACAGTAAGAGTTTAGGGTTTAGAGATTTCAATCCTTGACGATAAACAATAAATCACAACAACCATTCAATTTTTATCAATAACAACTGATCACATTAAATTTCAATCATGATCGAGAAAATTAAAATGACCACTCCCATCGTGGAGATGGACGGTGACGAGATGACCCGCATCCTGTGGAAGATGATCAAGGACGAACTGATTCTTCCGTTTGTAGACCTCAAGAGTGAGTACTACGACCTGGGTCTTGTAAAGCGTGACGAGACTGGTGACAAGATCACCATCGAGGCTGCTGAGGCTTGCAAGAAGTATGGTGTCGGCGTGAAGTGCGCTACC
>ONRP01000071.1 GCA_900320245.1 uncultured Prevotellaceae bacterium
CGCGAGGATGAGGGCAAGGCATTGCGTAAGAGCCACGAGAACCCCGACATCCAGAAACTCTACAAGGAATTCCTGGGTGAACCCTGCAGCGAGAAGGCGCATCACTTGCTCCACACGCACTATTTCGACAAAAGCATTCACTAATTGACTCGTTAAAAACATCAATCACGATATGAAGAATAAAGAAATCAAATTGGCATGTACCGTTGTTCAACAGGTCGAAGAGATCTGTGACAAGCATGGCAACAAGCCTGGTGAGTTGATCAACGTGTTGCACGAGTGCCAGGCACTTCATGGCTACCTGCCCGTGGAGATGCAGCGCATCATCGCCCGCAAACTCGGTATCCCCGCATCTAAGGTTTATGGCGTGGTGACATTCTACTCCTTCTTCACCATGACCCCCAAAGGCAAACACCCGATTTCGGTTTGTCTGGGTACCGCTTGCTACGTGCGCGGATCGGAGCGCCTGCTTGAAGAAATCAAGCGAATCCTCAACATAGAGGTCGGCGAGACCACCGAGGATGGCAAATTCTCGCTCGACTGCCTGCGTTGTGTAGGCGCCTGTGGCCTTGCACCCGTGGTCATGATCGGTGAGCATGTGTATGGTCGTCTTGAGGTGAAGGATGTGCGCAAAATCCTTGATGATGTCGCTGCTGCTGACTAATCAAGCACTTTTTCATTAAGCATCACTATTTATCGAAGCAGGGCTATCGCACTCAGGGTGGCCCTGCTTTATTGTCTATGCAATGTGATAGTATTGTGCCGAAAAATATTGGACAGGCTTGGGAAACTCAATAAAAAAATGTAATTTTGTGACCAAATTTGATAGGACACGTTTGTTCTGTCGACTTTCATTTCATTAAATCATTTACTACCAATGAATTTGCAGAACAACCCAGAACCGATGAAACCAAACGATCAAGTCCAAGGCACGGCCTCAACGGCCAATCCGCGTAACGAAGCGCCCACCTATGGTCTGACGAGTAACGATCACATCCAGGTTTTGTGTTGTTGCGGTACGGCATGCTATGGCTCTGGCAGTCTCAAGATCATCGACAACTTCATCAGAGTTATCGGTGAGCATAATCTGGGCAGCAGGGTAGATGTGGTAGCAACCGGATGTTTCGGCTTCTGCTCCAAAGGTCCCATCGTCAGGATTATGCCAGACAACACCACCTATGTCCAAGTCAAGCCCGACGACGTAGAGGATATCGTTAACACACACATTATCGCTGGCCAACTGGTCGACAGGCTCCTCTATGTGGAAAGCACCGCCCATCAACTCGCCGATGACGCCAAGCATTGGAGTTCCTATCCCAAGCAGGTGTCGCTCGATGCGATGTTGCACGACTACATCTATGAGATCGGCGGCAAGAAATTCCTGTCGGTTATGTCCTATGAGGTGGATGATGAGAAATGCAAGGGTTGTGGTGCCTGCAAGCGTAATTGCCCCAGCCAAGCCATCAGCGGTGATTTGCGACAACCCCATGTCGTCAATCCCTATAAATGCACCTGTTGTGGCCATTGCACGACCAAGTGCCGCTTTGATGCCATCCATGGACCAGTCGGCGCTCTGACAGAACGCAACTATGTTGAGGACCTGCTGGTGGACGTCGCCGATCCCGACAAGGTAGTCGTCGCTCAGACCGCTCCCGCCGTGAGATATGCCCTTGGCGAAGAGTTCGGCATGCCCCCGGGGACTATCGTCACGGGACGAATGATTACCGCATTGCGCAAGATCGGAGTAGACTATGTGTTTGATACCGACTTTGGCGCCGACATCACCATCATGGAGGAAGCCGCCGAGATAGTCGACCGATTAAGAAAATTCATTGCTGGTGATAAGACAGTAAGGATTCCGATCACGACCTCTTGTTGTCCGGCATGGGTCAACTTCTTTGAGAACGAGTTCCCCGACCTGAGGGAGTACCCCTCGACATGCAAGTCTCCCGCCCAGATGCTGGGTGCTGTGCTCAAGACGTATTGGGCACAACGCATGGG
>ONRP01000069.1 GCA_900320245.1 uncultured Prevotellaceae bacterium
CTCTTCCCATTCCGAACAGAGAAGTTAAGCCTCACCACGCCGATGGTACTGCGAAAGTGGGAGAGTAGGTAACCGCCCCCTAAGAGAGGTGATGTCAGCAATGATGTCGCCTCTCGTTTTTTTGTTGCCCGGGGCGGGGAGTTACTGGACTAACTGGACTAACTGGACTAACTGGACGGGTTGGAGATGGCGTTGACAACGAAACGCACCTGACGGGCAGGAGAACAGTAGTGGGTCTCGTCAGGGGTAAAAAACGAGAAAAAAAGAAAAAATTCTTTAAAGGTTTGTTTGCTCCGAAAAATAGTTATAATTTTGTTGATTGATTCAAAACGATGAGACGACTGTTGGCCATATTGACAATGGTGCTCGCTCTGGGACTTGGTAATGCCGGTTTTGCCGAAATACAATGGCATGAAACCAACCGCGAGGTCCAGGGCAAAAGCCTCAATGACCCTAACGCAAGCGATGGCGTTAAGATCTACGGCAGCAACGGTACCATTACCATCGTCACTCCCAAGCGTATCACAGTGCGTGTATACACCATCTTGGGGCAGATGGTCTCGCAGGCAACCCTGCAACCCGGCACCAGCGAGTTGCGGCTGGGCACGCGAGGCATCTATCTGGTCAGGATAGGCAACCTGACGCAGAAGGTCGCGATATAGGCCCGATGGGCGTTTCATCCGCAAGAAGACAATGACTAAAACCATTTAATAACCTTAACTAAACAAACAGTATGACTAATTTAGAGAACATTGACTGGGCACATCTGCCTTTTGGTTACATGAAGACTGATTATAACGTGCGCTGCACGTTCAAGGACGGCAAGTGGGGTGAGATTGAAGTCACCCAGGATGAGACCATTACCCTGCACATGGCTGCAAGTTGCTTGCACTACGGTCAGGAAATCTTTGAGGGTCTCAAGGCTTTCCGTGGCCAGGACGGCAAAATCCGTTTGTTCCGTCCTGACGAGAATGCCAAACGCTTGCAGAACAGTGCTCTTGGCATCAAGATGCAACCGCTTCCCGAAGATATATTCCTGGAGATGTGCAAGAAGGTCGTTAAACTCAACGAGCGCTTCATCCCGCCTTATGGCAGTGGCAGTTCGCTCTACCTGCGTCCCGTCGAGATCGGTATCTCGCCCCGCGTGGGTGTGAACCCCGCCGATGAATATACGGTAATCATCTTCGTTACCCCCGTTGGTCCGTACTTCAAGGAGGGTTTCCAGTGCACCAAGGTCGCTGTTTATCGTGAGTATGACCGTGCTGCTCCCTGCGGTACCGGACGTTGGAAAGTGGGTGGCAACTATGCTGCCGGTATGGGCGCTACCGCTCGTGCTAAGGAAGCAGGCTTCAGCGCAGCCCTGTTCCTGGACCCCAAGGAGAAAAAGTACCTCGACGAGTGTGGTCCCGCCAACTTCTTTATCGTGAAGGGCAACTCCTACATCACCCCGAAGTCGGGTTCCATCCTGCCCTCAATCACCAACATGAGCCTCCAGCAGATTGCCCGTGACCTGGGTATGGAGGTTGAGGCCCGTCCCATCCCCCTGGAGGAACTGGCCGAGGCCGATGAGGCTGCCGAGTGCGGCACCGCTGCCGTTACCGCTCCCATCAGCGAGGTGGTTGATATGGACAAGGATGTGCACTATGTCATCCGCAAGGACGGCAGTGTAGGTCCCAAGGTGACCGCTCTGTATAACCGCCTGCGTGCCATCCAGATGGGTGACTATCCCGATGAGCACGGCTGGGTAGTCTTTGTAGACTGATGCTGGATTGCCTATCCATTATTGAACGATACTACACACCCGGTAACGACGATTACCGGGTGTTGGTTTCTCATAGCCGCCAGGTTGCCGATTTGGCCGTCGCTCTGAGCCAGCGGCTCATCGACCGTGGCATCCCCGTCGATATCGAGTTTGTCGAGGAGGCCGCCATGCTGCACGACATAGGCATGTGCCGCACCGATGCCCCGGGCATCCATTGCCATGGCACCGAGCCTTATATCCTGCACGGCATCATGGGCCGCAGGATGCTCGATGCCTTGGGCCTTTTCCGCCACGGCAGGGTGTGTGAGCGGCACACGGGTGCAGGCATCACAGCGGCCGAGATCGTGGACCAGGGACTGCCCATCGACCCGCCGCGCGACCTCGTGCCCGAGAGCCTTGAGGAGAAAGTCATCTGCTATGCCGACAAGTTCTTCAGCAAGAGCCGCCTTGAAGAGCCGCCAAAGACACTCGAGCGCGCTCGCAGGTCATTGGCCAAGTTCGGCGGAGGCACCCTCCAGCGCTTTGACGAGATGGTGGACTTTTTCGGTGACCCGGCAGCCCTTTGACACGGCTCATGTACTGAGATAAAACAAGACACCGTCGCACCCAGTGGTGCGGCGGTGTCGTTTGATACGTTTCTCGTGCTGAGTTGATTACTTGCGGATACCCAACTCCTTCTTGGCGATGAGTTCGCGGTAGCGGTTGATGTCGACACGCATCAGGTAATCGAGCAATTTGCGACGCTTACCAACCAACATCTTCAGTGCACGCTGAGTCGTATGATCCTTCTTGTTGACCTTCAAGTGCTCGGTCAAGTGGGCAATACGGTATGAGAATAATGCTATCTGGGCCTCGGGAGAACCAGT
>ONRP01000067.1 GCA_900320245.1 uncultured Prevotellaceae bacterium
CGACATCGACAAGGAGAACCGTCGCCTGAGCCTGGGTCACAAGCAACTCGAGGAGAATCCTTGGGAGACCTATGAGACCATCTTTACCCGTGGCAGCGTGCACGAGGGTACTATCAGCGAACTCACCGAGCGCGGTGGCCAGATCCGTCTGGATCCCTACGGCGTTGAGGGTTTTGCTACTCCCAAGCACCTGACCACGGAAGACGGCACCACCGCCAAGCAGGGTGAGACCCTGATGTTCAAGGTGATCGACTTCAACAAGGACAGCAAGCACATCATTCTGTCTCACAGCCGCATCTTTGAGGATGAGCAGCGCAACGAGGCCCGCAAGGCCCGCCGTCAGGCTGCCGCCAGCAAGCCCGCCGCCGAGGCTGCTCCCGTAGCACCTCAGGTAGAGAAGACTACCCTGGGCGACGTTACCGACCTGGCTGCCCTCAAGGCTCAACTGGAGAAGAACGAAGGCAAGGACGAGGCTCCCAAGACCGAGGAGTAATCAATCCTGATCGAAATCAATTGTGTGCCGGCACCCCCGTGAGAGGGTGTCGGCACTGTTTTTTGTGCATGCAATCGCTCATCAATAGCCGTGTACAGGCCTTTTTGCGGCTTATTTGTACCTTTTGCATAATTATTTGCCGAAATATTTCCGCAATTGAAAAATTAAGAGTAATTTTGGGCCTTGAAAACCAAGCATAAACTATTCTACTCAACTAATAACAAATTCATTTCTACAACGTGAAAATACTTTCTATTAACGACCTCAACAACTTGAGGAAGCGTGCGCAACAGGCATTGGCGCTGCGCGAGGAAAGTTCTGACCAGGCGTCAGAGCAGTGTTGTGGTCTTGCAACGGGAGCCGAGCACCTGCAAGTGTTGTGCTGCGGTGGTACCGGTTGTAAGGCGTCCAACAGCCACAAAATCGTTGATAACCTGAAAGCCGCTTGTGAGGAAAACGGCATCGCCGACAAGGTGGATGTCATCACCACGGGATGTTTCGGTTTCTGCGAGAAAGGCCCCATCGTGAAAATTATCCCCGACAACACCTTCTACACCCAGGTGACCCCCGAGGATGCTGCCGAAATCGTCAAGGAACACATCATCGGCGGTCGTCGCGTAGAGCGTCTGCTCTATGTTGACCCCAAGACACAGAAGACGGTTAGTGACAGCAAGCACATGGACTTCTACCGCAAGCAGATGCGTATCGCTCTGCGTAACTGCGGCCTGATCGACCCCGAGAATATCGAGGAGTATATCGCTCGTGACGGTTACCAGGGTATTGCCAACGCATTGCTCAACCAGACCCCTGAAGAGGTGATTGAAATCATCAAGGCCTCAGGTCTGCGCGGCCGTGGTGGCGCTGGTTTCCCCACCGGTATGAAGTGGGGCTTTGCCCGTGGCTATGATGCCGACGAGAAGTATGTGGTCTGCAACGCTGATGAGGGTGACCCCGGTGCATTCATGGACCGCTCCATCATGGAGGGTGACCCCAACTCGGTTATCGAGGCCATGACCGTCTGCGGTTACTGCATCAACTCCCATAAGGGTCTGATCTACATCCGTGCCGAGTATCCTCTGGCAGTGAACCGCCTGAAGATCGCTATCAAGCAGGCTCGTGAGTATGGCCTGCTCGGTAAGAGAATCCTGGGTACTGACTTTGACTTTGATATCGAAATCCGCTACGGTGCCGGCGCATTCGTCTGCGGTGAGGAGACCGCCCTTATCCACTCGATGGAAGGCAAGCGCGGTGAGCCCACCCTGAAGCCGCCGTTCCCCGCCGAGGCCGGTTTCAACATGAAGCCCACCAACGTGAACAACGTTGAGACCCTCGCCAACGTGCCCATCATCCTGACCAAGGGCGCTGACTGGTTCGCTTCGATCGGTACCGAGAAGAGCAAGGGCACCAAGGTGTTCGCTCTGGCCGGTAAGATTAATAATGTGGGCCTGATTGAGGTTCCCATGGGTACCACCCTGCGCGAGATCATCTACGACATCGGTGGTGGCGTGAAGAACGGTAAAGAGTTCAAGGCTGTTCAGACTGGTGGCCCCTCGGGTGGCTGCCTGACACAGAAGCACCTTGACACTCCCATCGACTACGAACACCTGACCGCTGCCGGCTCGATGATGGGCTCTGGTGGTATGATTGTCATGGACGAGGACGACTGTATGGTCAGCGTGGCCAAGTTCTACCTCGAGTTCACCTGCGACGAGAGTTGCGGTAAGTGCACCCCCTGCCGCATCGGTAACAAGCGCATGCTTGAGATCCTTACCCGCATCACCGAGGGCAAGGGCACCATGGAAGACCTCGACCGACTCAAAGAACTGGGCGAAATCATCAAGGATACCGCCCTGTGTGGTCTGGGTCAGACTTCTCCCAACCCCGTGTTGTCGACGATTAATAACTTCTGGGACGAGTATGTGGAGCACGTGAAACAGCACACCTGCCGCGCTAAGCAGTGCAAGGCCCTTGTGACCTACAGCATTGAAGCCTCCAAGTGTAAGGGTTGCGGCGCCTGCGCCCGCAAGTGCCCCGCCAACGCCATCATGGGCGACATTCGCAAACCTCACATTATTAACCCCTTCGAGTGCATCCGCTGCGGTATGTGTAAGTCCAATTGCCGCTTCGACGCCATCTCGGTTTATTAAAATTCGATAGCATCATGGAAGAAAAGAATATGATCACTTTGACGATTGATAAACACGAGGTAACGGTTCCCGCAGGGACCATGCTGCTCGACGCCGCCAAGACTGTCGGCATCAGCATTCCCACCCTGTGCCACATCAACCTGGAGGGCACCTGTGTTCAGAACATGCCCGCCTCGTGCCGCATTTGTGTTGTTGAGATCGAAGGCCGTCGCAATCTGGCTCCCGCCTGCGCTACCCGCGTGACTCCGGGTATGGTGGTTCACACCAATAGTGCTCGCGTTATCCGCGCCCGCAAGACCGTTGCCGAGTTGATGCTCAGCGACCATCCCAACGATTGCTTGACCTGCCCCAAGTGCAGCGACTGTGAGTTGCAGCGTCTGGTAATGCGCTTCAACATCCGCCAGATGCCGTATAACGGTGGCGAACAGAGCGAGCGCAAGCAAGAACTCACCCCCGCCATCTCGCGCAACATGGAGAAGTGTGTTTACTGCCGCCGTTGCGAGAGCGTCTGCAACAACGTACAGTCTGTAGGCGTGCTGAGCGCTATCCGTCGTGGTTTCAACACCACCATCGCTCCCACCTTCGACAAGATGTTCACCGACACCAACTGTACCTATTGCGGTCAGTGTGTTGCTGTATGTCCCACCGGCGCTCTTACCGAGCATGACTATACCAACCAACTGATGGACGATCTGACCAACCCCGACAAGGTGGTTGTTGCTCAGCCCGCTCCCGCCGTACGCTTCGCCCTGGGCGAGGAATTCGGCATGCCCGCCGGCACCATCGTTACCGGCAAGTTGGCCACTGCATTGCGTGACCTCGGCTTTGACTATGCATTTGACACCGACTTCGCTGCCGACCTCACCATCATGGAGGAGGGCACCGAGATCCTGCAACGCCTCAACAAGTTCCTGGCTGGTGACAAGGATGTGAAACTGCCCATCATGACCTCGTGCTGCCCCGCTTGGGTCAACTTCTATGAGCACGAGTTCCCCGATCTGCTCGACTATCCGTCAACAGCCAAGTCGCCCGCTCAGATGTTTGGCGCAGTGGCCAAGACCTATTGGGCCGAGAAGATGGGTATTCCCCGCGACAAACTCGTTGTCGTATCTGTCATGCCATGCTTGGCTAAGAAATATGAGAGCAGCCGCGAAGAATTCAAGGTGGATGGCAATCCCGATGTGGACTACAGCATCTCGACTCGAGAGTTGGGCCGCTTGATCAAGCGTGCCAACATTGATTTCGTTAACCTGCCTGACGGCGACTTCGACTCACCTCTGGGCGAATCGACAGGTGCTGGCGCCATCTTTGCTAACACAGGTGGTGTGATGGAGGCTGCATTGCGCACCGTCTATGAGGTGCACACTGGCAAGACCCTGCCGCACATTGAGTTCAACAGCGTGCGTGGTTTGGAGGGCATCCGCGAGGCAGAGATTGACCTGAACGGTTTCACGTTGC
>ONRP01000065.1 GCA_900320245.1 uncultured Prevotellaceae bacterium
AGATGCCTTCAAGACGGCATAATCAAACCGACAGCGAGTCTGGAAAAGAAGCAACGAGGCTGATACCGAAAAGGTGTCGGTCTCGACTTTTTTTTTCGGTTCGGTTGGTTCTGGTGGTAATGAGTTGCTAATTAGACACTGCTGCTCCCAGGCAAGGATGACGGCATCCTAAATAAAGCCCAAAGTACCCTTTTGGGGATTGTGGGTATCGTTTTTGATAGGTGTTTTTGTCTCGCCAAACTGGTATCGAAAAATAACGAGAAAAATCTCCGTTTGAGCACCTGTCTCTAAAATATTCTTTCCACGTCACTTTTCGACATCCTCATTCGTTATATAAATGAGCGAGCTCAAACGAGATTAATGAAAATCATTGTATAACACATAAACGTAGAGATCATGAAATTTGGTGAAACGATTCTAATGTTTGGGATTTTTGTTGTGCTGCCAATCATCATCGTGGCAATTGTAGCACGTGCGAAGACAAACGCCACCAATAAACGCGCCCAAATTGCGCTGGCCGCTATTGAGAAGAACTCTGATGTGAATTTGGAAGAGTTTTTCAAGAAGATGAACCCGCCTCGCCGCAGCATTATGAATCGACTGCTTGACAGGTTGCTGTGTGGCTGCATCTTCACCCTTTTTGGTTTGTGCATCTATATTGCCATGGCAATATTCGGATTAGTCTACGGTAAAGTCAATGCTGACATGTTCATCGGACTGTCCTTCGCTGCAGTACCGTCATTAGGTGTCGGGTTTGCCTTCCTTATCAATTATTTCGTGGGGCGAAGAATACTGAAGCAGGAGATTGAGGCCGAAGCCAGTAACCAGGCGTGAACCGCGAGCAATTCATAGAGGTTATCAAGATTGAACAGGAAGCGCTTAGGCGCTTTCTGCTTGCACTCTGCTGTGGCAATCGGGATGAGGCAGATGACATAGCGCAGGACGCACTGGTGAAGGCTTACTTATCCTACTCTAAGTATGAGGAATCTGGGAAAGGCACGGCATGGCTCTACCGCATCGCCTACAATATGTTTATCGACACGAACCGCTGTCGCCACACCATGCAGCCATTGGATGCACTCGAGAAACATGAGGATCCCACTTTTGCTGCCGACCGAGAATTTCGTTACCAAGCCCTCTACATGGCTTTGGAAGAACTGCCACCCAAAGAACGAACCGCAATTTTGCTCTTCTATCTCAAAGGATATTCCATCAGGGAAATAGCCGATATTGTAAATGCTACTGAGGATGCTGTGAAGAAGCAGCTATCACGAGGTAGAGAAAAACTTAAAACCTTTTTGAAAAATGAATGACGCCATAGAATTACAGGAACTGTTCGACAATTTCCATCCAACGCTGGCCGACAGCAATCTGTTCAACCACCGGCTGGAAAGAAAAATCGCCATGATTGATGAAATCCGTCAGTCACAGGCGGCTAATATACGCCGCTACCGTATGGCTGTGATCGCTGCTTTCGTGGCAGGTATCGTCTTTGGTGGTGTTCTTCTTGCATTCATTCTTTCCACTCCATCCGATGCACCCCTGTTCACATTCGACATCAATTTCTACCCGCTACAATTCATCGAGCAGAACAGTCGCATGATTTGTGTGCTGCTAACCTCGCTGATGATTGCGTTCTGTATCATTGCCATGATGAATACCAGCGAAATGGTGAGCAGAATAAGAGGCAGGGAAATGTAACAAAACAGGAAAATAGGGACGCACCCTTTGATGTCGATAATTTTTTATACGACAATAGCACACTTTATCTTGCAAAAACACCCATTTGGGTATTGTGGTCACCCTTTCATTTGCAATAATTTTGCAGCATAGAAACTAAAATCAATATCATTATGAGAACAAACATCACAACTATTCTTATCACGCTGTGTTCGATATCGAGCATCCAACTCCGTGCAACTGTGCCGACAGACAGCCTTACTATTGTGGGCGACAGCTTGAGCGTGCAATTGCAAGAACTTACTGTCGAGGCCCCTAAGGCCACCATACGACGCGAGGGCATGAATTACACCATCAGCAACTTGGGCGGCACTTTCCTAGCCGATGCGGGCACCCTTCTCGACATGCTGCGTTGGACTCCCGGACTCGTTGTTAACGACGAGAACGACATCAAAACGGGCGACAACAAGAGCGTGGGCGAGATCTATATCGATGAGCGCAAGGTCACCGACCGCAACCTGTTGCTCACTCTGCCATCCAATCAGGTGAGCAAGGTGGAAGTCATCCGTGACCTGAGTGCTCGCTACTCTGGCCCTACCATCAAGATTACGCTCAAAAAGGGGGTGAAGGACTATCTAGGGCTGAGCGTGGGCAGCACCACCGCATTCCAGCGCCGTGTGAGCGAGAGCACGTGGGCCAACGTCGATGCCAAATACGGGAAATGGGCGCTTAATGGCTCGTTGCGCTATTCCTTCAGTAACGGCAAGGCCTATGACTTCAACCGGACAACCATCACCAACCCCGATGACGGCAGCCTAATTCTGGATGATGCCAGGGACGGTGGTTTCACCTACCGCAGCAACACTTGGTTCTGGAATGCGGGCATCAACTACTTTGCGACCCCTAAATTGACGCTCATAGCCCAGTACTCAGGCAGCACAAGATCGGGCAAATTAACCCATTGGGGGCTACACGAACTTCTCTACTTGGGCATGGACAGCGTGGTCAACGAATTGCAGCACGAGCCAGTTAGTGATCGGAGCAACCACAATGCCACAGCCGGACTGACCTATAAGCCCGACGCTGGGCGAACCTTCACGTTCACGGTGAGTTATTCGCACCGCTCATCGGACAATATGCGCACCATCACTCTTACTCCAGCCGAGGGTAACGAGACTTTCAATACCACCTACACCCAGAACAGCTACAACCTTTGGGACGGCGAGGCCAATTATTCTTTCCCGCTTCTGGGCAGCGAGATTGAGGTGGGCACCAATCTGAGTTGGATAGGCAACAAGTACAGTTACGCCTTTAGCGGTTCGACCCAACCCAGCCACCGCGACGACTTCACGGGTGCATGGTATGGCTCGTGGAATCGCACCTACGGCAACTGGAAGCCCGAGGTGGGCCTGCGACTCGTCTATAATGACTCGAGGCTCAAGCAAGGCGATAACGTTGATGACAAAAAGGAGAAACGCACCTCGGTACGTCCCCATGCATCGCTGCTCTACACCATCAGCGATAACTATCAATTGAAGGCACAGTACAGCATTTCCGGTGGATTCCCGTCCATCTCTCAGCTTAATCCAGCCATTGTCTATGAATCCATGCTGCATTACAGCAAGGGCAATCCCGATTTGAAACAATACACTTGGCACTACGCCAGCCTGAGCGCCAACCTCAAGGACTTCAGTGTGGAGGCTTCATTTGGTTGCACCCTTCATGACATTTTCACGGCGATCCTGCCCTACGGCAGTGATTACTCCATTATCGATTATCCCGTTAACAGCCGTTATAGCAACACATGGGCCCTGTATGCCGATTATTCTCACACCTTCGGCAAGGTAAGCGTTAATGCGTCGTTGAGCGGCTGTCTGTTCCACACCAAGTTTGACCGCATGGAGGGCTACCTCAATCCACCCACTAGCAGCCAGTCGATGAGTGCATATGCTCAGGCCCGCTGGCAGTTCTGCAAGAGCGGTGAGTTCTACGGCTCGGTACGCTATACAAGCCCCATGCAAGTGGACCTAACTCGTTCGGGACGCTCGCTGGGCATCAACCTGGGCTACACACAGCGCTTCCTGGACAACCGCCTGCGCGTTACTGTCGAGGGCCGTGACCTGCTCAATCAAGCCATCACCCCGCGCTGGAGCCAGAACTACGGCCACGTCAGCCAGTGGCAACGCAACCGCTACGACACACGTGGCGTGACCCTGCGTGTGCAATACGTCTTCAACACCCTCAACAATGGTTACCGTAACGCTCGCATCAACAAGCAGAGTGACCAACGCGCGAACTGATAAGCAGGATGGAAAATGGCGATTAAGAAACACTGTCATTAAATAGTGATGTTTATTATCTGATACCATGAGTCTGATATCAGGAGCCCGAGGACGCTATTCCGTGCATCCTCGGCTCTTTGATTTCAGTTATTGTTGATGACAGAGCCTTACTAATGGATCGGGTTTTTGAAAAGTACCCGTTTGGGGGTTGTGGGTGTGGGTTTTGATGGGTAATTTTGTCGCGTGATTAAAAAAAGTTGCGGAAAAGGGTTTAGTAAATCGACCTGAGTGTGTATATAGAGTGTATGACAGACAGGAAACG
>ONRP01000063.1 GCA_900320245.1 uncultured Prevotellaceae bacterium
TTGAACATGTCCAGTATCGGGGAAAGATAGAGCTTGACAGAGCCTATGTTTATCTGCGTCACATCAGTCGCCCATTTGCGGTTCGGGGCATCGGCAGAAAAGTCCCTGGCGATTATATTAGGGGCGATTTTGCCGACCTCCCCTTTGTACGAACGGTAGCGCACTTTGCGTATTCTGCTCTTTAGACACAACTCACCCATCAGGCGCTGCACGGTCTTGTGGTTTATGGCAAAACCCCTGTTGTGCATTTCTGCGGTGACACGCCGATAGCCATAACGGCCTTTATGCTCATGGAAAACAGACTTTATGCACTCTTTCTCCACTGCGTATTTGTCACCGGCTTTCAGGCGTTTCAGGTGATAATAGAACACGGAACGGGCCATCTTCCTCAACTTCAACAGCAAGTCAAGGGGGTATTCCGGCCTTAGTTCGTCGATGGCTTTTGCCCATTGAGACGTGCTCGGGCTTTCTGTTCCTCCTCGACTAAGGCCTTCACTTTTTTTAGCAAAGCATTCTCTGCCCTCAGGCGGAGGTTCTCTGCCTGAAGCTTTTCAAGCTCTGTCTGCGGTTCTCTCTTCTTTGGTCTTGCCATCGGATCTTTGGGTGGACGTCCTCGTCGTTTTACATCATATAGGGAGCCTCCAGAACGAACTGTCCTCAACCACGATTGAATCGTGCTCCGGGTCAGGCCATATCGAAGGCATAACTGCAGCAAAGTTACACCATCCTGGAGATGTTCCAAAATAATTTTCTCCTTTTCTGCTGGGCTATAGTAATAACCTCTCGTCGATTTCAGTAGGCCGGATTCTCCAAAGGCCCTGTACCTGTACACCCAGCTGCGGACCAAATTAATACTAATATGCCGCTCTCGACATAAAGTCTTGAG
Organism: uncultured Prevotellaceae bacterium; assembly: GCA_900320245.1. Taxonomy (GTDB): domain Bacteria; phylum Bacteroidota; class Bacteroidia; order Bacteroidales; family Muribaculaceae; genus Sodaliphilus. The sequence goes on from ONRP01000063.1 coordinate 887, forward strand.
GCCTTTACCATACATGATTTCGATTACAACACTTAGCTTTTCTTCATAACTGTACTTCATAAACAAACTGCACTCCAAAAGTTTTGTGTCTAACTTTTGGGGTGCAGTTCATTAGCGCGGATGCCTCTCTAAACTCTAAACTGCGAGCAACGCGAGCATGTCGCCAAGTCATCAACAAAGTCCTTGGCACAAGATAGCACAGTCTAACAACGACGCAAAAGGAAAACAACCCATACAACAGCATCCGCCCCCTTTGAAACACCAAGGAGGCGGATGTGGGTTGTTTGGGCTGTTTGAGAGTATGCCGATGCCGGTTAACGACCGTTCAGTGATGGGTTGACCAAGGTCGGCCAGCAAACGTTATACAGCCATCACTACGGCTTATTCACTTGCCGTAGATGAAATCAACCAAGCCATTGGCATCCTCCTCGGTAAAGTTGCCGGTAATCTGCACACGGCCGCCATCCACCTGAGCATTCACCATCGGATAGCAATACACCTTACCCTTTACCACAAAAGCGATGTTTTTACCGATGTTGGCTTTCGTCACACGCGAGAATATACGGCTGCCTTCGTCTGTAAATTTCAAGGTTACAAGACATCCCATTATCTCGTCATACTCACTCGTTGCCTTCTCAATATACTCACCGGACATGGCAGGTTGTCCGTTACTAGTACGAAGCGCGATAAGTTCATAACACTCAGGTACTAGATGTGAATATTTTTTAGACCATGCAAGTTTCAAGTCAAGGGGCAGGATCCCACTACCATACTGGGTGATGATGCTATCCACTGCAGCGGTGTCGGCAGGGAGAACACATCCCACGACAGGAGCAGTATTATTCATCAGAACTCTGCCATTGCTATGCTTATTCAACATCTCCACAAGCGTCACAGTGTCTGATTTGGCATTATGCTTGGCGGCTTCGCCACTCAAAGCGATCAACAGATCGGCTATATCACCCAACTCATAGGTCTCGTAAAAACCGATTTGCTGTACCGCTTCTTGATTCACGCTGCCAGAATAACGATGCGTTTTCTCGCACGAGACGGCAAACACACAGGCAGCGACAGCGACAACAGCCACCATTGCGCGTGCCAATCTTGAAATAATACTTGTTTTCATACTCAGTTACATATTATTATGTCAAAAAACTCAGTTCATAGCGCAGTCGGGGGCTGTGACACTTGGGGCAGAACAACGGGGAGTCGTTACCCTTCAGAAAATCCTCATCCTTTTTCCTGATGACGGTGCCGCACTCGGGGCAGACGAAGTCCTCGGCCGCCTGGCCGAATACATGATATTCCTCACCCTCGTTGTGCTCGACCACAAAGGCATGGCAGTGAGGACATTGCCGGCCTATATCGCACGACGTCATGCCATGAACGAAGGAGACAACCTCCTCCTGGTGACCGCATTCCATACACTTGATAGTCCCCACGCCGCCCATGCGGGAGAAGGACAGATACTCCTCATCAGGCCCTAAGCCCAATTCGGCTTTTAATTCTTTCTCGTTATCCATTCTAATTCCTCCTAATTATATATAGTTCAATTCGTGTAATTCGTAGTTTATAATATGAGCATAGGCCAAGTTTTCTTCGCGCCTTAGCATGAGGCAAGTTTGGCAGACTGAGCGCGGATGCCTCTCTAAACTGCGAGCAACGCGAGCATGTCGCCAAGTCATCAACTAATCCATCTTCGCGCCTTAGCGCCTTAGCATGAGGCAAGTTCTTAGCATGAGGCAAGTTTGGCAGACAGAGCGCGGATGCCTCTCTAAACTGCGAGCAACGCGAGCATACTACCACTGGGTCTCGGATGCCTCGTCTTGAATTTTGGCCCTGATTGAGTCAGGGAGATTGGGAAAGAAGCGGTAACCGGTGATGCGTTCCACCTGTGACAGCGAGTTGATGTAATTCCGCTTCTTGCCCCTGTCGCCGTTTTTCATCACATAGGCGATGCAGGCGGGGTCGTCGCCCAGGCGCAATATCACCTTGAAGAAGGCCTCGGGCACAATGATGTTGTGCTCGCCGATGGTGCTGTGCTCCTGCCTGTAGAGCAAGGGGCCGCAGACGATGTAGATGCGGTCATATTTGACCGCCCAGCGGCGGCAGGCCTGCTCAATCTGATTCCACATGCCGCTGTTGAGGCCGCTCTCCTGGGGGCAGATGTTGGTCAACAGGTTGGTCTCGGCCATGGCTTCGGCATCCCACTTGCAGTCGCCCGCGGGGCACATGTGCCCGCGAGACAGCCCCACCTTGCCCACGCCACGGTAGTCGTCGTTGGTGGCTCGGGGCTTGGGCACCGACGTGTCCTCGTAGTAGCGACTGTCGCGCGGACAGTCGCCGTCGGCATGCTCGGAGGTCAGTTCCCAGGCCACCCAGTTAGGAATCAGGTTATCGGGCGAATAGCAGGCGACATAGGCCTTGCGTTGCAGCAGCAAGCCATCCTTTGTCTCAGGATAGCCCAGGTCGGCAAGCGTCACCGGCGCGGGTGCAGCGGGCGCATCACTGGTGGTCACCGTATCGCCAGCATGAGCCGTAGCACTGCCACACCCACAACAGCCTGCGGCAGCCATCAGCAGCAGGAGTGACAAAATCAACAAGGTGTCTTTTATCCTTACTATCATCGTTTCAGTGGTTGCTTTGTGTGCCGGGACCTTGTTTCTATATATTTATCATTGCAGGTCTTTTAACCGTTGATAGATGGCCCACAGGTTAGAGTTGACCTTGTCGTCCTTTTGGATATCGATGTCGATGAGTTTATCGTTGGAGCAGATGTCCAGATGCTTCTTGTGGCTCCGCAGTTTCATTTGGTTCTCCCTTGACTGGAGCCAGCGGGCTTTTTCCTCTTCTGTCAGCGGAGCGAAGCCAAGCAGCAGTTTCTCGGTTACCCAGCGGTAGTGCTCGGCACGCTGCAGTCCCGACTTGATATCGTTACGGGCCATCAGCCGAGCGATATTCTCGAAGGTTATATCGGCCTCATCGGTCAAGCCCATCGAGCGCAGTTTCACGAATAGCATGTTGGCGCTGTACACACTCGACCACTTGTTCAGCAGGGTGCATTTGCTCCAGGCCTCCTCGATGGCAGGAGTCATCTTGGGGTCATTGACGTCGATGTCATTGTAGCACGCGTTGATGATTTTGCCGTACTTGCCAGCCGTGAGGTTCTCGCGATAGCACTCCGACATGCCGCCGAAGGGCCGCACGTTGCCATGGTCTGGCATGCGGCTCACGAGGTTGGCCGTGATGGGATTCTCCTTCTGCCTGACAAGTATCATATTGGCGTCACGGTGAACACTGTCCGACAGAGCAAGACACAACTTGGTGTTGAGTTCCGAGTCCTCGTCACACAACGCTATCGTCGTGATTTCGTTTTCGTCGAATGTACACTTTTCCAGATAGGAGTGGACCTCATTGTCCAACAAACCGCCGATGATAAATTCCCACTGGATGTCCATGAAATTCTTGTCGCCAAGGTGGCGGTACGGGCCGTTGGGGTCCTTCATCGAGTCATTCCAGCCCATATCGGGAAGTATGCTGTCTTTACCCTCAATCTGCCGCCATCGTGCCAGGTCGAACAGATGGCGGTACTGGCGGCGCATCTGTCCGCCAATCAGGTCAGCATCAGGAGCAATGAACGTGATGGTAGAAGCCGTCGAGAAGTCACCGTCCCTGAAATTGGGGTAATGCATGATATGAGCCGCATTCACCGCCAGCGAGATGGACATGTCGTTCATACCCAGGATGAAGAGGTGCACGCGCTTAGGGCTGTCCATGGTGATGCCCTTGCCGTCGAGCGGGAAATACTCCATTGTCGGCTGGCCACCGATAACCGTTGACTGCGGAATCGTCGCCAACGCTTTCTGGGCCCATATCTCGTTGAAGTTGAAGGGGCGGAAGTTGAAACGGTCCCTGATCTGGCCGCCAGACGCCAGTTCTGTCTCGCCGAAGTCGACCGACTGCAGCACCGAGAACATGATGTGGGAATCGAACTGGACATAACAGTCCACCGGCTTTCTGTCAGGCATCATTTCGGCAAGCCGCTTGACACACTCGATGCTGATCGTGTCGTGGACTGCCTCGTCCTGTTCGCCCAGAACATAAATTTCTCTCACCTCACGGTCCAGGCTCAGGCGTTCTAAGTCTTCCTTGGCATTCCGCGAGCCGCGCAGCAAGATGAGATGGTTCTCGATCGAAGACGGTACACTGGCATGAATCCTGGACCTCAACCCGATAGCATCCTTGTTACTCATCAGGACGATATCGCACAAGCCGTGCTTCTCATAAATCGTTTGGAGCAACGACGGCACGCTCTGGTTATAGCCTAATATCACCACATGGTCGGCAGTCTTGTAATTGGCCTCGCCATGCAAGAAACGGTTCACTCGGCGCTCCAACACATTGCTAATCAGCGAAATGACCATGCCGCAGAACACAACCAGGCCCACCAGGGCGCACAGAGCGATAAACGGCGAGGACATCCAATTTGCTATATTGCCCGGGTCCATCAGTAGGAACAGGACGTCATACCAGAGGCCATGACCCTTGGAGTCGCCGCGGGCAACGGGGGCAAGCCCTTTTCCGAAATAACCGATGCCGACCAGCACAAGATACACGAGAGCCATGATGCCCAACAGCCACAGCACCTGCTTGGCAAAGCCACGTGAGAACGAACGGTCAAACTTGAGCGGGATATTTTTGAAGAATTTCATCTAGATCAAGACTATTAAAATGTTGCATGCCACAGGGTAACGGCTTCAAGATGATGCCAGCCAAAACAAACGATACCGGCACTAATATTCAGCCGCCTGCAATAGTGCAAAGGTAACACTTTTTCCTCAATCACGGGCATGTTGCACCGATTTATTCGAGCCGACCAGCACCCAATAGTAAACCTGCCCACAAAAAATCGGCGGCAACAGCCATTCATCGCGCAATCCGCCCCATTAAAGCACCAGACTTGCAACTCCTTTAACAGAATTTGAGGCATCAGGCTTGCTGATAACGGGAAAAAGCGCTATATTTGCATACGCATATCACCATGCGGCAACATCATATTATTCACAACATCAAATATCCTGATAGCATGTACAACAGAGCATATACCCCGAATCGAATTTCGGCATTGAATCCTGGTGAAATTTTCGTGTTTGGCAGCAACCTGGCTGGTGCCCACGGCGGAGGCGCCGCCCATATTGCGTGCCAGCGCTTTGGCGCCATCTGGGGCCAAGGCGTCGGTCTGCAGGGCCAGAGTTATGCCATTCCCACCATGCAGGGCGGAGTGGAGACCATCAAGCCATACGTTGACCAATTCATTGAGTTCGCCACCAGCCATCCCGAGTTGACATTCCTCGTGACACGCATCGGCTGCGGCATCGCCGGATTCCGAGACGAGGAAATAGCGCCCCTCTTCGCCGCAGCCCTCGATGTCGAGAACGTCATCTTGCCACGGGAGTTCGTGAAGGCGCTCCAATAGCGCATGCTGCCGCCCATCAACACTGAGCCATCTGCCGAGAAAAGGCGAACGGCTACTATTTGGGCTGCATCAGCAAAATCGAATAAAACACCAGAACACAAATCACAACAACATGAGACGACTGATATTGGCACTGTTTGTGGCACTGATGACCTGTGTGGCATCGTTTGGCCAAAGCAGTTACTACCTGGACAAGGCGCGCAGTTACATGCGGGACGCCGACTACTATATCAGCAAGGCCGAGGGCTATGACCGCGAGGCAGAGTACCATAACAAGAAAGCCCTCGAGTACCAGCGCGAGGCCGACAACTGCACTCGCAACAAACAGGCTGACAAAGCCCGCACCTACAAGCGCAAGGCCGATGACGAAAGAGACAAGGCCCGGCAGCAACAACGCTGGGCCACCGATGCCAAAGAGAATGCCCGCACCCGCCTGCGCCAAGCCGCCGAAGCAATGGAAAAAGCCAAGCAATGACCCACCCGGCCAACATCCACCCCAACAAACAGCAGAAGAACATGAAAAGAGATGACCTGATCGCACTGTGCCACTACTACAAGGGTGAAGACGAGGATAAATGCCCGTTCACCGACAACAGGATTAAGGAGCAATTATGGGCAGCAGAAATGATGGCTTGCACCCATCTTTGGGGTATGATTGGCGATGAGCACCCAGAAGATGACCTGCACAATATGGTTTTTGCCTATGTGTCAAAATGGAACCCTTACAAGTTCAGGGAAACACTCGACGAATACATCCAAGTAGCCAACCCTAAACAAGCCATCATTGACACCTACTACAATTAACGCAATCGAGTAGGTCGGGGAGCGAGAGTTTTGGCTTTCGCTCCCTTTCCTCTCACACCACCGTACATGCCGTTCGGCATACGGCGGTTTAATTTGTTTTC
>ONRP01000062.1 GCA_900320245.1 uncultured Prevotellaceae bacterium
GACCGCAACGTCTACGTGAACCTCTTCCTCTCCAACAAGAGCAACCTCACGGTGGGTGGCAAGAAGATAGCCCTGAGCCAGACCACGGAGTATCCCTGGAATGGCGATATCACCGTCAGCGTTGACCAGAATGCCGCCGGACAGTTTGCCATGAAGATACGCATCCCCGGATGGGTACGCAATCAGGTGGTGCCCTCGAACCTCTATCAGTATACCGACGGCAAGCGCCTCGGCTATACCGTGAAGGTGAACGGCCAGGATGCCGCCGCCAGCGTGACGGAGGATGGCTACTACACCATCAGCCGCAAGTGGAAGAAGGGCGACAAGGTGCAGATTCACTTCGACATGGAGCCGCGCACCGTACGAGCCAACAACAAGGTGGAGGCCGACCGCGGCATGGTCAGTGTAGAGCGCGGACCGCTGGTCTACTGTGCCGAGCATCCCGACAACAACTTCGACATCATGGGAGCTCTCATCAACCAGCATCCTCAGTTCCGCCTCGGCAAGGGCGAGATTGCCGGAACACCTATTCAGACACTCGTCACCGATGCCCAGACGCTGACATTCAACAAACAAGGCGAGCTGGAAGCCCAGAAGCAGGCGCTGACGCTGATTCCCTACTATGCATGGTGCCATCGCGGCAGCGGAAAGATGCGTGTCTGGCTGCCTCAAGACCTCAGCGCCACCAATCCCACTCAGCCTGCCACCCTCGCCTCTGAGAGCCGTGTCAGCAGCTCAACGGAGAAGATGCCGGCCCTCTCCAGCATCAACGACCGTCTGGTGCCAAAGGACGAGAACGACTGCAGCGTGCCCTACACCCACTGGTGGCCGAAGAAAGACTGCACCGAGTGGCTTGCCTATGAGTTCCCGCAGCCCTCAACAGTGCAGAGTGCCACCGTCTACTGGTACGACGACGGTCCCTGGGGCGGTTGCCGCGTGCCGCAGTCATGGCGCATCCTCTATCAAGACGCTCAGGGCCAGTGGCAGCCAGTGACAGGTGCCGACGGCTATCCCACCGAAAAGGGTGCAGCCTGCACGGTAAACTTCGACCCCGTAAAGACCAAGGCCTTACGTTTAGAAGTGGTACTTCCCAACGACAACTCAGCCGGCCTTTTTGAGTGGATAGTGAAGTAAAAGAGTATTTCAAATCATAACAGCCATGAGCCCTGGAAGTTTTCCGGGGCTCATTTCTTTATGACACAGTTGGCACAGTGGAGCTGGCTTTGACTCACTGTTCAGCTGCAAAGGAAAATTTTGCATGGGCAATTGTTTTGTATTTCGCGGGAAAGCAGTATCTTTGCAGATGATAAAGATTTAACGAACAAGGATGGAACAGAAGGATGACAATCGGCGACAAAGCCAGATCTATCGGGTGACGCTGGTGGGCGGCGCAGTGAATGTGCTGTTGCTGCTCTTCAAGTTCGTCGCTGGCATTGTGGGACACAGTGCCGCCATGGTGGCCGATGCCGTCCATTCACTCAGCGACTTCCTGACCGATGTCATCGTGCTCATCTTTGTGCGCATCAGCGGCAAGCCCAAGGACAAGTCGCACGACTATGGTCACGGCAAGTTCGAGACGCTGGCAATGACGCTCATCGGCTTGGCGCTGGCCGCAGTGGGCATCGGCCTGCTCTATGGCGGAGTGACGAAGATAGCGGCGTGGTGGCATGGCAGCCAGCTGACTGCCCCAGGCACGCTGGCCTTGTGGGCCGCCCTGTTGTCGGTAGTGCTCAAGGAGGCCGTCTTCCGCTATTCCATGGTGAAGGCGCGGCAGTTGCAGTCGCAGGCTGTCGAGGCCAACGCCTGGCACCACCGCAGCGACGCCCTGTCGTCCATCGGCACAGCCATCGGCATTGGCGGCGCCATCTTCCTGGGCGAGCGCTGGACCGTGCTCGACCCCTTGGCGTCGGTCGTTGTGGCCCTGTTCATCATGAAGGTAGCCATCGACCTGCTGCGCCGCGGCATCGGCGACCTCATGGAGCAGTCGCTGCCCGACGAGGTAGAGAAGGAGATCCTGCAGTTGGCCGCCTCCGTCGACCGAGTCTCCAAGCCCCACGACCTGCGCACCCGTCGCATCGGCAACCATTACGCCATCGAGATGCACATCCTCATGGATGGCAACCTGCCCCTGCGCGAGGCCCATGAGAAAGCCTCCGAGGTGGAACGTCTGCTCAGGGAGCACTACGGTGCCGAGACCCATGTGGCCGTCCATGTGGAGCCGGAAGAGGAGTGACAAGTGAGAAGGTTGTCTAAGTGAGAAGTGAGAAGGTTGTCTAAGTGAAAAGTGACAAGTGACAAGTGTGATTACCTTTGAACCTTGAATTTTTGGAGCAGCGAGCGCCAACAAGCTTGCTTGATTGGCCGAGTCGTGACAAAAATCATGGACTGTAAAGACATAACCTTGAACTTGGAACTTCCAAATTAGCCTGCCGGCTTGAGTAAAAAGAATTTTTGATAATTTGTGGTCATTTGTGCCAATTTGTGTTTTATACTTAACACTAATTCCCGTAAATTTCCACAAATTATCAAAAATGACATAAACGGTTTGATGACCGTTATTGAACCTTGAACCTTGAACTTTGAACCGGCGCTAGCCTTATTGACACAGATCTAAATCGGTCTTTGACCGATGAGTTGTTATAGTTGTTCCTGTTGTCGTTAATACAAATATATGTTGAGATGAAAACAACTCAAACAACAAGAACAACATACAACGGTCTGATGACCGTTATTGAACCTTGAACCTGGAACTTTGAACCTGGAACTTTGAACCTTGAACCAGCGGCTTGCCGCCTTCTGTGGGCAACCTTGAACCTGGAACTATTCTAGGCGAGTGGGAGCTTCCTCCGCAGCCTTCATGTAGTTCTCACTTTCTTCCTCAAGTTGAGGATACTTCTTACCTTTTCCATCCACCAACTTCCGCTGCAATGAATGGTCCTGCAGCCAGATATGGTTCAGCGTAAAGGCTATCGACTCGAGCGTCTGTTCCCGCTTCGACGGCTTCAGGTCACATTCCCATACCGTGATGCAGTGCCACCCCATCTCTGCCAACCGTCGTTGCTCTTCCATGTCACGCTCCTTGTTCCTGCGTATCTTCGCCACCCAGAACTCCCTGTTCGTCTTCGGAATCTTACAGCACTCCGAATTGTCAATTTTCAATTGTCCATTATCCATTTGTGCACTTGGCAATTGCACATGGTGTCCGTGCCAGAAGCACCCGTTCACAAAGATACACGTCCTGTACTTCCTCAGCACCAGGTCCGGATGGCCTGGCAACCGCTTATGGTTCAGCCTGTAGCGGAATCCCCGTTTCCACAGTCCACGCCGCACAATCATCTCCGGCTTCGTGTCCTTCGACCGAATCGCAGCCATATTAGCATGTCGCTGTTGTGCGGTGATTTTGTCCATATTACTTCAACGTCTCCACTAATTCATCCATCGAGCAACAAACGGCACTGAACAGTTTGTACATCAGTTCCGGCTCCTGCCTCACGGGAATATAGACCACCACCGTCCGTCCCCGCCCGGCAAACCAGCCCGCCTCGGTATGAGCGCTTCTGCCGCAAGGCAGCACCAGCACACACGTGTCGCAGGCCTCCATCGCCTTGATGTCGTTGTCGAACTGTCGCACGGCCTTCGGGTGTTCCAGCTGCTCACGATACTCTTGCGGTGACCATTCCATATAGTGCTCCGCCACGCAGCTCCATTTGAATCCCTCATCGCCCGAAGGCGGATTCCGGAAGTCATACACCTCATGTCCCGCCCGTCTCAACGCTTCCACCACCTCGGGGTAGAACTCATTCCGCCAGCTACTGGCCACATATATCTTTCGTTTCATCGTTGTGTAATTTAAGACTTCAGGTTCTTCTCACCAACCTTAAAGCATGGTTTTGTCATCATTCTGACCTATCGTCAAACTCCCATTGCATCCGCACAAATGACTGCTGCAACTCCTGCACCTGGATCTCTGGAGTGATGGCTGGCCGCAGATGGGCTACTTGCAGTGTATAGTCTGCATTAATGCCTTCCATGGTGAATCCATCTTTCGTGGCAAGGAGACGCTTGAGATATCGTTTGCGTTCAACAGTCATCAACTCGGCATCCTTGTCAGACAAGTTCTTGAGCGGAGCATATTTGTCATACAACCGGGCCCTTTTGTGCTTGGCGAGAACCGCATTAACAAACGATACGTAAACCTGCACGTCAGCTTCCACCGCCCATGGCGAAAGCCAAAGCGATAACGTCTGAAGATGGGGCGTATGCACAACATAAATCCCGGTCGCAGACTCGTCATACTTGAAAATCACGCACGCGTCCTCCCCCTTTTCCTCGTCACATTCCGCAGGGTAAGAATCGTATAGCAGATTCTCCGGATTTGCATCTTCGGGCAATGGCTGTATGTAATCAACAGCATAAGCCAGATTGAATGACTTAGGTATGCCGGCAATTGTAAGATTGGAATATTTCATAGGCCTTAATGAATTTATTTAGCCATATTAAATTGTATGTTTTTTAGCATCTTTATCACCTGCAAATCCGCTGGCAACCACCGCACGCTGTCCAGTTCATCCTTCGCCAGCCAGCGGGCGGCTTCATGCTCGTTCAGATGCAGCGCCTCGGAGGCTAGCGAGCAGAGATAGCAATGCATTGTCAGATGAAACTGCGGGTAGTCATACTCCACTGTGCAAAGCAACTTGTCCACATATATCTTTCGTTTCATCGTTTGCAAAAATACAAAACATTATTGAAATTA
>ONRP01000059.1 GCA_900320245.1 uncultured Prevotellaceae bacterium
CAGCGAGTTGTGGCAGTTGGTCATTGCGTAGGGCAGGGGGAACTTCTCGAGACCACTGGCGCGGGCGGTTTGGATAATGCCCACGTAGGTGATGTCGTGTGACATCATCGCGTCGAAGCGGATGCGCATCTTCTTGCCCTTGCTGCCGTCCACGTCGTGACTGCGCAGGATGCCGTAGGTGATGGTGTTCTCACGAGCCTCGTCAGGCGTGGGAAGACCAGTGGCATCAGTGCGAATTTCGTTACCGTTGATTAAGTAAACTCCTTGATTGATTAATTCTACCATGATAAAATTTTGAAAATGTTAATTGATATAGGGTTATTAATTCAATATCGTATGGATAAAAATGGTGAGCGCGACCATGTCGGCGCTGCCGCCGGGAGAGACATTGCGGGCGATGTACTCGCGGTTCATCTGCTCCATGCCGGCAGTGCTGTAGTCGTTGAGCAGCGCCTTGGCCTCTTGCTTGACCTGCTGGGCCTGCTCGTAGCCCACGCGGTGGATGACGTTGGTGTCGTCGAGTTGGCTCATGATGAGCAGCAACAGGCGGTGGCGGGCCGTCGAGGCCTCCTCGGCCAGGTAGTTGCGGTAGGCGGGCAACCATTCTTTGAACAGTTGCTCATAGCCGCCCTTAGCCAGGTCCAGTGCTCCTGTCACATGGTGGGCATTCACGGCATCGTTGCCGTGGGTGCCTGCCGTGGGCAGGAACTGTCCTGCTACCTGCATGATGAGTTCACGCAACTGCTTGCTGCTGACCACTTCGTCGCGGGCGGCACACCACGAGGCTGCCAGTGTGGTCAGTCCCATGGCGAACAACGCGCCGCGGTGGGTGTTCACGCCACCGGTAGCCGTGAGCATAGCCTGTTCAGCCTCGATGCCGATGTTGCGCACCGTTTGTGCGTCGGGCACCTCGTAATGCTCACCGCGAACAAAGCCCTCCAGCGCCAATTTGACGAAGTAGGGCTGCAACGCGTCGATGCTCCTGCCCATCATCGCCAGGTCCATGTCGTGATGAGCCCCGTTGTCGATGCGGTCCACCAGCCCGGGCTTGGGTGTGGTGTCGAGTTCGGCACGCAGGGCATCACAGGCCAGGTGGGCGATGAGGTAGGGCTCGGTGGACTGCGGCACCAGAGCGGCGGCTTGGGTCAACGAACCTTCGGCAAGGGCCTGACGCATCCGCGATGCACTGACGGGCTCTCCGTCAAGGACAAAGCGCTCCACAGCCTCTACCTTGATGCCGTGCTGCGGCAACTGCTGTTGCATGAGTTCGTTGTAACGTGCCGTCAGCGCGTCAATCGGCTCGCTGCCCACATAGCGTGTCGTCACGCCCAGTGCGGGGGCAATGTGGCGGGCGAACAGGTCCAGATCCAGCGTGATGTGGGTGTCGGTGGCGTCGGTCACCTGCTTGAGGAAGTAGGTGGGGAACGTCAACTCGCTGATGGCGTAGTCGCTGCCCTCGACCACCAAGACGTTGTCCAGTCCGTCACAACCGGCCTTGATCATAGCCAGCCGTTCGGCATAACTGAAGGCGGAGCGGTCCTCGCGCACGACGATGACGTACAGCGTCGAGACGGCTGCGGCGGCCTGCAGCACCAGGTAGCGGTGACCCAGGGTGAACGGGTTGGCGTTCATCACGATGGCGGCAGCGCCGTCGGGACGGTCGCCGCGCATGCTGCGCAGGTAGTCGCTGTAGCGGCCGATGCCTCTCATGCCGTTTTCCATCAGGATGGCTTTGGGAGCACTGGCGATGACTTTAAAGCCCATGCTCTCAAACACCGTGCGGTTCTCGGGTTTGGTGAAAACCTTCACCGTGTCGGCCCCCTGCTGGTTGGCCATAGTGATGAGGCGGCTGATGAGGCGGTTGCTCAGGCCGGTCTCGCGGGCGGCTTCGCCCACGGCGATGCACTTGATAACATTGCCCTGCAAGCCTCCGCCGGCGATGATGTTGCCGTCGTCATCGGTGACGGCGGCATAGTAGTCCACGTCTTCCAGACGCAGGCCACTGTCGGCCAGGAAGCGCTCCACGCGGGTCCGGTTGGACTTGAGCGAGAGCGGCATGTCGCAGATTTCAAAGTTATCGTACATAGTCCTCGATCAACTGCTGGATGTGGCTCATCAGTTCCTCTTGAGTGTGGCTGTGGTTGCGCATGCACCAGCGCGCCTCGTGGTCACACAGCATGCAGCGGCGGGGCTCTCCTCCCACCGTCTGGCGGGAAATGGGGGCACCGTCGGCATCCATGACATCAATGTCGAACAGCCGCCCAAGCGGGTGGCTGTCTTCGATGTCACAAGTCACACGTTTGGCATCGAGCGCCGGCAAGTCGGTGATGAGGTAGGCCTCATAGCCGGTTGCCAGGTCGCGGGCGCGTGTTGCCGTCACGTGCTCGCCCAGGCGGTCGAGCAGTGCGGTCAGCGCCGCTTGTGCAGTCACCACCGAATAGAGATTACGCTTGACGCTGCCCGGCATCACCACCGTCAGGCACACCAGGGTGCCGCCGGGATGCTGCTGGAGTAACTGCTGTTGCAGCGCGTGACGGTTGTCACGGCTTTGCAGTAGAGCGTCGAGCGTAATCTCCATCGCTGATGTTTATAGCGTTAGGCTAAATGCGTTGGATTAGCCCACGATGTTCTTGATGACATCCTGTACCGAACCGTCGCGGTTCAAGACGATGCCGACCACCTTGTCGCCGAAGGGCAGGGGAGCGGGATCACCGATGATCTTGCGGGCCTTGGCTGCCAGGTCGTGGATATCCACAATCTTCAAGCCGGCGGCTTCCAGACGCTCCTTCACCTCGGGACGGTTGGGGTTAACGGCGATACCGTACTCGGTAACGACAACGTCAACGTTGCTGCCCGGAGTGATCAGGGTGGTTACCTCGTCAACGACGCAGGGGATGCGGCCGCGCAGCAGCGGGCAAACGATGACTGACAGCGCGCTGTCCTGAGCGGTGTCGGGGTGACCGCCGATAGCGCCGCGGATGATACCGTCGCTGCCGACGAGCACGTTCACGTTGAAGTTCACGTCAACCTCCAGGGCCGACAGGATAACGACATCCAGGAAGTGGGTTGCGGAACCCGGCTCCAGCATGGCGGCATACTCGTTGGCCGACACGCTCTTGTGCTTCGGGTCGTTCATCAACGACTCGGCAGCCACCTTATCAAACGACTGAACGTCGATGATGCGGTCGATCAGGCCTTCCTGATGCAGTTTCACCATGTGGCTGGTGATACCGCCCAGTGCGTAACTGGCCTTGATGCCCTTGTCGATCATGCCTTGACGCAGATATTTGGTCACGGCCAGAGCGGCACCACCCGAACCGGTCTGCAGTGAGAAGCCGTTCTCGAAGTAACCGCTGTTCATCACCACCTTGGCAGCCTGCTTGGCGAGCAGGATGTCGCGCGGATTCTTGGTGTCGCGGATGGCACCCGAGGAAATCTTGCTCGAGTCACCCACCGAGTCAACAACAACGACGTAGTCCACGTCGGCCTCGCTGATGGCGCTGTGCTGGTTGGGATAGTCTACCAGGTCATCGGTCAGGATGATGGTCTTGTCGGCATACTTGGCATCGGGCAGGGCATAACCCAGAGAACCGCAGATGCTCTTGGCGTTCTCGCTGGTCGAGTAACCGGCAGCGTTGCCCAGGGGGTCAGACGACGAAGCGCCCAGGAAGGCAACGTCGATGTGCAACTCACCGCTCTTGATGGCGTAGCCGCGCGAACCGTGGGAACGGAACACGACGGGCTCCTTCATCAGGCCGTGCGATACCTCGGTAGCGAGGGCACCGCGCAGACCGCTGGTCGAGATCTTGGTGATAACGCCGTTCTTGATGTGCTCAATCAGGGGCTCATGCACGTCGATGAGGCTTGACGAAGCCAGGTGCAGGTCCTTGAAACCCATCTCGGCGAGTTTGGCAACTACCATGTTGATCACCTTGTCTCCGCTGCGGAAGTGGTGGTGGAACGAGATGGTCATGCCGTCCTTGAGGCCGCTCTTGCGGATGGCTTCCTCGAGGGTGACGATTTTACCGTTGGTGCGCTGCAACTCGTGGCGCGGCGTGGTATTCTTCTTTACTGCGGCGTCGTTATAGACGGCCTTGTTCATCTTCTGTGCAGCCTCGGCAATCAGGGCTGCTCTATCTTTGATACTGTTCATGCTAAATCCTCCTTTGTCAAGATGCCCGACGCGATGGCCAGGTCGATGGTACGTTGTGCTCTGATAACCACGGGACGGTCAACCATCTTGCCGTTGACGGCGATAACGCCGCTACCGCGCTTCTCGGCTTCCTTGATGGCGGCGATGATGGTCTTGGCCTTCTCGATTTCCTTCTCCTTGGGAGCGAAAATCTCATTGACAACCTCGATTTGGCGGGGATTGATGATCGACTTGCCGTCGAATCCCATGGCCTTGATCATCTCAACTTCGCGACGGAAGGTGTCCATGTCGTTGAGGTTGCTGAACACGGTGTCCAGGGCGTCGATGCCGGCAGCGCGGGCAGCCGTCACGATGCACTGGCGGGCAAACTGCAGTTCCATGCCGAAGTTGGGCGAGTCACCGGTCGTGCGCTGTGCCTTCAGGTTAGCGCAGTAGTCCTCAGCGCCCAGGGCGATACCCATCATGCGCTTGCTGGCGGTGGCGATGGCATAGGCGTTCAGGGCGCCCAGCGTGCTCTCGATGGCGGCCATGATCTGGGTGCGGCCTACGCAGCCCAACTCGGTCTCCACCTTGATGATTTCCTCTTCGAGTTCCTTCACCTCCTCGGCGGTCTCGGTCTTGGGCATGCGGATGACGTGAACGCCAGCCTTTACCACGGCCTCAACATCCTTCTTGCCGTAAGGAGTGTTCAGCGGGTTGATACGTACCACCATCTCGGTCGTGCCGTAGTCGATGGTCTTGAGGGCATTGTGTACCAGCAGACGCGCAGCGTCCTTCTCGGCCATCGAGACAGAGTCCTCGAGGTCGAGCATAATTGAATCGGGACCGTAGATGTGAGCGTCGGCCATCATACCCGGGTTGTTACCGGGGACAAACATCATTGTTCTTCTGAGTCGTTGCATAACAATTTTGTCGTGTTTAGTGATGAATTGAGGTTAATTAGTCGGCCCACACGTCTTTGCCCGTGGCGCGAACGGCGGCTGCCGTCACGCGGGCGCGGATGGTGCAGTCCAGGGCTCCCTTGTCCGTGGCTTTCACCTCGGCTTGGTCGATGCCCAGGCCCTGCAGGGTCTCGGTG
>ONRP01000058.1 GCA_900320245.1 uncultured Prevotellaceae bacterium
GTATCTGTGGTGAGCATGGTGGTGAGCCCGCCAGCGTTAAGTTCTGCGCTTCGCTCAACATGAACTACGTTTCCTGCTCGCCTTACCGTGTGCCCATCGCACGCCTCGCCGCCGCCCAGGCAGCCGTTGAGGCCGAGTAAACCTCGAGCAAGTAAATTGCAATAAATAAGCGGTTGAGTCCACTGGGGGCTCAACCGCTTTTCTTGTTGGCAGTGTTGTCGTGAATTGCGAGCCTCGGGCACGCATAGTTTATTTTACTTCAATGCCTCGGCCAGGCGGTTGGCGAGCGCGTCGCCGAGCAGGCCGCGCGACAGGATGGTGCCGTCGGGGCCAAAGATGATGATGTGCGGGATGGCGTTGATGCCGTACAGGTCGGTGGGCTCGGTCAACTTGCCTGTACCGATGATGACGGGCCAGGTGATGGCGAGTTCTTCAATGGCCTTGCGCGAGTCGTCGGGATTGTCCCACACAGCAATGCCTACCACGTCAAACTTGTCGCCATATTTGGATTTGAGGGCCTGCAACTTGGGAATCTCGGCGCGGCAGGGCGGGCACCAACTGGCCCAGAAGTCAACGAGGGTGACTTTTCCCTTGCCCACATAGTCCGAGAGGCGCTGCTTGGAGCCGTCCTCGGCCAGCACTTCAAAGTCGGTGAACTTCTGGCCCTCGGCGGTGATGGTGAGTTGCTTGGCAGCCTTCTTGGCCTTCTCCACGCGTTTCAACTTGGCATATTCGGCAGGCGCTTTCTGGAGCAGCGCGTCGATTTCGTTCTCGCTCAGGCTGTTGTTCATCAGGTAGTTGCAGAAGGCAAACGGACCGATGGCATTGTCCTTGTTCTCTTCATAGAGTTTGAGCAACATCTGATTGTAGAGGGCATCGCCTTCGGCCTCGGTCATGGTCGTGTCGTCGGCAATCTTCTGCATTTCTTTGCTCCAGGCCTCCATTTTGTCATTCAGCGGACTGTGAGCGGTGCCGGCATTGATGTCAAGGTCGATCTGGCCCGGCTCGATAACGACACTGTAGGGGTTGCCACCCACATACAGGCGTGCAAAGAAACTTTTGTCGAGTTTACCCTCAACGGTGCACATCTTGTCGGCGACGGTTGCCGTGGCAACGGTGTCGCCCGTATCATAGTTGGTCAGGAAGACGGTCTCGCCGTTGTGGCTGTCGTCCGGGAAGGTGACGTTCAGTTTGTAGCCGTTACTGCACGATGCGAGCAGCAACAATGCCGTGAAAAGGAATGCTAATTTCTTCATGTCATTAAGTATAAATAATAAAGTGTTGGTTATTAATCAAAGAACTATTCGTCCCTGATGGCTTTGTAGATGAGCGACTGGATGTGGCTGCGAGCGCTGATGCGGCCGAAGTTCGGGTTGTTGCGCGTGGGGCAGACACGGTTGCTCAGGAAGATATAGAACATGTCGTTCTTGGGGTCAACCCAGAAGCAGGTGCCCGTGAATCCGGTGTGGCCGTAGGTCTCGGGAGTTGCCTCGGCACAGGTGTTGCTGTTGTAGGGGTCACCCACTACGGGCTTGTCGAAGCCCAAGCCGCGGTGGCTGTTGGGGCTCTTCTGTGTCGTGAAGGTTTCGACAGTCGAGGCCTTCAGCAGGCGCACGCCGCCATAGGTGCCGCCGTTGAGCCACATCTGGAACAGTTTGGCCAGGTCGTTGGCGTTGCTGAACAGGCCCGCATTGCCCTGCACACCGCCCGAGAAGGCCGCCAACTCGTCGTGGACGTAGCCGTGAATGTGCTGCCGGCGCAGGTAGGTATCCTTTTCGGTATAGGCAATCTCGTCGCGTGAGAACTTGCTCAGCGGGCGGTACATCGTGTGGTAGGCGCCCAGCGGCGCAAAGATGTAGTTGTTCACATAGTAGTTGAGCGGCGAGTGGGTCATGCGCTGCACGGCGTCGGCCAGCAGCGAGAAGTTGCAGCAACTGTACAGGTAGCGCTTCTTGCCCAGCGGGGCATTGTACATGCGCACCATGATGGAGTCGTAGGTCACGCGGCCACCCCAGATGCCGTCGGCAATGGCGATGTTGAATTTGTCGGTCTTGACGGTCGACAGGATGTCGGTGCGCAGTTTGGCGTCCTTATGTCCCCATGCGCCGTTCATGATCTTGATGGGGTGGTTGGCGTCCTCGGCACCGGCAATGAGCACGCCGTTATAGGTTTTGGGGTCCATCATCATCTTCCACATGTCGAGCGAGGCGGGCATACCGGTCTCGTGGTACAGCAGTTCGCGGAAGGTGATATCCTCTTTGTCGCCGTCGCGCAGGCCGGGGATATACTCGCTTGCCCTGTCGTCGAGGCGGAACTTGCCGTCGTCATAGGCCTTCATTACGGCGCTGATGGTGCCGGTGGCCTTGGATACCGATGCCAGCCCAAAGAGGGTGTAGTCGTCAACTTTGACGTTGCTGCCGTAGTCGATAGTGCCGAACGAGCCCTTGTACACCACTTTGCCGTGGCGTGCCACAATCACCTGGCAGCCGGGGAAGGCATGCTGGCTGACGCCCAGGCGGCACACCGAGTCGATTTGGGCGGTCAGGCGGTTGTCCAGTCCCACTTCGGCGGGAATGGAGTAGCCGAGGCGGTTGGCAGGGTAGTGGATACCATGGCCAGCCTCAAAGCGCGTCTTCTTGCCGTTAAAGGCCAGCGAGACGGGCAGGTTGCCTCCAGCGGCGTTGCCGCCGAAGATGGTCTGGGCGGCATAGTCCTCGGCCAACGTGGAGTTCTCGTAGGTGAGCACCACGGCCTTGACGTGCTTGTGGGTGATGGCCGTGCCGTAATTCTTGATGTCGTAGGGCTTGCTGGTGATGACCACGACGACGTTTTTGCATTTCTTGACCACGACATCCAGTGCCGCGCGGTTGGCGGCATTGTCTTCACCCACCTCGACGATAATCGTGTTGAAGTGTCCGTCGTGCAGTTGCTCGGCAAGCGCGCTGGCGCTGCCCGACTTGGCCAGGTCAAAGCGCTTCACCTCGGCATAGTCGGCGCAACGGCGCTGGAAGACCGATGAAGTACCTTTTTCGTTGCCGATGGTCGCCACGGCGATGTGGCGGCTCTGCAGGTTGTGGATGGGCAGGATGCCGTCGTTGTTCTTGATGACGGTGATGCTGCCGGCGGTGAGTTGGCGTTTCAGCAGGCTGGCCTTTGCCGAATTGACGTCGTTGGCCAGGTTGTTGGTGTTGACGTGCTGCGGCGAGGTCAGGTTGAGCGCATATTTGTATCGCAGGATCTTCTTGCAATGTTCATCGACATCGGCTTGGTTCAGGGTGCCGTCGGCCAGGGCGCTCTTGATGGCGGCAATCTCGCGGCCCACGTCCTCGGGCATCAGCAGCACGTCATTGCCGGCCAGCAGCGCGTTCACGCAGGGCGACCCGTTGAGCAACTGGGTGGCACCTTTCATGTTGAGCGCGTCGGTAAAGATGAGGCCGTTGAATTGCATCCGGTCGCGCAGCAGGGTCGTCACGCTGGTGGGCGACAGGCTGGTCGGGGCCTGCTTGGTATCGAGGGCGGGCACCAGCAGGTGGGCAGTGAGGATACCGCTCAGGCCGGCATCCACAAAGCGGCGGAAAGGCACCAGTTCACAAGTGTTGATTTCCTGGATGCTCTTCTTGATGACGGGTAGCGTCTTGTGCGAGTCTTCGCTCGACGAGCCGTGGCCGGGAAAATGCTTGCCCACGGCCATCACGCCGCCGTCCTCCAGGCCTCGGGCAAAGGCGATGGCATGCCTGGCTACCAGTTCGGGACTCTCGCCGAAAGAACGGTCGCCGATGACGGGATTATCGGGATTGTCGTTGACGTCGAGCACGGGGGCGAAGTTCACGTGGATGCCCATGCGGCGGCATTGGCGTGCCACCTCTCGACCGTATTCATAGAGCAGCATGTCGTTGTCGACGGCTCCCAAAATCAGGTTGCGCTGGAAGTTGGGCACCTCCTTCAGGCGCATTCCCAGGCCCCATTCGCCGTCGATGGTGATCATCAGCGGGATGGTGGCCAGCGACTGGGCCAGATTGGTGACGGCAGCCTGATTGGCGATGGTGCTGTTCTCGTAGATGAGTCCGCCGACCATGTTCTGTGTGACGAGCCGTTTCACCAGGTCTCGGGTGGCCTGGTTGTCCGAGGGCGTCACGGCGGCAATGATGAGTTGGCCGATGCGTGCGTCGGCCGACATGCTGTTGAACACACTGTCCACCCATCGGTCCATGGCATCCTGGTCCACGTTGTTGAACAGGTTGGGCTGGTCGGCTGTGCTGCGTGCCATAGCGCTGAGCGATAGCACAGCGGCGATGACGAGCAGTATGATACGTTTGAATTTGGTCATTGCATTATCCTTATAAAGGTTTACTTCTAACTCCTAATCCCCCCTCTTGCGGTTTATTTCTTCTTGATTCTCACCTCGTCGGGGCCATTGATTTTCTTGCCATTGGCCTGGAGGTTCTTGACGTAGTTGAGAATGTGGTTGCCGTACTTCTGCGTGTCGACAAATAACCGCTTGCAGCGTGTCATGGGGGTCATGTAGTCACCTCCGTTGGCCAGGTAGTCGATGGTAGCGACGATGTAGGTCTTCTTGGGATTGATTTTCTTGCCCTTGATGGTGGCGCTGATCAGTTCGCCCTTGTCGTTGTAGGTGGCGCGCAGTTCGTTGCTCACGGCATCACCGCCGCGGCCGCACATCAGTTTCAGGCTCTCGATGAGTTCGGTACCGGGCATCTCAAGTACCACAAAGCGGTTGTCGAACGGGAACATCGAGCCGATGAGGCCCTCGGTGACGACACCCTCGGGCATGTCGGTGCGAATGCCGCCCTTGTTCATGATGGCGCAGTCGATGTTCTTGATGCCCGACAAGTCCTTGATGATTTCCATAGCGGCGTCGCTCACCCAGTTCTGGAGTGCGTCGCTCGAGTTCTTCATGAAGCGTGCACTGGTGGCAACGGGGTTGTTCATGATGCTGTCCACGCCGTGACGGTGGCGGTCAATCCACTCGTTCATGGCAGTGTAGCGGCTGGCGGCCTCGTCCCAAGTGGCGTCGACATCAATCTGGTCATAGACGATATCGCCGGTTTCCAGGTCCAGGTCATAGGTGGCTACCAGTTTGCCGCTCTTGCCGTTTTGGCCGATGGGTATCATCTTGCCATCGGCGTTGCTCACGCGGTCCATGCCTCCACCCGGCTTGATGGTCGTGTGGGAGTGGGAACTGATGACCATATCGATGTAATGGCTGTGCCCGATGATGAGCGTGTCGTTGGGCTCGCTGGGCTCATAACTGCTGTAGCCGATGTGTGACACCATGATGGCGTAGTCGATGCCGAGCACCTCCTTGAGGTAGCGGGCAGTGGCATCGGCAACATCGGGAGCGTTGATGTAGCGCAGGTTCTCGCAGTTGGTATCGGCAATCAGGCCGCTGGGATTCACGTTGATGCCGAAGAAGGCGACGCGTTTCTCGCCCACGGCCTTGATCCAGAAGGGCTGGAACAAACCGTCGAGCGACGTGGCGCTGAAGTCGTAGTTGGTGCTGATCTTCACGGCATCGACATCGCGGTAGTGTGCCGCCAGTTCTTCCATGCCATTGTCAAACTCATGGTTGCCGAGGATGATGGCGTCATAGCCCAGCGTGTCCATCAGGGAATACTCCACTTCGCCGCGATAGAGCGAGAAGTACAGCGTGCCCTGGACAGCGTCACCGGCATGGATGAGCACCGTGTTGGGGTTTTGGGCCCTGAGGTAGTCGTAGATGGCGCGGCGACGGGCTATGCCGCCCTTGCCGTCGCTGGCAGGGTCAATCTGGCTGTGGGTGTCGTTGACTGCGATAATCGTCAAGTGGTCAGCGCGCATCATGGGAATGGCCATGAGCGCACACAGCAACAGGAGCATAAAATTGCGGAATTTTGCCATAATCGTCTATCTTTTGTTTAGTGTTATTTCAATCTGCAAAAATAGTGCAAGGTGAGCGGAATGCCAAGAAAAAAACATTTTTTCTTGAGCTTACCCGAACCGCCGCCTATTTTGCCCACGCTCGCAGGCTTCAGGGAAAAATAGTGCAAGGTGAGCGGAATGCCAAGAAAAAACACATTTTTTCTTGAGCATACCCGAACCATACAGCAACAAAACAAACTACGAATTTCACGAATTCAACTAATTTATTCTTCTGTTATTTGTAAAATTCGTGTAATTCGTAGTCTAGTTATCGTGTAATTCGTAGTTTCGTTCTCGTGTGGAGGAGTTAATCCAGGCGTGCTGCGGCGAGGGTGAATACCGATACCTTCACGTCGGGTATCTGCTTGAGCAACAGGGCGCAGGCAGTCAGCGTGGAGCCTGTGGTGATGACATCGTCAACGAGTAGGATGTGTTTGCCTGTCAAGCGGTCGGCATCGTTGGCCAGCGCATAGTTGCCCTGGATGTTCTTCCAGCGTTCCATGGCGTTCTTGTGGGTTTGGGTAGAGTGGGGGCGGACTGCCTTGAGCGCCTCGGTGTAAGGGATGTGGAGCGCGTCGGCGATGCCGCGGGCCAGGTATTCGCTCTGGTTGTAGCCTCGGTGGGCGCGCTTGCTGCGGTGCAGGGGCACGGCGGTCACCACGTCAATGCCTTCAAAGAAGCCGCTGCCGGCCATGTCGGTCACGGCACGC
>ONRP01000052.1 GCA_900320245.1 uncultured Prevotellaceae bacterium
CCTCAAGTCCATCTTCGCCGACGAGAACCTCGAGCGCAAAGTCTGGTATTACTATCCCATGCTACTCAGCCGCATCGACCAGCCCCGCCTGCTCTACCTCATGTGCCATGACCACGGCGAGAGCGTGCCCGTCAACGGACTCCCCGCATCCAAGTACTGGAGCCTGCAGATGGGCTACACCCCCGAGATGCTCGACAACCAAGTCACCACCGTCAAGCAGCACAAGTGCGACGCAGTCTTCGTCGTCAACACCAACGCCCCCATGGTCAGCCTCCTCGACTCCTGCGGCTACCACCGCTACGACTTTGCCGACGCCTACCCAGAGTTCGACCATCAATGGGAGCACTTCGTCATGTACAGCGACCACGACCTGCGACCCACCCAGCCCGCCTATCCCACACCCTGGCAGGTACTATTCAAGCGCAACATCTTTTCTAATTCACATAACATTATTAACCACAAAAACTAACAACAAACAATTCAATGAAAGCATTAAACACCGACAAGGCACCCGCTGCCATTGGCCCCTACAGCCAGGCCATCCGCACCGGTAACATCGTATTCGTTTCGGGCCAGTTGCCCATCATCCCCGAGACCGGAGCCTTCCCCGAGGGCGGCGTTCAGGAGCAGACCCACCAGAGTCTGAAGAATGCCCGCGCCATCCTGCAAAGCGAGGGCCTCGACCTCAACAACGTGGTCAAGACCACCGTATTCCTGAGCGACATCGCCAATTTCGGCCCGATGAACGAGGTCTACGCCGAGTACTTCACGTCCCCCTACCCCGCTCGTTGCGCGTTCGCCGTCAAGGACCTGCCCAAAGGCGCCCTCGTCGAGATCGAACTCATCGCCGAAGCCGAGTAATATCCTAACAAAGGATACCATCAACAAGGGCGCGACCACATGGCCGCGCCCTTGTTTTGTGTTATCGTTGTCACTGTAGAGACGCAAAATCTTGCGTCTCCCTCTCGTCCATTTTCATTTTACTTGACCCATTCATCAATCATTATCTTGCACAAACAAACACAGGTGGTTTTTTAAACCATTCCTCTAAAGGAGCATTATTGCTATCAGCATTGGAACAACAATTATGATACCAATTCTCAAATATTTTTCCACCCTTCAATAATGAAGGATTAAACTCATAAATCAGTTGAATGGTTTCTGGTGATGGATTCAGTAATAATTCTCTAATTAAATTGAATGATTCAACTAATGTCTTTATTATATGAGGCTTTCTGTCTTTTTCGCTCAATATGTTGTTATTAACTGACACTATTTTGCCGCCTGCCGAGAATATATCCCTGACATTCGGATGAATAACTTGTCGATATGAACACAACCATAAACTTGCTTGATTATATTTTGTCTGAGGATTTGCATGACATGACCATATTTCAGGGAATAATATCAAACAATATGCTATAAGCAATTTTTTTTCGTCCGCATCTACTGTCTTCCATAAACGAAGATTAAAGCCTATTGGTTTTTCCGCATTATCGCTTGTTATCCACCATGGCATTTCTTGTTTTCTCTCGGTTATGGCCTTTTTCCTATAATACTCTCTTACTTTTGAAATATTATCTTCATTTGTACGAAACTCGTCGTATGTGGTATTCATCTTGTCAAATATGGTATCCCCTTTTTGAAGTTCCATATTTATAAGATAACGTGGTGAATGAGTAACCGCTATATCATAGAGAACATCGCTATAAGGTCTACACTTGAATTCAGGTGGTGTCCCTCCAAGCTTGCCAAATAGCATATAAATATTTTCGACATGCTCATTGCGTGTAGACTCAACGATACTACTACCTGTTGATTTCCAATGATCTGTCTTTGTGCATTTAACCTCAACACCATAATATTTTTGAGCAATAATATCAGGGAAAGAATGACCCGAAACTAGTTCGACCTTTTCAGGGCTGAAAGGAGTATCGCCACAAACCATCCTAATCATTCGGCATGATTCTTCTTCCAACTTAGATGGCGACATGCCGCTGAAATAATTTGGATTAGAACGTGAGAACTCATTCATACACCTTTCCGTTTTGTTCATCAAATCAGCAAAAGCCTCATCAGCCAAATTGATGTCCTCTTTTCGTATAGCTATGATTTTACTTTCCATTTAACCAAAATATAAAGTCCATATCTCTTGTAAGCGTTGAGCAATATTGTAAGCGAGCATTGGTGGAACTGCGTTACCAATCACTTTATAAGCCATCGAGGGGCTAACAGCATATTGATGTGAATAACCTCGATAGAAAACGAAGGGATAATCAGGCGGGAATGTCTGAATTAAAGCACATTCTCGCGGGGATAAGCGTCTTTCTATAAGGCCTCTTTCAAGTTCATCTTCATAGACACCGCCATGCTCTTTTGAAAGTCTGCGATATTCGATATTTCCATGATGTTCAGACCGTATCGTGGGGCCAAGTCCATCAAGTCTAATTTCACTTTGACCTTGACAATGTTTGCCCATGTATTTTGCACGCGAGTAAGTCCTGTGTGACAAGTCGCCCGATTCTTCGGGTTCTTTCAGCCCTTCAAAAACATCGCGACAAGTAACAGGTTTCTTCAAGGTATCATCTTTAGCCGTGTGATTGTGTGTTGGCTTTGGATATGGGTCATATTCCTCGGGAACTGTTTCAGATTCAAGGGCATTTAAGGCCTCAGGGGTTAAAGCGTCTCGCCTAATTCCCATAAAGATCACCCTTTCCCTTGTTTCGGGAACGCCATAATTACCTGCATCAAGAACACGAGGATTCAAGACAATGTAACCGTTACCATCAGCCGAGGCAAAGTCTTGTTGTATGATATCTTTTACATCTCCAAGGCTTACAAGTCCTTTTACATTCTCAGCTATAAAGATTTTTGGGCGCACAATGTCAATGACTTGCTTCATCCAGTAATATAATTTTCCACGGGTCTCTTCTGATGGAGCATTTACCTCTCGCTGTCCGCCATCGTGAGATTTTAAGGAATCAAACCCTTTGCGTTTTCCCGCTACACTGAAATCCTGACAAGGAAAGCCACCAGTTACAACATCAACATCATGGGGAAAAACATCGCCACCTTGATTGTGCATTTTCACATAGTCAACGATACTTCCGAAGTGATAGATTTCCTCTGGAACTTCAAAACGCTGCATATAACAATGCCATGTTTGTTGTGCCTCTTTTAGAATATCGTTTGCGAATATGGTTTTGAAGCGTGTTCCTTTGAGAAGAACCCAATTTTTTGCCACTTTTTTCTGTACCCAGTTAGAATTATCTGGAATAGATTTCTTGTGACAAATGAAATTGCCCTCAAAGCCTAAATCCATACCACCACAACCCGAAAATAAGGATAAAACCTTTAATGAATCGCCCGCTTCTCTTTCTCGATTAAACAGAGATGGGGCAAAGGGCTCTGACACAAAAATATCAGAATAAGTGTGGAATTCGGGGTAATCCTTTTTCTTTGCCATAACAAGTAAATGGCACGAGAAAAAATCCCCAAGAACACGATAAACGAGAATCGATAGCACAATATCCCATTAAGAGCGATTGTGTAAAACTACTCTTGTATCTTTCCTGTATGTCTTGTGGTAGGGTGCTTTCCAATTTGCCGTGCCACGTCTAATTGTTTGGTTGTGGCTCTCGGCAACCAAGGTTAGTTATCAGAGGTTAATCCCAATTAAATACAAAACGTGGAGCCAAGTCTGTTGCTCAGTTCCACGCATTGAGGCTCCGGAAATTGCCCTGTCAGTCAGAACGAGCAACGACGAAGCCCCACGAAGATGTGTATATCAAATCTTTCAAGCCACAATGCTGTGACCTGAATGATGGATATAGTACACCCATTGGGGCGTTCCCGTTGCTTTGTTTTTGACTGACAATTTTGAAATTTTCCGGATTTCAATGCGTCAAAACCAAAGCGTTACAGTAAACGCCAGTATCTAATAAGTCTTCATTGGCGGTATTCATTGGCCACCGCTGCGACCTTGTCCGTTAATGAATTGTTGCAAAAGTAGTAAAATAATATCAACAATACAAACTTATTTATTTAAACTGTCCATTTATGCGGTAAAAAAACTGTCGCTAGAAGCATCCTATCTAGGAAACGACGCAGGTAGGGTCGCCGTCGGCGACATGAGAGGGTGGATTGCTGTCCCGGGGTGATACGGCTCTCTTCGCTATTGCTCAGCGCGCCGTATTACCCCGGGTTACTCAGAGGGCCGCCCGCTGGGCGTCACCCTGCCGACACGACATGCGGAGCCCATTCGTATAATTCGATTAATTCGAAGACAGAAAAAGTATGTGCGGATGCGTAGTTGTAAGAGTTGTTCAAGTTGTATTTCAAAAAATGTGCGGAGCGCGGCAGTGGGGGCGCAAGATTTGCGTTTCTGCATTTTGGAACGTTACAACAACAAATGGCAAATGTTTTGTTCTTGTGTTTGAGTTTTTTTGTACCTTTGCATCTTCAATCAGGTTTATTTAATTTTTGGTAAGAAATAATCATGGCAAAGAAAGCATTATTGATGATACTTGATGGCTGGGGCGAGGGTCCCAAAGGCCACAGCAATGCGATTTACAGTACTCCGACTCCCTATCTGGACTTCCTGCGCGCCGCCTATCCGCACAGCACGCTACGTGCCTGCGGTGAAGACGTTGGTCTGCCCGACGGACAGATGGGTAATAGCGAGGTGGGCCACCTGAACATCGGTGGCGGCCGCGTCGTCTATCAGGACCTGGTGAAAATCAACAAGAGCATTGCCGACGGCTCGATCATGAAGAATCCCGAGATCGTGAGTGCCTACTCCTATGCCAAAGAGCATGGCAAGGCGCTGCACATCATGGGTCTGACGAGTACGGGCGGTGTGCACAGTTCACAGGAGCACCTGATGGCCTTGTGCGACATCGCCAAGGAATACGGTCTGGAGCGCGTGTTTGTGCACTGCTTCATGGACGGCCGCGACACTGACCCCGAGAGCGGCAAGGGCTTTGTGAACACGGTCGCCGAGCACTGCAAGCAGAGCGCCGGCACAGTGGCCACGGTCATCGGCCGCTACTACGCCATGGACCGCAACAATAACTGGGACCGCATCAAAGTGGCCTACGACATGTTGACGGCCGGTGTGGGCAAGCAGAGCGATGACATGGTGCGAGCCATCCAGGAGTCCTATGACGAAGGCGTGACCGACGAGTTCATCAAGCCCATCGTCAACTCGACCGTCGATGGCCGCATCCAGGAAGGCGACGTGGTGATTTTCTTCAACTTCCGCAACGACCGCGCCAAGCAGATTACCATCGCGCTGACCCAGGAGGACAAGCCTGAGGACGGCATGAAGGTCATCCCCGGCCTGCAGTACTACTGCATGACGCCCTACGACCCGACGTTCAAGGATATGCACATCCTGTTCCCCAAGGAGAATGTGGACAACACGCTGTCGGAGTATCTGTCGAGCCTGGGCAAGAGCCAACTGCACATCGCCGAGACCGAGAAGTATGCCCACGTGACGTTCTTCTTCAGCGGCGGCAGGGAGCAGCCGTTTGAGGGCGAGGACCGCATCCTGGTACCGTCGCCCGACGTGGCCACCTATGACCTGAAGCCCGAGATGAGCGCCTACGAGGTGCGCGACAAACTGGTTGCTGCCATCCGCGAGGACAAGTACGACTTCATCGTGGTGAATTACGCCAACGGCGACATGGTGGGCCACACGGGTGTGTATGACGCCATCACCCAGGCCGTGAAGGCCGTGGACCGCTGCGTTCACGACACCGTCGAGGCTGCCCGCGCCACGGGCTATGAGGTCATCATCATCGCCGACCACGGCAATGCCGACCACGCTATCAACACCGACGGCACGCCGAACACCGCCCACTCGCTGAATCCCGTGCCCATCATCTATGTGACCGAGGATCCCGAACTCATCATCAACACGGGCCGTCTGGCCGATGTGGCACCCAGCATCCTGCAGATTATGGGCCTGCCGCAGCCCAAGGAGATGACCGGCCACGGCCTGATTGACGTGACCAAGTAATCACAACACCATAATGACAACGGGGAGACGCAGAAACCTGCATCTCCCCGTCGTCATATCATATACCGGGCATCAAACGCCCAGCAGAATGTTAATCAGTGCCGTCAAGTCACTGATATCGATCACCCCATCGTGGTTGAGGTCTGCCGCCCGCAGGTGAAAACCTGCAGTCTGACCATTCAACAGATAATTGATAAACGCCACCGCATCGAGGATATCGATATTGCCGCTGCCGTTCACATCGCCAAGCATCGGCGCCGTGTGGTCGAGCACATAATCCATACCCGCCAAAGCGTCGATTTTGCCGTTGGGACCGAATTGCGGCTGCGACGTGTACATATCATGCTGTGCGGTGTTGGCAAAGATCTCCCTGACATCGGCTACCGACAGTTGCGGATTGGCCTGCAGCCACAGGGCGATGATGCCGGCCACCGTGGGCGCAGCCATCGAAGTGCCGCTCATCACACCCCAGTAATTCCCGTTCACATTCATAACGGTGGTTTTGCCGCCATGTGCGAAATAGGAGTAACGGCTGCCTGCCGCCACTACATTGGTACCCGGGGCGCAGATGTCGGGCAAAGCCTTGCCCGTAGGTCCAGCACCCGCTATCTGAAAACTTGAGAACGGAGCAATCTGTCCCAGTGTGACCGTGTTGTCGACCACCATCTCGTCCAAGGACAGCGAGTAGTAAGTGTCGCGTGCGGCATATGCACCGGCCGACAGGGTCGAATCGCCGACGGCATAGGTACCGATGCAACAGGAATCACTCGCAGCGGCAAAGTAAGGATAACGAATCACGCCGTCAGCCCCCTTTATAGGTTTCGGGAAGAAACTGTATCCCGAAGACGAATTACCCGTCCAAGCATCAATCTCGCAGGTAGTGTTCTGGCGGGGGTAAATACTCAGTCCCAAGGCATAGCGGCTCTGCTTGACGCCGCCCACAGTGCTGTAGACGTGGCTCACCAGGTTGCGCACCGTCACATTCACGCGGTATTTCCTGCCGTAAGAGACATAGGAAGGAACCAGTTTAATAAAGGCCAGCGTATCGGCAACATTGTACGCGTCGTAGTAGCCTTGCAGTTCTGACGCATAAACGAAATTAGCGCCTGACATCTGTGGCGTTTCCCAAACGATATTGCTCGTTTTCCTGTCCAGGACTTGGATTTTATAGTAATAATTCACGTTTTTGCCTCGCATCCAGACATCGGCTGACATCGCGCCATAGTAATAGGTCGAATCTCCGCCAAGACTATTCTCGTAGGCGAGCATCAGATTCAGCGGCTTGCTCGGTGAAGCCTTTCCATGGGCATAGCAGTTGGTGCCAGCGGTATTGCCTGACGAAATGACGAAAATGCGGCCCGGGCCCATCGTCTGTTTGATGGCCTGGGAAAGGTAATCCTGCCCATCATGCTGGCCGTGTGGGGTGCTCACGCTCACGCTGATTACGCAAGGCTTGCCCACACTGTCGGCATAGGCATCAATGTAGCGCACGCAATTGGCGACCTCAATAGCCGACATGCTGCCGTCGAGCACACTGACGGCACACAACACGATATCGGCTCCAGGAGCCATACCGCCGTAGCCGTTCACATGCGTTCCAGCGGCGATGCTGGCCGTGTGGGTGCCATGGGTGGACGACGGGGCATCGGTCGTGAGAGAATAAATCTCGTCGCCCATGAAGACCGAACCGGGCAAATATCCTGACTTATCGCAATAGGCGGGGTGCCCGTTACTGCTCTGCGTGTCATACACCCTGACGATGCGCGAGTGCGACGGATCGCTGCCCGAACGGAACGCCATGTGCTGAAAGTCGAAGCCGACGTCGATGACACCTATAATCACGCCCGTGCCGTCATAGGCCTGCGGCAGTCCGTAATCGGGACCATTCATCACCTCGTTGACGTGGGTGACGCTCATCGTGGTATCGGTACACAACGCCAGCCGCGGGCTCACCTCAACATCGGTCACTCCCGGCAGCGAAGCCACCAGATCAAGCCTGTCGGCCGGAACCTGGGCCGTGACAAAACCGTCGAAGATGCAATTCACCTTCACACCCATCGATTCCAGCAACTGAATCGGCGAGTCGCCATCGGTGGCTATAAAGGCATCGACCATCGCCGTGCCGTCGACCATTCTGGGAGGCAACGACTCCATCGCGGCATCACCGCCATATGCATAGCCATCCAACGGGTATAACCAGCCCTGCCATTGGCGTTCGGGCGCCAGCAGTTGGGCGCTGAGGCTGATGACAGAGGCCACCATCATCAGCAGCACACTTATTGTTCTGAATCTTCTCATTTCCTTAATAATAACTTCAATCGATACTTCCCGTAAGCAGGTAATGAATCAGAGAGGTCACATCATCGATATCAACCTTGCCATTGCCGTCAAAATCGGTTGCCTCGAGGATGGTAGCAGGGTCCGGATTGCCCAAAATCAGAGCAATGAACAACGTAACGTCATCGATATCAATCTTGCCGCTGCCATCCAGGTCGCCAGGTGTGTACTCGGGCTCCATCTGCGACAACAGGTACTGTACGCCCGCCATGGCATCAATCTTGCCATTAGGACCCATACGGTTACCAAAGAACTCGTCCTTGACCGCCGTCTGGGCTATCACATCCTTCACCTCGCTCGGTGTCATGTCGGGCTTGATCTGCAGCCACTGGGCAATGATTCCCGCCACGGTGGGTGTGGCCATCGAAGTGCCGCTCATCGCGCCCCACAGGCTACCGTCGGCATCCCTTCGCACCAGGTCCTTGTGCTGCGGTGTGGTCTGGAAATAGGAGTACCTGCTGCCGGCAGCCACTACATCCACACCCGGAGCCATCACCACCGGTAAAGCCTTGCCTGTAGGTCCGTACCCAGGCACCTGGTAACTTGACACATTGTAGACCGAACCGATGGGATAATTGTCATAGAGCATGGTGCCCAGATTGAGGCTGTAGAACGAATTGCGGGCCACGTAGGCGCCCACCGAGATGACGGAGTCATGCACGGCATAGGAGCCTATCGAGCAGTAGTCACTGGCCGGAGTGTAGTAATTCTCCACCCATTCCGACACTATCGAGTCCCCCTCGGCCGAGGGACGGTCGACATAGGCCGAGGTGCTGTATTTCCACCTCGCAGCATCATAGGTGCAGATCCACGTGTCCAGGTAGCAACTGTCCGGTTGGCGCGGGTAGACGGTCTTGGGTGGATAGAAAGAGATACCCAACTGATAGCGGCTGACATAGATGCCCCGCTCCTCGTCCCAGATCACCGAGGCGCACTTCATGTTGCGAATTGTGGTGCTCATCTCGTACTTGGCCGAAGCAGACTGTGATATCAAACCCCTGATATAGGCTACCGAGTCCATCGTGTAGTCAGGCACAAAATAGTCCTTGATATCGTCAAGGTTGATTTCGGTAAAGAGCGATATCTTCTCGGATTCCCACACGATATGTTTGGTCTGCTTGTCGAAGACATTGAAGGCGGCTACGATTCGCGTGCTCCCATTGCGTCCCCAGGTGTCGAGCCACACATTGGGATAGTAGTAGGAGTCGTCGCACTGCAGGCGCATGTTGAAGCATCCCAACAGCAGGCTGAGCGGCTTGTCCATCCTCGACCACCCGGTGTGGTAGCCGAAACGGCCAGCGGTGTTGCCCGCAGCAATCACAAAGATATGGCCCGGACCCGTAGTCTCGGCAACAGCGCGCGAGATGCGGTCCTTGCCGTCGTGAGGGCCGTAGGCGGTGCTCACGCTGATGCTGACGACACACGGCATGCCCACACTGTCGGCATAGGCGTTGATGTACTTGATGCAGTTCACCACCTGTACCTCCGAGAGGCCTATGTTCAGCGTCGGCGACACACACAACACGATGTCGGCTCCAGGAGCCATGCCGCCATAACCATCGACGTGGGTACCGGCTGCGATGCTTGCCACATGGGTGCCGTGGGTACCCTTGCTGTCGGCAGTGAGCGTATCGATCTGCTCATCCATGAAGATGGAGCCCGGCAACGTGTTGTCGCCAAGGGTTGCGGGATGTCCGGTATCGTTGGTGACGTCATACACCCTGACGATGCGCGACT
>ONRP01000055.1 GCA_900320245.1 uncultured Prevotellaceae bacterium
TTTACCAGCAGGAAACTCAAAGGCAGCAGGATGCACATGAGCACAACGAAGAGTATCATCTGGTCACCTGACACGCGAGAGAACGAGCCGAGTCCCCATACCACAAAAGCCTTGACATCTTCCTCGGGACTGAGGAACTTGAGCACGCCAATGATGGCAGTAGCCAAGTAGCCGATCATCACGCCGATGATGAGTAGTGTGACATTGCCCTTGACTTTGCCCGAAATCCACACAATCAGCATCATCACAGCGATGGCGCCGATGATAGCGGCCACCGAGACGGCGGCATCACCCAGATAGCCAAGGCTACTCAACGCCACCCCACCCAACTGACCTGACAACAGCACGACAAAGGCAACACCCAGACTGGCACCGTTGGAGATACCCAAGATGGACGGTCCCGCCAGCGGGTTGTGGAAGATGGTCTGCATCATCAGGCCGCTCACAGCCAAGCCCGCACCGGCCACGATGGCGGTAAGCACCTGCGGCAGTCGGGAACTGAGGATGATATTGGTCCAGATTTCGGACTCGCTACCCTGGCCTACAAGGATGCGGCAGATGTCACCCACCGGTATCTCAACAGAACCGATGAACAGGTTGACAATCATCATCACAACGATTACCACCACAAGGGCCAACATCAAAGGCAGCGTGCGTCTCATTTTTCTTTAGTTTCTAGTCCTTAGTCCCTAGTTTCTAGATAATCTAGATAGTCTAGAACTTCTAGATTTTATTTAAGCAAGCGGTAGAAAGTGGGTTGGTAGTCTTTCTCGACCAGTTCGGGATGGAAGATGGCGACAAAGTCCTTCAACAGCACGTCCGGCTTGACAGGAGCAATTTCGTAATAGGGCGTCTGCTTCATGTTGCAGTAGATGACCTTTTTCTCCTTGAAAGCCTTGAGCATCTCGTTGCGGGGCTCGGAAGCCTTGAGTGCCTCGTAGGAGAAATCGCCATCGTGACTGTTGAGGATGCGCCAGTAGTCGGCGTTGGCCGACAAGGCATACATCTTTTCAAACTCCAGGTCCTCGCCCGAGGTCTCGTCATCGTTGATGACATAGTCGGCACCCGCATCACGGAAGATCTGGGCCAGATAGTTCTTGCCACCCACGGCATGCCAGTTGCCGTAGTGCATCTCGCCGCTGGTGACGGTAGGACGGCTCTCCACCTTGGCCGCCTTCTCCTTCAACTCATTGTAGCGGCTCTCGATGCCGGCAAAAATCTCGGCGGCCTCTTTTTCCTTACCGATGAACATGCCGATGAACTTAATCCACTCGGCCTGTCCCAGCGGGTCAAGTTCCTTGTAACCCAGATGGGGCACCAGCGTGATGCCAATTTCCTTGATAGCATCATAGCCACCACGCTTGGACGGGGAGATAAAGATGACATCAGGATTGGCGGCCATGACCACCTCGGGGTCAAATTCACCCTCCATACCGATTTTGACGATGCGCCCGTCTTTCACGCGCGCCTTGATGTCCTCGTCAAAGAGGTTCTTGGTGCTGGTGATGCCCTTGACCACATCGTGGGCATCGAGGATAGTGAAATTGGACAGTTGCAGCGAGGTCATGCAGATGGTTCGCTCGATGGGCACCTTGACCTTGACATAGCCCTCGGGAACGACGGCATCGGCGTCATGCACAAGTGCGAAATGGTCTTTCTTACCCACATCAACCAAACGGATGTCGGCTGAGTCACGAACACTGAAACCTGTGGCATACTTCACGGTCACTTCTTCCATCGAATCGGTGCCGGATTTCGGCTGCTTTTCGCCTTGTGAAGAGCAAGCGCAAAGCAGCACTAAAACTGCAAATAATCCAAATAATTTCTTCATTTCTTTGTCTATATTATTTATGCTACAAAGGTACTGCTTTTTAATGACCAAGCCGCACGAAAACCACCAAAAAAACTAGGAACTAGGGACTAGAAACTAGAAACTTCTTTGTACCTTTGCACTATGGAAGAAACAGCAGTAAAAACAAGGTGGTATGACAACATTTGGGCGGCATTAATTTTCTTCACGCGTTTGCCCTTTTGGCGTCTCCATCAGCCTCCGCAAACGAGTTACAAAACGGTTGTTGAGTTTTGGCCGTTGACAGGCTGGCTCACGGGTGGCGCGATGGCTACGGCACTCTATTTCGGCAGTATGATATTGCCTTATGCAGTGGCCGTTATTGCCGCAATTGCTGTGCGGTTGCTGATTACCGGGGCCTTGCATGAGGACGGCTTGGCTGACTTCCTGGATGGATTTGGCGGCGGAGGCAACCGTGAGCGCATCCTCGCCATCATGAAGGACTCCCACATCGGCACCTATGGCGTGTTAGGGCTTATCATCTATATGCTGCTGTTGGGCACCGCACTCTATAGCATGCCAGTGACGGTGGCTGCACTCACCATTCTGGCGGCTGACCCGTTCTCCAAAATGATTACCAGCCAATTAGTCAATGTGCTACCCTATGCCCGCCGCGAAGAAGAGGCCAAGAACAAGACCATCTACCGCAAGCCGTCCCTTGCTGCAGGACTGAGTCTGACGGTTCAGGGCTTGCTGCCCATGGCACTGATGATGTGGCTGACGGGTATCAGTAATTGGTATCTCTTCATTTTTGTGCCTCCACTGGTGATGTTTTTCCTGTACCTGCTCATCCAGCGTAAGATTCACGGCTACACGGGCGACTGCTGCGGTGCCGTGTGCCTGTTGGTCGAGTTGGCTGTATATCTGGTCGCCTGCTCACAACAGTTAATAGTTAATAGTTAACAGTTAATGGACAAAGGACTAGAAACTAAAACTTGAAATGGAAGTCATTCTGATTAGACATACCAGCGTCGATGTGCCCAGGGGGACTTGTTATGGACAGACAGATGTGCCTGTGCGTGACACCTTTGATCAAGAGGCAGAAGCAACACGCCGCTCATTAGAGCCATTCCTACCATTCGACAAGGTGTTTTCTTCACCCCTGACTCGTGCCCGCAAACTCGCGGCCTATTGCGGCTACCCCGATGCCGAGACCGATGAGCGTCTGCTGGAGATGAATATGGGTGAATGGGAAATGCAGTTGTATGACGAAATCCAGGACCCGCACCTGCAGGAATGGTATGATGATTATATCAACCAGCCCACAACTGGGGGCGAGAGTTTTCTGCAACAATATCAGCGGGTGGCGGGATTTCTTGACGAACTCAAGGACAAGCCTTACCAGCGAGTAGCCATCTTTGCCCATGCTGGAGTACTCATCAGCGCCGGCATTCATGCAGGACTCTATTCTTGGGACAAAGCATGGAACGATCTCCCCGATTATGGAGATTATATTGTAATTAGAAACTGACATGAGAAGAATCATTTTAATTACTGGTGGACAACGGTCGGGCAAGAGCAGTTATGCCGAGCAATTGGCATTGAGTCTTGCCGACAATCCCGTGTATGTGGCTACTGCCCATGTGTGGGACGAGGAGTTCCGTGAGCGGGTTCGCCGTCACCAGGAGCGCCGTGGCCCGCAGTGGACCAATATCGAAGAAGAGAAATACCTGAGCCGTCATGACCTGACGGGCCGCGTGGCTGTCATCGATTGCGTGACGTTGTGGCTGACGAATTTTTTCTTCGAGGACCAAGGCCACGACACACAACAGGTTTTAGATGTGGTCAAAGAGGAGTTTGACCGCTTTACAGCCCAAGATGCCACTTTCATCTTCGTGACCAACGAAATCGGCAGCGGCGGCGTGAGCGTGGATGCTGTTCAACGGCGGTTTACCGACCTGCAAGGTTGGATGAACCAGTATATCGCCAGCCACTCAGATGAAGTCATCCTGATGGTCTCGGGTATCCCGGTAACAGTTAAGGAGTTGTAAGTTGTTAGTTTTAAGTTTTTAGTACAATTTGTATCGCCTGAAAAACTGTGAGGCTATGGTATTATTACTTAAAACTAACAACTGAAAACTAACAACTAAAGAAAATAATGAAACAATTCAAGATACAACACACCGACATGTCGATGGCT
This sequence comes from uncultured Prevotellaceae bacterium, assembly GCA_900320245.1. GTDB lineage: Bacteria > Bacteroidota > Bacteroidia > Bacteroidales > Muribaculaceae > Sodaliphilus. Next base: position 3,990 of record ONRP01000055.1, read on the forward strand.
GATGCCATCCAACAAAAAATCGACCACCTGAACAAACCCAAAGGTTCGCTGGGCCGTCTGGAGGAATTGGCTTTGCAGATTTGCCTTATCCAGCAGACCCTGTCGCCCACTCTCAACCATCCTTGCCACCTGTTGCTGGGCGGAGACCATGGCATCGAGCGCGAGGGCGTGAGCGTTTCGCCGCGCGAGGTCACCTGGCAACAGATGATCAACTTCACCCATGGCGGTGGCGGCGTGAACATGTTTTGCCGCCAGCACGGTTTCAAGTTACGCATCGTGGACACAGGTGTGGACTATGACCTGTCAAAAGTTGAAGGCATCATCGACCGCAAAATTGCCCGAGGCACCCGCAATTTCCTGCATGAACCGGCCATGAATGAAGAGGAGTATGACCACGCTATCCAGACTGGCTGCGACCTCGTGGATGACTGCATCGCTGAAGGGTGTCAGGTGCTGTGTGTCGGTGAAATGGGCATTGCCAACACCTCGCCTTCAAGCATCTGGATGAGCCTGTTCGGCTACATCCCCTTGGATGAGTGCATCGGCGCAGGGGCGGGCCTCGACGACCCCGGCATCCAGCACAAGCGCGAAGTACTGGCGCAAGCGTTGAAGCATTACCATGAAACTATGGAGAACACGACCGAGAACGCCATCCGCTATTTCGGTGGTTTTGAGATGGTAACGGCCATCGGAGCCATGCTGCGAGGAGCAGAAAAGCATCTTATAGTGCTGGTTGACGGCTTTATCATGACAGCCTGTGCCATCGCGGCAATCCAACTCTATCCAGAGTCCCAGGATTACATGATTTTCACCCATTGCGGTGACGAGAGCGGCCACCGCCGTATGCTCGACATTGTTCACGCCAAACCAATCCTCAGTCTGGGTCTGCGTCTCGGTGAAGGTACCGGCGCCCTCTGCGCCTACCCCATCATTGATTCGGCCGTGAGGATGATCAACGAGATGAACAATTTCGACACCGCCCACATTACCAAATACTTCTAAATAAATATCATCACCACAAGCGTCAAGGCGAGCATGAGAAGTTCAGCCGTACGGTTGATGCGGACGGCGGTGTGCATATCCTGGGTGGTGAGTTCGCGGTCGTTCTCGCCGATGTAGGGTTTGTCGAAGAGTTCGCCGAAGTAGATGTGGGGACCGCCGAAACGGCAGTTGAGGATGCCGGCAAGGGCTGCCTCAGGGTAGCCGCTGTTGGGGCTGGCATGGCGCCGACCGTTTTTCCAGACGAATTTCAGCAGTGACAACTTGCCCGAAGCGATGACCATTAGCATGGCGGTCAGGCGAGCAGGGATATAATTTGCCACATCATCGATATGGGCAGCCCAGCAGCCGAAGTCTTTGTAACGCTCGGTGCGGTATCCGATCATCGAGTCGAGGGTATTGACCATCTTGTAGGCCAGCATTCCTGGCGTGCCCAGCAATGCGAACCAGAAAAGCGGGGCTATCACGCCATCGCTCAGGTTTTCGGCAAGGGTCTCCAGGGCGGCGGTTCGGACTTCTTGTGCAGATAATTGGGAAGTGTCACGCCCCACGATACGGGCGACCTGCTGTCGTCCCTCATCCAGCGAGCGGTCCAGCGCCAAAAACACCTCTCGCACCTCACGGATGAGCGTCGTTCCAGCCAAACAGTAGAAGATGATGACAGTGTCCAGGATAAGCCACAATATCATGTTGGGTACCAACCGCTTGAATCCCCAGAGGAGAAAGAAGACCAACAAGATAAAACATACAGCCATCACAGCCCCCTTGGCCATGCGGTGTGCCCCATGGTTGAGGCGGTGCTCGCCCCACGAAATCATCTTGCCGAACCACACAATGGGATGCGGCAACCGGGACGGGTCACCGAAGATGAAATCCAGCAACCAACCCAACAACAGCGGCAATATTAATATCAATGCGGATGTCATTAGTTTAATTCGTGAAATTCGTAGTTCTTTATGGCGGTGACAAGGGCATCGTTTTCGGCGGGTGACTGGGTTGCGATGCGGAAGTGGTGTGGCGTGAGGCCCGTGAAATTGGAGGCATCGCGGATGAGGATGCCGTGCTCATGTGCCAAATATTCCTTTAACTCCGCAGCCGTGGCGTGTTGGATGGTGCACAGGAAGAAATTTGTCTTGGTCTGTTGGGCTTCGATGCCTTCCATCTCATTCAGCATGGCGCGCAGGCGTTGGGTCTCAGCCAAATAGGAGGATAGGTCAGGAATGGCCGTCTCGCCTCGCTGCACGAGCCACTTGCCTGCTTCGAGCGACAGGGCATTGATGGCCCAGGGACGGTACTGCTCCCTCAAGCGGCTAATCACCCTCGCCGATGCAGTGACATAACCCAAACGCAGTCCAGGCACGGCATAGCGTTTGGTCATCGAGTGCAACAAGATGATGTTGTCGCGACCGACCACGTCGGAGGGTTGAATCAAGGGAGCCATCGTATAATCCTCGTAGGACTGGTCCACGATGATTAGGCGATGGCGCTCAGCAAGCGCCAACACATCCTCAACTGCCATCACATCGCCTGTAGGATTGTTGGGGTTGCATAGCCAGCATAGGGCACCATCCTCGCGCTCCTCGTATCCGAACACGCGGCAGGCGTCCTCATACTCCCTGAACGTAGGTTGCAGAATGTGGCAGGTGTCCTCGTGACGATAGGTCTGGGCAATCAGGTAGATGGCGTCGACGGCTCCACTGGTCACCAACACCTCGTCGGGGCTGATGCCACACTCGCGGGCAATCATCTGCTCCAGCGAAGCACCAGAAGGCTCGGGATAGGAGCGAACGACATCCATGCGGGTACACAGGTAGGCTTCCAACGCACTTAAATCAGTACCAGCATAGATGTTGGAACTGAAGTTCATCTTAATATTGTTGTAGCGATACAGGTCGTCGCCGTGTCCTTCAATCATGGTCTGTCAGAATTTTGTAGATTTGTTCCATATCGACGTACAGGCGCACATGGGCCGCCAACTTGTCGTATTGCTCTTCCTTGAAAGCCGCGTAATCGAAGGGTGCATTGCCCTCGGCGATTTTGTCCTTGAAGGGCTCCAACAGGAAATCGACGAAAGGCGCGTTGTCGAGGATGCCGTGGACATAGGTGCCCATGCACTTGCGGTCAATGAGATAGCCGTCTTCGCGTCCGTCATCAAGGCGAAGCAGCGGTGATGGCTTGGCATCGCCTATGGGGCGCGTCTCGCCCTGATGGATTTCGTAGCCGCCCCCGTACTGGCAGGTGACTTGGCGCGTCTGCTTGTCACCGTTCATGGTGGTGGTCGTTGGCAATAGGCCCAATCCCGGCAAACGCTCGATGTCGCCCTCTACATGGTCGGGGTCCAGCACTTCGATGCCCATCATCTGGTAGCCGCCGCAGATACCCAGCACAGCCGTGCCCTCGCGATGGGCCCTCACGATGGCCTGGGCGCATCCGTTGCGACGCAGTTCATACAGGTCATGCAGCGTGGACTTGGTGCCTGGCAGGATGATGATGTCGGCCTTCTTGATATCCTCGGTATTGTTGGTATAGAACAGGTGAACTCGCGGGTCACGCTCCAGCGCGTCAAAGTCGGTGTAATTGGACAGGTGCCGCAACATGACAACGGCCACATTGACTTTGCCGCGTTCGGCTTGCATTGACTTTTGCGCCAAAGCCACGCTATCCTCCTCCTCGATGTAAATGTCTTTATAGTAAGGGATAACGCCCAACACGGGAACACCGCAGATGTCTTCCAACATCTTGCGGCCCTCGTCAAACAGCCGCATGTCGCCACGGAACTTGTTGATGATGATGCCCTTGATGAGACGACGGTCTTCGGGTGATTGCAGGGCGATGCTGCCATAGACCGAGGCAAATACCCCACCCCGATCGATGTCACCAACCAGGATCACATCGGCATGGGCATGACGGGCCATGGGCAGGTTTACCAGGTCGGTGTCGCGCAAATTGATTTCCGAAATGCTGCCAGCCCCCTCCATGACGATGGGATTATAGCGGGATGCCAAGCGGTCAAAGGCTTCGCACACCTCACGGCGATAGTCGATGTCCGAGGTGCCACGGCGCCAGTAGTCATAGGCATTCTTGTTGCCGATGGGCTTGCCGTGCAGGATGACTTGCGAGGTATGGTCACTCTGAGGTTTCAACAGCAGCGGATTCATGTCGGTGTGGCAGGGAATGCCAGAGGCCTCGGCCTGAACAGCCTGGGCGCGGCCGATTTCAAAGCCTTCGGGCGTAGCATAGGAGTTCAATGCCATATTTTGGGCCTTGAACGGGGCGGGGCTGAAACCGTCTTGCTTGAAGATACGGCAAAAGGCAGCGGCAACTATGCTCTTGCCCACGTCGCTGCCAGTCCCTGCAAACATAATGGGATGTAATCGCTTCATTCTTTCTCGTTGGCTAAGACAAACAGATAATCGGACAGGCGGTTCATCATCACCAGGATATCTTTATTGACGGGATGCTCACGATTTAGCGACCACAGGCGGCGTTCCACTGTGCGCGCTTGGGTGCGGGCAAGATGGATAAACGCAGACAAATTCGAGCCGCCTCCGGGCACAACAAAACCGCCCTGATAATCGGCAGAGTCGATAGCCTGTTCCAACTGCGCGGTGATTTCTTTGGTATGGAGTTCACGGGGATTGACACTGCCCTCGGGGGTCGCGATATGGCTCATGACCGTCATCAGTTCACGCTGCACGGCATGGATGAGTTCGCTGTTAGCGGTGTCATCGCTTAACATAGACCGCACGACACCCAGATGGGCATTCAGTTGGTCTATCTGCCCGTTGGCTTCGATACGAAGGTCATCCTTGGGAACCCTCACCCCGTCGCGCAGGCTTGTCATGCCCTCGTCACCGGTTTTGGTATATATCTGTTTCATTATTAGTTTCTAGTCCTTAGTTTTTAGTCCCTAGTTTCTTGTTGGCAACTGATATAAATGGGTGTAACTGGCCAATACGTTCTTGTATCGGATGACAGGCGTCGTCACGGGCTCACCCTTGGCGTTATAGACCTGAGTCACCGAAATCGGCGACTCACCCATGAATTGCGTGTAGTGGAACTCATGCCCACGGTATTCCTTGCCATCAAGCGTGAAGCGGCGATAGCCCAACGAGAGTTTGCGGTCCGCTTTGCGGGCGGTGATGCTGTAGGGCAGCACACCGCACATCGGATATTCGCCCTCATCAGTGACGATTTTCTCGCAGAGATACATCATGCCGCCACACTCAGCGACGATGCGTCCGCCTCGTTCGGCGTATTCTTTGATGGCACGTCGTGTCGCCTCGGCTGCGACCAAGGCATCGAGATGTTTCTCGGGATAACCGCCGGGCAGATAAAGCAGGGCCACATCGTCAAGGCATGGCACATCACGCTCGGGATCGAAGAATGACACATTCTCCAACCGGTCTATATTCTCCTGATAGATAAAGGAGAACGATTCATCGTTGCGAGCAATCAAAGTTCTAAAAGCCGCTGCCATTCCACATTCTTTTCAAGTAATTCAACCAAGAGTTTGCTTTCGGGCTTCTCGCTGAAGTCCAGTCCCAAGTAGCGGGAGCCCTGTCAGGTCGTCACACACCTGCTTCAGCATGGCAAAATGCCTTGCCGAACCCACGCGGTTGAAAATCACGCCGCTGATGTGCACATCCTTGCGGAAATTGATGAAGCCCTGTATGAGTGGCGCCATTGAGTAGGCCGCCGACTTGGCGTCCACTACCAGCACAACAGGCAGGTCCAGCACACAGGCAATCTCGGCCGATGATCCCTTGTCGCGGTCATAGCCGTCAAACAGGCCCATCATGCCCTCAACAACGCACACATCGGCATCCTTGCCATAGTGATCAAACAGTTCCCCCACATGCTCTGGCGTGGCCATAAACGTATCCAGGTTGATACTCGGCCGCCCACATACCGCCGCATGAAACTTCGTGTCGATATAGTCTGGCCCGCACTTAAACGGCTGAACCTTATACCCCTTGCGGGCAAACAATGCCATCAGCCCACGAGCAATCGTCGTCTTGCCCGAGCCACTATTCGGCGCCGCTATCAAAAATCCACGTCCCATAGAACCTGCAAATTTACAAAAAAACACCGAAAACCTATCGTTTTAGAGCAGTTAATTCCACTTGATAGACAGTGGATAATTGGGGGATACAATGTACCCCCCTTTTGTGGTATAACAGGGGTTTTCGAAAATTATTACGGGATGGCGACCGCTCATAAATCACGAAATCACAATACTTTAACGTATCATAACGACTCTTGAAGTACCGCTCGAAAGTCCCAACAGGATCACGCTTCCAAAACGAGGCCCCTCGAGTCGGTTTTTCTGACTCGAGGGGTTTCACTTTTTTAGAACTGCATCGAAGAAGATGTCGCCAGTGTCCACGTCCTTGCGGGTGATTATGCCGAAGATGGTGAGGTTGTGCGGACAGTCTGCCAGGGGCAGTTCAATCTCCATGCTGTAGTCATCGGCGGCGGGGGACACAGGGAGCGCTATTTCTTAGAGACACGCACTGGACGTACCGTGAATCCGTGGCTGCGGATGTGAGAGAACAAGTAAACACTCTCCCATTCGAAGTTGCGGAAGTAAAGACCGGACGGGTAGCCGGAGTCGAGGGTGCGCGACCAATATGCGCCGATGGATTGCACGTCGTTGGGTGTATTGTCACCACGATAGTCTGCGGCAGGCAAGAACAAAGTGTTTCCGTTGGGGCCGGTAACCAATCGGCCGTAAACACCATTCTTCTCAACCCATTGCCACGTGCATCTTTCTATCAGTTCTTGCTGTTGATCCAGGGTGGGCATACGCCACATCGGGCCCCAGTTCACGTAGGCGGCATCATCCTCAGGAAGCAACTCAGTCTTATTGTCAACGGTGCCATATTTGTCATCGGTGCAATATTTTGTCAACTTGTCGCTGGAACTGTTGTACCACTTATAGTTATCCATATCATATACCTCCTTGGGAGCAGTCTCTCCCCAGGCGAAGTAGTCGCCCATATCCTCGGGAACGGTGGCACCGATGTTGCACGTTGCCCACAACGTGCCACTGGGCAGGCCAAGATCTACATACTCATGATTATCAGGAGTCACTGGTTCATCTTTATCTTTATCGTCACCACATGGTGTTGGACCGCGAGTTGAACAAGTTGAACATGAACATCGTGAACAGGTATATCACGAAACGCATAGGGATGCCGGGGCTTCGCTCCACAAATAGAAAATTCCTCGCACCCGTGATGAGCATGAGGGATATGACTTGATTGTGTTTGATTTTTAATTCCAGGTGCCTTTCAGCACATAGTTGATCAGGGTGGTCACGTCGTTGATGTCGATGAGACCGTCCAGGTTAGTGTCGGCAATTGTCAGGTTGATGCCCGAAGCATTACCGGTCAGCAGGTAGTCAATCAGGGCCGTCACATCGTTGATGTTGGCGCTGCCGTCGCCGTTCACGTCACCACGCAGGCCGTCGGCCTTATCGGTGAAATAGCCCGGGTTGTCGGGGCCACCGTCGATATGGGCATAGTCAGCATCCACGTGGGCGGGATCGTAGGCGGTGCCCTTACCTCCCATCAACTTGTTACAGTCCTTGAACACATTTCTGGAGGCGGAGAAAACCATGTCACTTAAACACCATCCTTCTCCCACATAGATGGTCTGCAAGGCACTGCAGCCACTGAACATATCACTCATATCTGTCACGTTGGAGGTGTTGAAACCGCCCAAGTCCAGGCTCGTCAATTTATAGCAGCGATGGAACATGGCATCCATGCGCGTTACCTCGCTGGTGTTCAGGTAGTTCATGCCCTCGATGGATTCCAGTTTCCTCATTTCGTAGAACCAGTAGCAGGTGAATGTCGGGCGGACATCGGCGAACGAGGGGTCAAAGGCCACATGGGTCACATTGAGATTGGTTCCATCGGATACCCATTCGGGTTCGACAGGGCCAGCGTTCAAGGCGTAGGTCGTGCTAGTCGTGCCCGTTCGGCCAGTGCGATAATAGTCGTAGTAGAACGTCAGTGTCGTGTTCTCGGCCGTGTAGCAGGCGTAGGCCTGGGGCGCGACATAACTCAAGTAGCCCGGGTCGCTGGAACCGCCGTCG
>ONRP01000054.1 GCA_900320245.1 uncultured Prevotellaceae bacterium
TTGCTACCCTCGCGCTGCCCCTCGACTTGCATGTGTTAAGCCTGTCGCTAGCGTTCATCCTGAGCCAGGATCAAACTCTTCGTTGTTGTATCTTGTCTTTTTTCTTTTCAGAAATAATGAAAACGCAACACTCGACCGAAGTTTCCAGTAGTTGACCCCTGGCCTCTATTCAGGTTGAATCTCGTATCTTACTGCCTGATGTACATCGTCTTAAACGACTTGGAATCGACGGGGACAATCATTAAATTGTCCCTTGTTCTCTTGTACTACTCGTTGCTGCAAACATGTCAAAGAGCTATTGTTTAGCGCCACACCTGTGGCGAAAAGCGGTGCAAAGGTACTGCCATTTTTGAAACTGGCAAATTTTTTAGCAACTTTTTTTCATCGAAGTTATTAACATTTTTGCCCAAAAACATTTCAACCCGCTGAAATTCAGCAGGTTGAAACACGAAAAAAATTTTTATTTTTTTTTGAATTTTTCTTGGGCAACCGCCCGAAAGGCGAATTTTGCCTCTACATCATCCTGAAGACGCGCACCCCGATATTGGTCTTGGAACGCTCCAGGAATCTGAACAGCGGTTTGCTCTCGAGCATGACCTTGCCGCCGCTCATCGAGGCGTCGAGCAGGTAGGGCTCTCCCTTATCGACGATGATGATGCCGTTGTGCGACACATCGAGTCCCTCGGTCTTGGTGACGAGCGAGACAAAGTCGCCTGAACGCAGGGCGGCCTTGACATCCTTGTTGTTGAGCCACGAGCGCTTGAGGTAAGGGAAGCGGTGGTTGCGCAACTCATAGCGCCTGATCTTCTCGACCATGGCGGTGTCGTTCTTGAGTTGGCGGTAACTGCCGGTGTGGTGCGTCATATAGTCGATGTTCTTGACCATATAGTCGGCATGGGGCAGGTCGGGGGTGACCTCCACCAGGTTGCCCCTGACGTGGTTGTCGATGATCCACTCGCTAATGTAGTGGATGCGTGTGGAATAGTCACCCATCTCGCCGCCACGGTAACGCACGTTCTCGATGTTGGCGGCAAAGTCGCGCCAGGAGTAGCGCTGGTTGAGGGTGCATCGCGTCAGGGAGTAGAGCGTCTCGATGAACGTGAGGCAATCGAGTTGGTGGATGTTGATGGTGAGTAACTCCTCGTCGCCCTCGAGGGTGTGTGCGACATAGGGTGTGCCCAGCAGTTGGCGTGCGTAGAACTCAATCAGGGCGTTGGCTTCGTTGAGGCCGCTCTCGCGTCCCTTGTCCAACAACTGGTTGATCACAATGGTGTCGCTGTCACAGTGGAAGCGCATCCGTGCTGTAGTCGTGATCGTGCCTGCCGGAGCGGATGTTGCCGGAGCGGCCGGGGCCGTAGTGGCCGCTTGAGCCTCCTGCTGTTTCGTGGGATGGGGAGCGCACGCCATCAAGATGCATGCCATCAAGTAGATTATTTTCTTCATCGTTGTATACCTTTAGTTGTTTTAAGGCACAAAAGTATAAAAAAACTCAATCAACTGGCCCTTTATCCTGAATTTTTGGACCAACTGCTTTACACATTATAAATATAAGGAAACAATATGGCTGCAAGGCCCTGCGGCCTGATTGTGCCCCTGAAACCCACAAAGCGGCGCTCCAGGGGCACAGGCAGCAATTCATTGTCCCTTGAGCACCCTGCTGATCAAGGCGGTCACATCGTCGATATCGATCTTGCCGTCGGCAAACAGGTCGGCATTGGCCAGGTTGATGCCCGTGGAATCGCCGGTGAGCACAAACCTGATCAGGTCAGTCACATCGTTGATATCCACCTCGCCGTCCTCGTTGACGTCGCCAATCAGACCCGGAGCCAGGCTCTCGTCCACGCTGATGATATAGAGTTGCCACAGGTCACTGACGGGCGAGTGCTCTGCATCATCGGGGCTGAATCCCGCTTGCAGACCTGTCGTGCCGTCAATGGCCCTGACAATACCCGTCAAGCGGTACTGATAGCCCTCGCGCACCGTACTGTCGGGATTGAAGGTTGACATATCCTGCCAATAGCCCTGCTTGACCGTGGCGATGAAAGCGCCCGGCAGGTTCTCGCTGTTATAGTCGCCCTCGCACTTGGGAATTGCCATGACGAAGGTCGTGTCGTTGATCTGCTCACGGCAGATGGCCGACATGACACCGACATACTCCTGCGGCTTGGGCTGAACCATGAAGTAATCGGTCTGCACCACAAAGTTGGCAGGCGTGTAGGTGTTGGGCGTGTATGCCCCGGCCATCGTGTAAACGGGCTTGACAGTCAGTTCAATCGTTGGATTGTCACGGTCGGTGAGTCGTCCGATGACCGTCTGTCCCAACAAGATGCCGCCGTTGAGGGCCTGGGCCTCATCATCATTGGCAACCTGGTCCCTGAGGATGAGTTGTGCCCAATTGCTCTGGTCATATTCCGCGTCAAGCGCCGAAGCGGGCTCTGGCAACGAGTTCACGTTGTAACTGGGGTTGACGGCATCACCGTTGCCGTCCTTGACCCACAACCACTTGCCCTGGTCATTCAGCCAGACGGCCGACAGGTCGTTGGCCACGACATACTCCTTGCCCATCTGGCCCTTGCCGACGATATCGGCAAGCGACATCACGTTGTCGTCGACAACGCCCACCAGGCCGTCGACAGTGTAGTAGCCGCCGTTGACGAATTCAAAGTCCACGGTCTGGGTCGTCTGGTTGCCGTTATCGCTGAAGATCACATTGGTCGGCATTGCCGTGTGGCTGCCGGTGTAAACCCAACGGTAGATGAGATTTCCGCTCGGAGCAACGCCTACAGGCGAGCCAAGCGACTGGCCGGGCCAACTGCCACCGGTATAAATCGTCGTCTGGTTGGAAATCCAGGCATAGGGGGCGGCATAGGGCTTGCTGTTCTCGAAGTAGCAGTAGAACACGCCATCGCCCATACCCGTTGCACTTGAGGGCAAAGCAGGCGACTCCTCGACTTCGACCGTGCTGTAGCCCGAGCCACCGTCATAATTGAAATAGTGGTTGCCGGGTGTCAGACCCCTGATGTCTCCGGTCTGGGAGCCGTAGTTGTTGTGCAGGATGATGTTAAGCGACGATGTCACGTTCTGCGAGTAGCGGTACCACCCCTGAGCGTTCTTTTCGGTCAACTGGATGCCGGGCCAAGGCACAGGCGCGATATTCTGGCCGTCAATTTCCTCCCATGCATAGAGATAGGGGTCATTGTCGGCAGCGACATAGACGTTGACGCTGCTGCTACCGCTGCCCGTGAGATAATAGGTGCGAGCCACCTGGTTGATGACGTTGCCGTCCACGAGCACACCGGCCCGAAGCACGTGGCTGCCGTCGGTGTCAAAGGTCACAGTGCCCTCATAGGTGGTCATCTGGCGGCCATTGGTCGGCGAGGGCTCGCTGCCGTCGACGGTGTAGACAATCACCGCGTTGCTGTTGCTGGCCGTGAGGCGCGGCGTGATGGCGTGGTTATATTCACCGCTGGCCAAATCAATCGAAACCACAGGATTGTGGAGCGCCTTGGTGTAGGTTGCGGTCACGTCTTGGAGCACACCGTCGGCAAAACTATAGAACACATCACTGGTGACACCCATGATGTCAGGCGTCTTGGACGCGTCATTGCCATAACTCAAGATAAGGTTGACTCTGCTGGCATGCAGCGCTGCGTGGAGCCAAGTCACGCCACCGATAACGACGCGGTTCTCATAACTGTACTGCCAACCCGGGAAAGTGCCGGTGAGGCTGTTGTCCTCGTCATCAAAGGCATATACCCAAGGCATGCCGCCACCGTCATACTTGACATAGACCATAATCAGGTCGCTGCCGGTGCCGCCGGCCACAACATACTCGCGGGTCACGATGCTGTTGGGACGCACCTCACCGTTGGCCAGCACGCCGACCTTGAGCGTCGTCGTGCGGTCGAACGACAGGTCCACACCCACGGTGTCGGTAATCTGCTTGCTGTAGGCATTAGGCTCATGGCCGTCGGTCGTGTAGACCAGCACAGTGCCCTCGCTCGAAGGCTTCACATTGACAGCCACAGGGGCACTGTAGTTGCCGCTGTTCTTGTCGATAACAGGATAGCCATAGACCAGGTCGCGCTTGACGTTGCCGTCCACCTGGTCGGCCAGCGAGGCAGTGATGCTCAAGCGGCAAGTGCCCTCATCGTTGCACCACACCTGGGCGAAACCGTCGGGAACACCCGCATTGACGGCTTCGCTGCCCAACTGCAGATACAACTCGCCATTCTCACCAGTGACACGCCAAGCGATGCCGTATGCGCCGATCTCCTCAGGATTCCAGGCCGTGCTCTCGTTGGTGATGCCGGCAGTGCGGCGCGCCTTGATGAAGCGTGCAATCAGGTCGTGCCAACTCGGGTTCATGAAGTGAGGATAGAACAGGCACGGCGTGCCCGGCATCGCCAGAATAAAGCAGTTGGCCTCGACAATCTGATGATTGACGCGGTGCTGATAGTTGCTGTTGCTGGCATCGGTTGGCAGGTCCTTGAACGTATCGTGGTTATCGATAAACGTCACGGCATAGCGCTTGAAACGATAGTCCCAGATGAGGCCGTCATTCTTGAGCAAACGGAAACTGCGCCCGCTCTCATCGTTGAATGCCTGTCTGATCTGCTCCTGCAAGGGGAAGTCGAACGCAGCACTCTGGAAGCCGCCCTCGTCATACACGCCCTTGATCCAGTCCTTGATATCGCCCGATGTGCCCCAGAACTCACCGACCGAGAAGGTAGGCCTCACCGTGGTGTTGTATTCAGCGAAGTGCTTGGGTTCGAAGCCACGGGCGTAGTCGTAGCGGAAGCCGACATAGCCCAACTCGTCCTTGAGGTAACGCAGGTAGGTCAGTTCCTTCTGCTGCGTGGCAGGGTTGTGGTGGTCCACATCGCGGGCCCAGGGTCCCTTGCCGGCATCGCCACCGCAGTCGTAGTTGCCGCTGCCCTTGCCGCTCTCATCGTCACAGCAGATGTCCTTGCACTTGCCATTCTCGTCCCACTCCCACTGGATGCTGTAGGTCTTGCCCGTCGTGGGGCCGATGACGTCGATCTCGTCAACAAAGTCGGCGGCAAACTCCTCACCGCTCCATGTGCTCAGGCCGCCCTTGTGGTTGGCGACCACGTCCTCCATGGCGCCCGTTCCAGCGGCCTTGTAGGCACTGATGAGGTTGATGAGTTCGGTCTCGGTGCCGAAGTAACTCTTGGGCGCCCATGTTGTGCCGTTGACCTCGTAGGTCAGGCCCCGGCCATGGTCCAGGTAGAACACGGGCACAAAACCCATGCAGTCGGGGTTGTTGATGGTGTCGCCGTAATGGGTGCAGACCCACGAGCCGTCATGGCCGGCACGCCAGGCCTCCCACTCGGTGGTGAACACACTCTTGTCCGAGCACACCGTTGCACCGCTCTGCGGCAGCCACAACAGGTCGATATAGGGTGCGATGTTGTCTTTCTGGTTCAACAACTCGGTCCAGGTGGTGACGGGGACATACCACTGGTCGTTGGCGCCCCACCCTGCACCATACATCGTCGCCATGGTCATGCCGGGCTGGTTATCGGCAGGCCGGAAACTGTCCCAGAAAAATCCTTGCAGGACCACGCCGCCATAGTCGGCAGGCCATCCTTGCGACATCATGCTGAACGGTGCCATCAGCACCACCGTCAGAAACAGTAAATACTTTCTCATAATCCTTGTCATTTTAAAGTTGGTTTGATAATCGCAAAGATAGTGAAAGCCGAGCGGATAAAAAACAAAAACAAGTATTTTGTTTTTTTTATCACGAGGTGCAGCCTGTCTTGCCACTGGAAATTCAGGTAAAACTGATAATAATCAAATATCGACGCACGTTTTTTAATCATTCGGCAATAATCCGGCAAATTAAACGAATCATTTGACGATTTGTCAAAATAAAAATGTAATTTAGCAGGTTGAAAAGATGAAACGACTGATAATCACAATGGCTGCGGCCCTGCTGGCCGCCACGTGCCTGTGGGCCAAGGATGACGAGGTCATCGTGACCCGCCAACTCACTGCAGCCCAGCGCGGCTCGCTCCCCGACAAGACCATTGTCGTGGAGACCAAACGCCTTGTCCCCACCAAGCAGGCCGACGCCGACCTGCTCGACGCCATCGGCCAGGTGATGGACACCATAGCCAGCGAGGACTACATGAACCGCACCTTTGTGCTGCTGCTCGAGCCCAAAGCCGACGGCCACATGGCCATCGGTGCCCGCAGCGACGACATCGTCACCCGCGGCAAGCAGGACCCCAGCATCTACTACGGCACCCTGGAGCACGGACGATACCATTTCGTCGTGCTCACCAGCAAAGAGAACATGCCGCTGCTGGAGCGCACCTTCAAGCGGCAGAGCAAGGTGAAGTTTGTGCAGGAGTTCGAGTTTGTGGACTTCCCCACCCCGCGCTACCCCACCAACGTGATTGCCCAATGGGCACCCGGCCAGGCGCTGAAGTGGCTCACAGTCGTCATCAACGATGACCCCAACCGGGACCGCGAGTCATTTGACACGCCGGCAAGGATGGAAGACTAAAACCATAACACGATACAGAGACGATGAACGAGGACCTTAAAAACAACCGGAATTATGTGATTGCCATCGGACGCCAGTTCGGGTGCGGTGGCCGTGAAGTGGGACAGCGCGTGGCCCAACTGCTCGACATCAACTACTTTGACAAGCAACTGCTACTCGAAGCCTCCAAGGCCAGCGGCATCAATGCCGAGATGTTTGAGGCCGCCGACGAGCGCACACCCAAGTTCTTCCCCAGCCTGTGGCCGCTGAACCTGGCGATGGCCGGCTCGGCCTTCGTCGGCGAAACGCCGATGAGCGACGACAGCATCTACAAGGCGCAGTGCCAGGTGATGAAAGACCTGGTGGACCGCAAGCCCTGCGTCATCGTGGGGCGCACCGCCGACTACGTGTTGCGTGACTACTGCCCCGTCATCAGCGTGTTCCTGCATGCTCCCGTCGAGGACCGTATCAGGCGCATCATCGAGCGCGGCGACTGCGACACGCGCGAGGCCGCCGAGAAGCGCGCCGACAAAATAGGCAAACTGCGCGCCGAGTACTACAACTTCTACACCGACAAACTGTGGGGCCACGCCGAGAGTTACGACCTGTGCCTGGACTCCAGTCTGCTGGGCGTCGAGGGCACGGCACAGTTCATCGTCGACTTCGTTAAGCGCCGCCTGGGATAAAACAATAATGCTCTTTTTATAATAGGAAAACAAGAAATACAATAAGCACAAATTTCCAACAACGGGATTTTTGTGCTTATTGCTCTTGTGTGGCGACGGACATCTAGGCGGTGTGGCGACGGACAAACTCGTCAAGGTCGCGGACGTGGAGTTTCTTGGCAATCGTTATTTTCTTGTTATAGACCGTGCCGATGCTCCTGTAGCCCATCGTCACCATGATCACAGTGCGGGAGAAACCGCAGCAATAGAGCGCCAGTAAGTTCAATTCGGTTTCAGTTAAAGCACCGCCAGCCTCCTCTTGTGCCTTGACAAGCACGTTATCGTGCAATTCATTGACCAGGGACTGCAGATGCGACCAGTAATTACTGTCATCGCTCACGCCGGGCACCGTCATCATCTCCCTGAACTTCGCGGCAAACTTGTCACCGTCATATTGGTAGGACCATTCCATCAGTTGATGCACGGCACTGATTTGCTGGCTGATGATGGCACGCAGTTCGTTGCTCTGGTGCGCCTTCCCCTCATCGTCCTGCCCTTGTGAATCAAGCCGCGCCTGCATCTGCTGCAGGCTGTGCAGCGAGCCGTCAAGGTCGGCCTTGAGCATCTCGACCTCATTCTGCCTCATCTTCAGTTGGTTCTTGTAGCGCCACACCAGCGCGGTCACGGCCAGCAGGCCCAGCGCCAACAGGGCTGCCAGCAGCAGGGCTTGATTCAAGCGGGCTTCACTTTGCACACGATTCAGCACCGCCAACTGCACATCATATTTCTTCTCCACGCCACGCAGGCGGTGATTCAGGCTGTGAATCAAAACAGAATCGGCTATACCATTCGCTTTATCATAATAATAAACCCATCGTTCTGTGTCTTTATCAAATAGTGCAATTTCGGACAATGCCTTAAAATACATTATGCTGTCTCTATATGTACGAATAGCGGGTGCATGATTCAAATAGTATAAAGCGGAATCCCTTTGCCCAAGTTTAATGTATGATTTGGCAGCGCAAAAGTGGGCACGTGGATGGTCTATCTCTTTTCCGCCTATTTTGATGGCTTGAACGACAAGGTTCTTAGCGGTTCGATAATCAAATTTCACTAATTCAAAGAACTCAGCCTTCATGAAAAGAGTTTCAAACTGGAAATAGGTATCATTCATTTCTTTAGCCAGTTCAGTAGACGAGTCAATAAAAAATAGGCAACTGTCCTGTCGTTCTTTGTCTTTATAGTCACGATAGATAGCGCCAATAATAGACAAACAGAGCATTTGATAATGCTTATCATTCAAGAACCGGTATAAATCAAGCGCCTCTTTATACTTCTCAACGGCAATCGTTTTGGCTCCCACAATATTCTCCTGATAAAGGACAGCCAACCTTAACTTGGCATAGGCAATCATGGCCGTGTCGGCTATCGGCCTGATGATTTCGGCTTGATGATAGACTTCAACAGCCTTGTCGGGATTGCCCAGATCCTCGAGGACGCAGCCCTGGGCCACAAGTGCCTTCAGGTATTTCACCTTGTCGCCTGATTTCCTGTAATAATCAACCACCTCGCTGATGACCGAATCGCTGGTGAATGGTTGATAGCACTTGTACTGCGCCATGGTGAGCAACAGCGAGTGATAGGACTTTTCCTCGTTGTTGAAATCCTTGATGTCCATCTGTTGCAATATGGGCAAGGCCTCCCTTTCTCCCTGATGATAGACCATCGAGTCGATGCGGGAGAGTTCCTGCATGGTTGCACTGTCGTGATGGCAACCCGCCATCAAGAGAAACATCACGGCAAGCAGTGGGATGATGATAATTCTGGAGTGTATCATTTGATTGAGATTCTGTGTTTCGATTTCCGATAATTCAAAAAAGGCGGTGAATTCTTGATGCAAAATTAACACTTTCACACCCATTTCTTGAACCTATGAGGCCAAAATGAGAATTTTATTTTTTAGATGCAAGATTTACAGCACTTTACATATCTAAAAATGAGGTAGAGGTGAGGTGCATTTTTAACAAATTAGTTATAACTTTGCAGGTGACTTATTATCGCAATTAATAACTAAAAACGACTTATCATCATGAACATCACCAAGAAACAGTGCCTTTGGGCATTCCTGATGTCGGCTGCGATTTTTGCTGCCACATGCAGTGTGCGTGCCTACCATTCTACCGTGGAATGCGCTTGGGCCCAGGTGGTAGCCTATGCCGCCATTACCTGGTTCCTGCTCGACAAGTGTGACCATAACACGAAAAAGCAGTTATGGGTTATCGCCAGCATCATTCTTGGGCGATTGTTCCTCGATATGGCGGTGAGGTTGTTTCTTCCCGTCCCGATAGACACGGCATTTGAATCGGTCATCGCCATCGCTACGATTCTATTGACATGGTTGTGCCAAAGGACAAGAGAGTTCATGATAACAATCTTCGCCATTGTCTTCATCACCGTCTTGAATTCTGTTGTTCATCACGCATGGCTCGACTTCATAGCCACCCGCATGTAGAGAACACCGCCCAAGAAGTGTTAACAAAATGTTAAAATAGGGGGGGTAAAAGTTTTCCAATCATATTATGTATCTTTGCAAATCAGAACAATACTAAAACCGATTAATCAATTACAGAGATGAAAAAGACATTACTTTTATCGATTTTGGCCCTGTTGGGCATGACCCAGGCTGTGGCGCAAGAGTACGAGTACGTCCCCTTTGTGCGTGAGGGCGTCAAGTGGGTGTGTGACGCACCTTATCTGGAGTGGATGCAAATGTGGCACAACTATTATACTCTGGAACTCGCTGGAGATACCGTC
>ONRP01000051.1 GCA_900320245.1 uncultured Prevotellaceae bacterium
TCAAAAATTGTGAAATTTATTCAAACTTAACATTATTTAACTTCATTTAAACGAAATATACCGTCTTTTTTACCCGAAACACGTTGCATGAATACCGGTGTCCTACCCTTTTCAGCAGCGCATCTCACCAAACACACCAACACCTTAAAGCACAACCTTATGTCATTACACATTATATATAATATATATAGCGATCAACAGTCGGCACATAGTGGGCAACCGTCGTTTTAGGAGACAGTTTTTTCGCTTAATTAGCGCAGAATAGTTACCTTTGCGAACCAATATAACCTAACCCACCTCATCATGATGACGACGATAGCCCATATTTCACTGCTGGCGGCCGCGCTGCTCGACCTGTGTGCCATGATGCGCCACGAGACCGCCTCCCTGCAGCATAACAACTTCAGCAACAAGCGTTTTTACGCATGGATCAGAGAGAGCGGCGACCTCACCGCACCCAAGCGGCTGCTGGTGCTCGCCGTGCTCATCGCCTGCTGCACCACCATGGCGCGCACGTCCTGGATGGTCATCATTCTGCTGGCTACAGTACTTGCCATTCAAGGCATCATGCTGGCGTTCAAACGGGGCAAAGACGAAGGCGGCAAGACGGCTCGACGGTCGTGGATCATCGGCTGTGTCGCCCTCGTCATATCGCTGCTCGTCACCTGCCTCGCCGCCTACCTGGGCAGCCTGAGCAATGAGGCCGACGCGCTGCAAGCGGGATCCATCACCGCAGTGATCATGCTGGCCATTTCGCCCCTTCTCGCAATGCTTGCCAACAGCCTGATGGGACGCTACCGGGGAGGCTCGCCCACCCCCGAAAACCCGGAAAATGGCAACCCATAAAGTATTCATTTAATTATCAACCATTAATCACTTGATAATTAGAAAATAATATTTGATTATTCAATAAAAACCAACACAAATACATAAATTAAACCATCGCTTAAAAAACGATGGTTTAATTTATTGGTATATTGATTATTGATTCAATCGGTATCGATTTCGCCCTTTTCGGACTCCAAATCGCCGTTTTGGGGGTCGCAAGGCAGTGCTTTCAGTTGCTCCAAGCCATGCGGATTGAGGATTTCCAGATACTGCTCATAAGGGATAAAACGGCCTCCCATCGACTTGAGATGAGGGGTCTCGAGTTGGCAATCAATCATGGTGCCGCCACGCCGCTGCATGAATCGCGCAAGTGAGATGAGTGCCATTTTTGAGGCGCTGGGCTCACGCGAAAACATGCTCTCGCCGATGAAACAGTTACCCATTGCCATGCCATACAAGCCACCGGCCAGTTCACCCTTGCTGTTCCACACCTCGACGCTCTTGGCATAGCCGGCGTGATGCATGTGCGTGTAGGCATCGATGATGTCCTCACCGAGCCAGGCTCCGTTCTGGTAATACCGGTCGTTGACCTGGCTGCAGCCCCTGATGACGCCGTCAAAGTCATGGTTGAAGGTCACCTCGTACTCATGCTTGTTGATCAGCGTGCGCATCGAGTGTGACACGTGAATCTCGTCGGGGAAGATCACGAACCGCTGCATGGGGCAATACCAGGCGGGACAAGGCCAGTCACGGAACGAGAACCAGGGGAAGATGCCGTAACTATAGGCCAGCAGCAGCCTCTGTTCGCTCAGGTCGCCACCGATGGCAAACAATCCGTCCTTCTCGCCCTGTCTGGGGTCAGGAAACGCGATTTCGTCGGTAAGTTCAAAAATCATAACCTCACTCCCCTATCCTATTCCACTTGCAGTTCATCGATGACACACTCGCCGCCCTGCTTGAGCGAACCGAAGAGGATTTCGCGCACCAGCCTGGATTTCAGGTAATTGTGGATAACGCGGTCCATCTCGCGCGCACCATATTCCTTGCTGTAACCCTCGTGCAGCAACTGCTCACGGGCCTTCTCGCCCAAGGTGAGCGTTACGCCCTTGGGGGTGAGCATATCCTGCAGTTCACGCAGTTTCTTGTCGAGAATCATACCCGCCATGGTACGGTCCATATCGTTGAACACGACGATGGATGACAGGCGGTTGATGAACTCGGGTTTGAACGTCTTCTTTACCTGCTTGAGCATGGCACTTCCCGCGGTCACCGTCGAAGCGAAGCCGACCGAGGCCTGATGGGCAAACTGCGCTCCGGCGTTACTGGTCATGATGAGCACGACGTTGCGGAAGACGGCTTTGCGGCCCTTGTTATCGCTCAGCGTGCCATAATCCATCACCTGCAGGAGCAGGTTGAAGATGTCGTCATGGGCTTTTTCAATCTCGTCGAGCAGCAGCACGCAGTCGGGGTGCTTGCGCACGGCGTCGGTGAGCAGTCCACCGTCATCATACCCCACATAGCCAGCCGGAGAGCCGATGAGTTTGGCCACGGTGTGTTTCTCGACATACTCACTCATGTCAAAGCGCACCAGTTCCACACCCAGTTCCTGGGCGAGCACACGTGCCACCTCGGTCTTTCCCACACCGGTGGGGCCGACGAACAGCAGTGAAGCCAGCGGCTTGTTCTCGTCGATGAGTCCCGCCTTGGACATCTGCACCGCCTCGACGACCTGCTTGACAGCATCGTCCTGGCCATAGATTTTGTCCTTGATGCGCGACTGCAGCGTCTCGAGACGGCTGTTGTCCTGCTCATCCATCGTCAAGGCTTCGACTTTGGCGATCCTCGCCAGCACACTGGCAATGAGGGCCTTGTCCACTCGCTGCTCTTCGCCCGGCTTGCGGTTCATCTGCAACCAGGCGCCTGCCTCGTCGATGAGGTCGATGGCCTTGTCGGGCAGGTAGCGGTCGGTGATGTGGCGCGCGCTGCCCTTGACGGCAAATTCCAGCGCATCATCGTCATATTCCACCTGGTGGAAGGTCTCGTAGCCCTGCTTGAGCATCTGCAGGATCTTTAGGGTCTCCTCGATAGAGGGCTCGTCGATAGCCACTTGCTGGAAGCGTCTCATCAGACCCTTGTTGCGCATGATGTAACGGTTGTATTCCTCGTAGGTTGTCGCCCCGATAAAGCGCACACGTCCTCCCTCGAGATAAGGTTTCAGCAGGTTGCTGGCATCCATCGAGCCCTCGCCGGTCTGTCCGGCCCCCACAATGTTGTGAATCTCGTCGATGTAGAGGATGGCGCCCTGCTCGGCGGCTACACCCTTCATCACGGCCTTGAGGCGTTTCTCAAAGTCACCGCGGTACTGGGTGCCGGCGATGAGTGAGCCCAGGTCGAGTTGATAGATGCGGCTACCCTGGAGCGATTCGGGCACATTGCCGTCCTGGATGCGCTGTGCCAGTCCGTAGACGATTGAGGTCTTGCCCACGCCAGGCTCACCGATGTGCAGGGGATTGTTCTTGTCCTTGCGGCACAGCACCTGGATGGTGCGGTCGAGTTCGGCCTCGCGCCCGATGAGGGGGTTATGGTCGGCAAGATGGTCGTTGATGCACAGCACATAGTCCCGCCAGCCGCCTGGCACTCGGGATTCCGGCTCATTGGGGGCGTCCTGTACGGCATCGGTTGAGTCCCCGGCATCATTTCCGGCATCGGCTGATCCGTCACCGTCAGCCATCGCCTTGGGCTTTCGATAAGACTTCTTGAGCAAGTTGAAGAAACTGTCCTTGTCATCGTTGACGAGCGCCTTGAGGGAGTTGGCGGCATAGGAGTCCTTGAGTTGCTGGAGTGCCTCAAAGAAGTGCGGCACATCAGCCACCTCGATGCCTTCCTGAGCAATGGCAGCACCCATGAGTTGCATGAGTTCGCCATACTGGTGTGAGGCATACAACTGCCTGTCAGTCTCATCCTCGGTAAAATGGTCGAGCCTGTCGATATAGCCGCGCAACTGGTCCTTCACCTCCTCGAGCGGGAGGTCCACCACGCTGGAACGCAAGACGGCATCAACCACCTTGTCGCCCAATGCGGCAAGCAGCAGATGCTCGGGCGTTACCAGTCGGTTGTTGCAGGTGTCGGCAAGGACGAGTGCCGAAGTGACAATATTTTCAAAATCGGTTGAGAATTCCACTTGTGTTTCTAATGATTATAAATTGTTTGTCGGGTGTGAATAACATAAACACAGGTCACGCGGGCTCACAGGTGATCTGCAGCGGGAAGCCTTCCTGACGGGCCATAGTGGTGGCCATCGACGTCTTGGTCATCGCCACGTCGTAACTGTAGACGCCGACCACGGCATGTCCCTCGCGGTGCACCCTCATCATCAGCGCAACGGCCTCGTCGGCCGGCTTGTTGAAGACGGAACGCAACACCTCGGTCACAAACTCCATTGTCGTGACATTGTCGTTGTGGAACACCACTTTGTACTGCTGCGGCTCCTCGATGCGCACACGCTGCTTGGTTGCCGCGCCGGTTCCTGTTCCTTGATTGGGTATGTCTGCCATGATGAAGTGTTTAAGAATTTCCTATGACAAAATTAGTCATTTTTGTTGAAATAAGCAAATTCTGTGCCAACAACATCGGCCCGATATCTGCCGTTTCCCTTATTTTTTTATGTCATGACAGATGTGATTGTTTGGCAAATATTTACTACATTTGCGCCTGATGAGTAAACTGACCGCATACCGATGCCGCAACCGCCATTGGCTCTGCCTGCTGGCGGCTGTCGTCACGTTTGTCGCCCTGCACTTGCCGGTGTCGGCTGGGCCGGTTGACTCTTTATACCATATCTATATCAATGCCAACGACCGGTACCGCGTCGATGCTGTCAACGCCATCTCCAAGGAATTGAATGCTGAAGGCATCACCGACACGCTTTACCAGTGCGACAAGTCGACCACGGCCGACATGATGGACGCCATCGCACACTATCTGATGGCAGAATACACGTTTGACCAGGGGCAGTATGAGAAGGCGCTTGAATATGGCCTCATGGCGCGCAACACCGTGATGGCACACAGCAAGCCCGATAAATTCAAGAGCGATGTGCTCGGACTTGTGAGCAACGCCCAATTCAGGCTGGGAGACTATGACGAGGCCCTGAAAACGCTGCTTGTCGCCTACAAGGTGGACAGTGACCTTGGCGACTCGAAACTCATCAGCAGCGACCTGAATTCGCTGGCGGCCATCTATCTCGCCGTGGAGCAACCTGAGCCCGGCATTGCCTTTATCGAAAAAGCCATTAACCTGGAGCGGCAACTGCAGCGACCCGACCGCCTGGCCATCAGGCTCGGCATCGCAAGCGAACTTTATCTGGTGAACGGTGAACCCGAAAAGGCCATGAAGGCCGTCGATGAGGCCTATCAGATTGACCATCAGGCAGGCCGACACGAGAAAGCGGCTGTCAGGCTTGTCCAGAAGGGCGCTGTGCTCGAGCGCTTGTCACGGCTCGATGAGGCCAAATCGGTCATCCAGAGTGCCCTGCCCGTCCTTGAGGACTGCAACGCACTCTATTCCATCGCCGTGGCCCACAACCAGTTAGGCAGCATCGCCAAGAAACAGGGCGATATGGATTCGGCCGCTTCCTATTACAAGAAAGCGCTGGAATACAGCATCAAGTGCGGAACGCCGAAGATTGAGAGTACGGCCGAGCGCGGCCTGTGGGAAACGCTGCGCGAGTCCAACCCTGCACTGGCACTGCTCCACCTCGAACGCTACACGACCCTGAGCGACTCGATCAACAAGGAACTGATATCGGCCCAAATCAAGGTGAAGGATGCCACCAACCAGAACCTGGAGCAGACCGAAATCGCCCAGAAGAGCCACCAATTCTCACAACTGATGCTGTGGGGCGGCATCGTGATCGGCATCCTGATGCTGGCCATGCTGGCAGCGCTATTCTACTCCTGGCGCAAGGGCAAAGTGGCCCTGAAGATGGCGCAACAGACCGAAGAGTTGAGGTCGCACTTCTTCTCGAACATTACCAACGAACTGCAGACACCGTTGACCATCGTGCTCAATGCCGGCAAACTGCTGCTTGAAGGCGGAAAGAACACGGCCGACGAGAACAAACGCCTGGGCTCCATGATTGTCAATCACGGTCAGAACATGCTGGGCCTTGTCAACGACCTGATTGATATCGAGCAAACCCAGTCATCCATCGAGCCGCCGGAATTCAGGCAAGGCGACATCGTCATGTTTGTGAGGATGCTTGTCGAGAACTACAGCGACTATGCCCACCAGCAGATGGTCAACCTCGAGTTCACCTCGCCGATGAACAGCCACACGGTGCATTTCCCGCATGACCACATACGCAGGATTACGCACAGATTGATTGCCAATGCCTTGAAGTATACCGACAGCCACGGCAGCATCACAGTCAAACTTGAAGCCCCCGAAGCCAACAAGATGAGACTGATTGTGGCCGATACGGGCAAGAGCATCCCTGCCGAAGAATACAGCAGGTTATTCGAGCCCTTCTACCAATCGGCAAACGGTGACAAAGGAGTTGAAACCGTATTGCAGTTGTCGCTGGTCAATCAACTGGTCAAGTCGATGAACGGCACCATTGCTGTCGAGAGCGAGAAAGACACCGGCACCTCCTTCACCATCGATTTCCCTGTCCGGCCTGTCGAGGGAGGAGAACTGGCCGAGAACGAGAATAAGTCCCACTTCGCCGAGCGACGCCTGCGCCAGTCAGATGACGCCAAACAGAAACCCCTCGTGTTCATTGTCGAGAACAACGAGGATGTGGTCTTCTTCATCGCCAAGATCCTCAAAGAAGACTTCAACCTGCGCTTTGCCCGTGATGGCCGCGAGGCGTTGAGCAATGCCCAGGACCTCGTTCCTGACCTGATCGTGACCAACATCACGATGCCCGTCATGGGAGGCAAGGAACTCATCAAACGAATCAGGGAAAACACCGCGCTGAACCACATCCCCATCATCGCACTCACCGCCAGCACCACCTTCCAGGAGCGCCTATCGTGCATCGAGGCCGGTGCCGATGCCGTGCTGGTCAAACCCTTCTACTCCGACGAGTTACGCACTCTCGCCCGCCACTTTATCAATCAGCGTTCCATCCTGCGCGAGCAATTCACGTCTACGGGCAGCAGCCTCGCGGCCGACAACAACGTGCAGAGGAGCAAAGACGACCAGGAATTCATCAACAAACTCATTGATGTCATCCACGCACAAATGGCCAAAGAAGATATCGACATGGAGCACATTGCCGCCGCGCTGCAACTCAGCCGCAAACAGTTGCGCACTCGCGTGATGGCCATCACCGACCTGACGCCGGTAGCCTTTGTGCTGCAGGTACGGCTCAACTACGCACGCCGCCTGATCAGCACCCAGGACATCTCGCTCACGACGATTGCCAGCAAGTGCGGCTTCCAGAACCTGTCACATTTCTCCAAGGCCTTCAAACAACAATTCGGTGTCAGTCCGCTGCAATTTCGCAAGACCAACAGCGAGTTCAACACGCCCAAGAGTTGACACTGGAGCCTCGCTACAGTGTTCGAGAGTTTTGTCTCGCAATAATTGATATTTATCAAGGATTATTTGTACCTTTGGGCATTCAAAACAGCCATTAACAATGATGAAACGAATCATTATAGTCGTTATGATGCTCTGGAACCTATTGACGGGCCAAGATGCCCTTGCCAACGACTGGGCCAACAAGGATTATTACGCACAGGCCAACCGTGCGCTCATGGCCGGCGAGCCCGACGCTGAGCGCGTTGTGCTCATGGGGAATTCCATTACAGAATTCTGGTTTGAACTTCACCCCGACTTTTTCGGCAGTCATCATCTGGTAGGACGCGGCATCGGGGGCCAGGTGTCCAGCCAGATGCTGGCACGGTTCCGCCAGGACGTCATCAACTTGGGGCCGCGCATCGTCGTCATCAACTGCGGCACCAACGACATCGCCGAGAACAATGGCCCCTATGACGAGGACATCACGATGGATAACATCAAGTCGATGACCGAGTTGGCGTTGTCCCACGGCATCAAGGTCGTGCTCTCGTCGGTGCTGCCTACCGACGGATTCTGTTGGAATCCAGGAGTCGAAGATGTGGTGGGTAAAATCCATCATTTGAACCAGCGCATCGTCGACTACTGCGCCGCAATGCAGATTCCCTATGTGGACTACTACCCCGTGATGTCCAGCGACGGCGCAGCGATGAACAAAGCACTGACCGACGACGGTGTGCATCCCAACAGCGCGGGCTACGACATCATGGAGGTCAAACTGCTTGATACATTATCACAGATGAATCAACCTAATAACCAACAATAACAATCACATTTATGAGAAAAATCACATTATTATTCATGGCACTTGTTGCAATGTCATCGGTTGCCGGCACCCCTGTCAAGGGCGTTGACCGCAACAATCTGGATCCCGGCACCACACCGGGCGAGAACTTCTACCAGTATGCCTGCGGCGGATGGAAACTCAACAATCCTCTGGACCCGCAATATGCCCGTTTCGGCACCTTCGACCAGTTGGCCGAGAACAGCCGCAACCAGGTCAAGGACATCATTACCAACCTGGGCACCAACAATCCCCGTGGCTCCATCAAGCAGAAGGTGGGTGACCTCTATGCCCTGGGTATGGACAGTGTGCGCCTCAACAATGAGGGCATGGCACCGCTCGCTGCCGGTATCGAGCAGTACAAGTCGCTCAAGCGCGACAGGTTTATGGCAGCAATAGGC
Organism: uncultured Prevotellaceae bacterium; assembly: GCA_900320245.1. Classification (GTDB taxonomy): domain Bacteria; phylum Bacteroidota; class Bacteroidia; order Bacteroidales; family Muribaculaceae; genus Sodaliphilus. The sequence continues at coordinate 8,599 of ONRP01000051.1, forward strand.
CAGCAGCATCTTGGCATTGCAGGTCCCTTCTTCAACTCGGCAGTCATGGCCGACCTCAAGGACTCCAACACCAACATGATGTACCTCATGCAAGGCGGACTGGGCATGGGTGACCGCGACTACTATCTGGATAAGGACGCCAACACCGTCAAGGTGCGCAACGCCTATGTCAAGTACATCGAGCAATTGTTCCAACTCATCGGCTACAAGAAGGCCAATGCCAAGAAGGCCGCCCAGCACGTGATGGCCATCGAGACCGAACTGGCCAAGGTGGCGATGACACGCGAGGAGACACGCGACTACAGCAAACTCTACAACGTGGTGAGCATGGACCAACTCAAGGCCGACTATCCCAACATCAACTGGGCACAGTATTTCGCAGCCTTTAACATCAACAATCTCGACAAGGTGTGCGTCTTCCAGCCCAAGTCGCTGGCTAAGGTCAACGAGATGATGAAGACGCTCAAGGAAGAGGACGTGAGAGAATACCTCATCTTCAAGTATGTCGATGCCGCATCTCCCTACCTGAGCGACGCGTTTGCCGACGCCAACTTCGACATGTACAGCCGTGCCATGTCGGGCAAGCAGGTGAAAATGCCGCGTTGGAAACACTCCCTCGATGTGCCCAACACCCTGCTGGGCGAGGCCGTGGGACAACTCTACGTCGAGAAATACTTCCCTGCAGAGTCCAAGAAGAAGATGCAGCAACTCGTCGACAACCTCAAGCGAGCCCTGGGTGAGCACATCGCCACGCTGTCGTGGATGAGCCCCAAGACCAAGGTCAATGCCCTCGTGAAACTCAACAGTTTCACCGTCAAGATCGGTTATCCTGACAAATGGCGCGACTACAGCAGCCTGGACATCGATCCCGGCAAGAGTTACTGGGAGAATATCATGAATGCCCGCCGATTCGAGGCTGAACACGAATACGCACAACTGGGCAAGCCCGTAGACAAGGAGCGCTGGTTCATGACGCCGCAGACCGTAAATGCCTACTACGAGCCCTCGAGCAACGAGATCTGCTTCCCTGCAGGCATCCTGCAAGCCCCCTACTTTGACCCCAATGCCGACGATGCAAGCAACTATGGCGCCATTGGCGTGGTCATCGGTCACGAGATGACCCATGGCTTTGACGACCAGGGTCGCAACTTCGACCACAACGGCAATATGGTGGATTGGTGGACTCCCGAAGATGCTGCCAAGTTCCAGGAGTTGGCCGACAAGTTGGGTGCTCAGTACAGTGCCGAGATTGTAGCCGATGACGTTCATGCCAACGGCACGTTCACGATGGGTGAGAACATCGCTGACCACGGTGGACTGCGTGTCGCCTACAGCGCCTTCAAGAACACCGAGCAGGGCAAGGGCAACACCATGATCGACGGCTTCACTCCCGACCAGCGTTTCTTCCTGAGTTATGCTAACGTGTGGGCTGCCAATATCACTAAAGAGGAGATGCTGCGCCGCACCAAGGTAGACCCCCACAGCCTGGGAGTTAACCGCGTGAACGTTGCCATCCGCAACCTCGAAGAATTCTTCAATGCATTCAACATCCAGCCCGAGATGCGCATGTGGCGTGATCCCGCCGACCGTGTCATCATCTGGTAACCTGCTGGATTAACGTTATCCAACCAATAGAGGCGGTGCCGTCGTGGCATCGCCTCTATTGTATTATTACCGGCATAGCCGGTGCCGTCACCGTTTAGTGGTGGCGTTGTCAACACCACCTCCAGTTAGTCCAGTTGGTCCAACCCGTCCAGTTGGTCCAGTTGGTCCAGTTAGTCCAGCCCGTCCAGTTAGTCCAGTTGGTCGGGTCCACGGGGTAACAATCGAGTAGGTCGGGGAGCGAGAGTTTTGGCTTTCGCTCCCTTTCCTCTCACACCACCGTACATGCCGTTCGGCATACGGCGGTTTAATTTGTTTT
>ONRP01000066.1 GCA_900320245.1 uncultured Prevotellaceae bacterium
AATAATGACATCTATCTCAACGACAAGCCCATCAAACTGCCGTTGACGTATAACACCACCGACGAGGCGCACCCCGCAACCAGTTGCATCTGGGAAGTGACGAAGAAGGGCAGCAAGGAGCCTGCGCTAACAGGCAACCTGAACACTGCCGACCCGACCATCGACGTGACCCGTCTGTCCTCGGGCGAATACACCCTCAGAATCCGCATCCTCGATGCCGAGGAGGGCGAGCAGGACGTTGACGTGAGCCGCGACATCGTCCTCTATCGCAAGGCTGACAAGACCTCGCCTGTCAAGGATTGCCCACTGTGGATTTCGCCGCTCGACAAGAGTGTGGACAAGAACAACAAGGGTCACATCACCGTCGGCGTGTCCACGCCAGAGGCTTTCATCTATTATATCGCCTGCACCAACAAGAATGTCCTCAGCAAGGGCTGGCTGAACTACCAAGCAGGCATGCACGAATTCACCGTAGCCTTGCCCAAGGAGGCAGGTGCAGACGTGACCGTATCGTTCATTACCTACTACGGCACACAGAAGTGGGAACAGAAAGTGAAACTGGAAAACCCGTATAAAGCCGAGGCGCTGAAGATTAACGCCACCTCGTTCCGCGACAAACTCGTGCCAGGTAACATCGAGCATTGGTCATTTACACTGACCGACCAAAACGGCAAGCCCCGTCCCGGCGCTATGCTGCTCGACATGTATGACAAGGCTATTGCCAGCATTGCCGACAACGGCTGGAAGTCTCCCATATTATCGCGCTACGGATCCAACCCCTCATTGATAATCAATCCAATGAGATTGGGCTACGACAAGTGGAATTCCGCCGTATGGTCTCAGGAGCACCTGTCTATTCCAGAGGGTGCTCATGCCATACTGCCCAGACTGTACACTTACGGCCAAAGACCATTCAACCGCTATATGGGACGTGGACGTCAGAAGATATCTATGGCTTCAGGCACAAACATGTTGTCCGGTACAGTACTTGACGAGAATGACGAACCCATCATCGGCGCATCGGTTATTGAGCAGGACAATCCCAAAAACGGCGTCGCAACCGATATTGACGGAATTTTCACACTCAATTGTAATGAGGGCACTATCCTCAAAATCAGTTATGTGGGCTACGAGACCGCAACGGTCGTGGCCCTTGACGGAATGGAAATTATACTCGAGCCAAACGGCCAAATGCTGAATGAAGTGGTAGTTACCGGCTATCAAAAGGTTGACAAGAGAATCTTCACCGGCAGTGTTCAGAGCGCGGAACCCGCAGATAGCGAAGCAGCAGCGACTTCCATGGAGCGTGAAACTGCTACCGAGGATGCTACAGTGAATCAACAAGACCTGGACAAGGTGCCATTACGCGAGAGCGATGTCAAGACCGCCTTGTGGATGCCGATGCTCACAAGCGACCAAAATGGCATTGTCTCACTGGAGTTTGAAGTGCCCAACTTCAACACCACCTGGAATACCCAAGCCGTAGCATGGGACCAGAAGATGGTGGGTTCCACCTGGCTGGCGGAGGTATTGACCCAGAAGCCGCTGATGGTGCGCAGCAATATGCCGCGCTTCCTGCGCCAGGGCGACAAGACCACGCTCGCGGCCACAGTGCAGAACGCCACCGACGAGGCCGCCTCGTGTGACGCCGTGATCGAACTCTTCGACCCGCGCACCAATGAGGTCTACGCCTCACGCAACTTCAACCTGAAACTCGAGGGCAACGGCAGTCAGGCAGTGACCATCGACTGGCAGGTGCCCGACACCGTGGCCATGCTCGGTTTCCGCATCAAGGCCGCCAACAGCACATTCGGTGACGGAGAGCAGGTGATGGTGCCCGTGCTCACGACCATCTCGCCCGTCATCGAGACACAGCCCTTCTACGTCGAGGCCGGGCAAGGGCACTTCGAGCAGCCGCTGCCCAGGTTCCCGAAGGATGCCCGCGTCACGCTGGAGTACTGCGACAATCCCACCTGGTACTGCGTGCTGGCACTGCCCACCATCTTCAGCGACAACTACCAGGTGGCGACCCATGCCGCACACAGCCTGTTTGCCCTGCAGGTGGCCCAAGGAGTCGCCAAAGCCCAGCCACAGATCAAGGAGGCCGTCAACTACTGGAAGCGGCACAACGAGGACTCCACCCTCGTGTCGATGCTACAGAAGAACCAGGACCTCAAGATCGGCACACTGCTGGCTTCGCCATGGATGCGCGAGGCCGACCGGCAGACGCTCAGGATGTCGAAGTTGAACGAACTCTTTGACCAGGCCACCGTCAAGAAGGAATACGACAAGATCATCACCGCCCTGCAGTCGCTGCAGATGGGCGACGGAGGATTCACCTGGTTCCGCTACCCAGGCTGCAAGTCCAATGCCTGGACCACGGGCAGCGTGCTGCAACTCATCGGTGAAATCAAGCGCCTGGGCTACCTGCCCGACGACAAGCGCCTGACCGCGATGGTCAACCGCGCCGTGGCCTACTATGACAACGAAAACGTAAGGCTGTTCAACCTGGCCCGGAAGTACAGCAAGGAGCCCTACGCCGAGTTTACCGACTACGCCTACACGCGAACCCTCTTCCCCGAGGTCAAGCAGCAATCCAGCGCCAGCAGCAGCCTGTTCAAGAACACGCTGAAGCACATGGACAAGAACTGGAGCAAGGGCATCACACTCAAGCAGAAGGCATACTACGCCATGACGCTCAACCGCAACGGCTACCAGAAGACCGCACGCAGCATCGTCGAGAGCATCAGGCAGTTTGCCATCGTCAAGCCCAATCTGGGCATGTACTGGGACAACCTCCAGACGGGGCACGGATGGTGGGAACTCGACAAAGTCGCCTATACCAGCACCATCCTGCAGGCCTTCAATGAGGTGGAGCCACGCCAGCAGGAGATCGACCAGATACGCAAGTGGATGCTGCTCATGAAGCAGAGCAACGATTGGGGCAGTTACAGCCTTGCCGCCGATGCCGTCTATAGCATCCTGAGCACCGGCAGCCAGTGGCTGGACCGCGGAGCCACGCCCGCCATCTCCGTGGCTGGACAGCCCGTCAGCCTCGACAACATGGCACAGTGGCTCGGATACTTCCGCACCACCCTGCCCGCCGCCACCGCCGGCAGCGTCGTCATCGACAGGGCGGGACAGGGCCCTGCTTGGGGTGCCGTCTACAGCCAGTTCAAGGCTCCGATGACCGAGGTCAAGGAGAAAGCCATCGACGAGGTATCCATCAGCAAGGAGTATTACGTCTATGCCCAGGATGGCAGCCTGCACAGCGCCACTTCCTTCAAGGTGGGCGACAAAGTGAAGGTGCGCGTCATCATCAAGACCAACAGGGACATGGACTTTGTGACCATGACCGACGAGCGCGCCGCCTGCTTCGAGCCCGTCGACCAACTGTCGGGATACCGCAGCGAGGACAACACCTGGTTCTATCAGGAGACCAAGGACACCCAGACCAACGTCTTCGTCAACAGCCTGAGCAAGGGCACGCACATCATCGGCTATGACGTGTGGGTGACCAATCCCGGTGAGTTCACCTCGGGAATTGCCACCATCCAGTACCAGTATGCCCCGCAGTTCACCGCCCACAGTGCCGGCAAGACCATCATTGCCGAGGGCAAGCAACAGTAACCTGGTTTGCCACACGCTCATCACACCACTGCTGGAGTGCGACACAGACAAGTCACACTCCAGCATTTTTATCGATAGTCCAAATCATACATTTGAATCTTTATTTTGTTGTCAATCAATCATCTATTAATTTTATTGGTCATTTTTTGACAAATTTTTGGTCAAAAAAACAACAACTTTTATAACTCTTTTCTTGATTTTTCATAATCTGAATGGTGCATTGGGCAGTAATTTTGTGTTGCAATTTAGAATGCATTGCGCCAAATTTATTCCATATATAAATTCATACAAGCAAATACGCTCGTCTTCGGTTTTGAAGACTATATAACTAGAACAAGAAATAAATCTTTTGATGGTAGTTAATGTTGATTAAATGATTATTAAAGATTGCCTTAAATTTCTAATTCCTATTCTATAAAAACATGAGAAATAACGGTGTCTACGGGAGTAGCCGCCGTTTTTTTTATTACCTTTGCAATCCAATAGAGATGAATTTCATATAACGACACAAGTATTATGGCAGCAATCAAGACTATCGGCGTATTGACATCGGGTGGTGATGCCCCCGGTATGAACGCGGCTATCCGCGCCGTGACCCGTGCAGCAATCTACAATGGCTT
>ONRP01000050.1 GCA_900320245.1 uncultured Prevotellaceae bacterium
ACACTGTACGTAACATTCTCTCTCGCGAGGGTGTGATGCTGATGAAGCACCTCCAGGGTGGCGTCAAGAAGGGCGCTTTCACCGAGGAAGAGGCTCAGAGGCGTTTCGAGGCTTGGAAGGCCGAGAAGCAGGCAAAACTCGATGCCGTTCGCAACAAGGAGCGCGACGACAAGAAGGCTGCCGCTAAGCAGACCATCGCCGAGGAGGCCAAGAAGAACGAGGCAAAGGCTGAGGCCGTAGCCAAGAAGAAGGCTGAGATTGCTGCCGCCAAGGCTGAGGCCGAGGCTCAGGCTGCAAAGGAGGCTCAGGAGGCTGCTGCTGCCGAGGCTCCCGCCGAGGAAGCACCCGCTGCTGAGGCTCCCGCCGAGGAGGCTGCTCCCGAAGCATAAGAAGGACGCCCGTTCTTTTTAAAAATCCAACAGGCTCGCAACCGTTATGGTTGTGGGCCTGTTTGTTTGTTGCCTGGGCTGAAATAATGAGTAGTTGCGTGGCACATGTAACCGTGCTGGCGCACGGGAAATTTATCAAATATATTAATGATATAGCAGTTGGCCCATTGGTGATATTGACCGCCCTGCGGGGGGGGAAATTGAACAAATTATATTTTAAAAAAAATTTCTTTTAATTTCCCGAAACTTGGCGTCACCTCAGCAAATCGAACAAGTTCGTTTGCCTTCGGTTTGCGCAAGTTTTCCCGAAACTTGGCGTCACCTCAGCAAATCGAACAAGTTCGTTTGCCTTCGGTTTGCGCAAGTTTTCCCGTGCGAAGCACGGTTATTGTACCTACATTCAGTCTTAGGGCCAACATCTATATCGTTCCCCCTAAAAAATAATAGATTACTCGTCGAGGAATTCCAAGCGCTCGACATGATGCTCAACGTTGTCCAGGTTGGGCAATTGCATATAGTCCCCGAACTGGGACTGCAGCATGTGGTCGCTGTTGCCCGGGACAGACAACTGGACCCCTTCAAAGTCGTGTGTCGTCAAGGGATGGATATCCTTCTCGTCATAGATGATGTGGAAAGGAATGCCGAAGTCATAGGTCAGTGTCTTGCCGCCCGTCAACTTGCTGACGGCACGTAGCACGGGAAATGAAATGTTGCGGTTGAACCATGTGAGGGCCCTGATTTTGCGCAAGGCCGACGGGCTGCCGTTGCCGTTGCGGTAGAGCGTGTAGGCATAACTCTGCAACCGTAGCCGTTGCAACGGCATGTGCAACTTGTCGAACGGGAAGATGTCGATGAAGATGCCCCTGTACTTGAAGGCCCTGTCATAGGCTCCCTCGTCAAGGAAGGAACGGGTGTCGCGCAACTTGGCGAAGAAATAGAAATAGTTCTTGTCGGTCTTGTTGGTCTGCAGCACGATGTGAGGGGGCAACTCGCCGGGTAGCACCTTCATCAGCCGCAGGTAGTCTTTGCGCATCAGCCCCACGTCCAGGTCGTCGTCCCATGGAATGAACCCGCTGTGGCGGATGGCGCCGAGCAGCGTGCCGCCGTACAGAAAATACGGGATATCATATTTCCTGCAAATCCTATCGAGTTCCTTGACCATCTCGAGCATCACCATCTGCTGGCGGCGCAGCGGAGACCCTTCGGGATTGAAACGCGCTTTGAGTTCAGCGGCATCAAATGTTGTTTGGGTATTATCCATTGCTCAGTTTCTATTTGCTTCACAAAATTACTCAAAAAGATGAAAACTGACTATGACTATAGGATATACCACGGGGGTCTATGACCTCTTCCACATCGGGCACCTGAACCTGTTGAAGAATGCCAAGGGCATGTGCGACAAACTGATTGTCGGCGTCACCGTCGACGAACTGGTGGCTTACAAGGGCAAAAAGGCGATGATCCCCTTTGAGGACCGCATCGAGATTGTCCGCAGCATCAAGTATGTCGATGCCGCAGTGCCTCAATATGACATGGACAAGTTGGAGGCTTGCAAGAAGTTGGGCGCCAAGTTCCTCTTCGTCGGCGACGACTGGTACGGCACCGAGAAGTGGCAGGCGTATGAGAAACAGTTTGCCGAGGCTGGCATCAAGATTGTCTACTTCCCCTACACCAAGGGCATATCTTCTACCCAGATTACCAAGGCCCTGAATGCCGTGCGCGGCCACGACCTGCAAGACGTGAAATAAATCATAGCATTACCAGCAATCATGATTGACAAAGATTTCTGTTTGAGTTCTTACATCGCTTTCCGCTACATCTGGAAAGACGGTGTGGATTTTGCCGAGGGAATGCATCACGAGAACTTCAAGCCCTACCCGCCCGAGGAACTCATTCCGGTCGGTACCGCCGAGGAAATTGACCGGGCCATACATCAACAGATCGATGCGCTCTATAAGCAGCACTCCAATCTGGGCATTCTCCTGTCGGGAGGCATGGACAGTGCAATCCTCGCATCCTACCTGCGGCCGGGAAGCAAGGCCTATACCTTTACCGCGGCCGGTACCTCCATCTTCTCGGCCGATGAGCAACGGGCTGCCTATTATTGCAGCAAGTTTGGCTTAGAGCATCATTTTGTGGACATCTCATTCGAGGACTACAAACAATATACCCCGATTGTGATGAAGACAAAGTGCTCGCCGGTCCACTCGATTGAACCACAAATCTACAAGGCAGCCATTCTTGCCAAAGATGATGGTGTGGACATGATGGTGATAGGTGACGGCGCCGATTATGTCTTTGGTGGTATGGACAAACTGCTGAGCAAGGATTGGAGATATGAAGATTTCGTCAAGCGCTATATTTCGCTTGACCCTGAAATGGTTCTCACCAATCCAGTTTATGTGTATCAGCCCTTTGAAAAATACAGAATCAACGGCGATGGAATCGATTTCCTGGGATTCATGAACGACTTGTGCACCAACGAGAGTTACAGTTCCTACATGAACGCCCTGAACACGGCTGCCATGCCCTACTGCGACCCATATGAGCGCATGGTAATGAGCAAACCACTGGATTTGAACCGCGTGCGCAACGGAGAGTCCAAGTACCTTATCCGTGAACTGTATGCGATGAAATATCCTGAGGTCCCTGTTCCCGACAAGATTCCGATGCCACGCCCCGTGGACATGATTTTCAAGGACTGGGAAGGCCCCTCGCGCCCTGAGTTCCGCCAGGACATCCCGATGGACCAGTTAACCGGCAACCAGAAATGGCAGTTGTGGTGTGCCGAGCAGTTCCTCAATGGACTGGATGGATAGATGGATAAAGAAATGCCGAGGCTGAACCTCGGCACAGTATGCTGGGCTGGATTCATTTCCGGCCCTTTTTTTATGGCGGAATTGCGGTTACATGATGCCGCGTTCACGGAGGCGTTTTTGCCAGTTCCAGGCGCTCAGCATGGTGTCGTCGAGTGAAATCTCGGCATGCCAGCCGAGGACCTCGTTGGCGCGTTTGGGGTCGGCCCAGATCTGGACGATGTCACCGGGACGGCGCGGAGCAATCTTGTGGGGCACCTTCACGCCCGTGGCACGCTCGAACGAGTTCAGCAGTTCCAGCACCGAGGCACCGTTGCCCGTGCCGATGTTGAAAATCTCGAGTGCCTCGTCACTCTTGTCCTCAAGCATGCGCTCTAGGGCCTTGACATGGGCTTTGGCCAGGTCCACGACGTTGATGAAGTCGCGGATGCAGGAACCGTCGCGCGTGGGATAGTCGTCGCCGAAGATGCTCAACTCCTTGCGTACACCGATGGCGGTCTGTGTCAAGTAGGGTACCAGGTTCTGGGGCACACCGTTGGGCAGTTCACCGATTTCGGCACTGGGATGGGCTCCGATGGGATTGAAATAGCGCAACAGGATGGCCTTGATGGGACTGCCGCTGCGGATGACATCGGCAATGATGTCTTCACAGATCTGCTTAGTGGCGCCATAGGGCGAGGTGGCCTTCTTGGTGGGAGCGTCCTCGGTAATGGGGTTCTTGTCGGGCTCACCATAGACGGTGCACGACGACGAGAAGACGAAGCCCTTCACTCCGAACTCGGGCATCAACTCCAGCAGGTTGAGCAGGATGTTGAGGTTGTTGCGGTAATACAGGATGGGCTTCTCGATGCTCTCCCCTACCGCCTTGCTGGCAGCAAAGTTGATGATGCCGCTGATGCCGGGATTATCCTCAAACAATTTGCGAACCACCGCACGGTCGGTACAGTCACCCTCGACAAACACGGGACGGATGCCCGTGATGCGCTCGATGCCGTCAAGCACCTCGATATTGCTGTTGCTCAGGTTGTCGATAATCACTACTTCGTAGCCTGCCTGCTGCAGTTCCACTGTGGTGTGTGAACCGATAAATCCGGTTCCTCCGGTTACTAAAATCTTGCCTTTCATTATTACTAGTATTGTGTTTATTGGATTGATGTTGTTATCGTTTAATTCTGGATTTGATGAACTCGATGCACTCCTCAAAAATGCGTGCCCGCAACAATTTCATCGTCAAGGCATACAAAGCAATAGCCAAGATGATGCGTAGTAGCAGCAACAGGTAGATGTTGCTGACGGGCAGTGTCACAAAATAGGTGACGCCCATCACGGCCAATGCGATGAACATGAAGGGCAGCAGGTCGCGCAGCATGCTCGTCAGACGGTAGCCGATGAGCCTGTAGGCAAACAGTTGCCATGCCAGTATCCACAAGACATTGATGCCGGCAAAGGCGATGACCATCGCCATGATGCCCAGCCAGTGGCAGGCCAGTACGGCAATGAGCATAATGGCTATCTGTGTGATGGTGAGCCACATGTAGGTGTCGGACTTGCCTTGGCTCAGGAACAGATTCTGATAAACCGTGTAGAGGGGTATAAAGGCACCGCTGATGCACAGCACCTGGAGCAACGGGATGCTCTCGGCCCATTTTTCGCCGATGGTGGCGATGATGAGTTGGGGGGCAACCAATGCCAGGCCAAACATGGCCGGGAAAGCCATAAAAGCGGTGAATCGCAGCATCTTGCCGAATACCCTGCGCTGCCGCTCGTTGTCATCGCCAACGCGGGTGAGCACCGGTTGGGCCACTTGTGCCACCGTGTTAGTGACTAACTGGTTGGCCATGATGTTCCACTTGTTGGCCTGGGTGAAGTTGCCCACGGCCTGAGCCGGGAACAGTCGGCCGAAGATGACGGTCAGCACATTGTTGTTGATGGTAGTGAGAATGGCCGTGATCAGCACCTTGTAACTGAATGAGAACATCTGCTTGACCGGCGTGAAGTCTACCTTGAAAGTGGGATGCCAGCGGGTGTAGTAATAACGGCCGAAACAGATGATCACATTATATAATACCTGCTGTGTGGCCAGGCTCCAATAGGAAAATCCCTTCAGAGCCATGACTACAGCCACCGTGCCCGAGATGAGCAGTGCCAACAGCGAGGTGATGGCTTTCTCTTTCATCTTGAGGTTCCTCACGAGCATAGCGTTGGGCGAGATGCACAACGAAGCGATGATGAATCCCAAGAAAACAAACCGTGACAGGGAAACCAGACAGGGCTGGTGGAAAAACGAAGCAATCAACGGAGCGCACAGGTACAAGATGAGGTAGAGGAGCAGGCTTATCCCCACGTTGAACCAGAAGACCGAGTTGTAGTCGTTGTGCTTGATGTCCTTGATGTTGACCAGAGCCACGCCAAAACCGCTATCCTGCAGGTTACCGGCCAGGCGCGTGAAGATGGCCAGCATTCCCACGATGCCATACTCTCCCGGAGACAGCAGGCGTGCCAGGAAGATGCCGATAATCAGGTTGAGCAACTGCATGCCGCCGCTGCTCAAGAACGCCCAGAACAAGCCCTGGGCGGTTTTCTCTTTCAGGTTCTGATTATCGATGCCCTCGTTCATGAGTTTGCCAAAATCATATCATAACAGTACGGACATTTCTTGCTCTATGCACCGTAAAACAAACAGGTGAGATGATGCATTTGCGGGAAACGGGTCCACTTGGTTTAAATTGCAAAGTTACACATTATAAACGGATTCCACAAATCAAATGTTGCAACCACTAAAATATATTTACATGTTTGTTAACTAAAGGGGTGTATAATTACGTTTTTTTGCTATCTTTGCAGATTGAACTGAAAATCTGATTGACAATGATACTATCGATGACCGGATTTGGCAAGGCGTCCAAGGTGTATAACAACAAGAAAATCACCGCCGAAGTCAAATCGCTGAACAGCAAACAACTGGATTTTGGGGTGCGCACACCTCAAAACCATCGTGAGATTGAAATGACACTGCGCAATGATGTCTCTAAGGCCTTGATGCGCGGTAAGATTGACCTGTTTGTGTACTGTGAGCCCATCGAGGGGACCACGTCGGGCACCATCAACGTGCCGATGCTGAAACAGTACAAGTTGCAAATCGAAAACATGGCCAGGGAATTGAATCTCGAAGAGCCCGAGGACTGGTATGCCACCCTGTTGCGCATGCCCGATGCCCTGAAGACCGATGCCAAGTCTAACGAGGTCGACGAGGAAGAGTTGAAAGTGGTTCGGGAGATCGTGGCACAGGCCACCGAACAACTGATAGCCTTCCGTAAACAGGAAGGTGCTCGGCTGGAGGTTTTCTTTGAGGAGAAAATCGCTGCCATCCAAGCGCTGCTCGATGATGTGCCCCGTTTTGAGGAGCCCCGCGTCCAGAATATCAAAGGCCGCATCCTCGATGCGTTGGCCAAGATCAAAGAGGCGGATTATGATAAGAACCGTTTTGAGCAGGAACTCATCTATTATATCGAGAAACTCGATATCACCGAAGAGAAGATCCGTCTGCAGAACCACCTCAACTATTTCCTGGAAACGATGCACGGTGAGGAGCCCGGTCAGGGTAAGAAACTAGGCTTTATCAGCCAGGAAATTGGCCGCGAGGTGAACACGATGGGCTCCAAAGCCAACCAGGCCGACCTGCAGAACCTGGTGGTGCGCATGAAGGACCATCTCGAGCAAATCAAGGAGCAGGTGCTGAATGTGTTGTAAATCAATAACTCAAGTATAACCATTAATTATTGAACTGATATGAAAAAGTACATCTTAATGGCCATTGTCGCCATCGCGGCAACTTTTAATACCTATGCCGAGCAGGGCGACGTTGCCGCCACGGCACAGTTTGTATACGCATCCAAGCACTCGATGGCCGGTCTGGGTGCTCAGTTGCAGTATGAGTTTGTCACCAATTGGCGTGTCGCTCCCGAGTTCATTTACTTCTTCAAGGACGATGGCTTGAGCGCGCTTAATGTCAATTTCAACGTTCATTACATTATCCCGACGAGCGCATCGTTTGCCATCTACCCACTGGTCGGCTTCTCCTATGCCCACTATATGCCAGATGGCCCCGCCCATGACATTGACCGCTGTGGTGCCAATATAGGCTTGGGCGCACAGTATCAGATTAAGGAACGCCTTTACTTCTTTAGTGAGGAGCGTTTCCAGATCATGAAGGATTTCAACCAGTCGGTAACCGTGCTGGGTTTGAAATATAAGTTCTAATACGGCTGTTTCATGGAACAGGGCAAACTGATTATCATCTCGGCCCCGTCAGGGTCGGGCAAGTCAACCATCATCGGTCGCATCATGCAGGACGAGTCGTTGCGGCTGGCCTTCTCGGTGTCGGCCACTACCCGCCCCCGCCGTGGACAGGAAGTGCATGGCGTGGACTATTACTATAAGACCGTCGATGAGTTCCAGCAGATGATTGCCAACGACGAACTTGTCGAGTACCAGGAAGTCTATGAGGGCCGTTACTACGGCACGCCCAAGAGCGAGGTGGAACGCATCACCGGCATGGGTATGAACGTGGTGCTCGACCTGGATGTGCTGGGCGGAGTCAATGTCAAGCAGATGTACGGTGACCGTGCCATCAGCATCTTTATCCAGCCGCCCAGCGTGGAAGTGTTGCGCGAGCGTCTTATCAAGCGCGGTACTGACAGCATGGAAGACATCAAGGCCCGTGTGGACAAAGCCGAGTTTGAAATCAGCATCGGTCCGCAGTTTGACCACACCGTCATCAACGACGATCTGGACACTGCCGTGGCCGAGGTCCACGACCTCATCGCCGACTTTGTCGCTAACGGATGACTACGATGAGAATCGGCATTTTTGGCGGGTCGTATAACCCGATACATACCGGACACGCAATAATCGCACAGCACATCATCGGCAGCGGCTTAGTCGACCAGTTGTGGATGATGGTATCGCCTGTCAATCCCCTCAAGGCCGGCAATGTGCGCCAGGTCGCAGATACCGACAGGCTGCGTATGGTAGAGATGGTCACGCGCCACATCGAGGGCGTGGAGACATCGGCATTTGAGTTCACGATGCCCCGACCGTCCTACACCATCGACACGCTCAACGCGCTGCAAGCCAAGTTTCCTGATGACGAGTTTTATCTGGTCACCGGCGCCGATAACTGGCAGATATTTGACAAATGGCGCAACAGCGAGGAAATCCTTGCCAAGTATCATCTGCTCATCTATCCCCGCCTGGGTTATGAGGTAACTATCCCCGATGAACTAAAAGAGCGTGTCACACTGGTTGATGCGCCTATCATCGAGTTGTCCTCGACCCAGATCAGGGAACGCCTTGCCAACGGCCAGAGCGTGCGTTACTACGTTCCAGACGAAGTCTTGGGATATATCGAACGCAACCACCTGTATTCCCAAAACGAACAACCGAAATAATGGAGAAACTATCACCGAATGAGTTGGCGTTTATCGCCCTAGCCAACGAGTATTGCCATGCGCTGGAACATGCTGGCGAGTGTGAATCGCGTGACCAGTTTGTGGCTCAGATGCTCAAACTGCTGCCACGCTTGTACATCACCGTCAGTGATGTCGATGACGATACCTACAACGAGGAATTCATCGACGCGGCGCTCGAGGAGGATGTGTATGACCTTGTGCGTGAGCGCGTGGCTCAAATCATGGCCGAGGAAGACATCTATCTGGAAGTGTTCCTCGAGGACATGAAATACAGTGACACGCCCATCTCGGCATCCATATCGGAGAACCTCGCCGACCTGTACCAGGAGTTTTTCAACCTGATTCATTCGATTCGGGATGCGCTGACCGAGACCCAGCACGAGATGTTGTGCCAGTGCAAAATCAACTTCATCAATTACTGGGGCCAGACCTTGTGCAATGTGTTGAGGGCACTGAACGCTGTTTATTACGGAATTTGACAACCAAAACATTATTATTATATAATTATGAGTAAAGCAACCGACAAGAAATATGTGGACTCACTGTTGGAGTTCCTCGACAACAGCCCGTGCAACTTCCTGGCTGTTGACACCGTGAAGAAAATCCTCACCGCCAACGGTTTCAAGGAGAAGAAGATTGACGACAAGATGAATGCCAAGGCCGGAGAGAAGTTCTTTTTCACCAAGAATGACAGCGCTGTTTTTGCCGTTCAGGTGGGCAAGAAGAAACCTGCCGATACCGGCTTCAAGATCATTGCCGCGCACAGTGATTCGCCCTGCTTCAGAATCAAACCCGCAAGCGAGATTCCCGGTGACGGCGGCATCCTGCGCCTTAACACCGAAGTCTATGGTGGCCCGATACTTTACACTTGGTTTGACCGTCCCCTTTCTTTGGCAGGCCGTGTGCTGCTCAAGGGCAAGGACGCGTTGCACCCCGTGACAAAACTCATCAAGATTGACCGCCCGCTGATGTGCATCTCGCACCTGGCCATCCACTTCAACCGCGCCGTCAACGAAGGCAACCACCTGTCGAAGCAGAAAGACATGCTGCCCATCCTGGCCAAAATCAACCGCGACTTTGAGTGGCGCAACACGCTGCTCAACCTGGTTGCCGACGAACTGCAGGTTGAAGCCGCTGATATCCTGGACTTTGACCTGATGCTCTATGATGTGAACAAGGCCAGCCTGTTCGGCTTGAACAACGAATTCATCTCGGCAGGCCGCCTCGACGACCTGAGTATGGTGCACGCCGCCATCACTGCCATCACCGAAGCCAAGGACAAGGACGCCACCCTCGTGGCAGCCATCTTTGACAACGAGGAGACGGGCAGCGGCACCAAGCAGGGTGCCCACTCGCCTGTTCTGGGCAACATGCTGCTGCGCCTTGTCATGGCCCTGGGTGGTGACTTTGACGACTTTGGCCGTGCCGTTCACCGCTCGTTCATGGTTTCGGCCGACAATGCCCATGCCTTCCACCCCAACTATCCCGAGAAATATGACCCGACCAACCATCCCGCATTAGGCGGCGGTCCGTGTGTCAAGGTCAATGCTAACTGCAAGTACATGAGCGATGCCCATTCGGCAGCCATCTTCAGGAGCCTGTGCGAGAAAGCCGATGCGCCGTTCCAGTACTTTGTGAACCACAGTGACGTGGCCGGAGGTTCGACTTTAGGCAACATCTTGACCGGCCAACTCGACATCGAGGGTGTTGACGTGGGCAATCCCGTGCTGGCTATGCACTCGGTACGCGAGACCGGCTCGTGTGACGACCATGTGAACATGATCAAGGTGATGAAGCAGTTCTTCAGTTAATCATTGATTGTCGTGGCGGTGCCACTACATACTGGGCAAAAGATATGGTGAGTTACTTGCAGGTGGAGGGGTTGAGCAAGGCGTTTGGCGTCGATGTGCTCTTCGAGGACCTCACTTTCGGCGTTGCCGAGGGTGAGAAAATCGGGCTTATCGCCAAGAACGGCACGGGCAAGTCTACCCTACTCGACATCCTTGCCGGCATTGCCTCGCCCGACAGCGGCACGGTCATCTACCGCAACAACCTGCGTGTGGGGTATCTGCCTCAGTTGCCCGACCTGGGCGGTGCGCACACCGTGCTCGACGCCTGTCTGCACGGCGATGACCCTCGCTCGGCTGCTATCCATGACTATGAAGATGCCTTGCGCACGGGTGACAGCGATGCCATGACCGCTGCCATCCAGGCGATGGACGCCAACGTGGCGTGGGACTACGAGGAACGTTTCAAGCAGATTCTTACCCAACTAAAAATCACTGACTACAACCAGCCAGCCAAGGAGTTGAGCGGAGGTCAGGTCAAACGTGTGGCTCTGGCTCGCCTACTGATTGACGAGCCCCAGATGCTTATCCTCGACGAGCCGACCAACCACTTGGACATCGACATGATCGAGTGGCTGGAGAATTACCTGCAGCGCAGCCGTGTGACCCTGCTGATGGTGACACACGACCGCTACTTCCTGGACAACATCTGCAACCGTATCATGGAGATGGACCAGCACAGCATCTTCTCCTACAACGGCAACTATAACTATTATCTGGAGAAACGTGCTGAGCGCATCGAGGCACAGAATGCCCAGGTGGAACGCGCCCGCAACCTGCTGCGTACCGAACTTGACTGGATGCGCCGCCAGCCTCAGGCACGAGCCCACAAGGCGCAGTACCGCATCGATGCGTTCTACGACCTGCAGGAGCGCGCCCAGCAGCGGCGCGACGACGGCGAGGTGGAACTCAATGTCAAGAGTGCCTATATCGGCAAGAAGATTTTCACTGCCCATCATGTGAGCAAACGCTTTGGTGACAAGGTCATACTCGACGATTTCAACTACACGTTTGCCCGCTACGAGAAGTTGGGCATCGTGGGTGACAACGGTGTAGGCAAGACCACGTTCATCAAACTGCTGCTCGACATCGTTAAGCCCGATAGCGGTTACTTTGAGATTGGTGAAACCGTGAAATTTGCCCACTATAGCCAGGAGGGTATGCACTTTGACGAGGGCAAACGGGTGATTGACGCCGTGCGCGATGTTGCCGAGTACATCTACTTTGACGAAAAGCATCATTACACGGCGATGGCATGGCTCAACCATTTCCTGTTTACACCGCAGGACCAGCAGAAATTCATCGCCAAGTTGAGTGGTGGCGAACGGCGCAGGCTATATCTGGCCATGGTGCTGATGACCAAGCCCAACTTCCTCATCCTCGATGAGCCGACCAACGACCTGGACATCTCCACGCTGGAGATTCTCGAGGAGTACCTGTCGCAGTTCAACGGCTGTGTCATCATCGTGAGTCACGACCGATTCTTCATGGACCGCACCGTGGACCATACCTTTGTCTTTACAGGCAATGGCCACGTCAAGGATTTCCCTGGCAACTACAGCGAATACCGTGCCTGGAAACAGCGTCACGAACAGGAGGCCGCCCTGGCTGCCAAAGAGCAGGAAACAGCCAAACCCAAGGAGAACACCTGGGCCAACCGCAGCGAACAGAAACGCCTGTCATACAAGGAACAGCGCGAACTCGAACAACTCAAC
>ONRP01000022.1 GCA_900320245.1 uncultured Prevotellaceae bacterium
TCCCTCGACTCCTTACACCGTTAACGAGAAGGGTCACGGTCCCGCTTGGGCCAACTCCCTGTTCGAGGACTTCTGCGAGTTCGGTCTGGGTATGACCATCGCCGACGAGAAGATGCGCAGCCGCGTCCTGGGCTTCGTCAAGGAGGCTATCGAGGATGCTACCGTTGCTGCCGACGTGAAGGAACTCTACAAGGAATGGATTGAGAACTTCAACGACGGTGACAAGACCCGCGAGTTGAGCGACAAGATTCTCGAGGCCATCGAGCACAGCGACAATCCCGCCGACATCAAGGTGCGCGAACTGGGTCAGTACCTGGTTAAGCGCTCACAGTGGATCATCGGTGGTGACGGCGCAAGTTACGACATCGGCTTCGGCGGTCTGGACCACGTGATTGCCAGCGGCAAGAACGTCAACATCCTCGTGCTCGACACCGAGGTTTACTCCAACACCGGTGGTCAGGCCTCTAAGGCTACCCCGATCGGTGCTATCGCCAAGTTTGCCGCTGCCGGCAAGCGCGTTCGCAAGAAAGACCTGGGTCTGATTGCCAGCACCTATGGCTACGTTTACGCTGCCCAGATCGCTATGGGCGCCAGCGATGCCCAGTGCCTGAAGGCCATCCGCGAGGCCGAGGCCTATGACGGTCCTTCGATCATCATCGCCTATGCTCCCTGTATCAACCACGGTATCAAGGCCGGTATGGGCAAGGCCCAAGCCGAGGAGAAGGCAGCCGTTGCTTGCGGTTACTGGCACCTGTGGCGCTACAACCCGCAACTCGAGGCCGAGGGCAAGAATCCCTTCACCCTCGACAGCCCCGAGCCCAACTGGGACGAGTTCGAGAACTTCCTCAAGGGCGAGGTGCGCTACGCATCGGTACTGAAGCAGTATCCCGACGAGGCAGCCGAACTGTTTGCCGCCGCCAAGGAGAATGCCCAGTGGCGCTACAACAACTACCGCCGTCTGGCCCGCCAGCAGTGGGGTGTTGACCCTGAGGCATAATCGCCGCAAACAACCACTTAACCACAATCAGGGCTGGAATGTGATATTCCGGCCCTGATTTGTCATCTCTGCACCCCAATAACCATAAAAACCATTGTTTTTTTGCTCAAAAGATTTGCCAATAAAAAAAAACACCTTACTTTTGCATTGCGAAAAAATCGCAACGAAAAGTTCGCAACGAAAAGTTCGCAATAACTTATATTTAATGAAACTATGGCAAAAAAGACAACCCAATCGATAAATCCCTTTCTGCTAACTGGATATGTGTCGCCAGACTACTTCTGTGACAGGGAGCAAGAGACCCAGAAACTGATTTCCGCATTGCAAAATGGGCGTAATGTAACCTTAATCAGCCCAAGACGCATGGGAAAGACTGGGCTTATTCGCCATATTTTCCATCAGATGGAGGCAGAGAAACAAGCCAAATGCTATTACGTGGACCTATATAAAACTGATGGCTTAGCATCGCTTGTCGAACAATTGGCTAGTGTAGTCTTAGGATCACTTGATACCACTGAGGCAAAGATTATCAAACAGGTAACGACATTTTTCAAATCTCTTCGCCCATTGCTGAGTTTTGATTCGTTGACAGGAGTTCCTACTTTCATGGTTGATGTCAAGCCAGAACTGGCTGAGCATTCACTTGCTGAAATATTCTCATATATGGAACAGTCTGGTCAACTTTGTGTTATAGCCATGGATGAATTTCAGACGATAGTTGATTATGGCGAGAAGAACGTGGAAGCGCTATTGCGTTCTCATGTCCAACATCTAACGTCTGTACATTTCATTTTCTCAGGTAGCCAACGTCATGTATTGGAAAACATGTTCGCTTTAGCCAATCGCCCGTTCTACCAAAGCACACAAATCCTCAACCTCTATGAGATACAGGAGTCCTCTTATTATCAGTTTGCTAAGGAGAAATTGGAGGCACATCACCAGCAGATACCTACCGATGTTTTTAATGATTTGTATCAACGGCTTGCAGGTCACACCTGGTATATTCAAATGGTGATGAACCGCTTGTATGAGAGTGGCCAAAAACAAATTACAAAGCCACTTGTCAACAAGGTATTAAATGAAATAATTGATGAGAATGAGGCTACATTCCAAACCTTTATGAGACTGATAACCCCAGCACAGGCCAGACTGCTCAAGGCGATAGCAAAGGAGGGTACAGTACAACAGGCATTAGGTTCATCATTTATCAGTAAGCATCAATTGGGTGCAACCAGTACTATCAGGTCGGCAATTCAGTCTCTTGTGGAAAAGGAATTGGTTCTTGATTGCCAAGGCGGCTATCAGGTTTATGATCGCTTTTTCTCCCTTTGGCTAAATAGGTAATCAACTGAATCATTTGCACTATGGCAAGGAAGAAGCATGACTGGCCCCAAGTTTTCATTTCATCGCTGGTCGCCACGAGGCAGTAGCAGGCCTCCAGCCTGCTTCATTTCACACTTCATCACATTTTTAAGCGAAAAATTTGGAAATACACACAATTTGTCTTACATTTGTGACAATCTGGACGCGAAGGAGCCTGATTCCTTACTATATCGCATCAAGCCAATCGTCTTTTAGGATTAAATGCTGGACAATAGCGAGCACGGTATGTGCAGTTTACAACATACAACAGTTTGGATCAACCTAATTATTTAAATTATTATGGAAAAAAAATTACACTCTTTCAGTAGAACGAGTTGGCTGCTGCTCTGTTTATTTCTTGTCGCGCTTGCAGCACCGGCTCAAAATGAAGTGGCGCCAGTCAACGGCGATGTGAACAGCGACAGCGAGGTGAATATCGCCGATGTGAACACGGTCATCGACATCATTCTTGACGGTGACATCTTCAGTGCTGCTGCCGATGTGAACCATGACAGCGAAATCAATATCGCAGATGTGAATTCACTCCTTGACCTCATTCTTGACGAGCAAGCCAGCCATGTCGAGACTTTCACCGTGGGAGGCGTGTCGTTCAGTATGGTCGAGGTCGAGGGAGGCACTTTCAAGTCGATACATAGCCCCCAAGTGACCTTGTCACCGTTTGCCATCGGGCAGACCGAGGTGACGCAAGCCTTGTGGGTGGCTGTGATGGGCAGCAACCCGAGTTATTTCAACGGCGACAGCCACCCCGGCGGCCTCGACAACCCCGTTGAACAGGTGTCATGGGATGACTGCCAGGAATTCATTGCCAAACTCAACGAGATGACAGGCAGGACATTCCGTATGCCCAGCGAGGCCGAGTGGGAATTTGCAGCGCGTGGTGGCAACTATAGTCATGGCTACAAGTATGCTGGCAGCGATGATAGAGACGAGGTCGCTTGGCATAGGAATAATTCCGGCCACAGGACTCATCCCGTTGCCGAGTTGCTCCCCAACGAATTGGGGTTATATGACATGAGCGGCAATGTAGAAGAATATTGCCAAGACGGATGGGGCAACAACTACTTCTGCACTAACCCGTTGAACAACCCGATGATGCCAACAACCGACGGTGAGCATGTGGCTTGTGGTGGCAGTTGGAATAACACCGGCCCGTTAGTTTCAAGCGTCCCGGGCTCATACGCTTGGCCCGCAAGAGGTCTACGCCTTGCCATGGGCGAACCGGTCTATGACACGCCACTGTCGTTGTCAAAAGTCGAAACAGAAATCAACGACGGCTTGTTTGACATGGTGACCATTACGGGTGGCAGCGGCCTCTATCAGGTGGACTGCGACAACAACGAGGCCCTGACCATCTCACATAAAGACACTACCATACGGCTGGATGCCATTGAAGTGGGAACGGCCATTGTCACCGTCAGCGATCTCACCACCGGCGAACAGGCGACCGTCGCCGTAACACTCAACCCAAGCGAGTTTGTCATAGAGAAATTCACCGTGGGTGACGAGAAGTTTGCCATGGTCAAGGTTGACGGCGGCACGTTCATGATGGGGGCGACACCCGAGCAGGAGCCCGAAGCCACCGACGACGAGCGACCGGTTCACGAGGTGACGCTCTCGTCGTTCTTCATCGGGCAGACCGAGGTGACGGTGGGATTGTGGGAAGCCGTGATGGGCTACTGTCCTATACCGTCCTATCTCCCAGAGCATAATCACGACCCCAGAATGCCTGCACGACTCATCTCATGGGATGAATGCCAGGAGTTTATCACCAAACTCAACGAGATGACCGGCAGGACATTCCATATGCCCACCGAGGCCGAGTGGGAGTTCGCCGCACGCGGCGGCAACTACAGCCACGGCTACAAATACGCCGGCAGCAACAACCTTGACGATGTCGCCATCCATGAGCCACAAAGCACTCTTTTCGTCAGGACGTCATCCCCCAACGAGTTGGGATTATATGAAATGAGCGGCAGCATGTGGGAATGGTGCCAAGACTGGTTCGGTCCCTATGGCAGCGAGCCTCTCGTCAATCCGGTTGGACCCGAATCAGGCACTGGCCGCGTTATTCGTGGTGGTGACTACCTTTGGTCTGACCCCACCTTCTGCCGTGTATCCTACCGTACTGGTGTCGACCCGGCAACCGATAACTCCAACATAGGCTTGCGCCTCGTCATGGACGACGACACGAGCGCAAAATAGCCAAGTGCTCGACACTGCCAGCAAGACTGAAATCACAACGGGGCTGGGACATCATTGTCCTGGCCCCGCTTGCTTTATCAAAATCGGGAAAAAATAATAAACTTTTGTTACAAGTGGTTGTTTTCAAAAAAATATCACTATATTTGTGGGTCATTCCTTGAGACATGACACATCCAATGTTTCACAACAACCTATTTTAACCGATTTAATTTGCAATATTATGGGATTACTTGAAGAACTCCAGAGAAAATTGGAAGAGGCCGCACGCCAAGCACAGCAGCCCGGCAGTGGTGGCAACGTCAATACCGACGAGATCCCTAATCCTTGGGACCAGCAGCCGCAGCAACCACAGCAACAGCAGGCACCTAACTTCCCGCCCGGCTACCAGCAGCCGCAGCAGCAGGCTCCCAACCAGCAGCAATATCAGCAGCAGTATCAAGCCATCATGCAGCAGATACAGCAACTCGTGGGGCAAGTCTACCAACTGGGCTACCAGTATGGCGTGCAACTCGCCCAAAGCGGCTACCGTTCCGGCCTGATGGACGACCAGGAGCAAGAGGAGAAGAAGGACTAGACCGTCGTCTCCAACACATTCACCACACCACCTGACTGCCTTCTCCACAAGGCAGCAAGGTGGTGCTTTTTGCTAATATACCAGACCATATTGCGGCAGTTGACCCACGAAATGCCTGCAATGCGAATTTCGCGAATCACCCGAATTTCACGAATGGATACAATTTACGTCCCCATGGGTCGGGTCCAACAAATATATCACTCCAAAAACAAACGACAAGGGACAACGCTGATTATCGTGTTGTCACTATGGTTTTCCCGTATGTGACAACTGTCTATTTCAATGATCCGAGACAAATGCACACTGTGTTTCGTTGAAAAAAATGCGTTAACTAACCATTATCCATTGGAAAAATTACGGCGTAATTATTGTTATTCGTTGAAAAAAGTGTATCTTTGCAGCAAATATTCGTCATAAAAAATGCTGAAAAGAAAAATAGAAGACACGCTTAACCAGTGGAAAAACACCGCTGGGCATAAGCCGTTGATGATTATGGGAATCCGGCAATGCGGAAAAACCTTCATTGCACAACAGTTTGCAGCAGCAAATTACAAGAACGTCATTTACATCAATTTCATCGAACAGCCTGATCGTATCAATGCGTTTCTGGGTTCGAAAGATGTGAACTCCATCTTGCTCAGTCTCTCAGCGCAAATACCTGGAGTCACATTCACTCCCGGTGATACATGCTTCATTTTGGATGAAATCCAGGATTGTCCCGAAGCCCGTACCGCGCTTAAGTTTTTCAAAGAGGATGGCCGTTTCGACGTGATTGCTACAGGCTCACTCCTGGGCGTTCAAGGCTATGGTGACGAACAGAAGAAACAGCATCGCAGATTGGCTGCCAAAAAGGAGCCAGGAATAAACTCAATCCCTGTTGGTTCTGAGTACATCGTCGAAATGTATCCACTGGATTTCGAGGAATTTCTTTGGGCAAACGGCATAAATACAGACGTCATAGCAGTGCTCTCAAAATGCTATTGTGAAGAAACGCCTGTTCCTGCAGGCATCCACGTTGCAATGAGGAAACTCCTGAATCTATATGTAGCCATTGGTGGACTTCCTGAAGCCATCAACACGTTCCTCACAACCAACAACCTGAATGAAGTCAGCAAGGCCTATCAGTCCATCTTGAAAGAGTATCGTGACGATATGGTGAAATATGCTCCAGACAAAGACAAGCCACACATCCGCGAGTGCTTCAACTCCATCCCCAAGCAACTGGCCAAAGAAAACAAAAAGTTCCAGTACAGCAAAGTTCAGCCTGGTGGACGAAGTGAGACATATGCTGGCTCACTCCAGTGGTTGGAGGACGCCGGCATCATCTGTCGTTGTTACAACACAGACATCACTGGCCTACCGATGGAAGGCAACGCAAAGGAAAATGTATTCAAAGTCTATATGTCCGACATTGGATTGCTGACCGAGATGTTGGGAGAAGGCATCCGTGCCGACATTCTTCAGGGCAATCTTGGTGGATTCAAAGGTGCCATCTACGAAAACTTAATGGCAGACACACTTCACAAAAAAGCCCAGAAACTTTATTATTTCCACAAAGATTCCGGATTAGAATTAGACTTCTTGGTTCGGATGAACGGGGAATGTGTACCACTTGAAGTTAAAGCAAAGACGGCGAAATCCAAAAGCGCCAAGACAGTCTTAAACCACCCAGAGAAATATCATGTCAAGCAAATCATCAAGTTCGGTGACTACAATATAGGAAGAGACGACAAGTTGCTGACACTCCCCAACTATATGCAGTTTCTGCTCAATCTGGAACCTGAGGAAATCGCCATGGAACCCATTGATTCTTATTCCATAAACTCCATGGCGAAAGAGTTCTTAAACCAATCATACGTCAACACAGAGAAAAACGACAAGGGACAACGCTGATGACAGGTTGTCCCTTGTGGAATCATGAGTTGTCCGTTACGTTCGCGTGAGCGAAGCGAGCATCACAAGGCGGATGCCTCTCTAAACTCTAAACTCTAAACTCTAAACTGCGAGCGAAGCGAGCATATTATCCGCACTGGAAGTACTCGTTGACGAGTTGGGCAGTGCGCTTGGGATCGTGTTCGATGTCGTGGCGCAGGGTGCGGTCGCCAAACGAGCGCAACTCAGCAATGATGCCGTCGATCATGTGGGCACTGAACACGCCATGCTCCTCAAATGCGGCACGCAGTTTCTCCAAGCAGTCGGCGCTGGCAACGCAACTATCTGGCAGGCAGTCGAGTTCGTTCAGGCGGTCGGCATTGGCTGCGTCATGGATGTTCACGTCCACATAGGTCTTGGCGGCCAGTTCCAGAGCGTTCTCCATCTCGAAGCCGTGGCGGCAGGCTACGCACAGGCCGGCGAGCAACTGGTAGATGTCGGCCGAGCCGTCCGGCGAGCGCATCTCGACGGTCTGCTTCTGGGTGGTGTCAAAGTTGCTGGCGGGCTCCAGCGGGTTGGCAACGCGGCACATGTCGGCACCGGCGGTCCAGCCCAGGGGCACACGCACGAGCACCGAGCGGTTGCGGTCGCCCCAGCATACGTTGGTGGGAGCCTCCTGGTGGGGCACCAGGCGGAAGTAGGACATCGGGTTCTTGTTACCGAAGGCCGTGATGGCGGGAGCCAGGTCCATCATACCGGCGATGGCCTTGCGGGCCTCGTCGCTGAGGACGCCCTTGTCGTTAATCATCATGTTGCGGCCATCCTTCATCATGCGCATGTGAACATGCAGACCCGAACCGGCCTTGCCGGTGGTAATCTTCGGGGCGAAGGTCACGTTCAGGTTGGCGCGGAAGGCCAGGTTGCGGATCACCCACTTGGCAATCATCAACTGGTCGGCGGCGTCGAGCACGGGAACGGGCAGGAACTCAATCTCGTTCTGCTCATACACCACACCGTCCTGCTCAAAGTTGCCCACCTCGCTGTGGCCGTACTTGATCTGGCCACCAGCCTTGGCGATGTAGTCCATGCAGCGCTGGCGGAAGTCGTTGGTCTTGGCATAGGGCATCGACTCGTGATAGCCGTGCTGGTCGCGGGCGGGGTAGAAGTCCACCGACGGGCGGATAACGTAATACTCCAACTCACCCATGGCCTCGTACTCCATGCCGGTCACCTCGCGGAAGGCCTGGGCGGCCTTGCGCAACGTCTGCTCGGGAGAACTCTCCAGCGGGTTGCCGTCCTTGTCAAAGAAGGAGCACAGCAGGCACAGCGTGGGAATCTCGGCAAACGGATCAAGGAAGGCGGTGCTGAACCTGGGCAGCACATACAGGTCACTTGAACTGGCCTGGATGAAACTGAACAGGCTGGAGCCGTCAACGCGCTCACCACACGACAGGATCGTGCGCAGGTAATCCTTGCTGCTGATGACAAAGTTCAGGGTTTTCAACTTGCCGTCACCGCCGGGGTACATGAAGTTGACCATGCGGATGTTGTTCTCCTCGATAAAGCGGATGATGTCGGCCTTGGTGAACTCACGGGGTTCTTTCTGCAGGTAGGCCACT
The DNA here is from genome assembly GCA_900320245.1 of uncultured Prevotellaceae bacterium. Classification (GTDB taxonomy): domain Bacteria; phylum Bacteroidota; class Bacteroidia; order Bacteroidales; family Muribaculaceae; genus Sodaliphilus. The sequence goes on from ONRP01000022.1 coordinate 8,648, forward strand.
ACCTGGTTGGCGTTCAACGCCAGAATTTCGTTTTCCACTATTTCTCTATTAAGATTTTGGCTTTTGCTATCGGCTGATGGCCAATGGCAGAAAAGCAGGTTAATTAATGGTTTTAGTTCATGGCCACAAAGATAGTGCAAGCCGAACACAATGCCAAACAAAAAATCATTTTTTTGTTTTTTATCCCGAGGCGCAGCCTATCTTCGGCAATTGATATCTATTCCCATAATTCGTATAATTCGCGTCATTCGCATTAAAAATTCGCCGTCAATTGACAAAATAATCATATCTTTGCTCATCACTATTAACCCTCAAACCTCAACAGAGCCATGCGCAAAGCATTTATCCTAGTCACGACCGCCATGATGGCGCTCCATCTGTCGGCGCAGTTGCCCCAGTTCGCCTACAACGACTTCGAGGGCTGGACCTACTCAGGCGGGACACTCACCGAGGATGCCATCTCCATGGGCATCTACCTGTATGTCACCAGCCAGGGCCATGCGCTCACCCTCACCTCGCCCACGTTCTCCTGCAACGGCATCGACAGCATCGCCGCACTGGTCAGGTGGAAGTCCAGCGACCCCAACGTGGGGCTGACCACAATCATCGACGACGCCACGGGGCACCCCCTCGACTCGGTGACCTGCTATCCCGTGTCGGCGTCCAGCAACCAGAAGTTGGCCTTCACCATCGCCGTCCCCAACGGCTTGACCCAGGCCCGGCTGCGTTTCGTGTCGCGCGAGGCCGACGTCAACAACTGCGGAGCCGTAAGGGCTATTGAACTCACCGCCGTGACATCCACCGTGACGACCGCAGGCGACGTTAACACTGACGGCCATATCGACATCACCGACGTCACCATGCTCATCTCCCACCTGCTGGGCCAAGTGGTCGACGGCATTGACCTCGCGGCAGCCGACGTCAACCACGACGGCGGCATCTCCATCAACGACGTCACCGCCCTCATCGCCCGCTTGCTAACCGGAAGATAACGAGAAGAAACAGACTGCTTTTGTTGATGAACGTTCATAGCAGCCGGGTGTAGAAGACAAGAAAAACTATGGCTTCCGCGCTCCTGATAAGAGGAAAACAATCAATACAATGAACACTAAGTCAGCCACACTCTGCCAGGAATGCGGATCCTATCAGAACAATCAGACCGATCAGTTGTTTGAAAGCCTGAGACGTAGGAGTGCGGATGCCAAATTCGCGAAATACGTTTAATCCGAAGGCAATTAATGGAGTGCGAATGCCTCTCTAAAATCTAACCTTTAAACTCTAACCTGCAAGCGCAGCGAGCATCAATGCGGATGCCGAAATCGCGAAATTCGTAGTTCCTGTTTCGGTGTTAGCGGCTGTGGCGCAGGCCGTAAAGCATCACCACGACGAAGCACACGGCAGGAACGATGAACGACAGGTTGACAGCGGGCAAGACCTGTACAGGACTGTCGATAATCATCGCCTGCACGGCAGGCAACACACTGCCGCCCAGAATCGCCATGATCAGGCCCGCCGAGCCCACCTCGGCATCGTCATGCACACCGCCCAGGGCCAGACCGTAGATGGTGGGGAACATCAGACTCATGCACGCCGACACGGCCACCAGGCAACACATGCCCACACGGCCGCCCACCAGAATGACACCGCACAGCAGCAACAACGCCACTGCGGCAAAGAACGCCATCAGACGGCCCGGCTTGAAAAATTTCATCAGGTAGATGTTGACAAAACGCATCAGGCAGAACAGCACCATCGCCGCGATGTTGTAGCGCTGGGACAGCACCTCGGCGGCCTGCTCGCTCATCCCCTCGGCCATGAACACGCGCGTGCCGTACTGGATGATAAATGTCCAGCAGGTAATTTGGGCACCCACATAGAAGAACTGCGCCACCACACCGTTGCGGTAGGGACGGTTGGCCCACAGGCGCTTCACGGCTGGCCACAGGGGACCGCGGTTGGTGCCCTCGCTGTGCCCCACGGCAGGGATGCGTACAAAAGCCATCGCCACCAGCAGCACCAGCAGCACCACGCCAAGCAGGGCATAGGGCTGGACAAGCACTCCCAGGTCGCTCTGCTTCAATGCCTCGAATTGGGCGTCGTCAAGCAATGCACGCTGCGACGTGTCGAGTGGGGAGAGGCGCGCCTGGATGAAATTCATCGCCACAAACATGCCCGTCATCGAGCCAATGGGGTTAAACGACTGCGCCAGGTTCAGGCGACGCGTGGCAGTCTCGCGGTCACCCATGAGCAGGATGCACGGGTTGGCGGTCGTCTCGAGGAACGACAAGCCGCACGTCAAGATGAAATAGGCCACCAGGAACGGGGCAAAACTGCCCATCGCACGTGCCGGAATGAACAGCAGAACGCCCAGGGCATACAACGCCAAGCCCATCACGATGCCGCTCTTGAACGAGTGGCGGCGGATGAACAGCGCCGCGGGCAACGCCATGCAGAAATAGCCCCCGTAGAAAGCCACCTGGACCAGCGTGCCGTCGGTCACACTCATGCGGAAAATCTTGGAGAAGGCCTTCACCATGGGGTTGGTGATGTCGTTGGCGAAGCCCCACAGGGCAAAACAGCAGGTCACGATGATAAAAGGCAGCACATGACTCACGCCCTCGCGCGTGACCAGCAGTCGGGATTTCTTTTCTTTATCGGTTGTCATTCTGTTTCTGGTTTTTCAATCATTCTTTTATGGTATAAACATTAAAACGACATGTATCCATTTCCGACTTTGATGACACCTCAAAGAAAGATAAGAATACAGTTGGAGTATAGATTTTATCTCCCTTGATAATTATAGGTTCATGTTCTGTCGCAGGGAATGTGTGCTCCCATCCATTCGATTTATTGATAACTACCTTATCATTAATCCAAGCAAATAATCTATTTTTCTTATGTTCTAAGACATAATTGTTGGTTAAATCAATAAAATCAATAGGCCTCTTAGTTTCAATTACCCAAGTCTCTTTTGTATCACTATCAACTACTGTATCAATAGTCAACTTTTCTTCTCCACTCTGCCAAATAGCCAACAGGGTGTCTTGTATTTCCTTGTCAAGTTCTGTGAATCTTACGGTATTAGGCTCTTTTACAGCCGAAGAACAAGAACTGTTAAAGACGATTGCGCTAATAATCAGTATACTAATCAAAAACAAAAACTTTTTCATAAACTTATTATTTTATGACCCATCTTCTACTCGTTGATGGGAATGATGCCAATCTAAGGTAAATCAAGGATTATCTGCCCTGGTGTTTTCACCAGCAGACGGGATTTGTTGTTGTTGTTGGCAGTTATCATTTTCACAAAAAACTCCTAACTTCTAACTCCTAACTCCTAACTTAAATATCCGTTCCATCAGTTGCCATTTGGCGGTGGAGGGAGCAGCGGGGTCGCAGCCCTGGAATTGGGCGACATAGGCTTCCCACTCGGCCTGGCGGGGCAATTGGGCTAGGCGCGCGTTGTCTTTCTCCCAGTCAAAGTCGTCGGTCGTGTCACAGATCATGAACAGGCGGTTGCCCAGGATATAAATCTGCATGTCGAGGATGCCCACACTGCGGATGCCCTCCTGTATTTCGGGCCACACATGGGCATGGGCCTCTACATATTTCTCAATCATCTCGCGGTCATCCCGCAATTCAAGGGTTTGGCAATATCGTTTCATCGTTCCAGTATTTCAAACAACTCAAACTACGCTGAACAACATTAACAACCCAATGATTAAAAGAATGATGTTGTCCTTGTTGTTTTAAGTTGTTCCTGTTGTTTGATTTTTTTCGATAGTTGTTTGTATTATCAGTTGTTTGATGACCTGCGGATGGTCAGGGATATGGCTCCCTCGGGGAAGGCCGAGCGGTCACGGCACACGAGCGCCAGATAGCCGCCACCGCCAGCACCCGGCATCTTCCACGCCAGCACTCCGTCGAGGGCGCTGTAGCGGTCGATGTAGTCCTGCACACCGGGTTGAATCATTGCGGGGAACATCGCCACCTGGGCCTCGAACGAGGCCTTGTAGGCAGCGGCAAAGGCTTCCAGATCACGGCTTTGGATGGCTTTCCAGCAGTCGTCGGCAGCAGCGGCGAGCGCCCGCACCTTAGCGGGCGTGATGTCCTTGCCCGTGACCACGCTGCAGCCAGGGCGGCGCGGAAACATGGGAATCATGCACAGGTGGTCCTCCAGCCAGCCCAGCAGGGCAGGGTCCTGGGTGTATTCTATCTTCTCGGGCCAGTAACTGCCGTTGTAGTAATGCCGCGCCAGTCCGGGCACGCAGATGCCGATGGAATCCTGGGCACCGCTCACGATGCCGTCGCTGCGCTCGGGGTCGTTCTCGAGGCAGAAGACCAAGCGCGCCAGCATCTCGGGGTCCATGTCGGGCAGACGGTAAGGCCATACCCGCTTGATGGTGTTGCGCGTGCTGGTCGACAAGCCACAACGCTCACGCACCTCGAACGTGGGCTCCAGCGAGATGGTCAGTGCCCAGCCGGGGGCATGGCACGACACATAGGGCTGGTCAATCCAGGTGCCCGCCAGGTCCAGGCGGGTGGGTAACTGGCAGACGGCCTGCTTCAGGCCCGTGCTGGAACGCGCCTCGAGGCCCTCGCCCGGCACACGCTTCAGCACAATATATTCCATGCCGCGCTCACGGCACAACTGCCGCTTTTCCTCGCGGTCGCCGTCCTCGTTGACCACCAGGCAGTCGGGGTGCACGATGTCCAGGGTGGGCACAAAGTCGAGCATGCCCTCGCCCTCGTTGATGTAGGCCTCCTTGACATAGCGGATGGCACGCACCATGAACAGCCGCTCACGCTCGCTGTACATCGTTTTGTGGCCCTTCAGGGCCTCTATCGTGCGGTCGCTGCCGATGCCCACATACAGGTCGCCATACTGCGACGCCTGCCTGAAAAACTCCACATGACCCGAATGCAACAGGTCATAGCAGCCTGATACAAAAACCTTTTTTCTGCTATCTGCCACTTCTCTAAGATTGGATTGGTTAGTGCCACAAAGGTACAACATCCAGCCCACAAGAGCATCATGAAGGGCGGAAAAATACTTTCCGCCCCCACAACTCTAATTCATTGTTTAACTAATTATTTCGTTCTTATTCAGGTACACTCTTGAGGGTCTGTGCGATATCGGCATCCGAGATATGGTAGTTCATCAGGTCGCCGTTCAAGTATTGCTCATAGGCGCTCATGTCAATCAGGCCATGCCCCGAGAGGTTGAACAAGATGACCTTTTGCTCACCGGTCTGTTTGCACTTCTCGGCCTCACGGATGACAGCGGCAATGGCATGGCCGGACTCGGGGGCGGGGATGATGCCCTCGGTGCGGGCAAACAGCATCGCGGCATCAAAGGACTCCAGTTGCGGGATATCCTCACCACGCATCAGCCCGTCCTTCAGCAACTGCGAAATGATCATGCCGGCTCCATGATAGCGCAGGCCGCCCGCATGGATGTTGGCGGGCTTGAAACTGTGGCCCAGTGTGAACATCGGCAGCAAGGGCGTGTAACCGGCCTCATCGCCGAAGTCATAGCGGAATTCGCCTCTTGTCAATTTGGGACAACTCTCGGGTTCGGCAGCAATGAACTCGGTCTGCCTGCCGTCCTTCAGGTTGTGCCGCATGAACGGGAAGGCGATACCGCCGAAGTTTGAACCGCCGCCAAAACAAGCAACCACCACATCAGGATATTCCCCGGCCATGGCCATCTGCTTCTCGGCCTCCAGGCCAATGATCGTCTGATGCAGGGCCACGTGGTTGAGCACCGAGCCCAGGATATACTTGCAGTTGGGTGTCGTCATCGCCAGTTCCACGGCCTCGGAAATGGCCGTTCCCAGCGAACCGGGGTGCTGCGGGTCGCGGGTGATGATGTCCTTGCCGGCACGGGTGGACATCGAGGGCGAACCCGTCACCGCCGCGCCGAAGGTGCGCATGATGGACGAGCGGTAGGGTTTCTGCTGCATCGAGATTTTCACCTGATAGACCGCTGATTCCAACCCGAAGACCGAGGCGGCATAGGCCAGGGCGGCACCCCATTGCCCGGCGCCGGTCTCGGTGGTGACATTGGTGGTACCTTCCTGCTTGGCATAGTAGCACTGGGGCAATGCCGAGTTGACCTTGTGAGAGCCCAGCGGGTTGACCGACTCATTCTTGAAATAGATGTGAGCAGGCGTCTGCAAGGCCTCCTCGAGGGCATAGGCGCGAACGAGGGGCGTCGAACGATAAGCCTTGTATTTGTCCATGACCTCGTCGGGAATGGGGATGAAGTCGTGCTCGGTGTCCAGTTCCTGTACACAACACTCTCGCGGAAAGATGCGGGCCAAGTCGTCCACTCCCAAGGGCTGCTTGGTGGCAGGATGGATGGGCGGCATGGGCTTGTTGGGCATATCGGCCTGGATGTTGTACCATACTGTAGGCAACTCGTTCTCTTGCAGAATAAATCTCTTTTGTCTCATCTTACTTAATGTATTATTATTAATAATGTTTAAAAGGCCCGCCGCGAGAACGACAGACCTTTTATTCTATTTCGTAATCTTAATGATTCCAAATGGTCAAGCGACTCACGACTTTTTCAATCTTGAGTTGCGCCACCACCAGAATGCTGAAATCATTGCCATTATTGTCTCATATTTATGTTATCGATGCAAATATATAACCACTTTTGGATTACAACCAAGAAAAAACGGGAAAAAATGGCCCATTGACCTGAAGAACTACAGGAATCGGTTACCGCCGGGCTATGAATTCCGGTCCAGGAACATCAAGAAAACAATGTAATTGCAGATTTGATTTGGATTTATGCAGAGAAAAACCTAATTTTGTGACCAAGTTGACATGGAAGAATACAAAAACCAATAAATACAGCATCAATCATGTATACTCAAGAGAACGGATTCTACATCGCCCACGGGCCCAACGGCCCCATCAGCATCCTGGGCAATATGGCCAACCGCCACGGACTCATCGCCGGAGCCACGGGAACAGGTAAAACGGTGACCCTGCAGGTCATTGCCGAGAGTTTCTGCAAGGCAGGCGTGCCCTGCTTCATGGCCGACATGAAGGGCGACCTCTCGGGCGTGAGTCAGCCGGGCAAACTCTCAGGCTTCATCGAGAAGAGGCTGCCCGAGTTCGGCATGAACCAGGAGGACCTCACCTTCGAGGGCTGCCCCGTGAGGTTCTATGACGTCTTTGGCGAGCAAGGCATCCCCATGCGCGCCACCATCGGCGAGATGGGTCCCGACCTGATGGCACGCATCATGGGCCTGAACGACACCCAGACGGGCGTACTCAACATCCTGTACCGCATCCTCGACGACAAGGGCCTGCTGCTCGACGACATCAAGGACCTGAGACACGCACTGGACTGGCTCTCCAAGCATGCCAAGGAGTACACCACCCAGTACGGTAACGTGGCACCGGCCACCATCGGTGCCATCCAGCGTGCCATGCTGCACCTCGAGAACCAGGGCGCCGACAAATTCTTCGGCATCCCCTCATTCGACATCAACGACCTGCTGGCCACGCGCGACGGCAAGGGTATCCTGAGCGTGCTAGCAGCCGACAAGTTGATGCTGCAGCCCAAACTGTACTCCACCTTCCTGCTGTGGCTGCTGAGTGAACTCTACAGCACGCTGCCCGAGGTGGGTGACCTGGAGAAACCCAAACTGGTCTTCTTCTTCGACGAGGCGCACATGCTGTTCGAGGACACCAGCAAGGCCCTCACCGACAAGATCGAGCAGGTCATCAGGCTCATCCGCAGTAAGGGCGTGGGCATCTTCTTCATTTCACAGTTGCCCACCGATATCCCCGACATCATACTGGGGCAACTCGGCAACCGCGTCCAGCACGCCCTGCGTGCCTACACTCCGCGCGACCAGAAGGCCGTCAAGGTGGCCGCCGAGACCTTCCGCACCAACCCCGAATTCAAGACCGAGGACGCCATCCTCAACCTCGAGACGGGCGAGGCACTGGTATCGTTCCTCGACGAGAAAGGCGCTCCCAGCGTCGTCGAGCGCGCCAAAATCCTGTTCCCCCTGAGCCAAATCGGCGCCATCACCGAGGGCCAGCGCCTCGACATCATGAACGCCGCCAGCGACATCCGCACCAAGTACAAGGAGACCACCGACCGCGAGAGCGCTTTTGAGGTGTTCGAGCGTGAGGCCGAAGCCGAGGCCAAGGCTGCCGAGGAGGCCGCTGCCGCCAAGGAAGCCCAGAAGGAAGAGAAAACCAAAAAGAAGGAGAAGACCATCTGGTCCAAGATATGGAAATCTATCGTTACCGCCGTCACAGGCACGATAGCAGCCATCATCGGCAAGAAGGTTTCGGACACCGTCACCGGCAAGAAGAGCAAAAAGGAAACCAGCGTCAAGGATGCCGCAGGACGTGCCGTCAAGAACGCCACCACTGCTGCAGGACGCCAAATCCTGCGCGATATCCTGGGTAACGTGGTCAAGTGACCACCACACCCGACACGTCACACTAACGTGACGCAACGGCGCCCTGTGCGCTCGCAAACAGACGAGACGGCGCGCAGCGAGCCACACGAACTGACATAACGGTGCACAGCGAGCACCACACAAATAGACCGGCCCGGGGAAGTCCCCGGGCCGGTTGCGTGTTTAGTGTTGGTTCGTTTTATTATTAATGCGCTTGATAATGGTCGTTAATGTGCTTAATAATGATCGTTGTTTCTCTATTTTTACTCACAGGCTTGCCGGTCTACCTATCGATAGCAATGGTTCGTTTTTTCAGGTATTGGAATGTTTTATTATTAATGTGCGGCAAAAGTCGTTATTTAAGTGTAATGTGTGGCGACCGGCAAAGCCCGGTGAGTAAAGTATCAACATTATTACAATAGTTCCTCTGTGTCACTGCGACGGGCCGAATTCCTCAAACCGGCCGTCGCTGTAGAATACCATGATGTTGACCACACGGCGTGCCTCGGGAGAGGCCGAGCCGCGTGCACCCCTGGCAACGGTGTTGCTGCGCATGATGCTCTGGATGGCCTCGTTGACCGAGGACGGGGTAGCCATGCGCTGGACGGGGCGGGGAGAGGCTGAATAGGAGACAGCGGCATCATCGTCGAACGAGATCTCGCGATTGCCACCATCAGCACCATTCACTCCCAAGGCATCGCCCGAGCCTTCGGCACCGGAACCCGATGACAACATCTCACCGTCGCCAAACATGAGCCACATGATGTTCAGGCTGGGATACGCGCTATGAATCTTGGCAATCACCTCATCGCTCACCTTCTTGTTGCGGCCGTTGAGCAACTGCGACAAGGTCGGGCGAGGAATCTTGCAGGTGTCAGCAAACTGAGAATTGGAAATATCAGTCTGCTCAAGAAACATTTTTAATCGCGTTACTATATCCATTTAAGAACAATTTTGTGTTGGCGCTCAAACGGGCGACAGTGGGTTATTTCACGGCCAGAAAATTTTCTGACCCAAAACCACGACTTCAGGATGCCCCGAAATCGCCCCAAAATCAAAAATCAGCCTATTTGCGTTTCTTAATTTTGGGATTGCAAATTTAAAACGAATTTTTGAACTGACCAAATTTAAAAACGAAAATTTTAAAATTTGCAATTAAATTTTCCGAAATTTGACAAATTTAGGGCCGTTTCAAAAGTAAATCAAATATATTAAAGTAATTGTTTATGTATATAGTTGTTTTTACTTGTTTTTCAGTGTTTTAGTATACTCAAAATTCACTGAAAATCGAGCACCTAGACGACTGTTGTTATTATATACAGCAGTGCTATAGGCTTTTGTTGTAATTTGCTCATTTTCAGTGCTTTGTAATGGTTGCAAAAATATGTTAACGTCTATTTTTGATGCTTTTGCAAATTTTACGGCCGTAAATTATCGGATTTTAAACAGCCGGCACAAATGCAAACACCTGTTTGGGGGTGAAAATTGGGCGATCACTCCCCTACCCCTCCATTCTGAAACGCAAACAAGACCTGGTTTTCGAAGACAAATTCTTCATTGGTAAAATACCATTTTTGATTTTCTGGATGCTCAACTCGATTTCCTTGCGATATTTTCCAGCCCACCCTAAATCAGGTCGAAATTCGTGATTTTAAGCAATCTCGACAAGTTGAGTAGTTTTCCAATAATTGACAAGAACCTTTTATATATCGTCGTTTTCGATGATTATTTAAGGTGAAAATCGGGTGTGTTTATCGTGGGCAGAAAAGCCTGAATGGGCACATTTTTGGCAGTTTTTCGCCCATTTCGGCCAAAAAGGGCCATTTTGGGCCCAAAAGCGACATTTAGACCAAAAATCAAGCCACACCGATTGACCCGGAAAAGTCCCTTTCCTACCCTTTTTACAAGCAGTTAAGACCAAATTTCGGGAGGATCAGAGCAGCGGATTTCTATGATTTTTTGACCCCAAATCCGGGGTTCCAGGGTCGGATTTTGGGGCCTCAAGCCCGAATTTTCTGACCCAAAATCAGGTCATTTTTTAAAAATCGGAAACTCTTACCTCACTCCACCCTCCCCAAAAACCACTCCAACCCCACCCACCAACCACCCAAAAAAGGCATGGTTTTGCTCCTGAAAAAAACAGGTACGACACCCCTCATCGGGTTGCCGTACCCTGAAATTTTCTTCACCTCATTCCGGAACCCTGATGGTCCAATCTTGTCATCCCCCCTCCCTCACGAGACAAAAAAATGTCTCTGCGGGATGCAGAGACGGGTCTGATGTTTGTTGATTCTTTATTGGGTGAGTTCGGCTTTGAGGAAATGGGCTGTGACCGACTCGCTGGATTGTGCCACCTGTTCGGGGGTGCCGGTGGCGACAACACAACCTCCGCCCCGTCCTCCCTCGGGTCCCATGTCGATGATATAGTCGGCACACTTGATGACGTCCAGGTTGTGCTCGATGACAATGACCGTGTTGCCCTTGTCGACAAGACGGTTGAGCACTCCCAGCAGCACCTTGATGTCCTCGAAGTGCAGACCGGTGGTCGGCTCGTCCAGGATATAGACGGTTTTGCCTGTATCTTTCTTGGCGAGTTCGCAGGCCAGTTTCACGCGTTGGCACTCGCCGCCCGACAGGGTGCTGGAAGGCTGTCCCAGTTTGATATATCCCAGCCCGACATCCTGCAGCACCTTAATCTTGCGCAGAATGGACGGCACGGCATCAAAAAACTCCACCGCCTGGTTGATGGTCATGTCGAGGACGTCGGCAATCGACTTGCCCTTGAACTTGACCTCGAGGGTCTCGCGGTTGTAGCGCTTGCCGCCGCACTCCTGGCAGGGCACGAGCACGTCGGGCAGGAAATTCATCTCCACGGCCTTGTAGCCGTTGCCGCCACAAGCCTCGCAGCGGCCGCCGCCGGTATTGAACGAGAAACGACCGGGCTTGTAGGCGCGTATCTTGGACTCGGGCAGATTGACAAACAGGTTGCGGATATCGGTAAACACGCCGGTATAGGTGGCAGCATTGGAGCGCGGGGTGCGGCCCAGCGGTGCCTGGTCGACGGTGACCACCTTGTCCACGTGCTCCAGCCCAGTGACGCTGCCATAGGGCATCGGCGCCGTGAGCGAGCGGTAAAGCCGCTGGCTCAGCATGGGCTGCAACGTGGCATTGACCAGCGTGGACTTGCCGCTGCCGCTCACTCCGGTCACGCAGATGAAGGAGCCCAGCGGGAATTCCACATCCACGTCCTTCAGGTTGTTGCCGCGACATCCCGTCAGCCTCAGATGCTTGCCGTTGCCCTCGCGCCGCTTGGCCGGCACCGCGATAGAGCGTGTGCCGTTCAGGTAGTCGGCGGTGAGGGTGTGCTGGCGCAACAGTTCGTCGGGAGTGCCGGCAAACACGACATGCCCGCCCTTGCGTCCCGCCAGTGGGCCGATGTCGATGACATAGTCGGCTTGCAGCATCATCTCCTTGTCGTGCTCGACCACGAGAATGGTGTTGCCGTCGTCGCGCAGGGTCTTCAACGAATTGATGAGCCTCTGGTTGTCGCGCTGGTGCAACCCGATGGAGGGCTCGTCGAGGATATAGAGCACATTGACCAGCCGTGACCCGATCTGGGTCGCCAGCCTGATGCGCTGGCTCTCGCCGCCCGACAAGGAGGCGGAGTTGCGGTTCAGCGACATGTAGTCCAGTCCCACCTCGAGCAGGAAGTCGAGCCTTGACGCGATTTCCTTGACGATTTCGCGTGCGATTTCCCATTGGATGGGCGTCACGTGATTCTCAAGGTCTTTAATCCAATCGCGCAGTTCGCTGATATCCATCGCTGCCAGTTCGGCAATGTTCTTGCCGTTGAGCCTGAAATGCAGGGCCTCGCGGTTCAAGCGGGCGCCGCCGCAATCAGGGCACACGGCCCTGGAGAAGAACTGTCCAGCCCACTTCTGGGCGGCACTGGTGGCGGTGTCGTCCTGCTGCATCTCGATATACTTGACCAGACCGTCGAAGGTGAGGAAATAGTTGCTCGTGCTCATCGTCTCGGTCTTGAGGCTCAGGCGCTCGTTAGTGCCGTTGAGGATGTCGCCCAAGGCTTCCTCGGGCAACTCGTTCAAGGGTGTGTCGAGGGTGCATCCATATTTCTCACAGATAGCCGATATCTGCCAGAAAATCTGCACGTTCTTGTATTTGCCCAGGGGCAGGATTCCGCCGTTGCGGATGCTCAACGTCATGTCGGGCATGATCTTGTCGCGATCGATGATGTTCACATAGCCCAGTCCCTTGCAGCGCGGACACGCGCCCAGTGGAGAATTGAACGAGAAATTGTGCGGTGCCGGCTCCAGATAGGAGAGCCCCGTGGCCGGGTCCATGAGCGAGCGGCTGTAATAGCCCACCTCGTCGGTCTCGGCATCCAGAATCATCAGTTGTCCGTTGCCCTGCTTGAAGGCCAGGTCAACGGTATCGGCCAGGCGTTTGCTGTCCTTGTCGGCAACCTTGAGGCGGTCCACGACAAGTTCCACGCTATGGTTGACATAGCGGTCGAGTTTCATGCCGAAGGTGATTTCGCGTATCGTGCCGTCGACCCTGACGTTGATGTACCCCTTCTTGCGCAAGTTCTCGAACAAGTCCTTGTAGTGGCCCTTGCGGTTCTTGACCAGCGGCGCCAGGATGTAGATGCGGCGGCCCTGGTAACGCTCGAGTATCAGGCTCAGGATCTTGTCGATGGTATATTTCACCATGCGCTCGCCCGACAGGTAGGAATAGGCGTCGGCAGCGCGGGCATAGAGCAGTCGCAGATAGTCATACACCTCGGTCGTCGTGCCCACGGTGCTGCGCGGGTTGCGGTTCACGGTCTTCTGCCCTATCGAGATGACGGGGCACAGGCCGGATATCTTGTCCACATTGGGTCGCTCGAGCACACCCATCATGTTGCGGGCATAGGAAGAGAAGGTCTCGAGGTAACGGCGCTGCCCCTCGGCGAACACCGTGTCAAAGGCCAGCGACGACTTGCCGCTGCCGCTCAACCCGGTGACTACCGTCAGGCGGTCGTGGGGAATCTCCACATCGATGTCCTTCAGGTTGTGGACCCGTGCACCGAGCACCTCAACGCTATCTATTTCCTTCCCGTTCAGTTTCATAAGTCACTGCAATGGCTCAGTCGATGACCCAATCCTTGTTATATGTCGTGAAAGTGCGCTTGCTGCGGTACAGGTCGCCCTGCTTGGGCACCCGCACCTTGTAGGTCTTGCCGCCGGCATTGGTCAACTTGGTGGAGCGAATCCACGGATTGGCCTCACGCAACTGCGCGTAGGTGATGCCCTTGCCCTTGGCCCAATCAATCCAACTGGCCACGGGTCCCGTGACGTCGACAACGGTGTAGCCGACAGGCTGGTACAGGTGCTGTCGCGACAGTCGGTAGCCATAGCGCTTGGGGTTCTCCATCACGAGTTTATAGGCGATGATGCGGAACACATAGCGCGAGGTTTCCTGCACCAGGTACAGGTCAAAGGAGTTGTCCACCTTCTGTTTGGACAACTCGTTGGTCAGTCGCTGCATGCCCGCATTGTAACTGGCGGCGACAGTGGGCCAGTGTCCATATTTCTTGTAGGCGGCCTTGAGGTATTTGCAGGCTGCCACAGTCGATTTCTCGGGGTCAAAACGCTCGTCAACCTCGTCATTCACCTCCAGGCCATAATCCCTGGCCGTGCCGGCGAGCAACTGCCAGAAGCCGGCAGCCTTGGCGCTGGAGTAGGCGTTATAGTCCATCGAACTCTCGGTCACGGCGAGATAGAGGAAGTCCAGGGGGACACCCTGCTCCTTCAGTATCTTGGACAGAGCGGGAAAATAGCGGTTGGCGCGCTTAAAACACAATTCGGTGGTCGTCTGGCCGTAGATGACGCTCGTCAACTCGCGGTCCAGCCGTTCGGCCATGTCGAGACGGTCAAAACTCACCTTCTCGCCGGCAAACGTCACACTGGCAGGTATGTCGGGGCTGGCGGTCACACTGAACACGGGCGACGTAGAGCCCATATTGCTGTACTCACGCTTGAGTTGCGCCTGCGCCACGATGGCCCCCGCCATCACCAGCACTGCCATCGCTATGACTTTCTTCATGATTGTTGTCGGTTGGTTAAAAGGTTGTATCGGTCAAAAAACGGCCATCTCGAGTCCGGCATGATGAACACGGGAGATCAATACCCGCCTGTTCCACCGCCACTGGCGGCACCTCGCTTGTAACGCACGATGGTAATGTCACCGCGGCGCTTGTATTTCACGCCATCACTGCCCAGAGCGGTAATCACATAGTAGAAAACGCCCGGGTCAACGAGTTTGCCCTGATAGGTGCCGTCCCATCCCCCGTCGGGATCGGTGTACTCATACACCAGGTTGCCCCAGCGGTTGAAAATCCAGCAGTGGAACTCGACCAGCGACTTGTAGGCCACCTTCCATATGTCGTTCACGCCCTCGGTAGAACCCGGCGAGAACGCATTGGGAATCTTGCCCTCGGCGCCCTTACCCAACTGGCTCTCGCTCACGCTGATCTGGAAGACCTCGCCATAGTCCTCGCAAGTGCCCGCGGCATTGGCCACCATGTAGCGCATATAGTAGGAGCCCGCATCCATGAACGTGTAATCCACCACGTCCTGGTTCCATTGCAGGATGACGTTTTCAAATTCAGGGTCGGTGGCCATCTGCCAGATGCGATAGACCACGGCGTCGGTCGGGTAGCCGGTGAACACAAAGTCGGCAGGAGCCGAGACCGGTTCGTTGCCGCCCGCATCCTCGGGGTTGTTCTCAATACCTTTCTGCACTGCGACAGACTGGCAGGCCACTGCCTGGGTATAGTAATAATCGCCCTCGGCGCTGGTGCCTATGCCCCATTGTTCAAGAAAACGGTCGCCCGAAATCATGAATGCCGTGTTGCACAACGGCGGGACAATCTCAAGGCCCTGGTCCAGCGCGGCGAAATTCTCGACAACCGGCTCTTCCTTCCAGATCGAGTCAGTTTCATTCCACACCAGCGTATTGTAGTTCAGTTTAATCTCGCGGTCCAGCACCTGGCGCAAGCCGTTGGTGGTATAATAAGGAATGGCGTCGCCATGACCGTCAACGTTGATTGTGATCAGGTTGCACGGTGCCTCGCTGTTCTCGGTCATTGCGTTCAACTCCAGGTAATAGTCGGCATAGTTCACCACCCAGCAAAAATAGGGGGTCGTGCCCTCTGTAATTTTGTAGCCAATGTTGGGTATGACCTGAGGAAGCGTGGTTTCCATACCGTTCCAGCGGACACCGGGAATAGGCTCCATCTCCAAGTGACCATCATGATAGTCATAACTCTCCCATGTTGCCGGTTCACCAGTCGACGAGTTGAAGGTCATCCCCACCCCATCGGTATCGAACACGACATATATCTTATTCAAGCCGGTGGTCGTCTCGGGAGTCACCTCGATAACAGGATGCTCCCCAACACCGGTAAATGACACCTGACCGCGAGCCGACAACAATGCCAGCGCGGCCACCATGAGCGTTATTAACTTCTTATTCATAGTGCGCACTTGATATCTCTTTATTTATAATATATAACGTGTAGCCACGCTGGTTATTGCCCCGACCACGAAACAAACATGCAAGCCGAGAGGAGAGCAAAAAGAATTCATTCTTTTTTATCCCGAGGCGACACCGATTGTGCCCAAGCCGAAGGCGCAGGGGAACATGCCGGAACAATCGACCACGAGAAGCGTGGGATTCATGAAATACCACCGGCTAGAATAAGATGTAGGCGATGACAACGTTGATGTCGGCGATAGTTACCTCGCCATCACCGTTCACATCGGCACGGCCTTCATAGATGTCAGGGTCTCCCAAAATAACGCTGGTAATACAATTCACATCGGCAATGTTCAACTCACCATCAGCATTCACATCACCAAGGAGCATATTGATTCTTCCCGTGAGATAGCCCGGATTGTTGGGACCGCCGTCAATATGGGCACGGGTGGCATCCACATAGTTAGCATCATAGACTGTACCCTGGCCGCCGACGAGTGTGATGCAGCCACTAAACATGTCGCTGGACTCGTTCACCGCACCAGTAACCCAGCCACGACCAGCATAGATCGTTTCCAGATTCTTGGAGCCAGCGAACATGCCCGCCATGCTCCGAACCCGCGAGGTATTGAAGCGGCTCAAGTCAAGTGAATCCACAGACTGACAGTTGCTGAACATATTATTCATGTCTGTCACACTGGCGGTGTTGAAACCACTCAAGTCAAGGGATGTCAATGTTCGGCAGCCAGCAAACATGCCTGCCATGCTCC
Source organism: uncultured Prevotellaceae bacterium (assembly GCA_900320245.1). GTDB lineage: Bacteria > Bacteroidota > Bacteroidia > Bacteroidales > Muribaculaceae > Sodaliphilus. The sequence continues at coordinate 25,395 of ONRP01000022.1, forward strand.
ACACCCGCGAGGTATTGAAGCGGCTCAAGTCAAGCGATGCCAAGGTATCGCAGCCCTGGAACATGTATTCCATTTCTGTTGCGCTCGAGGTAGTCATGCCACTCAAGTCAAGAGCAGTCAAGGATTTGCAGCCCGAGAACGCATATCCCATATACTTCACATTGGCGGTGTTGAAACCACTCAGGTCAAGGGATGTCAATGATCGGCAGCCAGCGAACATGCCCGCCATGTCTTTCAAACTATCTGCCTTGAAACCACTCAGGTTAAGGAAAGTCAATGTATCGCAGTCGGCGAACATTCGTGCCATGTTTGTCACCTTCGAAGTGTTGAAACTGCTCAGGTCAAGGGATTTCAATGAATCGCAGTCATAGAACATCGCCCACATGTTTGTCACATTAGAGGTGTTGAAGCCGCTCAAGTCAAGTGAGGTCAATGATTTACAGCCAGCGAACATCCTTCTCATGTCGGTCACTGCACTGGTGTTTAAATGGTTGATTCCTGTAATGGAATCGAGCCTATTCATACCATAAAACCAACCGTAAGTGGAAGTTGGGCGGGCAGCGACAAATGTGGAGTCTAACTGCACGTGTGTGACATTCTCGGCATATTCAGACCAGCCGGGATTGACTGTGCCCGTATTCAGCAAATAGGATGTGCTCGGGCGGAGGGAACGCTCGTCATCGTAGTAGAACAACAACGTCGTTTGGTCGTCGGAAAGCAATGCATAGGCAATTCTTTTTCTGGAGAGATAACCCGGATTGGTGGGGCCTTCGTCTACATGGGCATAACCGACATCCACATGGCTCGCATCGTAAACTGTACCTTGCTCACCGACAAGGCTGGTGCAGCCATGAAACATTTCAAAGGAAAAGGTCACCGAATCAGTAGACCAGCCTTTGCCGACATAGATTGTAACCAAATTATTGCAGCCGTCGAACATGTATGCCATGCCTTTTACATTCGTGGTATTGAAACCACTCAAATCAATGGATGTCATGGATTTGCAGCCCATAAACATGCCGCTTAGGCCCTGCACATTAGAGGTATTAAAACCACTCAGGTCAAGAGTTGCCAACGAATCGCAGTTAGCGAACATCCCACTCATATCTGTCACATTTGAGGTGTTGAAGCCACTCAGGTCAAGAGAATCCAAAGACTGGCAGATACTGAACATGTCTACCATGTCTGTCACATTCGATGTGTTGAAACTGCTCAAGTTGATAGATTTCAGGGATTTACAAGCATAAAACATCCTTCTCATTCTTGTCACATTCCTGGTATTGAAACTACTCAGGTCAAGAGATGTCAAGGAACTACAGCCTTGGAACATTTCTAGCATATCTGTCACGTTCGAGGTATTGAAACTGCTCAAGCCAAGGGAATCCAAAGATGCACATTCCTCGAACATCATTTGCATGTTTGTCACATTCCTGGTATTGAAACCGCTCAGGTCAAGAGTTGTCAGTGCATGGCAGCCACCGAACATGTTGGCCATAATCGTGACATTCGAGGTATTGAAACCACTCACATCAATAGTTGTCAATAATTGGCAGTCAGCGAACATCCCACCCATTGTTGTCACATTAGAGGTGTTGAAGCCGCTCACATCAATGGTGGTCAAGGATTCGCAGCCAGCGAACATGAATTGCATGTCTGTCACATTCGCTGTATTGAAGCCGCTCACATCAAGGGAGGTCAATGAGTTGCCAGCGAACATGCCTTCCATGTTTGTCACTGAATCGGTATTTAAATAGGTGATTCCAGTAATGGAATAAAGTTTATCCATTCCGCGAAACCACCCTTGAGTAGAAGTGGGACGGGCAGCGACAAATGTGGTGTCAAACACCACCTTAGAAATATCGAGCCTGTCCTTATACCATTCGGGAGAAGAAATGGAATCAATTATATCCAACGAATAGGAAGTGCCCGGGCGGGAACTGCGTTGGTCATCGTAGAAGAACGTCAGTGTGCTGTCGGCCTCGGTAAGAACCGAGTAGGCTTCTTGGGCTGAACCGGCAACTGCTGCCATCGTCAGCAACAACAGCATCAGGCATCGGCCCATGGATATCCTGAAATATAATGGTCGTTTCATCATTAGGAAGTATTTGGCTGGTTAATTATTCCATTGAAACCGCAAATATAGCATTTTTCCCTCAAGAAGACCAAAACTCTCCCCGTATTTCATCTTTGGCAAGAAACCGACAAATGATTGTTCTGATTATGCTGAAGGATTCTGCCAACCTTTTGACCAGGAATTTCAATGGTGAAAACAACTGTGGTGCGGACGCCTCGGATGATTCAGAGATTCCGGTTGTTCATCAATCTGTTGCATTATTGGCGAGATGGGGCTTTTTGTCATGTCGTGGGGATGTATTACCTTTGCAAGAGATTTACACATATTATATATAACATCAACAATGGAACAGAACGAGATGATGAATGGCATGCCGCGCAGTGAGCGCGCCGTGATGCACAAGCGCAACTACAACTGCTGCCAGGCTGTACTGCTGGCCTACGCACCCGAACTGGGACTGCCCGAAGACCGGCTGCTGGCCATGGGCGCCTGTTTCGGCAGCGGCATGGGGAGCATGGACGAGACGTGCGGAGCCCTGTGCGGGGCACAGATGGTGCAAGGGTTGCTCAAGTATGACAACTGCCGCATGAACCCCCAGGCCAGCCAATTGCGCGCCGAGTTTGAACAACGGTGCGGCGCCACCCGCTGCAAGGACCTCAAGGGCGTGGGCACCGACCACGGGCCGCTGTGCTCCTGCGAGGACTGCGTGCGCAATGCGGTGAAAAGCCTGGAGGAATTGCTCTAAGTCTGTGGCTATCTTTCAGGTCGCGCTGACCCTCTTTTCAAGCCATACTACCAGCGACGATATTTTTTCATTTTTAATTGTGAAATCATAGCGGCTGTTTGACGTTTTTTGAGTAATTTTGCAATCCGATTTAAGAAGGAATATATTATTAAGCATTTATAACTAACTATCAACTATATAGATAACAATCATGGGATGGTTTTCATTCACTCAAGAAATCGCTGTCGATTTAGGAACAGCCAACACCATTATCATCCATAACGACCGCATCGTCATCGACGAGCCTTCGGTCGTCGCTCTTGACTCCAAGACCAACAAGCCCATCGCCGTGGGTGAACGCGCCCGCGAGATGCACGGCAAGGCTCACGAGGGCATCCGTACCGTGCGCCCCTTGAGCGACGGTGTCATCGCCGACTTCAACGCCGCCGAGCACATGATTCGCGGCATGATCAAGAAGGTCAGTGCCAAGAACCACTGGTTCTCACCCTCGCTGCGCATGGTCGTGTGCGTTCCCTCGGGTTCGACCGAGGTCGAGATCCGCGCCGTCCGCGACTCCAGCGAACACGCCGGTGGCCGCGACGTGTACATGATCTATGAGCCCATGGCAGCAGCCCTGGGTATCGGACTCGACGTGCTGGCCCCCGAGGGCAACATGATTGTCGACATCGGCGGCGGTACCACCGAGATTGCTGTAATCTCGCTGGGCGGTATCGTCAGCAACAAGAGCATCCGCACCGCCGGTGACGAACTCACCGAGGACATCCAGGAGCACATGCGCCGCGCCCACAACGTGCGCGTCGGCGAGCGCACTGCCGAGGCCATCAAGATTAACGTCGGCTCGGCCCTCACCGACCTGGGCGCCGAGGCTCCCGAGGATTTCATCATCCACGGCCCCAACCAGGTCAACTCGCTGCCCCTCGAGGTGCCCGTGACCTACCAGGAGGTGTGCCACTGCATCGAGAAGTCCATCTCCAAGATTGAGGCCGCTGTGCTCAGTGCCCTGGAGCAGACTCCTCCCGAGTTGTACCAGGATATCGTCCACAACGGTATCTTCCTGACCGGTGGTGGTGCCCTGCTACGCGGACTGGATAAGCGCTTGACCGACAAGATCGGTATCGAGTTCCATGTTGCCGAGGATCCCCTGCACGCTGTGGCCAAGGGTACCGGCATTGCTCTGAAGAACATCAAGCACTTCAAGTTCCTCATGCGCTAACTTAAGTTGTAAGTTTTAAGTTGTAAGTTTTAAGTACAATTACTAACGCCTGAAAGCCATTGGGCTGCAGTATCATTACTAAAAACTTAAAACTAAAAACTTAAAACTAAAAAAAGATGAACAATCTGCTCAACTTTTTCGTCAAACACAGTGCGTGGTTCATTTTCGCTATCTATGTGATATTGAGCCTCGTACTGCTGTTTAAGGATAATCCTTACCAGAGCGTTACGTCCTATTTCCACCTGCGCGACATCAACGAGAGTCTGCAGGAACGCAACGCCGCGCTGGAGATGGAACTGATTGAGTTGCGCAACCAGTTGGCCGACCTGGCCCTCCAGGCGCCCGACTCGCTGCACCAGCCTGCCCTGGGCCAGTACACCTTTGTCATGGCCCATGTCATCAGCAACAGCATCGCCCAGCCCAACAACTACATCACCATCGACCGTGGATTCGCCGACGGCGTCAAGCCCGAGATGGGCGTCATCGACCAGAATGGCGTGGTGGGCATCGTCAACGTCGTCGGGCCTCATGCCTCGCGTGTCATCTCGCTGCTGAACCCTCACATGAGGCTCTCGTGCAAACTCAAGAGCAACAACTTCTTCGGCAGCCTGGTGTGGGACGGCAAGAATCCGCAATATGCCCTGCTCGAGGAATTGCCCAAGCACGTCAAGTACAACAAGGGCGACACTGTGGTCACCAGCGGCTACTCGGCCGTGTTCCCCGAGGGCATCATCGTGGGCATCGTCGAGGGCAGTGACGGCAACAACACGGCCAGTTTCGTGTCGTTGCGCATCAAGTTGACCACCAACTTCAGCCAGTTGAGCAACGTGCGCATCATCACCAACAGCATGAAGGAGCAGATTGACGTACTCAGGCGCGCCGAGCAGGGTGTCGACACCGCTGCCAACATCATGCTGCGTCCCGAAATCAAGCCCGAAATCGTCGACGTCGTCCCCGAGGCCAAGGACAAGGGCAAGAGCAAGAAGGGCAAGTCCGAGGCGCCCGCAAAGCCCGTCGCTCAGCCCGCCACTCCCGTTGAACCCGAAAACGCCACATCAGAACAGCCATGACCAAGACCGTGATACAGTTCATCCTGCTCTTCATCGTGCTCACCGTGCTGCAACTGGTGTGCAACAAGATTGTGCTGTGGGGCGTTGCCATGCCGGTAGTGTTCATCTACCTCATCCTTAGGCTGCCCGTCAACCTGCACGGCGGGTGGGTGCTCACCATCGCGTTCTTCTCGGGACTCATCATCGACATCTTTGACAACACGCCCGGCATGAACGCCCTGGCCTGCACGCTGATGGCTGCCGTCAGGCGGCCCGTGTTCAACATGTTCGTCTCGCGCGAGAACGACATGAACATACCCATCCCGTCGGTCGACTCGATGGGCATCGGCGACTACTTCAAGTACATGGCGACGCTCGTGACGCTCTACTGCTCGCTCATCTTCCTCATCCAAGCCTTCTCGCTTCACGACATCGTGCTCACCCTGGCGCGCATCGCCGCCAGCAGCGCATTGTCGATTATGATCATCTTTGCGTTGGACAGTTTAGTCAGCACCCGCCGTGAGAAAAGATTATAACCTCGAGAAGCGCAAATATGTCATCAGCGGCTTCATCGTCGTCATCGTGCTGGTCTACATTGCCCGGCTGGTGCAGTTGCAGGTGCTCGACAGCACCTACAAGCAGCATGCCGACAACAATGCCTTCATGGAGAAGGTCATCTACCCCTCGCGAGGGCTCATCTACGACCGCAACGGCAAACTCGTGGTCTACAACGCGCCCGAGTATGACCTGATGGTGATTCCCAAGGATGTTGTTCCCTTTGACACCATCGACCTGTGCAACACGCTGCAAATCAGCAAGTCGGAGTTCAACCAGCGGTGGCAGGACATGTCCAAGGGTCGCAACTACTCGGCCTTCACCCAGCAGGTGTTCATGAACCACCTCACCCCCGAGGATTACGGCCGTCTGCAAGAGAAACTGTACCGTTTCCCGGGATTCTTTGTCGTGCAGCGCATCCTGCGCCAGTACAACTACAACGTTGCCGCCAACGTGCTGGGCGACATTCGCGAGGTCAACGCCCGTGACATCGAGAACGACGACTATTACCGCCCCGGTGACTACACGGGCGACCTGGGCATCGAGAAGAGTTACGAGTCGTGGCTGCGAGGCATCAAGGGCAAGGAAATCCTCATCCGCGACGCCACGGGCCGTATCAAGGGCCGCTACAACGAGGGGGCCGACGACGTGAGCCCCGTGGCGGGCAACAACCTGAAACTGAGCATCGACATCGAACTGCAGGCCTACGGCGAACTGCTCATGCAGGGCAAAGTGGGCGCCATCGTCTGCATCGAGCCCAAGACGGGCGAAATCCTGGCCCTGGTGTCCAGCCCCACCTACGACCCCGCACTGCTCATGGGCAAGGAACGCGGCAAGAACTACCGCGACCTGGTCAACAACCGCCTCAAGCCGCTGTACGACCGCTCCATCATGGCGGCCTACCCTCCCGGCTCGACCTTCAAGCCCAGCCAGGGCCTCATCTTCCTGCAGGAGGGCATCATCACCACGAGCACGGTCTATCCCTGCCACCGCGGCTACGTCAATGCGGGCCTGCGCGTGGGCTGCCACGGTCACGGCTCCCCCATCCCGCTCAAGCCCGCCCTGCAGACCTCGTGCAACGCCTACTTCTGCTGGGGCTTCAAGTACATGATGGACAAGCGCAGCAAGTACGGCTCGACGGGCAAGGCCTTTGAGGTGTGGAAAAACCACATGGTGTCGATGGGATACGGCTACAAACTGGGCATCGACATGCCGGGCGAGAGCCGAGGCTTCATCCCCAACACGGCCTTCTATGACAAGATTTACGGCGAGGGCAAATGGGTGGGACAGACCATCATCAGCGACGCCATCGGGCAAGGCGAAATCCTGGCCACGCCGCTCCAGATTGCCAACCTGAGCGCCACCATCGCCAACCGCGGCTACTACATCACGCCCCACGTCGTCAAGGACATCGAGGGTGTGGGAATCCTCACGCGCTGCCTCGAGCGCCACGACACCGACATCGACAAGGCCTACTACAGCGACATCGTCGAGGGCATGCGCATGGCGGTGCTGGGCGGCACCTGCACCCGTGCCAACATCCCCGGGCTGGACGTGTGCGGCAAGACCGGTACGGCCCAGAACCCACACGGCCGCGACCACTCGGTGTTCATGGGCTTTGCCCCGATGAACGACCCCAAAATCGCCGTCTGTGTCTATGTCGAGAATGCCGGCTTCGGCGCCGCCTTCGGTGTGCCCATCGGCGCCCTGATGATACAGCGCTACCTGCGCGGCGACTCCCCCGGGCTGCAGGCCCAGGGCCGCGCGATGGCCAGCCGCCACACCATCACCACCCCCAAGGTGAAGAAAACCGCTTCCGGCACCAAGGCCGACAACAATAAGACCAACAAGTCATCCTCAAAACCCGCTGCCGACAATGGAGATTAGGAACGACGACGAGAATACCAACCTGCTGAGGTCGGTGGACTGGTTCACCATCATCCTCTACCTCATCATGATCGTGGCCGGGGCGGTGAGCATCTATGCCGCCACCTACGACTACGACAAGGCCAGCATGTTCGACCTGAGCGAGTTCTCGGGCAAGCAGTTCATGTGGGCGGGCTTGTCGTTCCTCATCGGTTTCTCGCTGCTGTTGATTGACCGGCGCATCTACGAGGCCTATGCCTATCCCCTCTACGGGTTCATGATACTGCTGCTCATCGTCACCAGTTTCATCGCCCCGGACATCAAGGGCTCACGCTCCTGGCTCGTGTTTGGCTCGGTGAGCCTGCAGCCCGCCGAGTTTGCCAAGACGGCAACGGCGCTGGCCCTGGCCAAACTGTTCAGCACCTATGGCTTCACCCTCAACGGCTGGCGCAACTATGCCATCGCCATCGGCATCATCGTGCTGCCCATCCTGTGCATCATCCTCGAGCGCGAGACGGGCACGGCGCTGGTCTACACCGCCCTCATCTTTGTGCTCTATCGCGAGGGCATGTCGGGATTCGTGCTATTTGCCGCCCTGATGGCCGTGGTCTTCTTTGTCGTGGTGCTGAAGTTTGCCGCCCTCACCTTCATGGGCATTCCCCTGGGCATGGCCATCGCCTTCATCCTGGTGATGGTGCTCATCGTGGGCATGTTGCTCATCTACTGCCGCTCCTGGATACTCGGGCGCAACGTGCTGCTGGGCTACCTGGCCGCGGGCGCCATCGCCGGCGGACTGGCGCTGGCGGGAGTCCATGTCAACGGCTACGCCTTCTTCCTGCCCGTCATCATCCTCTCGCTCATCTACCTGCTGTGGGGTATGCTGCACGACGACCTCAAGAAGGTCCTCATCACCGTGTGCTTTGCCGCAGCAGCCCTCGTGTTCATGTTCACCGTGAGTTTCGCCTTCAACAAGGTGCTCGAGCCCCATCAGCAGAACCGCATCAAGGTCACCCTGGGCATCGAGGAGGACCTGCGCGGCGCGGGCTACAACGTCAACCAGAGCAAAATCGCCATCGGCAGCGGCGGCATCACCGGCAAAGGCTTCCTGAACGGCACCCAGACCAAACTCAAGTATGTCCCCGAGCAGCACACCGACTTCATCTACTGCACCATCGGCGAGGAGCAGGGCTTCGTGGGCAGCGTGGCCGTGCTGGTGCTCTTCCTGGCCCTGATCCTGCGCATCATCACGCTGGCCGAACGCAACCACTCGACCTTTGCGCGTGTCTATGCCTACTGTGTCGCGTCCTACCTCATCTTCCACCTCGCCGTCAACATCGGCATGGTCATCGGCCTATGCCCCGTCATCGGCATCCCGCTACCCTTCTTCAGTTACGGCGGCTCCTCGCTGTGGGGATTCACCTTCCTGCTGTTCATCCTGCTGCGCATCGACGCCGACCGCAGCGCCTACGGCTCATGGTAGTTAGGCTCGCGTTGCTCGCAGTTTAAAGGTTAAGGGTTAGAGGTTAAAGAGGCTGACGCATTGATGCTCGCTGTTTTGTTGAAGACAAGAAAGACAACAAGGACAAACAATTCTTCAACGCCGATAATTTAAAAACAACGAGGACAACTAATGACGGCCTGATACAAAAAACGGGTGTGGGGGTTGTCTTTGATGGGGAAGTTGGGGTGGGTTATACTATTCAGTGGCAGTTTCACGTTAATGAATTAATGGCTAACGGCTAAATGCAACATTGGCATTATTCTTGCCATATAGTATAATGACAGATGCAACGGCTGCTGAAGAAATATTGCCTGACAACGGTGTTGTGCGCCCTGTGTGCTACGGGGACGCTCGATGCCGCTCCCGTGCTGCCCTTGCCTGGCGACACAGCCACGGCTCCCGAACAGGAAGACCCGGTGCGCGTGAGCCTGGTGACTTTCTATCCCGGCAGCGAGCCGCACAACATCTGGGGACACAGCGAGATACGCGTCCAGCAGGGCTCCACTGACCTGTACTTCAACTACGGGGTGTTTGACTTTCAGGCACCTGCGTTCATGTGGCGCTTCATGCTGGGTGAGACGGACTATATGTGTGTGCCCGTGCCACGGTCCTATGCCACACTGGGCATGGAAGAGCGCCGCATGGTGGAGCAGGAACTCAACCTGCCCCAGGACAGGGCGATTGCCGTGAGGGACTTCCTGTGGAACAATGCGCAGCCCGAGAACCGCGTCTATCGTTATAAATTCCTGAGCGACAACTGCTCTACTCGACCCCGCGACATCATCGAGATGGCGGCTGGCGACGGGCTGCGATATCCGGCGATGGGCGACACGACTGTCACCTATCGTGACATTTTGGCACGCTACTGCCGCAACTATGCCTGGGAAAAGTTCGGCATCGACCTGGTGCTGGGCTGGGACGTGGACACGGTCATCGACCAGCGCGCCGCGATGTTTATCCCGATGCTGCTGATGGATGCCGTGGCCGATGCCACCATCACGACCGACAGCACCACCCTGCCGCTGGTCAAGGCCACCACCGTGCCCATCGACAAGAGCACCGAAGGCAACGTGAGGCCTCCCACGCCGTGGTACGCCTCGCCGATGGCCGTCGCTCTGCTCGTGACGGCGCTGACGCTGCTCGTGACGGGCCGCGACTGGCGCCGCCGCGACGTGTCGCGCTGGTTTGACACCCTGCTGTTCACCGCGGCCGGGCTGGCAGGCTGCATCCTGTTTTTCCTGATTTTCTACTCCACACACGAGGCCACCTCGCCCAACATCAACATCGCATGGCTGCACCCGCTGCTGCTCTTGCTCGCCGTGCTCCCGTGGTTCAAGAAGACCCGCGGCGCGGCGCGCTTGCTGCATGCCCTGAACGCGGTCATCGTGGCCCTGCTGATGCTGGCCTGGCCGTGGCAGCCCCAGGTGGGCAACCTGGCCTTCTTCCCGCTGATGACGTCGCTGGTGGTGCGCTCGGCAACCAACGTGCTGCTGGGCAGCCAGACGACGCGCGGCCCGACTTCTCTTTAGTTAGGGGTGAGAAGTGAGGAGTTAGGGGTGAGAGCCCAAAATCTTAGCGTTCTTGCCACCAACCCATCCCCCAAAAACCAAAAATCACTGTATCATTGCAGTTAATCGGCTAAAAAAGTGTATCTTTGCCGTTTGAATGACTGAGATGCAAGATTTTGCGTCTCCACAAAATACGAAAAAACTAAAATCAGATATCTAAATAACAAATGGGACTTAGTGACATTTTGAAATCAATGTTTGGCAATAAGTCAACGCGTGATTTGAAGAAAATCATGCCTATTGTCAACCAAATCAAACAGATTTATCCCGAGATTGATGCCCTCGACACCGACAGCCTGAGACAGCGCACTGCCGACATCCGTCAGCAACTGAACGCGTCGGTCCAGGACAAGCGCGACGAGATTGAACGCATCAAGACCGAAATCGAAAGCCTCGACTACGACCAGCGCGAACCGCTGTGGAAGAAAGTCGACGACATCCAGAAGGAGATTCTCGATGTGCTCGAGGAGAAACTCAGCGAGGTGCTCCCCACCGTGTTCGCCATCGTGAAGTCGACCGCAAGGCGCTTTGCCGAGAACGAGACCATCGTGGTCAACGCCACGCAACTCGACCGCGACCTGGCCGCACAGGGCAAGGATTTCGTCTCGATTGATGGCGACAAGGCCATCTGGCACAACCACTGGATTGCCGGCGGTAACGAGATCACCTGGGACATGATACACTATGACGTACAGTTGATTGGTGGTATCGTCCTGCATCAGGGTAAGATTGCCGAGATGGCGACTGGTGAAGGTAAGACCCTGGTGGCTACCCTGCCCGTGTTCCTGAACGGCCTGACCGGCAACGGCGTCCACGTGGTAACCGTCAACGACTACCTGGCCAAGCGCGATAGCGAGTGGATGGGTCCGTTGTACATGTTCCACGGCATGACCGTGGCCTGCATCGACAAGACCGAGCCCAACTCGCTCGAACGCCGCGCCGCCTACAACTGCGACATCACCTTCGGCACCAACAGTGAGTTCGGCTTTGACTACCTGCGCGACAATATGGCTATGCGCCCCGAGGACATGGTGCAGCGCCCCCACAACTACGCCATCGTCGATGAGGTCGACAGCGTGTTGATTGACGACGCCCGTACGCCGCTGATTATCTCCGGTCCCGTGCCCAAGGGCGAGGACCAGATGTTCAAGGACTACAAGCCCAACGTGGAGCGCGTCTATAACGCTCAGCGCCAGATGGTGACCGGCCTGCTCGCCGATGCCAAGAAGATGATGGCCAGCGACGACCAGGCCACCGTCAAGGAGGGTACGCTGAGGCTCTACCGCGCCTTCAAGGGTCTGCCCAAGTACAAGCCGCTGATCAAGTACCTGAGCGAGGAGGGCGTCAAGAACGCCATGCTCAAGACCGAGGCCTTCTACATGCAGGACAACAACCGCGAGATGCCCACCGTCACCGACCCCCTGTACTTCATCATCGACGAGAAGAACAACACCGTCGAGATGACCGATAAGGGTATCGACGTGCTCACCCGCGGTACCGATGACCCCGAATTCTTCATCCTGCCTGATATCGCAGCCCAGTTGTCGGCTGTGACCAACGAGCCGCTCACCGACGAGGAGAAGACCAACAAGAAGGACGAACTGCTCGCCAACTACTCGGTCAAGGCCGAGCGCGTGCACACCGTCACCCAACTCTTGAAGGCCTACACCCTGTTCAACCGCGACGACGAGTACATCGTCGATGCCGAGGGCAAGGTGAAAATCGTGGACGAGCAGACGGGCCGTGTGATGGAAGGTCGCCGCTACAGCGACGGTCTGCACCAGGCCATCGAGGCCAAGGAGGGCGTGAACGTCGAGGCCGCAACCCAGACGTTCGCCACCATCACGCTGCAGAACTACTTCCGCATGTACCACAAACTCTCGGGTATGACCGGTACCGCCGAGACCGAGGCCGGTGAGTTCTGGGACATCTACAAACTGGATGTGGTCACCATTCCCACCAACAGGCCCGTCATCCGCAACGACAGGCCCGACCGCGTTTACAAGACCGAGTTGGAGAAATTCAACGCCGTCATCAACGAGATTGAGGCGATGCGCAACTCGGGACGTCCCACCCTGGTGGGTACCACGAGCGTCGATATCAGTGAGAAACTGAGCCGTATGCTTGACCGCCGCCGCATCCCGCACAACGTGCTGAACGCCAAGTTGCACCAGAAGGAGGCCGACATTGTCGCCCAGGCCGGTCAGGCCATCGACGGCAAGGGTGTCGTGACCATCGCCACCAACATGGCCGGTCGTGGTACCGATATCAAGTTGTCGCCCGAGGTGAAGGCCGCCGGCGGTCTTGCCATCATCGGTACCGAGCGCCACGAGTCCCGCCGCGTTGACCGCCAGTTGCGCGGTCGTTCCGGACGTCAGGGAGACCCCGGCTCGTCGGTATTCTTCGTGTCGTTCGAGGACAAACTGATGCGTCTGTTCGCCAGCGAGAGCGTGGTCAAGACGCTCGACCGCCTGGGACTCAAGGATGGCGAGGCCATCGAGAGCAACATGGTGACCAAGAGCATCGAGAACGCCCAGAAACGTGTCGAGGAGAACAACTTCGGTATCCGTAAACACCTGCTCGAGTATGACGACGTGATGAACGCCCAGCGCAAGGTGATCTACACCCGCCGCCACCATGCACTCATCGGTGAGCGCATCGGCCTGGACATCATCAACACCCTGTACGACAGCGTGGAGGACATCGTTGAGCGTTACGGCGCCGACGACTACGAGGACTTCAAGATGCAGGTGCTCAAGACCTATGCCCTCGAAGTCCCGTTCACCGAGGAGGAATACCGCCGCATGGACGACGGCAAGAAACAGGAAATCCTCTATGACAAGGTGCTCAAGACCTTCAACCGCAAGATGGAACGCCTGAGCGAGGTCGCCGACCCCATCATCCAACAGATTGTCGAGAAGCAGAAAGCCGACGGCATGGAGCCCCAGGGCCTCATCCGCGTGCCCATCACCGACGGCAAGCGCACCTTCGGCATCGTCATCGACATCAAGGAGGCCGCCGAAACCCACTGCAAGTGCCTGACCAAGCAATGGCAGAAGGCTGTCATGCTGCTCACCATCGATGAGAACTGGAAGGAACACCTGCGCGAGATGGACCAGTTGCGCCAGAGCGTGCAGAACGCCAGTTACGAGCAGAAGGACCCGCTGGTCATCTACAAGACCGAGGCCTTCAACATGTTCAAGCAGATGGTCGGCATCATGAACGGCAAGTCCATCGCCATCCTGATGCGCGGACAGATTCCCGAGGCACCGCCCCAAGAGAACGTGTCCAACAACGAGCCGAGGCCTCGCCAGCGCTACAGCGAGGGTCGTGGCGGCGAGCCCGATGCCAGCCGTCCCAACGCTCCCGTCGGACCGCGTCCGCAAGGTCCCACCGGCCCCATCCGCAACGAGGGTCCCAAGATTGGGCGTAACGATCCCTGCCCCTGCGGCAGCGGCAAGAAGTACAAGAACTGCCACGGCCGAGGCCTGGCATAACCCAGCCAACAAATACAACTCACGCCAGCCCCCACACGGGGGTTGGCGTGATTGCTTTACTGGATGGGGCTGGACGGACTGGACTATCTAGAATATCTAGAGTATCTAGAGTATCTAGAGCATCTGGATCAGGGTAACTCGTCGTCGATGATGAGACGGAGCCACTGGGCGGTGGTCAAGGGGATGGGACCTGCAGGCTCGGTGGACATGAGGCGCTCGTTGAGTTCGAGCAACAGGGGGCGGGCATCGCTCTCGCCGGCACGCGCGATGATGGCATGCGCCTCGGGCGTGGCCCGTTCCATCACAGCCAACGACGAGGGCCTCAACAGGTAACTGCGCCAGTAGAGCCAGTAGGCAAAATCATAGATGCGCTGGGCGTCCTCGGGATTGTCAAGGTCCAACTCGGCGGCAATGCAGTACTGACGCGGCACGGGGGCATGCTCATACTCCTCGTCGAGCAGCATGTAGAAGGCCGTCGCCAGGGCTTCCAGTTCAGTGTCGTGCGGATCCAGGGCCGCGCCCTCGTCGGTTCCGGCAACCGACCACCATATCACATAGCGCACGTCGTCGCGGTTCAGTTCATAGTCGGTATAGTCCCCGCTGCGGCCGTAATGGGGCAGCGGACTGCCATGACGCGCGTTGTGCAGGCGCGTGAACGAGCGCCACAGGCCGCCATCGGCCACCACATCCTGATAATAGCCGGTCACCGCCAGCACCACGTCGCGACGCACCTCGTCGTTCAAGCCACGCAGCCACGGCGACTCGTCCCACAACTTAGCCAGGCGCAAAGCCACCCACAGGTAGAAACGGTCGGTCAGTTCCACCTGCGGCGCACCGGGCTGTCGCTCCATATAATCCTTAACGCTGATTTCCATCTGCTCTGTTCCTTAAATTTAAAAAAGACGGGAAAACAAATCGTCTTCCCGTCCCTTCACTCGAGCCGCGAGCGGGACTCGAACCCGCGACCTTTTCGTTACGAATGAAATGCTCTACCGACTGAGCTATTGCGGCTTGGTGCACTGCGATGATTTGCAATGCGGGTGCAAAGGTAGCACTATTTTTCCAATCCAGCAAACTTTAGTTCACAATTTGTTTGCTGTAGGTGATTTTGATCTTCGCCTTATCGAGTAGCAGCCTGACGATGGCCGGACGTGAAACCATAGGAGAAATCTTGGTCACCGTCGTCGTCGAACCGGAATAGTAGTTACGACTATAGGTGTACTCGGTCACGTCCACCGGAGTGATGGTGAAGTTGATGTCCTCCTCGGTGGCGATGCCTCCCTTGTTGTTGATGATGTCCAGGATGTAGTTGCGCAGGCCGCTGAAGTAATAACTCTTGGACCTGGGCTGATAGACGGCATAGAACGAGTCCTTGTTGTTGGCCAGGCTGTCACCGTTGATGAAGTTGTCCTTCTGGGACGTCTTCACCATCAACAGATAGGTGGGCGGCTGGATATCGTACTCGGTTTCGGGGATGCTGACAGGCAGTTCCAGCGACAACGTGTTGATGATTGACTGGCTACCGGTCGCATTGTTGCGGTACTTGTCGATAATCTCCTGAATCGGGAAGCGCACCTGCACCTCATAGCCTGCGGGAGCGACAATCAGGGCATCGCCTGCATCCACCATCTGGGTAATGGCATCATCGGGTATGTAACGGATGATGTTGTTCGAGGTGACCTCGGGGGTCGACGCCAGATAGGACTGGCAGAATGTCGAGTCGGCCTCGGTCGTGTCGTTCAGCCACACGTGCTTGCGGTAGTACACGTCGAGTTCGGTAGCCTTGATGTTCATCACATGGCCGCTGCCAAAACTGTTGGTGATGTAGATGCCCGGGAAGATGTCGGCAAACGACCTGGGCGACACGAATTTCTCGGGATTGGTGATATAGGCATCGAACAACTCGGTACCCAGCGATGACGGCATCGAGACCGAAATCACGCGCACGGTGTCATAGGTAAGGGTTCCGGTGACATAGGAGGTCGACACCTCGAGCCAGCCCGACGAGGGCGAATAGGATTCGGAAGCCAGCAGGTCGGCATCGCTATAGTAGCCTGTGGGGTCAAAGTCGCTGAAGATGGGGCTGGGCAACGACTTGTTCAGGCGGTAGATGTTCAACCGCATCGGGGCCAGCGAGTCGCCCGTGAAACCCTGACGGTAAGGCAAACGCAACTTGAGACGGCACGAGTCGATATTTGACGCCGTGATGCCGGTGGTGTCGATGTTCATGGCGGGCATCCACATCGTCACGGCCTCGGCACTGAGGCTGCCATAACCGTCGGCCTGCAGCACGCCCAGCATCTTGGTGCTGGTGCGCATCTGCACACGGTCGTTGAGCACCGAGTGCCCCGTGATGACAAATGATGAATCCTCGATAATTGACGAAACGCTGTCGGTGATGCTCACGCCAATCGTCTCGTCGGTACATGCGTACAGGCCGACCAGCGCGGCCGCTGCCAGTATCACATTGACCAATTTTTTCATATTCCGAAAATGATAAAGAGACTATTAAGAACCAGGAGGCGGGGACACTGAGGCTCAGTCACCCAAAGTGCTGTAGAAATCATACACCTTGTTGACGTCATCGTCGTCGGCAAACTGCAACTGGGGCAATGCCGAGGCGGCCTCAAGGACGGTGTCGCTCAATCCTGACTCGCAGTGGATAACGGCATCGCTGTACTTGAGCGAGTAGCACATCAGGTCGTCATAGGTGAGTTCCTTGCCGGCGATGGGCTTGAGCGCGTTCTTGGGAATACCGTCCATGTGCATCTTCTCGCTGAGGCGGCTGTCCAGGGGCTCCGACAGTTGCTCGTTGAACAACGCGGTCACAATCTTGGCATCGCGGAACGAGGGGTCGTCGCCATAGAGCGAGCGGATGTAAACCGGTGCCAGGGCCGAAATCCAGCCCGTGCATTGGATGATATCGGGTACCCAACGCATCTTGCGGATCGACTCGATGACGGCGCGGACATAGAACATGCTGCGCTCGTCGTTGTCCTTGGGCGAACAGTTCATCTCCAACTCGTCGATGCGGTTGCTGGCGAAGTAGTCCTCGTTATAGATGAAATAAACCTGGAAATGGGCCTGCTGCAAGGTAGCGACCTTGATGATCAGGGGGTGGTCGGTATCATCGATGATGATGTTCATGCCCGAGAGCCTGATCATCTCGTGCAACTGGTTGCTGCGCTCGGCTATCATGCCGTATTTGGGCATGAAGGTACGCTCCTCGACGCCATGCTCTTTGATGCACTGGGGGAACAGGCGGCCAATCTGCGACAGGCGCCGTTCGGGAACGTAGGGCGCGATTTCCTGCGATATGAATAAGACTTTCTTTACATCCATGTCCTTATCTTCTTTTTTAATATGCAAAGATAGCAATTTTTTTCCGTTTTAGCGGCTTTTTAACTACCACAATAGTGCATTTTAAGTAAAAAATGCCCCTTTTTAACATCTTCTAAATCTTTTCAGCCGACTTTTGGGCACCCTCAAGACATAAAGGCGGGAGAGCACTTCCTTCTATCAGGAAACGCCCTCCCTCTTTCAAAACACACACACGATTAAATTACTCTCCATTACATTGTTGCAACGGGGCTTGCTTGACTGTTCTCAATCACAGCAACGCCTTTTGCATTCACGCTTGGTCGACTTGTGGCCGGCGTCATGGCGGTGGCCACGCTCTCCCCTGTGCTGCTTGAACTCGGCAAACTTGGTTGCCTGTTCGGGAGTGAGCAGCGCTTCAATCTTGGCATCGGTCTCGGCACGACGGGCCTTCATCTGCTCGTGGCGGGCCTTCCTGGCCGACTCGTCGGGTCGGGCCTGTTGCTGCCCCTCGGGCGACATCGACCGGTGCTCTTGCTTCATGGTCTCCATCTCCTGTGAATAGATCTTGGAGACCTCGGCCTTCTGGGCCTCGGTAAGTTCCAGAACCTTGGCCAGTTTCTCGACGCGGCGCTCAACCATCTGCTCGGGACTGCCATGGTCCTTGTGGTGGCGAGGCTGTTGTGCATTCATAGCAATGCCCATCAGGGCAACAATCATTACTAAAACAATCTTTTTCATTTTGGTTGTGGTGTTTTGGATGAATAGTGTTAACTGTAGAGAAAAAAATCTATTTCTCGCCTACAAAGGAATATATAATATTTCAATTAAAAAAACGCCTTTCGGTCACTTCGTGACCAATCGGCAAAACACGTTGACAAACACCAAAAAAATCAAGACCAAAAAAACACGCCCCCCTGGCACGAACCCCCCTCCCGACGGCCTCTTATCCTAAAAAATCGTCAATAAATCAAAAAAAATGTGTTACAGCGCACATCATAACAAAAAACTGCTTATATTTGCAAGTTGATAAGGATAAAAAAGATTGGTAATGCTCACACAAATCTATAATGGCCATGTGCTCACCCCTGAGGGCTGGATTAACGGCGGTTCGGTAATCGTCGAGGACAGCCGCATCAAGGAGGTGACCAAGAGCAGCCGCCTGCTGGGCGGCATGGACAAGGCCATTGACGCCCACGGGATGCACATCGTGCCCGGCGGCATCGACCTCCACTGCCATGGCGGCGGCGGTTGCGACTTCCAGGAGTGCACGCGCGAGGCCTTCGAGACGGTGGCCGCGACCCACCTGCGCCACGGCACCACAGCCATCTATGCCACCTTATCCTCGTCGCCCATCGACATGATGGAGCGAGCCTGCCAGACGTGTGACGAACTGATGAAATTGCCCAACTCCACCATCATGGGCATGCACATGGAAGGCCCTTACCTGAACCCGAGCAAAGCGGGAGCCCAGATGCCCGAAATCATCCGCATCCCCGAGCCCGATGAGTACCGCCACATCGTCGAGGACTTTGACTGCATGCGGCGCTGGGACACCGCGCCTGAACTGCCGGGTGCCGTCGAGATGGGACGCTACATCACCGGCAAGGGCATTGTCGCCGCGATTGCCCACACGGCAGCCGAGTATGACCACGTCAAGGCCGCCTGGGACGCCGGCTACACGCTGGCCACCCACTTCTACAACGCCATGCCGGGATTCCACAACGTGCGCGAGTTCAAGCATGCGGGCACCGTCGAGAGCATCTATCTGCTCGAGGACATGGCCGTCGAGGTCATTGCCGACGGCATCCACGTGCCCTCAACCCTGCTCAACCTGGTCTATCACATGAAGGGCGTGGAACGCACCGCACTGTGCACCGACGCGCTGGCCGTGACCGACAGCGACAGCGAACACGCCTTCGACCCCCGAGTCATCATCGAGGACGGCGTCTGCAAACTCTCGGACCGCAGTGCGCTGGCAGGCAGCATCGCCACGATGGACCGCCTGGTCAAGACGATGGTGCGCGTTGTCGACGTGCCGCTGCAGGATGCCGTGCGCATGGCCAGCGAGACACCGGCACGCATCATGGGCATCTATGACCGCAAGGGCTCACTGCAGCGCGGCAAGGACGCCGACATCATGATGCTCGACAACGATATCAACCTGCGGGGCGTTTACTCGATGGGCGCCTTTGTCAAGGGCAGCGACCACATCGCCCCGGCCGAAATCGTCACCCGATAACCCCCCGACAAGGACCAACATGGCAAAAAAAATCTTCGTTTTTTTGCCTTAAATCTTGCACAAGAGTAAAAATGGTATTATCTTTGCACCCGCGTTTAAGAGAAAGCGCTTTACATGGTGGACGTAGCTCAGCTGGTTAGAGCGTCGGATTGTGGTTCCGAAGGTCGTGGGTTCGAGCCCCATCTTCCACCCTAAACAAAAACTGCACCGCTAAGGCGATGCAGTTTTTTGTTTTTATGCCCCAGGCTGATAGCCTGGACTCCGGCGGGCCTTACAGCCCCAGGATGGTCTTGACCATCGGTGTGATGTCGACGGTGTTGGGGCCGGTGTAGGCCACGGGCGTGACAGCGGTGTCAAACACCACGTCGAGGTTGGCCTGTCGGCCGGCGGCCTGGATAGCCGTCTGGATCTTCTCGTTGATGGGATTGCTCAGTGCCTCGCGACGTGAAGCGATGTCGTCGGCGGCACGGCGCTGGAATTCACGAATCTTCTTGTCGCTCTCCTGCAATTCCTGCACGCGGCGCTCCTTGATGGCCTCGGGCGTGGAGGGGTCGGCAGCAACAGTCTGATAGTCGGCATACTTCTTGTCAAACTCGCTCTGCAGCAGCACATACTCGGCATGGTAATGCTCACTCAACGACTGCAGTTGGGCCTCGGCATTGGCCTTGTCGGGCATGAGGTCAAAAATCTGCTGCGAATTAACGATGCCTATTCTGGCCTGGGCCATGAGCATCAGCGGCATCAGTGCCATAGCAATCACTAAAATCTTCTTCATATCATTCTATCTGTTCTTTGTTGATTATTCAGGTTGATGAGGCTTAACCAGGCGATGCCTTGCGGCATGTCTCCCCGGTCAAGTCATTTCTGCCGATAGTACAAGGTACCATCGACATAGAGGGCATCCTCGGCCTCGATATAGGCAATAGACAGTGAGGTGGGGATATCCACGATACGCGTGGCGTCAACCAATAGGTTGCCCGCACCGTCATAGGCCGAAACGCCGTATTCATAATCCTCGGGGGCTGACCATTCCTCCTCCAGGAAGCCCATCATGTAAGGACGATTGCGCACATTGTCGGGGTCGTCGGAGGTATACCCGATTTCAGTCCCGTAGATATACAACTTGATGTTGCCGTCCTCGACCTCCAGGGGTTCTTCAAAGAAGAATCCATCGGGGTCAAAAGCACACTGGAACCTTCCGCTCAGTACATAATAATGCTGATGGGCCGCCGTCTGTTCGGCATCATAATAGGGCTGGAAGTCTTCGTCAAGCCCATAGAAACCGTGCCCGTTGGCATTGGCGGGGAAAATGCGTATTTCAAACCCGTCACGAGACTGAAAAGAAGCGCCACCACGCACCAACTTCACGGGCAGCGGCGACATTTGGTACTCCTTGACAGTAATCTGTGACTTGTCGAACAGGATGTAGTAGCCCTGCTCGTCTGCTCCATCACCCTCATACCTAAACAGCGACTTGTTAAAGTCCACCATGCGGTTGATGGGGTCGTTGGTGTCCACAATCAACTGGCCCTTCACGTAATTCTCGATATCGACCTTGGCATAATAGGCGGTCAACTGGCCTTGTGCCCACGACATCATCGGCAGGCACATCAGCAATGAGATAAAAACAAATCTTTTCATACCGGTTCTTGTTTATGGAGTGTTACTACATCTGCAAAAGTAATAAAATTCCCGATTTATTGGGATTTATTGGGATTGTTTTTTCGCCGCCCACGTTCCTGCGGCTGCAAATAATCCCCTCATGAACATCGAGGTCCACGAGGGGATCAGCAACTAAGCGTTATTGTTTTTTTCTGCTTGAGATATCTGAATTACTTGATACCCAATTTGGCTTTCACCTTGGCACTCACGTCCTCGGCATTGGTGCCAGTGTACAGAATCGAGCCGGCAGCCTGGTCAAAGATGAAGGTGTAGCCGCCCTCGGCACCAACAGCCTGAATGGCATTCTGCAGTTTCTGCGTGATGGGGGCGATGAGCATATCCTGCTGCTTCTGCATATCCTGTGCAGCGGTCTGCTGGAAGTTCTGAATCTTCATGTAGTCATCCTGCAATTCCTGGTTATGACGGTCCTTGATGGCCTGGGGAGTGCTGGGGTCCTGGTCGGCTGCCTCATACTCGGTCATCTTCTTCTGGAAGGCATCCTGCAGGTTCTTGAATTCGGCCTCATACTTGTCGCTCACCTGCTTGAGGGTATTCTCGGCGGTCACCTTGTCGGGCATCACGTTGAAAATCTCGCTGGTGTTGACGTAACCGAATTTCTGGGCTTGTGCACCAAGGCACAGCGTGGTAGCCATAACGGCTAAGAGCATAAATCTTTTAAACATGTCTAAATAAAATTGTTTGCTTGTTAGTATACTATAGTATTGTCTAAATTCTCTCGTTATTGCTCAGTGTTCAGAATCTCTCTTTTCTCTGAACCCTAAACTTCAAGTTATCTTGAATTACTTGTAACCCATCTTCTCGAGGATCTCGTTGCTCACGTCGATGCGGGGCGAGGCATAGATGATGCTCTGGCTGCTGGCGCGGTCAAAGATAACCTGGAAACCACGCTCCTCACACACCTTCTTGCAGGCGTTGTAGATGTCGTCCTGGATGGGCTTGATGAGCGACTGGCGCTTCTTGAACAGTTCACCCTGCGGGCCGAAGTACTTGTACTGCAACTGCTGGGCCTCTTTCTCCTTCTCGGTAATCTCAGTCTCTTTCTTCTTCTTCTGGTCGTCGGTCAGGAACACCATGTCGGCCTGATAGTTCTTGTACATCGTGTCGGCCTCCTTCTTGAGTTCGTCAACCTCGCGCTGCCAGCGCTGTGACACCTGGTTGAGTTGCTCGTTGGCCATCTCATAGGCGGGAATGTTCTTCAAGACATACTCCATGTCCATCAGGGCGAACTTCTGCGCATGGGCGGCCATAAAGCCGGCAACGAGCGCTACTGCGATTAATGCAATCCTTTTCATATTCTTCATTATTTATATATTGTTTGTTGAAATTCGACTTTTAGACTGACGATTTGGCAAATCGTTTATTCGGCAGTCATAATTCAGAAAATCGCGGTTAGAATTCCTGGCCGAGCACAAAGTGGAAGTTGCTGCCACCCTTCTCGCCGAAGACCTTGTCGAAACCGTAGCCCCAGTCGATACCCATCATACCGATCATCGGCAGGAAGATGCGGGCACCCACACCGGCCGAGCGCTTGATGTTGAACGGGTTGAAGTCCTTGACACTGGTCCAGGCGTTACCGCCCTCGATGAACACCAGGGGATAGATGGTGGCGCTCTGCGAGAGCATCAGCGGGAAGTGCAACTCAACGGCAAAGCGGTCATAGGCGTAACCCTCGGAACCGTAAGGCGTGAAGGCGCCGTTCTCATAGCCGCGCAGGGCGATGGTCTCGGTGGCATAGGTATAGGAACCCGACATACCGTCACCGCCAACATAGAAGGTCTCGAACGGCGACTTCAGCCATCTGTTCCAACTGCCCAGCAGACCAAAGTCGGCGCGGGTCATCAGCACGAGGGTCCAGCGGCCGTCGGGATCGGTGAGCGGCGTGTAGGTCTTGGCCTGGAACTTGAGTTTCCAGTACTCGATCCAGCGATAAAGATCCTTCTTGGAGGCCTCGGTGGTGCTCTGGCTCAACGCTCTCCAGTCCTTCTTGCCGAACAGGCTGGCAGGAGGCGTGGCGTTGAACGACAGGGTGAAGGTGCTACCCTTGCGGGTATACAGCGGGTTGTCGATACTGTTGCGCTGGAGTGTCAGTCCCAGCACGATGGAGTTGGACACACCGTTCTTCATATAATAGAGGTACTCCCAGTTCTTGAGGCTGTACCACTGGTAACTTACCGATGCCATGAAGGTGAAGTAGTCATCGGGCCACTTCAGACGCTTACCGAAGCCCACCGTCACACCGGCCATCTGCAGGTACTTGTTGGGGTCATAGGCGTTCTCGTAGTAGTTGTAACCGCTATATCCAGGATACATACCCGAATACATACCGCCATAGTTGTACATCATGCTGTTGTAATACGCGTTCTGGTACAATTGGCTATAATAGGACGAGTTGATACCCGTCTGTCGGCTGTAGAAGGCCGATACCGAGAGCGAGTTGGGACGCTTGCCGCCAAACCACGGGTCAAGGAACGACACGCTGTAGGCCTGGTAGTACTTGGCGTTGGTCTGGGCACTGATGGTAAACGTCTGGCCCTCGCCTTGCGGAATGAGACCCTTGTATGACGACGGGTGCAACAGGTTCTGCATCGAGAAGTTGGTAAACTTCAACGAAGCCTTGAGGATGACACCCGTCTGTCCCCAACCGGCGCTCAACTCTACTTGGTCGTTGGCCTTGCTCTCGAGGTTGAGGATGATGTCCACGGTACCGTTGTCGGCATTGGGTTCGGGGCGGATGTCCATCTTCTCGGGATCGAAGTGGCCCGTCTGGGCAATCTCACGAGCCGAGCGCATCAGGTCGTCCTTGGAGAACAGGTCACCGGGGCGCACACGCAACTCGCGGCGCACCACCTTCTCATACAGGCGGTCGTTGCCGTTGATGACCACGCGGTTGATGCGGGCCTGCTTGCCCTCGAACATGCGCATCTCCAGGTCGATGCTGTCGCCCTCGATTTTGGTCTCGATGGGGATGAGTTGATAGAACAGGTAGCCGTTGTTCAGGTACAGGTTGGACACGGCATCGTCGTCCTCCTGGGTACGCTTTGTGAGCAGTTTCTGGTTGTAGACGTCACCTTTCCTGATACCCAGAATCTCGTCAAGGATAACCGAGGGGTAGACCGTGTTGCCCACCCAGGTGATATCCGAGATATAGTACTTCTTGCCCTCGTCCACGGTGAGGTAGATGTCCACGCTCTTCTCGTCATAAGGCACCACGCTGTCCTTCACAATCACAGCGTCGCGGTAACCCTTCTCGTTGTACTTGTCGATGATGAGTTGCTTGTCGGCCTCATAGTCGCTCTGGACGAACTTCTTCTGCGAGAAGATTTTCAGGATGTCCTTCTTCTCGTTGGTCTTCTTCATGGTGCGCTTGATCTTGCGGTCGCTCAGCACCTCGTTGCCGTCGATGTAGATTTTGTGCACCTTGATTTTCTCGTGCTTGTCGACATTGATGTTGACAATCACCTCGTTCTGCTTGCTCAGGTCAGGCTCGGTGACGACTTGGCACGTTGCCTGGCCGAAGCCCTTGTTGGCATAGTACTTCTCGACGATGATTTTGATGCGGTCGGCGATGTTGGGGGTCATCTGGCTGCCCGGCTGGAAACTTAACCGTTCCATGATGTCCTTCTTCTCGCCGCTCTTCATGCCGTTGTAGTTCACTTGGGACACGCGGGGCTGCTGGCGCAGGTTAAACACCAGCCATGCCTGGTCCTGGTAGACCTTCTCGACCTGGATCTGGACCTTGGAGAACAGTCCCTGACGCCAGAAACGCTTGGCGGCACTCTTGATGTCCTCACCGGGGATGTCGATGCGCTGACCGACGGCCAGGCCCGAGTAGCCGATGATGATGTTCTCGTCGTAGTTGTCCACGCCCTCGACACGCAAGCCCGCAATCTCATACTTGGTGGGGGTGCCTGCGAAGACGATTTTAGGGTTATATATCGTGTCGTTGACGGTGCGCGTCTCCTGTGCCCCTGCCGCAACGGGCAGGAACATGGCTACAGCCAGCAACGACAACAATTTATGCTTGATATTCATTGATGCGGTTTTCTTCATTTTTCGTCATTAACCTGTTCGCTCGTTTTACCATAGCGGCGTTCGCGCGCCTGGAAGTCGGCTATCGCCTCGACAAAGTCTTCCTTGGTGAAATCGGGCCAATATTTTGAAGTGAAGTATAGTTCGCTATAGGCTATCTGCCACAACAGATAGTTGCTCACACGCAGGTCGCCGCCCGTGCGTATCAGCAGGTCGGGATCGGGCATGTCGCGCGTCGACAGGCGCGACGAGAGCATGGCGCCATCGATGGCGGCGGGGTCAATCTCGCCTGCCGCGGCCTCGCGGGCCAGTTGCCGGCAGGCCTCGACGATCTCCCAGCGCGAGGAGTAACTCAGGGCCAGGCACAGCACCAGACCGGTACAGTGTGAGGTGTCCTGCATGCACTTGCGCAGCCTGTTGGCGGCAAATGCCGGCATACGCTCCATGTCGCCGATGGTGGTCAGCCGCACGTTGTTCTTGATCAGGTCGGGCGTCTGCTGCTCGATGCTCACTACGATGAGGTTCATCAGTGCATCCACCTCGTCCTGCGGACGGTTCCAGTTCTCGGTCGAAAACGTGTAGAGCGTGAGGTATTTCACACCCACCTCGCTGGCAATCTCGGTGGCTCGGCGCACAGTGGCCACTCCGTTCTCGTGGCCGAAACTGCGCTCCTGCCCGTGCTGTTTGGCCCAGCGGCCGTTGCCGTCCATGATGATGGCGACGTGACGCGGGATGCGGGCCGGGTCGAGTTGCTGTATCTTATCGCTGAGTGATGACATGCCGTAATTGTTATTCTATATAGTTGCACTTGATGCACCGCTTGCCGAACTCGTAGGACACCGAGAACATGGCAAAACTGTACCAGTCGGTGTTCTTGGCAAACGAGTGCTTGATGCCGTAAAGGTCGCTCAGGTGGTCGATGCGGTCGCTGAATTCCTTGCGCATCGTGAACTCAAAGCCCAGATTCAGACGGTCTTTGAACTTGTATTTCACACCGATGCCGATGGGCACCGTGAACGATGCCTGGTTGTGGCCGTTGCTGATGGCGAACACAAAGCCCACACCGGCAACCATGTAGGGCGAGATTGGCTTGTATTTCTTGTAGGCGGGACCACGGCCAAAGTTCAGGAAGTTGAACTCGGCGGTGAGGCCCAGGTCGATGAGGCTCGACGAGAAATCGTATTGCTGCTCATCGGGGAAACGTGTTTCGATATCCTTGCTGTTACCGCTGATGCTGGCATAATTGAGGTTGGCCTTGAAGGCCCAACGGCTGTTGTGGGCATAGCGGAAAATGGCGCCGCCGGTCACACCGGGATGCTTGAACAGGTTACTGTTGTTCACATCGCCCAGATAGCCCGTCATGCCCAATGCGGGACCCACCTCATACTTGTATTGCTGGGCCGTCGCCGTCAGGGCAGCAAGCAGCGCTATCAGTGCTATGTACAGTGATTTCTTCATCTCGATCAATATACGGGGGAATTGGTCATGCGCAGGTACACGCCGCGCCACACGTAGGGCAGCAATGCTCCCTGGTCGTTATATCCGCCAAACAGGTAGAAGAACGGGCATTCCCACGTCACGACGGGCGAGACGATGCGCTGCGGCCCGCTGGCGGTGACACTGGCCGACAGGCTCTCGTAGTTCACAAAGGCCTGAGCGCCATAGAACTTGGTCATGTAGCCGGGCTGCACCATGGTCGAGTCGGCGACGGTCCAGGTAACGCCCTGGGTGCTGGACAGGTAGATGGTACTGTTGAGGGTGCCGTCGGCACGCTTGCCACCCATCACGAACAGGGTGGGCTGGCACTTGTAGCGGCGAACACCGGGCGCCGGACGGTAGATGTAGTAGGCAAACAGCGTGGCATCGGCCAAGGCTGGCAGAGCCGTGCTGTGGATGTTGTTGATTTTGCCCCAATGGCTGCCGTCATATCCCCACACGTTGTTCAGCGGGTTGCCCTCGCTGTCCAGTCCGCCCACCAGCAGGGTCTGCTGTGAGACGGTCCAGCGGTTGTCGGTCTGGAGCATCCCAGATGCATTCGACACGGGGAAGCCGTCTTCGAGTTCTTTGGCAGTGAAGCCCATGGGACGGGGATACTCGTCATGATAATAATAGCCGTCGCTGCCGGCAACACCCAGCACGCGGTCTTCATAGGAGCCCAGCAAGGTGTGCCACACCACGCCGCACGAGGCCCACTCCCCGCCGTCGGCCGAGGTATAGAGTGTGCCGTCGGCACCGAGCACATACAGGGCGTCGTCGGTAGCACACAGTGATTTAACCTGGGGGACAAAGGGCACGTCGACCGTTTGCGGTGTCCAGATGGGCTGGTTGAGGCTGTTGGCCCACAGCATGGTGCACACGCTGCCGTCGTAGGTCATGATGCGGTACACGTCGCCCTGCTTCACGGCTTTGTGGCCCTGCAGGTTGCTGGCATAGCCGGGCAGGTCACGGCGCCACGACTGCGGAATGACCAGCGAGTCGGGGTTCATCTTATGCACGAGCACCTTGACCTCATAGTCCTTGACCTGGCTCTCGTCGGCCGAGGTCACGGTCAGTTTGGTGTTGCCCGTGAAGTCCAGGCTCTTGGACATCTGGGAGGTGTAAGTGATGGTCGTGTCGGCCTGAACGGTCGCTCCGGTGATTGAGAACACAGCCGAACTGACGGTGTTCAGGAAGTCGACGGTGACCTTCAGGGCACTGATGTCGGTACCCACGGGGAGCGAGTCGGCATTATAGATTAAACCGTTGTTGTAGTCGATGGTGAAATGTACCGAGTCCAGGCTGGCCAGCACGTCGGCATCGGCCTGTAGGGCAAACCCGGTGACGAGGGTCGTCTGTTCGCTCTCGCTGTAGGAATAGGTGCTGTTATCGTCGTCTTCATCCTTGTTGCAGGAAACAAGGGCGGGCAGCGATGTGAAAAGCATGGCCACCATCAGGACGAGATACAAAGATGCTCTATTATTAGTCATTATCGTTTCTATCGGTTGTTCGTTCGTTGTAATAAACGGCAAAATTACTAAAAAATTCGGTCACACACGCGATTTTTTCTTTTTAATAATGTCACTTGCCGTTTTTTGCAGGGCCAAAGATAGTATTTCGGGGGCATATGGAATGTACCCGTTAAAGATAATAAACGGTAAAGTGCGGTTTTTTACACCTTTTTAACGTGATTTTACCTCGATGCAGGGGTAACAATGAGGATGCTGTTGCCGTCGACACGGTAACAGGCCGACCGCAGGCCGTCGATCGGCGGGGCAGCGACACCCTGCCCCACCCTGCGCGGGCTCACCTCGATGCGGGCTTCGTCCCAAAGCCCCGCATCGAGCAATGACTGCAGCACCTGGGCGCCGCCCTCGACCATGACGCTGGTCACGCCGCGGCGGTACAGGTCCTGGAGCCACAACCTGGGTTGCGAGGTGTCGGTCTTGACATATTCCACGGCTCCGGCTACCTCGTTTTTCACGTCATTGTAGACGATGGTGGGCTGGCCGTCGGTGAGCAGCCTCAAGTTGCCGCCCAGTGACAAATTGCGCGACAGCACCACCCTCAGCGGCGATTTGCCGGGCCACTCGCGGGTGGTCAGCGACGGGTTGTCGATGCGCGCGGTGGCGGCCCCCACGACGATGGCATCACACAGGGCACGCTGCCTGTGCATCAGGCGCATCGTCACCGGAGTGGACATCCGCAAGGGGTTCTCGCCGGCATCGGCAGGACGGGCAATGAACCCGTCGGACGTCTGCGCCCACTTGAGTTGCACCCACGGCCGACCCGTGGTGTGGGCGGTCATGAAACGGCGGTTCAGCGCGCGGCATTCGTGCTCCAGCACGCCGACAACCACCTCGACACCGGCCTCACGCAACAACGCCACTCCACGGCCTGCCACCTTGACAAAGGGGTCCTGGCACCCCACCACCACACGGGGGATGCCGCGCTCGATAATCAGGCGGGCACAAGGCGGCGTCTTGCCATAGTGGGAACAGGGTTCAAGGGTAACGTATAACGTGCTGTCTTTCAGTAGGCTGGCATTGCGGACGCTGGCGACGGCATTGACCTCGGCATGGCCCTCGCCACACCTGCGGTGCCACCCCTCGCCAACGATGGTGCCGTCGGGCCCGACAATCACCGCGCCCACCATCGGATTGGGCGAAGTGTGACCCTCGCCCTGGCGTGCCAACTGCAGCGCCCGTCGCATATACTTCTCGTCAATTTCCATCAATTTCAACTGGTGTGAAACGATCTGTCAAACAAACCCATCAAACAATTGATTGATTATCGCATCATGGCAACCGCAAAGCGCACCTTGCCGTAACTATCCTCGACGATGCGCACCTCGCCAAAGCCGTTTTCCTCGAGCAGGCGGCTCATCTCATTGCCAAAACGCTGGTTGATTTCCAGATACAGGTGTCCTCCGCGCTCCAGCGACCGGGCGGCATAGGGGACTATCGCCTTGTAGAACATCAGCGGGTCATTGTCGGGCACGAACAGTGCCTGGCCTGGCTCATAGTCCAGCACATTGTGCTCCATCGTCTCGCGCTCACTCCAGCACACATAGGGCGGGTTGCTCACGATGATGTTGTAGCGCGCTGGCGGCTGCGGAGCCAGCATATCGCTCTCGAAAAAGCGCACTTTGACCTTGAGCGCGGCAGCATTCTCGCGCGCGATGGCCAACGCATCACGAGAGATGTCGAGCGCATCGACCTCGGCAAACTTCAACGCCCTGGCCAGCGAGATGGCAATGCAGCCGCTGCCGGTGCCCATGTCAAGCACCCGCAGGTCGCTGCCGGGGTTCTCATCAACAATCATGTCGACGAGTTGTTCGGTTTCGGGGCGCGGGATAAGCACCGCGGGAGTCACCTTGAAGCGGTGGCCGTGGAAACGGGCGCTCCCCACGATGTACTGCAACGGCTCGTGACGCTGCAGCCGCGCAATGATCTCAGCAATGCGCTGGGGCGCAAAATCGGGCAACTCGCTGTCCTGCCGCAGGGCGACATCCACCGGGTCATAGTTGAACACATCCTCGCAGATGACGCGTATCATCGCCTGCGCTTCTTCGGGCGCTACCCTACCGGCAAGCCCCTCCTTGAGTTGGTCTATTGCTTCTTTCAGTTTCATCACCCCACAAAGATAGTGCAAGCCGAGAGAAATGCCAAATTTATTTGAGCATTTCCGAGGCGCAGCCTATCTTCGGCGAGGAGCGGCAGCCAATTCGTTTAATTCGTTGTCAAAAATCACCGAGAGCGCCAGCCCGCAAGAACACGAAGGTGTAACAATCCGAGTAATCCGCACTGGTCGCGCAATCATACAGAATAAACTGAAAGCCATAGCCTCAACTGTTAAAAACTTACAAAATGAGAAGATTTTTTGTAAATTTTCTTTCGATTTATCAATATCTTTAGAAAAAATGTTGTAACTTTGCGCTCAGTATATAGGCATCCATTTCAGGCCACTTGCTGATTGTAGCCTGTAAATGAGCCTATTATAACAATAATTTACTCTAATATTGGTCTCTAATAACTAATAAATATTTCTTATGGCAACTAAACTCGATTCACTTGATTACAAAATTCTGAAAATGCTGTCGTTGAACGCACGCAAGCCTTATCTGGAGATTGCAAGAACCTGCAACGTGTCGGGCGCTGCAATCCACCAACGCATCCAGAAACTTTACAACATGGGCGTCATCAACGGTTCCATTTCCCTCATCAACCCCGCATCAGTAGGTTATCAGACCTGCGCCTACATCGGCTTCTTCCTGAACGACCCCTCCAAGTTTGACGAGGTGGTGGCACGGCTCAAGACGGTGCCCGAGGTCGTAGAGTGCTATTTCACCACCGGCAAGTATGACATGTTTGTCAAACTGTATGCCAAGAACAACGACCACCTGTTGCAGGTCATCCATGACCGTTTCCTGAAGATGGGCCTGGGACGCAGCGAGACGCTGATTACCTTTAAGGAAGTGTTCAAACGACAGATTCCCATCGAGCCCGACGGCGACAAAGCAGCCGGGGCACAGTAACCGACAAGGGGGGCGAGTCAGTCGCCCCCTTTATTTTATGACACCTCTCCACACCATCCATGGTTTCAGGTTTAATTACAAAAAAGCAAAACAAGATGAAAAACATGATTACAGACAACTTTACCGCACAGGAGCGCCAGTGGCTCGAGGCGGCAACCCGCATGGCCCATGACGGAGGCCAGGTGCTGAAAGAACACTTCAGACAACGCGACCTCAGCATCGAGGACAAGGGCGGCAGCGCCTACGACATCGTCACCGAGGCCGACAAGGGCAGCGAACGCATTATCCTGGACCTCATCCACAGCACCTTCCCCGACCACGCCATCCTGAGCGAGGAGAGCGGCGACGACCATCGCCAGGCACGCTACCAGTGGGTCATCGACCCCCTCGACGGCACCGTGAACTACAGCGCCGGCATCGCCACCTACTGCATCTCTATCGGCCTGAAGGTCGATGGCGTGACACGCTTCGGCTACGTCTATGCCCCGACGCTCGACGAGGAGTTCTGGGCCGTGAAGGGCAAAGGCGCCTATGGCCCCTACGGCCGCCTGCAGGCCAAGGGGACAACCGAG
The DNA here is from genome assembly GCA_900320245.1 of uncultured Prevotellaceae bacterium. GTDB lineage: Bacteria > Bacteroidota > Bacteroidia > Bacteroidales > Muribaculaceae > Sodaliphilus. Next base: position 57,320 of record ONRP01000022.1, read on the forward strand.
TTGCAGCGCGCCGTCATCTCCACGGGTTTCCCCTATGACAAAGCGACCAACCCCGACAACAACCTCGACCGCGTGGCACGCACCATGCCCCGAATACGCGGACTCAGGCGCCTGGGCTCGGCGGCCATGGACCTGTGCTATGTCGCCGCCGGATGGCTCGACGGCTACTGGGAACTCAACCTCAAGGAGTGGGACGCCTGTGCCGGAGAACTCATCGCCCAGGAGGCCGGCGCCACCGTCAAGCGCTACCGTGAAGACCACGGCATCTGCATCATGGCAGCCTGCCCCGGCATCGCCACCCAACTGCTGGAGATGATCGAGTAAACGGCATTCCATCATAGCGCACAAAGCCATTAACGATGTTTAACAAATTCGCTCGTTGTTGAACATTGGGCGCTTCGTATCTTTGCAGCATTAACAATCCTATTCAAAACGACCTTAATACGATGATGAGAAGAATTCTTTACCCTGTTGTGATGTGCCTTGTGGCATTCACTGCCCTTGGCCACGCCACCGAACAAATCACCAACGATGAGAGCCAATATGCTGTATACCAAACCCTTTCGCCCGAAGCGGCCAGGGCCGTCGACTCGCTGAGTATTGCGCTCGGCGATGCCTTTGGAATTGGAGCTGGCCTGGAATTGCACAATATTCCAGACGCTGACATCGCGCAAGCCTACAAAACCATCAACCAGATGGTCTATTGCCAAGAGGGCAGAGATTTCATCACCGGAATGCAGAGGGGAGTAATGATTGCCCAAACGCTTCAGGATATTAAAAATAACCGTGGCTACGAACTCAAGAAACAACTGTATTTAGAGCATCTGAAGGCTGAATTATTGAGCGAGAACCCTATTGACTCTTACAAAGCAGGCGCCATAGAAGAAAGAATCAATGATCTTGTTGAGCAAATCGTTTCCAACGGCGAGGGCCAGAGCGACGCCTTAATCGACTCGTTAAGCAGCGCTATCGGCACTGTGTCCGGCTTCTATCTGCGCAACAACCTTGACAGCCAAGACCCAGACCTTGAGCAGGTTATTAAGGGCCTTGAATACGGTGCCGGACAGGAAGGCGATGATATCTCAATGGCCTATACACAAGTAGGAATCCAAATCGTTCAAGCATTAGATTTTTTCCAGGAGCGAACACGCATGCCGCTCAACAAAGACCTGTTTATGGAGCACCTGACCCGTGGGTTGAGTGTTGCAGCCATCGACGAAGAAGAGTATCGAACACTAAATGACAAAATTGAGATGTGGATGGAAAGGGTAGCCGAACTCTCACCCGAATCTATCGCCAACAAGAAAGCCGGCGAGGCCTATATGGAACAATTACGCAAAGACAAGAGTTTCAAGTTCACCAAGAGCGGAATGGCCTATAAGATGCTCAAGAAGGGCAAGGGCGAGAAGTTTACCGAAGATGATGTGGTAAATACCATCTATGTGGCCAAGCACCTCGACGGCACCGAGTTCGACTCGAGCGACGGCGAACCCATGCCCCTTAGTACCAATCAGGTCATTCCGGGCTTTGCCGAGATGCTGCAACTCATGAAACCCGGCGGCAAAGCAATCGTTGTCATCCCCGGCAATTTGGCCTATGGCGCCATGGGCGTCGGAGATCTCGGCCCCAACGAAACCCTCATCTTCGAAATCGAAACCGTCGACCGCCAACAATAACGTGCTTCTGATTACATCTAAATTTTAGGATCAGATTAATTGAAAATCTCATACACTTATACATTGTATTGACAATATTTGCATTACCTTTGCAGTCTATTTATTGAAAATACAAGAAATCAGAATATGGATAAGAAGATTGTTTTAAGCGGAATCCGCCCCACAGGGCAGTTGCACCTGGGCAATTACCTGGGCGCGTTGAGTAACTTTGTGAAGATGCAGAACGAGGGCAAGTATGACAGTTACTACTTCATTGCCGACCTGCACGCACTCACGACCAACCCTGACCCCAAAGAACTGCACACCAACGTGCGCCACATCCTGGCCGAGTATCTGGCCGCCGGTCTCGACCCCGAGAAGTCGACCATCTTTGTGCAGAGCGATGTGCCCGAGGTGAGCGAGATGTACCTGTTGCTGAACATGCATGTGGGCATCGGCGAACTGATGCGCACCGCCGCCTTCAAAGACAAGGCCCGCAAGGCCCTCGGCATCACGGCCCCCTCCCAGGGCGATGACGACGAGGACGTGGCCAAGGAAATCATCGGCGCCAGCACCAACAAGCGCGTGAACGCCGGCCTGTTGACCTACCCCACCCTGATGGCTGTGGACATCCTCATCCAGCGCGCCGACTTCGTGCCCGTTGGCAAGGACCAGGAGCAGCACCTGGAGTTGACCCGCCGCTTTGCCCGCCGCTTCAACTCGTTCTACAAGGTCGACTATTTCAACGAGCCGCAGAACTTCAACTTCGGCAGCGCGCCCGTCAAGGTGCCCGGCCTGGACGGCAGCGGCAAGATGGGCAAGAGCGAGGGCAACTGCATCTATCTGGTTGACGACGAGAAGACCATCCGCAAGAAGGTGATGCGTGCCGTGACCGACGGTGGTCCCACCGAGCCCAACCAGCCCATGGCCGAACCCGTGCAGAACCTGTTTACGATTCTCAAACTCGTCGGCACGCCCGACAAGGTCGAGTTCTTCACCGAGGCCTACAACAACTGCTCGATCCGCTACGGTGACCTCAAGAAGGAGATTGCCGAGGACATCGTGGCCATGACCACGCCCATCCGCGAGCGCATCCTGGACATCGAGAACGACAGTGCCTACCTGCACCGCGTCCTGGAGATGGGTGCCGAGCGTGCCCGTGCCCGTGCCGGCAAGACGCTGGCCGACGTGCGCGAAATCATGGGCATCACGAAGTTCTGATTAAGTCCTGAGTCCTAAGTCCCTAGTCCTGAGTCCTGAGTCCCTAGTTGGCATCCGCACACAGAAGGGCCAAGGACCACAACGTACGACTAAAAACCAGAAACTAGGGACTAGAAACTAGGGACTAGGGACTAGAAACTAGGGACTAGAAACTAGAAACTAGAAACTAGAAACTATGAAAGGATTCATCGAGGACGAGGAATTCGGTAAGATATTTGTGGAACTGCGCCGGGGCATGACCTCGGTGCGGTTCACTTATCAGGCCGACGGTAACCTGCTGTTGCGGGCACCGTTGGGCGTAACGGTGAGCGACCTGCGGCAGATGGTCGAGGCCAACCGTGAGCGCCTGCGCACACTGCCCCGTCCCGAGACCGTAACCTTTCGCTTCGGGCAGGTGATCGAGTGTTTCCGCTGCCGCGTCATGATTGAGCGCCAAACCAGAATGCCAGGCTACATCCTCAACCACTGGGACGGTGACACCCTGCACCTGCAGCCCCACGAGACGGCCGACCTTGCCGACGAAGCCGTCAAGCGCACGCTCTCCAGTGTTATCGGCCGCGCCATGGAGGTCCAAGCCCATGCCGTGCTGCTGCCCTATGCCCGCCAAGTCGCTGACGCTTTGGGGCTGAAGCCGGCCGGCTTTGAAGTGGGCCGCGGCATGCGCAAACTGGGCCACTGCACCACAAAACGTGTCATTCAACTCTCGCGCAACCTCATGTTCCTGCCCGAAGCGCTGGTGCGCTACATTATCTGCCACGAGTTGGCCCACCTCACCCACATGAACCACTCGCCGCAGTTCCATGCCCTGTGCGACGAGTACACCGGCGGCAAGGAAAAGGAACTGGAACGCCAACTGCGCCAATTCCGCTTCCCCATCCTCAAATAATAAACATAACGGCATCCGCGTCCATGGGATTAAAGACAACTCAAACAACTTTTACAACTCTTATATGATGTTGTCAATCGTTGTCCATGTTGTTTTTTAAAAATCTTAGCGTGATTCTAAGGGGCGCGTTAGTCCAAGAATTAGAATAATTCGTGAAATTCGTAGTTTATTATCTTAGCGTCTTAGCGTGAGGTTCTGACGAGGCGCACGGACATAAAGGAACACAACAAATACAAATAATTGATTTCCAAAGATTTGTATTTATTGTGTTTGTTGTTTTCCCTTTATCCGTGTTGTCGTGAAGCGTGCGTCAGTGGATGGTGACTTGGGTGGCGCCGAAGCCGTACTCGCGGAAACTGGCATCTTGGGCGGTGCAGCGCGGGTAGCGGCGCTTGAGTTCGCTCAGCAGATGCTGACGCAGTTTGCCCTCGCCCTTGCCGTGAATGAAGACGATGCGCTGGCCGTGCTTACTCAGGTTGGCGTCCATCACCTCGCGGAACTTGTCCATCTGGTACTCGAGGATGGCGCCGGGTGTCATGCCGTTCAGGTTGTCCATCAGCGACGAGATGTGCAGGTCCTGCACAATGATGCCGTTGTTGTCAGTCTTCTTTTGCACAGGCTTGCGCTGAGGTCGGTCCATGCGTTTCTTCTCCTTCAAGGCGCGTTCCAGTTCGCCGCTGTCGATGCGCATCATGCGTGCCGGACGGTCGTTGGTGACGATTTCGATGGCGATGACGGGCACGTCAAAGTAGGGATTCTCGTGGAAACAATGCACCTTGTAGAACTTGGTCACATCGAGGCGCTGCTCGACGAGGGCCGGATTCTTCAACTTGAAGCCCTTGCCCTGCTTGAAGGCGACATACTGCACGGCGACGTGCGTCATGTCGTTGAGGTCATCGTGCCCGAACTCCTCGAGTTGCACCTGGATGTTGGGCTCAACGATGCCGTGGTAGCGGGTCTTCCACTCGCCGTCACCGTCGCCGCGCGTCATGTAGGTGAAATACAGGAAATAGTTGGAGTCGTTGACCAGCGACGCATAGAACGTGGTGGTGTTCAGGTGCTTGATTTCGCGTGCCTCGTAGCCCAGCACCACGTTTAGCACCTCGCCCTCGGGGGTCTCCTCGATGGGCAGAACGGGTTCAGGAGCGGGCTGGGGCCTGGGAGCAGGTTTGTCGGGCTCTACCTGACGGGTGCGGATGTCCAGCGGGCGGTCATAGGCCGATGCCTTGGTTCCCGCCTGCCCCACAACGACCAGGTCGCGCTCCAGCGCGGGGCGCTCAAAGCCGTCCTCGTCCTCCACATAGACGGTCTTGCCGTCAATCCTGGAAACTCTGCCGCCTCCCACGTCGTTGAGGAAGCGCACGATATCGTTAACTTTTACATTCATTGCAGTGTCATTTTTTTTTAGGCTGCAAAGGTACACAATTCATACCACTTGGGCAACTAACAAGACAACTTGAACAACAAAAAGGTTGTCAACGGTTGACAGGTTTGTTGTTCAAGTTGTCTGTAAAACAGCCGTCCTTTGGGCTCAGGACCGTTTAGTACTTGTGGTCGGTGTCGTTGAGTTCGTCGATGGTGAGTTTGCGATGGTCCATCTTGTACCAGCAGTAGGCGATGTAGGCCAGCACAAAGGGCACAAGGATGCTCACGACGGCCATCACGGTGAGGGTGAACTCACTCGACGAACTGTTGCGCAGCGTGAGCGAACTCTGCACGTCGAGCAGCGAGGGCAGGTAGGCCGTGTTGTTGTAACCCACCACCCAGAACAGCGTCATCACCACCAGCACGGTGCCGATGCCCGCAGGCCAGATGCCGCAATGGTAGTCACCCTTGAGCAGCGTCTTGCCGATGCCGAAGAGCACCATCACCACACCGATAAGCAAGAAGATCAGTGCCCACCACATGTCGAGGAAGTTCTTGAGATACTTGTAGGGAACCCACTCGGCATTGCCGCTGTCGTCATAGCCCACACCGGCCGACGTGAGAAGCACGACCACCACGGCGAGGAACAGGGGCACAAAGACGCCGGCATTGACCAGCAGCAGGTGACGCTGGCTGGCCCTCACCTCCTCATCATCGATGTTGTTGATGAAGTAGAGTGACGCCAGCGTGCGGGCCAGGAAGAACACCATCACGCCGAACAGCAGGTTTTTCCAGCACAGGATGGCCTCGATGCCATGCCGCGGTCCCCACTGCGAAATCGAGGAGTTCTGCACGTCGAGGATATTGCTCTTGGTCACCGTGAACTCGGCACCGAAGAACATCGTCGCCACGGCTACGCCCAGCAGCACGGGGCCCACGATGCCGTTGATGAGCAGCAGCGTGTCGTAGAAACGCGAGCCGTAGATGTTGCCCGGCTTGGACCGGTACTCATAACTGATGGCCTGGATAACGAAACTGAACAGGATGAGCATCCACAGCCAGTAGGCACCGCCGAAACTCGTACTGTAGAACAACGGGAACGAGGCAAAGAAGGCGCCGCCAAAGGTCACCAGCGTCGTGTATGTCAACTCCCACTTGCGGCCCATCGAGTTGATGAGCAACGCGCGCTTGTCGGGCTTGCCGTAGTGGATGAGCATCGACTGGCCGCCCTGCACCATGAGCAGGAACACCAGCAGCGCGCCCAGCACCGACATGATGAGCCACCAGTAATTCTGTAACAGATTGTATGTTGTCATGACTTGGGTCCTCCTTATTGATTAATCGTTAACTGTGTCTAAGTCGGTCTGCGACTTCTTGGAAATCTGCTTGCAGATGATGCCGATGTCGGCAATCAGCAGGGCCGTGAACACCACGGCAAAAATCCAGAAGGTCACCTGCACGTAGCCGGCACTCAGGTCGCTGATGGCCACCTTGTTGGGCATCAGGTCCTGGATGGTCCACGGCTGGCGGCCCACCTCGGCGACAATCCATCCGCTGGCACTGCACAGGTAGGTCAGCGGTATCGTAACGATAGCCAGACGGTGCCACCACTTGGACCACTTGGCCTTGTTCAGAATCTGCGGCTTGTAGACAAACAGCAATGCCAGCAGCAGGAACGCCAGCAGATAGCCGCCCACGGTCACCATGAAGTGGAAGGTGTAGAACGTCAGCGGCACGTTGGGGATGGCCTCCTCGGGTGCGTCGAGGTAGCCGTAGCCGAAGTGCTTGAAGTCGGCATTGATGGCACTCTTGAGGCTGTCCTGGAGCAATGCGTTACCGCTGCCCATCGCGGCACTGTACTGCGAGAGCATCTCCTGTAACTGCTTACCGCGTTCCATGCGCTCGGCATACGGGATGGTGTTCACCGCGTTGCCCTCGCTGTCATAACTCACACCGTTGATGATGTCCTCGATGCCGGGGACAAAGGCGTCGAAATCGTGGGTGGCCAGGAACGAAAGCCCCTTGGGGATGCTGATGTCAAACAGGTAGGGATCCTGCTCGTCAAAGGCCTGCTTAGACGGGTTCAGAATACCGAATGCCACAATCGACTGGCCCTGGTTGCCCTTGTACAGGCCCTCCATCGCGGCCAGTTTCATCGGTTGGTATTTGGCAACGGTGATGGCGCTCGAGTCGCCCGTAATCATCGTCAGCACGATGCCGATGACGCCCACCCAGGCGCCCACCTTCAGGCTGCGCCAGCAGTGGTCGATGTTGCGTTTCCTGAGCATCATCCAGCCGCACACGCCGCACACGAACACACCGCCCAGCGTCCACGCGCTCAGCACGGTGTGGAAAAACTTGCTCATCGCCATCGGCGAGAGCGCCACGGCGGCAAAACTCGTCATCTCGTTGCGCATCGTCGCGGGGTTGAACTCGCAGCCCGTGGGATACTGCATCCACGCGTTGGCCACGAGAATCCACAGTGCCGACAGGCTCGCTCCGATGGCCGTGAGCCATGTGGCGGCCAAGTGGAACTTGGGACTCACCTTTTTCCACCCGAAGAACATCACAGCGATGAACGTCGATTCCATAAAGAAGGCCAGAATGCCCTCCACTGCCAACGGGGCGCCGAAGATGTCGCCCACAAACCAACTGTAGTTGGACCAGTTGGTGCCGAACTCAAACTCCAGGATGATGCCCGTGGCCACGCCAATGGCGAAGTTCACCCCGAAGATGGTCATCCAGAACTTGGTCGTCGCCAGCCACTTCTCGCTCTTGGTCTTCAGGTATATCGTTTCCATCACGGCAACGATGATGCCCAGACCCAGCGTCAATGGCACGAACAGCCAATGGTAGATTGCCGTGAGCGCGAATTGCGCCCGCGACCAGTCAACGACATTGATTAATTCTTCCATATTGTTTAGTTTTTTAAGTTGTTGGTTATCCAGTGATATGTATGGTTGAGAGGAAGTCCTCGTTGCTAACGGTCGGTCAACTGATGACGCACATACTCGGTCTTCTCCTGGTCGTTATCGCACTTGGTGCCCAGGAAGTCCGGGAAGAAAAGCATCTTGATGATGACAAAGAAGATGAACAGTTTGATGCCGATAATCAGCCACAGCGTCTTACCCACAGTCATGCTGCGGAATCCATCATAGTACAGATGAAACGCGCGTGACCAGAAACCTTGATTTTTCACCGGGTTTTCACTCATCGTCTCGGACATTAGGGTTAATTATACCACTGCGGCGCAGCCTGCCCTGGCAAAAGGCAAAGATAATGCAAAATGCTGAGTTTGCAAATTTATCAGCCATTTTTATTATCATTTCACTGGAAAACAGCCTTAAATGTGATAAAAATTTGCATAATTCGTCAAAAATATCTTTATTTGCAAAAGAAAACGATATTCACCAATAAACATTTGATAGTTATGAAAATCCCTACTCCCTTACCCAAAATGCTGACCGCACTGCTGTTGTGTCTCGTGTGCGCGTTCAGCGCGTCGGCCTACGACTTTGTCATGGACGGCATCTACTACAACATCAACGGCAACGGCACAAGTGTCTCGGTGACCTATAAAGACACCAACTACAACAGTTACAGCGGCACGGTCAATATCCCCGCCACGGTGACTCATGATGGGACCACCTACAACGTGACGTCTATTGGCGTGTCGGCCTTCAGCGACTGTACCGACCTGATACGCGTGGTGATTCCCAACTCGGTGGAGTATATAATGAACTACGCATTCCAGAACTGTACAGGACTTATCAATATCACCCTGCCTGAGTCTCTGTCAGCCGTCTACAATAATGTGTTCAACGGTTGCACAAGCCTGAGGTCGATCATCTGTCTGAAACCCAACCCAGGTTTCTGCACCAATACCAATAATTTCCCGACATCGGTTTACAGCGATGCCAAACTCATCGTCCCCCAAGGCTACAAGTCCAATTATCAGTCCAGTTCTGTATGGTCCAACTTCAGCACCATCGAGGAAATGGACTGCGACTTTGCCGTGGATGCCATTTTCTATAACGACCTGGGCGACAACAAGGCTGAAGTGGTATACCCAAACAGTTCTTATACTTTTTTCAGTAATTATTATACCGGAGATGTGGTCATTCCGTCAACCGTCACTCACGGGGGAAAAACCTATACCGTGACAGCCATCCAAGCCCAAACATTCTACTACTGTCATTACCTATCCAGTGTGAGCATTCCGACAACAGTCTCCAGCATTGGCATGTATGCCTTCTACGACTGCACAAGTCTGACAAGTTGCACCATCCCGGAGGGTGTTGAGAGTATAAAGTATTGCACCTTTGGCAACTGTTCACAATTGTCAAGCGTTGTTATCCCCTCGAGCGTGACCTGGATTGCCCAGAATGTATTCGTTAATTGCGACGCACTCACCAGCATCACCTGCAGGGCCACGACACCCCCCATCTGCACCGACAGCAGTTGTTTCCCCACGGCAGCCTACTCCAACGCCACGCTCTATGTGCCCGACAATGCCGTGAGCCAATACCATTCGGCCTCGGTATGGCAGAACTTTTCCAACATCGTCGGGAAGAGTTACGACTTTGAGTCAAACGGTATCTATTACCGCATCACTGGCGCCAACACCGCCGAAGTGACCTACAAGGACCTCAACTTTAACTCCTACAGCGGTCTCGTGCGCATCCCGTCGACGGTTACCCATGAAGGCACCGTCTATACCGTCACCGCCATCGGCGCGTCGGCCTTCCGCCAGAGTTCCGGCCTGACAGGGGTAACTATTCCCGGTAGTGTCACCGTGATTGACTATGCGGCATTCTACAATTGCACGGCATTGACACAGATCACTATTTACAGCACTTTGAGAACAATTGGCGACTATGCATTCCGTCAGACAGGACTCACCAGCATCTACATTCCATATGGAGTGCAAAGCATTGGCAGGGCTTGTTTCTATGGCTGCTCGGCGCTCACGAGTGCAACTATTCCCGGTAGCGTGCAGTCGTTGGGCGAATTGTGCTTCATGCGCTGCGAGTCGCTGCAGAATGTTTCCTTCGGCCAAGGATTCACCGAGATTCCCGTCCAATGTTTCACCTACTGCACTGAATTAAATTCAATCACTATCCCCTCGAGTGTCAAGAAATATGATCATTACTCCTTCTACGGCACGGGCTTCACATCGCTTAACCTGTCCGAGGGTGTTGATACCATCGGATATCGCGCGTTCGGTGCTTGCTACAATCTGACGTCCATCTCCTTCCCCGCAAGCGTCCGTTTCATCGATGATGCCCCCCTGGAGGAATGTCCGTCCCTGGCCACCATCACCATCGACGACTCTAATCCCAACTACAGCGCCGTTGATAATGTCCTGTATGACAAGCAGCAGACGCGGCTCATCCGTTATGCCCCGCAGAAGACCGAAGTCATCACTCAGTCAGCCTATAATTGCACAACCATCGACGACTTCGCCTTTGAGGGCGCTGCCAACCTCTTATACTGCATCATCGGACCCAATCTGTCGTACGTCGGTGCTGCGCCATTCTATGATTGCTCGTCGCTGACCTCGTTCATCATGCCCACCGAGAATCCCAATTTCATGCTCGACTACGATGTGCTATACTCCAAGAAGGCTGATGGCCAACCCCAAACACTAATCTGTTATCCCGCTGCCAGGCCCGACAAGCATTACTCGGTGCTCAACGGAACCGACTCCATCAGGACCTATGCGTTTTATGGGGCCTCGGCTCTGCAGTCGGCCTACCTCCCCCAGAGCCTGGACGATGTGGGAGGNNNNTTCAACGCTCAGGTGAAACGCGTAGTCATTGACGAAGGATTGCAGACGCTTGGTTACTCCGCATTTGCCTATTGTGATCAACTGGAGTCCCTTTATCTGCCATCAACCCTCGAGACTATTGAGGAGCAAGCATTACTCTATACCTATAACCTGAGTGAGGTTACTTTCGCCGGGGCTACACCACCGACAATTTTACAAAATGCATTCATCGACATGGGAGCCAATGTAGCAAACGGTCCCAAATTCTATGTGCCCGCCGGCTCCGGCAGCGCCTATGCCAGCCACGACTGGAATGAAAGTGACTTCTCCTTCAATGTTGCCGAAATTTCGCCCCTGGCCACCGGCACTGAGTTTACCGTCGATAGCCTCATCTACAAGACCACCGACGCCGCGCTCAGCACTACAGTCACCGATGCCACCAGTGCAAACATCGCAGATCCCGGCATCTCGCCCAAGGTAGCCTATCAGGGCAACCTGTGCACCGTGACATCGATTGATAACAATGCCTTCCAACATTACACTAAAATGGTCAGGGTTGAAGTACCCTTCAGCGTAAAAACCATCGGCAACTACGCCTTCTACAACTGCAATAAGGTCAATAAGGCCATTCTGCATGAAGGCGTCCAGCGAATCGGCGGTTACGCGTTTTCACACATGACTAACCTCAGCAAAATCTGGATTCCTGCATCGGTCGACAGCATCAGGAGCGATGCCTTCATCGTTGACCCGCTCCTCTACGGCATCTATGTCACTGAGGGCAACACCCGCTACACCAGTATTGATGCCGTCCTGTACACCAAGGACGGCAAGCGACTAGTGTCCTTCCCCGAGGGCAAAACCACCGATTACACGGTTCCCGACGGGACAGAGGTAATCAGCACCGAGGCTTTCCGCGGCAACGTGTCGCTCACCAGCATCACCATGCCTAATTCACTCCGCGTGATTGAAAAATACGCGTTTTTCGGCTGCACGGCATTGCCGACTATCCAGGTGCCCAATGGCGTCACCACCATCGGCAACTACGCCTTCTACAACTGCTCATCGCTGACTTCGGCCGACCTGCCTGCCACGCTCACGTCGCTCGACTATTATGCCTTCGTCGGTGCCAATGGCCTGACCACCCTCACTGTCAGGGCCACCACGCCGCCCACCTGCGCCGTCCACTTAGACGCGCACTCGGGAACCTACCAGGAGCCCTTCTCCGATGCGCAGTATACAAGTGTCCAACTCATTGTTCCCCGCGGCAGTGCCCAAGCCTACCGCCAGGCGACCGTCTGGAAGAAATTCCAAAACATCATCGAGGCCGACTTCCCCGTCGAGGTGCTGCGCGGTGACGTCAACAGCGACGGCATGGTCGACATCAACGATGTCACACAACTCATCAGTCGCGTCCTTGGACAGAACGTGACCATCGACAGTGCCGCTGCCGACGTCAACGACGACGGTCTCATCGACATCAACGACGTGACGATGCTCATCAACTACGTACTCGGCAACCCCTGGCCCGAGGGCAAGCCCATCGACTTGTGGTACCTGTGGGGCAACTTCATCGGAACAACACCCTGGGGCGACGTATCAGGCAACAGCCCCATTGGCGTCAGCGCACTGCCCCTGTATCCCACCGGAAACTTCGACATGCAGGGCAAGGGGACACTCACCTGGACAGGATGCATCCCACACGGTTATTTCTCTATTGTGCACAAAACCGGCTACTACGATGATGTGGTCAGCGAGATGTGGGTGGAAAACGTCAATACAGGCGAATACAGTGTCCAAAACATGATAGATGATAATCCCGACTACAGCACCATTCTGTTAGATGAAGGCTACTACACCATCACTCTCGATACCAGGACCATGAACTTGAGCATTGAACCCAGCGACCCGAATGTTCCCGCTTACGGAAGCGTCGTGTTAGTGGGATATTTCAACAATTGGAACAACGAGGCCAATCCCATGGACGGAGTAAACACAAGGCTCGGCCTGAACAACCATGACTGGTGGCTCGGCGAATGGACGCAGACAAAAACCGGCTACGAAGGCGACGTCAAGTTCTGCCTCTATGGAAGTTGGGATTACGACTGGGGTACCAACACGTTCCCCTTCGGCACAGGAGTGCAGGGTGGCCAGAACATACCTGCCAAGAAGGGAACCTACTATGTCTTCCTCAACGACATTACAGGACAATACCACTTTATCAAGAAGTAGAATTATCTAAACACAAATCACTCAAAATGAGGGCGCTATCTTGTTAGCGTCCTCATTTCTTCGCCATCATGGGGGAAACGGCTTTTTTAAATATTGTGATGAAAAAAGGTGATTATTTAGAAAAAAGCACTATCTTCGCCAGTTAAAACAACCATTTTAAGTTTCACGACGATGGAGTTCAGGACAACAGTCAAGACGGGTGAGAACCGGGGTTGGCTGCACCATAGCGACAGTGTGGTGCTGCTTGGCTCGTGTTTCAGCGACAACATGGGCGGCAAACTGCACGGCGCGCTCATCAACGCCATGGTCAATCCGATGGGGACGCTCTACAACCCCATGAGCATCGCACGCGGCGTGCAGCGGCTCATCGACGCTGAGCCCGTCGCCGGCCTCGACCTGTTCATGCAGAGCGGCGTGTGGAACAGTTATGACTTCCATTCGCGCTACTCCCTGCCCGACAAGCAGGCCACCATCGACCGGATGAACCAGCGCATCCAGCAGGGTCATGAGGCGCTGCGGCAGGCGCAGTTGCTCACGGTGACCCTGGGCTCGGCCATCGTCTACAGGCTCAAAGCCACCGGCGAGGTCGTCGCCAACTGCCACAAGGTGCCGCAGCACGAGTTTGAGCGCACCATGGCCACGACCGAGGAGATGGCCCAGGTCCTTGATCAGATGCTCACGGCGCTGCACACCTTCAACCCCGACCTGCGCGTCATCCTCACGGTGAGCCCAATCCGTCACATCGCCGACGGACTCGACACCAACTCGCTGAGCAAGGCATCGCTGCGTGTCACCATCGACAAGGCGATGAAGAATCACCGCGACTACTGCGACTATTTTCCCGCCTACGAGATCATGATGGATGACCTGCGCGACTACCGTTTCTACACCAGCGATATGGTACACCCCAGCGATGTGGCCGTGGAATACATCTGGCAAGCCTTCCAGGCTACCTATCTCGACGACCACAGCGCCCTGGCCGTGGCCCGCTGCGAACGCATCCACAAGCGCTTAATGCACCGGCCGATGAGCGCCAATGCCGAGACGGTGCAGCGCTTCAACAACGACACCGTCAGCGTGGTGCGCAACCTCATCAAGGAATATCCCTACCTGGCCGAACATCCTGAACTGCAAAAGACACTGCAAACCATCCGCTAGGGACTAAGAACTAAAAACTAAAAAACGAATGACCTACTCGATTACCGAAATATACAACGCACTCGAAGTGACAGGGCTGCAACTCATTGACGAAGATGCCATCGTCAGCCAGTTGCTCACCGACTCACGGTCGCTCACGCAGCCCCGCGAGACCATCTTCTTTGCCCTGCGCACCGAGGGCGGCGACGGCCACAACTACATCCCCGACCTGTTCGACAAGGGGGTGCGCAATTTTGTCGTTTCAAGCGACTACTACCCGATGCCCGAGTGTCAAGGTGCCAACTACATCCATGTGGAGTCGCCCCTCGACGCCCTGCAGGCCCTGGCCACCTTCCACCGCCGCCGTTTCCGTGAGTTGCCCGTCATCGGCATCACGGGCAGCCGTGGCAAGACCGCCGTCAAGGAGTGGCTCTACCAGTTGCTCAAGGACGACTACCGCATCGTGCGCTCACCGCGCAGTTACAACTCACAGATTGGCGTGCCCCTGTCGCTCTGGGACATCGACAACAACACCGACCTGGCCATCATCGAGGCGGGCATCTCCACCACCGGCGAGATGGACAACCTGCAGGCGATGATACGCCCCACCATCGGCATCATCACCAACCTGGGCAGCGAGCACAACGACGGCTTTGCCTCGATGGAGCAGAAGGCTCAGGAAAAAGCCAAAATCCTGTTCAACTGCGAGTGCGTCGTCTACTGTGCCGACGACCCGCTGGTGACACACACCATTTCACCGCTGGTCGAGAGCGGCGTGGCCACCGAGATGTCATGGTCGCGCAACCACTGCGAGGCACCGCTGCAGGTCGACACCACCGAGCGGGGCGAGAACAGCATTACGATACACTACACCTATAACGATGAACCGGCCACGGTGACCATCCCCTTCACGGCCGACCGCGACCTCAACAACGCCATCACCTGCCTGGCAGTGCTGCTGCACCTGGGCATCGAGCACGACGTCATCGCCGAGCGCATGGCGGCACTCACCCCCGTGGGCACGCGGCTCAACGTGATTGAGGGCGTGAACGACTGCACGGTCATCGTCGACAGTTACACCAGCGACTACAACTCCCTGACCCCGGCGCTCAACTTCATGACGCGGCGCGCGGGCAACAGGCCCTGCACGGTCATCCTCAGCGACCTGAGTGCCGAGAGTTACAGCGGCGACGAACTCTATATCCGCGTGAGCGAACTGCTCAAGACCAAGCGCGTCGGCCGCCTGATGGGCATCGGCAAGGACATGTGCCGCTACAGCCACTACTTCAACGACCTGCCCCAGGCCCGCTTCTACAACGACACCCAGGAGTTCATGAGCGACTTTGCCAAGGGCGACTTCGACGACGAGACCATCCTCATCAAGGGTGACCCGCGCTTCGGCTTCAGCCAGATTATCGACCTGCTCGAGGCTAAGCAGCACATGACGGTCATGGAGGTGGACCTCAACGCCCTGGCCCACAACTTCAAGTTCTTCAAGTCACTCATCAAACCGAGCACCAAGACTGTGGGAATGGTCAAGGCAAGCGGCTATGGAGCAGGCAGTTACGAGATTGCCAAGACACTGCAGGACTGCGGTTGCGACTACCTCGCCGTCGCTGTGCATGACGAGGGTGTGGACCTGCGCAAGGCCAGCATCACCATGCCCATCATCGTGCTCAACCCCAACGGCGTCAACTACAAGGCCATGTTCCAGTACCGCCTGGAGCCCGAACTCTACAACCTGGACATGGCGCGCGACCTTATCAAGGAAGGCAAGAAATATGGCGTGCACGACTTCCCCGTGCACATTAAAATCGACAGCGGCATGCACCGCCTGGGATTCACGCGCGAACAACTGCCCGAACTCATCGCCCTGCTCAAAGAGCAGGACATCATCACCCCGGCATCGGTGTTCACCCACCTGTGTGTTGCCGACGAACCCGAACAGGACGAATATACCCAGGGTCAGTTTGACTATTTCGAGGCCTGCAGCGAACTGCTGCAGCAATCCTTCGACCATCCCATCATGCGGCATGCCCTCAACACCAGCGGCATCGTGCGCTTCCCCGAGCGCCAATACGACATGGTGCGCATCGGCATCGGCATGTACGGTGTGCGCACCCTGTTCGACGGCAGCGAGGATGCCCTCAAGCCAGTGTCGGCATTGCAGTCCATCATCATCAGCATCAAGGAATGGCCCGCCGGGACGACCATCGGCTACGGCCGCCACGGCTTGCTGCAGCGCGACAGCCGCATCGCCACGGTCACCATCGGCTATGCCGACGGCTTTGACCGGCACTTCGGCAACGGCAAGGTGAGCATGTGGGTCAACGGCACGCTGTGTCCCACCGTGGGCAACGTGTGCATGGACGCTGTGATGATCGACGTTACCGAGGCCACCTGCAAGGTGGGCGATACGGTCGAGATTTTTGGCGAACATGTGCCCATCGAACAGTTGAGCGAGGCTCGCGGCACCATCCCCTACGAGATTCTCACCAGCGTGGCTCCGCGTGTCAAGCGCGTTTATTACCGAGAATGACGACAATGAAAAAGTATTATCGCATATGGATGCTGGCCGCCCTGCTGATGGGCTGCAGCGCAATCACCCGAGCGCAGGACATTGAGGCGAACGGCATCTACTACAATATCATCAGCGACACCCAGGTCGAGGTCGCGCCAGCCTACTTTGACGGCGTGAACCACTACCAGGGCTGCATCATCGTGCCCGAGCGCGTCTACTGCGACGGTGTGAACTATGACGTCACTGCCATCGCCCCGAGGGCCTTCTGGCAGTCGGCCATCACCGAGGTGCAGATTCCCAACAGCGTGACTATGATAGGCGAAGCCGCATTTGCCGATGCCGACGACCTGGCCAGCATCACCCTGCCATTAGGTCTCAGGGACATCAGCCGGTATATGCTTGCCGGAACCGCCATCACCAACATTGTCCTGCCCGAGGGTGTCACCAGCATCGGGCAAGGGGCGTTTGAGGACTGCGCCATGCTGCGCACCGTCTTCCTGCCCGCCTCGCTGCGCCATATCGGCAACAGGGCCTTCGGCTACTGCTCCCGCCTCACCGAGGTGTACAGCGACGCCTCCACCCCACCCCTCACGATGGGCGACAACACCTTTGAGGGCTGTGACAACATCCACGTGATGCTCGCCGACCGCGCCACCAGCAATCGCTACCAGGACGATGCCGTGTGGGGCGACGACGACCTGTTCAGCCTGTGGGTTGACGAGGGGCTCGCCGTGCTGCCCACCATGCAGCAGGAGACGCTGGGAGGCAACTGGACCGCCCTCACGCTGGGAGGCAGCCTGGCCTACAAAATCTACGGCCCCGACGGCTATCTGATGGCCATCACCGCTGCCGACCGCTATTTCCTGCCCATCGGCGCCCAAAGCACCGACTATCTGGTCGTGCCCACCACGCTGATGTATGACGAGGAAGACCTGCAACTGGTAGCCACCGCCGAGACCGATGCCAGCGAGGAAATCGAGGACGAGGAGACCACGCCGAAGTTGACCATCACGGGTATCGACGGCACCATCTACATCAGTGGCGACACCCACGGGCTGTGGACCTTCATCTATGACGTGTACGGCAACCTGTGGTATGAGCGTCCCGCCGTCAACAACTGGATCAGCCTGCCCGGCCACCGCGTCTACGTCGTGAAAGTGGGCGACACGGTCCGCAAAGTGTTCCTGAACTGATGAACAAAAACGAGGATATCGACATCAAGTATATGCGCATGGCGCTGGACGAGGCCCACAAGGCGCTCGAGCGTGACGAGGTGCCCATCGGCGCCGTCATCGTGTGCAAGGGTCGCGTCATCGGGCGCGGCCACAACCTGACCGAGGCTCTGACCGACGTCACCGCCCATGCCGAGATGCAGGCTATCACTGCTGCAGCAGCGACGCTGGGCGGCAAGTACCTGACCGACTGCACCCTGTACGTCACCGTGGAGCCCTGCCTGATGTGCGCCGGCGCGCTGGCCTGGAGCCAGATTCCGCGCATCGTCTATGGCGCCAGCGATGACAAGCGCGGCTACCACACGATGTGCGAGAAGCCCTTCCATCCCAAGACAACGGTCACCGCCGGAGTCCTGCAGGACGAGTGCTCCAAACTGATGACCGACTTCTTCAAGAAAAAACGACCGCTTAAAACCAAGGAGAAATGAAAAAGACTTTCCTCAAACCGATACTGCTGCTGGCTGCCTTGATGCTCCTTGCCACCACCGCGTGCGCCCACCCGACACCCGGAAATCAGGAGACCAAGGAGACCAAGACCGAGGTCGATAAAAGCACCCTCTTAACCGACACCATCGAGGTGATGAGTCAGGCCATGGGCCGCACCATCAAGAATGTGGTCATCAAGCCCGACCATTATATCACCAATAATCAGAACGCACGATTCCCCGTGCTCTACCTGCTGCATGGCGCTTACGGCTGCTACAGCGACTGGTCCAAGAAGACCGACCTGCATCGGCTAGCCGACCACTATGGCGTGATTATCGTGTGCCCCGACGGTCAGGACAGTTGGTACTTTGACTCGCCCGTCGACCCCAAGATGCAGTTCGAGACCTACGTCAGCAAGGAACTGGTGGAATACATCGACAGCCACTACCGCACTATCGCCAACCGCTACATGCGTGCCATCACGGGATTGAGCATGGGTGGCCACGGAGCGCTGTTCCTGGCCTTCCGTCATCCTGACGTGTTCTGGTCCTGCGGTAGCATGAGCGGCAACATGGACATCACTCAGTACCCCGACAGTTGGCACATCAAGGACCGCCTGGGCGAACAAGCCGCCAACAAGCAACGCTGGCGCGACCATGCCGTGTGCAACCAACTTGACCGGGTGAAGGCCTGCACCCTGAAGCCCGCCCAGAACATCATCATCGACGACGGTCTGAACGACATCTTCATCAAGAACAATATCGCCATACACGACAAAATGGTCGAAATGGGCATCGACCACGATTTCACCGTGCGCCCCGGCCGCCACAGTTGGGACTACTGGGTGAACTCGCTGGACTACCACATGATGTTCTTTGACAAGGCGTTTGAACGCGGCGCCGAATTGATGAAGGAAGAAGCAGAATCTAAAGTCAACAACTAACCCTGAAATACCATTAACGCTTACTATGAAACGACCCAAAATACTCATTATCTATACCGGCGGCACCATCGGCATGATCGAGAATCCCAAGACCCATGCCCTGCAGCCGTTCAACTTTGACCACCTCATCGACAATGTGCCCAAGGTCAAGAAACTGGACTACGAGATTGAACATTTCCAGTTCGAACCGCCTATCGACAGCAGCAACATGGACCCCTCGCACTGGCGCGACATCGCGCTGACCATCGAGGAGCGCTACGACTTCTACGACGGCTTTGTCGTGCTGCATGGCACCGACACGATGGCCTTCACAGCATCGGCCCTGAGTTTCATGCTCGAGAACCTGAGCAAGCCCGTCATCATCACCGGCTCGCAACTGCCCATCGGCGAGGTGCGCACCGACGGCGAGGAGAATCTCATTACCGCCCTGCAGGTGGCTGCTGCCATCGATGAGAAGGGCCGCCCGCGCGTGCAGGAGGTCGCCATCCTCTTCGAGAACTACCTGTGGCGAGGCAACCGTGCCACCAAGATGAGCGCCGACAACTTCAACGCCTTCAAGAGTTTCAACTATCCCGAACTGGCCGAAATCGGCCTTGACATCGAGTACAACACGCCCTACCTCAGGCAGATGCCGCCCCGGCCCCTGAAGGTGTGCACCGATATGGACAGCAATGTCATGTTCCTGGAACTCAACCCCGGCATCACCGAACAGACGCTCGACTACCTGCTGCACACCCCGGGCATCAAGGGCATCGTGCTCAAGACCTACGGCGCCGGCAACACCCCGAGTTATCCCTGGTTCATTGAGCGCATCAAGGAGGCTGTCCACCGCGGCGTGGTCATCGTCAACGTGACCCAATGCGTCAACGGCGGTGTGAACTGCTCCCTCTACGAGACAGGCAAAGCACTGCTTGACGCCGGTGTCATCAGCGGCTATGACATCACCAGCGAGGCCGCCATCACTAAACTGATGTTCCTCTTCGGCATGAAGTACTCGCCCAGCATGGTCAAGAAATACATGGCCAGCGACCTGTGCGGCGAGGTCACCATCCCGTAACCGCAACCCAAGACAATTGTTCTATTAACCTTTTTCCGTGCAGGCATATACTGCTCAACTTGACAAGGAGACCACTTGTGCATGATTAAAAGCCCGTTAGGGCTGAAAAGGGGATAGCCAGGGGTGCAGCGAAGCGTAACCCCTGGGATATGAGAACAAAAGAAATCAAGCCCCTTTGGGGGCGCCAGAAATAATTATATGCCAAATACATACGTCAGCAATATCCTTCATATTGTTTTTCACATCAAGGCCAAAGGAACACCATTTCTTGATGTTGATCTGCAACGTATCTATCAATATATCGGGGGTGTTGTCAAGGGGCTAGGTGCTATACTCATTGAAATTGGAGGTACTTCCAATCATGTACATCTTTTAGTTTCCTTACCCAAGACGGTGTCATTGGCTGATTTCATGAGAACCGTTAAGGCAGAAAGTAGTCGATGGATTAAAACAATAAATCCATACTACGGCGGGTTCTCGTGGCAAAACGGGTACGGCGCTTTTTCA
Organism: uncultured Prevotellaceae bacterium; assembly: GCA_900320245.1. Classification (GTDB taxonomy): domain Bacteria; phylum Bacteroidota; class Bacteroidia; order Bacteroidales; family Muribaculaceae; genus Sodaliphilus. Next base: position 78,269 of record ONRP01000022.1, read on the forward strand.
GTAAGCGCCTCAGTGCTGCCTAAAGTGAAACAATATATTCTGAATCAGGAAGAGCATCACAAGACGCTCACGTTCAGAGATGAATACAAGGCGTTTCTTCAAGCCTACGGTATAGAGTACGACGAGCGCTATCTATAATCCTGCCGCCCCTATGGGGCTTGGAACCATGATAATGACCATTTACAGGGGTTCCGCTACGCTTCACCCCTGCCTAAATCCTTACAGCCCTAACGGGCTTTGCCCTATTACCCTTTTCCATGCTTTCGTGATTGACATAACAAGACAGACAGGCAGGAATATAATAGGAGAATTGAGAGGAATAACAATGACAAGCCGCCAGGACCGTGGAGTCTTGGCGGCTTGTTGTGTTGGGGTTGTTCAGACCTGGGTGATTAGTAGGTCATGCGGGGAGGAAGTTCCTTGGCCTGGTCAATCATCTTCTGGATTTCAACCTCGGCGGGCACACGGCCGCACAGGTGCTTCTCCTCGTTGATTTCAGCCACCTTGGCGGCGAGGTTGGCGGCAACGCGGTGACGCAGTTCCTTGACGGTGTCTACGCCAGCAGCCTCGAGCAGTTCGGCGAACTGCGGGCCGATGCCGTTGATGCGGAACAGGTCGGCATGGTTGGTCCACTTGAGAATCAGTTTCTCGGAGATGCCGGTCTTCTCAGCAATGATTTTGCGTCCCGTGGGAGCCTCGCATGCATCCAGCAACTGCTCAACGGTCTCAATTCCCTGCTCAATGAGTTTGGGAGCATACGCTTCACCAATACCCTCGATGTCAATAATCTTGTAACTCATTGTAAAATAAAGTTTTAGGTTTAAAAAATTAAAAGTCAATCATTTGGTTACTCTTCTTCTTTCTTGCAGCAGTCGCAGCCGATGATTTTCCAGATGACTGCTGCCAGTGCGCCGCCGACAAACGGGCCGACGATGAAGATCCACAACTGGTTCAAGGCATCTCCTGCTGCAAACAGAGCCGGACCGATGGAACGGGCGGGGTTAACGCTCGTACCGGTATAGTGGATGCCCACCAGGTGGATAAGAATCAGCGACAGACCGATAGCCAGGCCAGCGAAGTTGTTGGTAGCCCCATTGGTCTTGGAAGTAGCACCGAGCACTACGAGTACAAAAATCATTGTGAGCACAATCTCGGCAATCAAGCCCGTAGTAACTGATACCGTACCAGCCTTGCCTATCTCATCAAGGGTCTGCAATCCGTTAGCCCCCAATCCGCTGTCAAAGCCTGCCAGCACACCCAGCACGGCGGCTGCCAGGATGGCACCAATAATCTGGAACACAATGTACATGCCGCAATCCTTGGCGCTCATGCGACCGCTCAGGAAACATCCCAACGAGATGGCGGGGTTGATGTGGCATCCGCTGATGCCGCCGATGGTGTAAGCCATGGCCACAACAGCCAAACCGAAGGCGATGGCCGTGCCGACCACAGCAGCAGTTCCTGCTACATGTGCAGTGTCACAGCCCAGGCTGACTGCTGCACCGCAACCCAAGAAAGTGAGCACAAATGTACCGACCAATTCTGCTAAATACTTTTTCATAGTGTAAAGAGATATAATTTGGTTAAACAAGTTGATTTACAACCATTACAATACTAAATCATCATTTAGAATTGGCAAACTTAGCAATTTTTAATGATAAAGACAAGAAATTTCTGATAATTCTTAGTATATTTGCAAATTAAATACAACTTTACATCCCATTTTGAGACTAAAAACCCTTGCGATATGAATATATCTATAGTAGGAACAGGATATGTGGGGTTGGTGAGCGGTACCTGCTTTGCCGACCTGGGAGTGAATGTGACCTGTGTGGACCGCGACAGCCAGAAGATCAACCGCCTCGTCTATGGCGCCATCCCCATCTATGAGCCGGGGCTGGACAACATGATCAACCGCAACGTCAACGACAAGCGGCTCATCTTCTCGAGCGACTACAAGCAGGGCTTTGTGGACCAGGACTTCGTATTCTGTGCCATCGACACCACAGCCGATGAGGACGGTTCCACCGACCTGGGTCCCATCCTGGACATCGCCAAGGACTTCGGCAACCACATCACCCGCTACAGCGTGTTCGTCATCAAATCGACCGTCCCGGTGGGCACGGCACAGCATGTGACCAAAATCATCACCGAGACGCTCGAAGCGCGTGGCGCTGACATCAAGTTTGACGTGGCCAGCAACCCCGACTTCCTGACCGAGGGCAACGGCATCAAGGACTTCATGAAGCCCGACCGCATCGTCATCGGCACCGAGACCGCCAGCGCGCGCCAGGCCATGGAGCGCCTGTACCGCACCATCCTGATGCACAACAACCGCAACGTCATCTACACCGACACCCGCACTGCCGAGATGATTAAGTATGCCGCCACCTCGATGCTCGCCACCCGCGTGAGTTTCATGAACGAGATAGCCAACCTGTGCGAGATTGTGGGTGCCGACATCAACATCGTGCGCCATGGCGTGGGTACCGACAGCCGCATCGGCCCCAAGTACATCTTCCCGGGCTGCGGCTACGGCGGCACGCTGTTCCCCCAGGACATCAACGACCTGATCAAAATCGGCAACGAGCACAACTACGACATGGAAATCCTCAAGTCGGTCGAGAACGTCAACAACCGCCAGAAACGCATCCTCTTCAAGAAACTCTACAACCACTTCAAGGGTGAACTGGCCGGCAAGACCGTGGCCCTGTGGGGACTCAGTTTCAAGCCCGAGACCGACGACATGACCGCCGCTCCCGCCATCGACACCATCAACCTGCTCATGGAGGCCGGCTGCCACGTGCGCGTCTATGACCCCGTGGCAATGAATGCCACCAAACGCCGTTGGAGCAACGTCTACTGCGGCCTGGACATGTATGATGCCGTCAAGGGAGCAGATGCCGTACTGCTGCTCACCGAGTGGCGCCAGTTCCGCATCCCGGCATGGGGCATGGTCAAGAGCCTGATGAACACGCCGCTGGTCATCGACGGCCGCAACGTGTATGACGGTGACGAACTCGTGGACCTGGGCTTCACCTACTACTGCATCGGACGATAAGGGCAATAGCCCCTAGAATATCTAGAATATCTAGAGTCGCTGTCAATAACAAGAAACCGCCTGCTCAAGCAGGCGGTTTCTTGTTTAGTATTGGAATTCGGTGTCGAGAACGGTGAACTCGGTGCGCCGGTTGATTTGGTCGGCCGCCTCCTGATCCTCCTTGCTCAGGGTCTTGATAAATTCTTCGGTCAGGGTTGTGCCCTCTTCAAACTGCGGGTATTGGTTGTGGATGCGCTTGGTCACCGTCTTGGGCTGGGACTCGCCATAGCCGGCGGGCTTGAGACGCTCACGCGGAATGCCGTTGGCGATGAGGTAGTCCACAACGCTCTGTGCACGGCGCTGCGACAGGCCCTGGTTATACTTTGCCGAGCCCACACGGTCGGTGTGCGACGCCATCTCGATGACGATGTTGGGATGGTCCTTGAGCAGCATCACCATGCTGTCGAGGGCGAGTTTGGACTCGTCGCGCAGCACCGCCTTGTCGAAGTCGTAGAAGATGTTCTCGACCACCTGGGCCTTGAACATCGCAGCGAGCACAAAGTCCACATTGTACTCGGCATCCTCCTCGGCGCTGTCGCTCTCAAACTCCTGGCGCGCGTTGAGGTAGCCATCGGCACCGGCCATCATGACATATTTCACACCGCGCTGCAGGTCGAAGCGGAAAGAGCCGTCGGGCTTGGCAGCGGTCTTCTGGTTGCTGCCGTCGTCGCCCACGATGCGGATGACCGCATTGGGCACGGGCTCGTCGTCCTTGTCGACCACATAGCCCGAAATCCATATCTGCAGGTCGGGCTTGATGAAGTCAAAGATGTGGTCATAGCCACGGGCATCGCCACGGTTGCTCGAGAACATGCCGCTCTCGCCCGCACCGAAGGTGATGCCGAAGTCATCGGCCGACGAGTTCATCGGCACGCCCATGTTCTCCACCACCCAGCGGTCCATCGAGAACTTGTCGTCCTCGTCGCGCGGCTGCAGCGTGGCCACAAACAGGTCCAGGCCGCCCATGCCGGGAAGGCCGTCGCTCGCGAAGTAGAGCAGGCTGTCGGTGCGCACGTTGGGATAGCGCTCGTTGCCCTTGGTATTGATTTGCGGCCCCAGGTTCTCGAGGGTGCCGTGTTTGTCCTTGATGTTGATGCGCCAGATGTCGGTGCCGCCCTGTCCGCCGGGCATGTCGCTCGTGAAATAGAGCCAATTACCGTCAGGGCTGACAAAGGGGTCGGAATAGTTGCTCAACGTGTCGGCGGTGATTTCAAACTTCTGCGGAGCGCTCCACTTGGCCTCGCTGCGGGAACTGGTGTAAATCTCCACCGTGGTGGGCCAGTCCTGGCGCACGGCACGGGCCAGATACATCGTTGAGCCGTCGGGCGAGAACGCTGCCGCACCCTCGTCATGCTCGGTGTTCAGTCCGCCGTCCACCACCTCGGGACGGGACCAGGCGCCCTTCTCGTCCTTCTTGGTGAAGTAGATGTCGCCCTTCTTGGTGCCGGTAATCTCGCTGCGCAGTTCACCGGTCGACTTCTCGTTGGTCGAGGTGAAGTAGATGTACTCCATGTTCTTGTCCAGATACATCGGGCAATAGTCGGCACGGCGCGAGTTCAACAGTTTGTTCTGCTTGACGATATAGCGCGAGCCCTCCTCCTTCCACTGCGGTGCGAGTTCACACCCGCGACGCCCCACTTGGGCCTCCCAGTCGTCGGGGAACATCTCAAGATAGGCATCATAATTCTTGATGGCGGCGGCATACTGGCCGTCGCGCTGCTGGGCCTGGGCCAAGCGCAACAGTGCCGTCGAGTCCTCATACTCGTAACGGATGGCGTTCTGGAAGGCGGCAGCGGCACGGTTGCCCTGGTTGAGTTTCAGGTGGCACATACCCAACTGGAAGGCCAGTTCGCCACGCAGCCAGGCGTCCTCCTTGCGGTTATAGCGGTTATAGAGTTTACGGTAGATGGTCGCGGCGTCAAAGTACTCGCCCCGGTCATAGGCCTCGTCGGCCTCTTTGAGTTTGGGGCCCTTGCATGACGACAACGACATCACTACCGACGCCAACAGCAGACCCACTATGATATAGAGTATCCGTTTCATGAAATTGCGGTGCTATTTCATTTTTAACGATAAAGCAGCGCGGTTTATTGTTTATGGCTTGAGTTTCTAGCACTTCGCGCCGCTCGTGACCGTCGCGCTTGGCAGGAATCACTGTCCGGCCAGCGGCTGATAACTGCGCGTGATGGTCATCTGGGGTTTGCCGTCGAGGGCGATGGCCACGCGGGTGTAGCGGCCGTGGGTGTCGATATCGTAGTCAAAGGTGCGCTTGTGCACCACATCGTTGCCCTTGAGTTCCTCGATGGCGATGAGGAACTTCTTGCCCGTCGCCGTGTCAAAGTCGTAGTGATAGCGGTACACCTTGCCGCCCGTCTCCTCGCGCACGACATAGCCGCCCTGGTAGAGCAGCGTGCGCTTGTTCCCCTTGGCGGGGGTGACGACACGCTTGGTCAGGTGGCCCTGGTCGTTGTAGGTGAAGTCCTGGCGGCTGCCGTTATCGCCCTTGAGCACGTCGCGGCGTCCGTGGTCGCCGTAGATGGGCGCGTAGTTGATGGTGAGTTTCTTGCTCTTGCTCTGCTTGATGGTGTAGCCCAGCACCTCGTCATAGGAATAGGTGTAATTGACCTCGGTCTTGGCACCCTTGGCGCCCTGGATGACGGACTTGACCAGCAGACCCTGCTCGTTGAAGATGAACACGTTGTCGCGCTTGGAGCCGTCGGCCATCACCACCTGCTCGTCGACACGGCCCGTGCAGCCGTTGAAGCCCACATCCAGGTGCTCGATGCGGTAACTGTGGGTGGGGTTGTTGATCAGGTTGCAGTAGAACAACTTGACGTGGGGGTCGGCGGGACGCATCGTGTCGATATAGGCAGCCAGGTCCTCGAGCGAGACCTGCTCGCTGCACAAGGCGTCTTGTGCGTTCATCGCACCTATCGTCAGCATGGCCGTGAGGGCCATCATGATAAATCTGTGAATCATAGTCGTGGCATTTATAGTTTGGCCTGCAAAGATAAATAAAAACTTCAATCTCGCAAAAAAACCAACATTTCGCGGCCCACATGGCTCACGGTTGGCGTTTTTTGTCTATCTTCGCAGTTTGTAAACCCGCCAACTAAAAACCAAAAACTATAAACCATTTTTTTATGAAAGAAGAAGAAACGATTATTAACCAAGAGCAAGACGACATGTCATTGCCCGAGAACGCCGCGCGCGAACTCAAGCCCGGGGAGAAGTATGTCCCCATCTTGAAGCCCGACAAGACGTATCCCGAGATCACGCCCTACTCTGTTTCGTTGGGTCTGATCATGGCGGTCATCTTCAGTGCCGCGACAGCCTATCTGGGCCTTAAACTGGGCCAGGTGTTCGAGGCTGCCATCCCCATCGCCATTATTGCGGCCGGTATCGGTGCCGCAACCAAGCGTAAGAACTCGCTCGGCGAGAATGTCATCATCCAGTCGATCGGTGCCGCGTCGGGCATCATCGTGGCCGGTGCCATCTTCACCCTGCCCGCCCTGTACATCCTGCAGGCCAAGTACCCCGACATCACGGTGAACTTCCTGGAAATCTTCCTCAGTTCGCTGCTTGGCGGCTGCTTGGGCATCCTGTTCTTCATCCCGTTCCGCAAGTACTTCGTGAGCGACCAGCATGGCAAGTTCCCGTTCCCCGAGGCTACCGCGACCACCCAGGTGCTCGTCAGCGGCCAGAAGGGCGGCAGCCAGGTGCGTCACTTGCTCATCGCCGGTATCGTGGGCGGTCTGTACGACTTCCTGCTCAACACCTTCCACTGGTGGAAAGAGGTGCTCACCACCGCTGCCATCCCTGCTATCCAGAGTTTCACCGACAACGTGAAGATGATTTTCAAGGTGAATACCAGCGCCGCTGCCCTGGGTATGGGCTACATCATCGGCCTGCCCTATGCCTTCATCATCTTTGCCGGTAGCGCTTTCATCTGGTGGGTGATTGTTCCCCTCATGGGCTCGATGAATCCCGAACTGGCTACCGCATCTCCTGAGGACATCTTCACCGGGGGCGCCAAGTTCATCGGTATCGGTGGTATCGCCATGAGCGGTATCATCGGCATCATCAAGTCGTGGGGCGTCATCAAGAGTGCCGCCGGACTGGCTGGCCAGGCCTTTAAAAGCCAGGAACAGAACCAGGGCCAGCAGGTGGAACGCCACCAGCGTGACATCTCGATGAAGGTCCTCGTGTTCGCCCTGTTGGCAGCCTTGTTGATTACCTTCGTGTTCTTCTATATCGGCGTTATCCATAACCTGGTTCAGGCGATCGTTGCCTTCCTCGTTGTGCTGGTCATCGCCTTCCTGTTCACCACGGTGGCTGCTAACGCCATTGCTATCGTGGGCAGCAATCCCGTTTCGGGTATGACCCTGATGACCCTCATCGTCGCCAGTGTGATCTTTGTTTCCATCGGTCTGAAAGGCTCTCAAGGCATCGTTGCCGCAATGGTTATCGGTGGCGTGGTCTGCACGGCCCTCTCGATGGCCGGCGGCATGGTCACCGATATGAAGATCGGTTACTGGATCGGCACCACGCCCGCCAAGCAGCAGACGTGGAAGTTTGTTGGCACCCTCGTGTCGGCTGCCACCGTCGGCGGTGTGATGATGATCTTGAACGAGGCCTACGGCTTTACCGACCCCAACGTCATGGCAGCGCCCCAGGCCAACGCCATGGCGGCCGTCATCGACCCCCTGATGATGGGTGGCGACACCCCCTGGTTGCTCTACGGTGTGGGAGCCGTTCTCGCCCTGTTGCTCAACTGGCTCAAGGTGCCTGCCCTGCCCTTCTCGCTGGGTATGTTCATCCCCTTCCAGTTGAATGCTCCGCTGCTCATCGGCGCCATCGTTAGTTGGTTCGTCGGCAGCCGCAGCAAGGATGAGGCCGTCAATGCCGCCCGCAAGGAGCGCGGCACGCTGATCGCCAGCGGTTTCATTGCCGGTGGTGCCCTGATGGGCGTTGTTTGTGCAGCCCTGGCTTTCTGTGATGTCAAGTTCGCTGCTCCCGAGAGCGAGGTACTGACCAACACCCTGGGCATCGTGGTCTACATCGCCCTCATCCTCTTCCTTGCCGTCTACAGCCTGCGTGCCAAGAAAGACAAGAAGGCCGAGTAAACCGCCAACTCATTTTGCCTCACGCTGAGGCGCTAATGCGCTAAGAAAATGTAGAGACGCAACACCCTTGCGTCTCTCTTTTTTATGTTAAAAGAAAACAATAAGTACAATGCCATCCGGACCACAACGGGTTATAAAGACAACTTGAACAACTTAGACAACATTTATTGATTGTTGTGCCAGTTGTTCAAGTTGTTTTCTAAAAACAACAAGGGGCGACAGTGGTTGTCGTCCCTTGTTGTGGCGGAGTGACCGAGATTCGAACTCGGGATACGCTTTTGACGTATACACGCTTTCCAGGCGTGCCTCTTCAGCCACTCGAGCATCACTCCTTGCGTAAATTGCGGGGCAAAGGTAATACAATTTGGCGGATAATTGCAAGTTTTAGGTGTTTTTTTCATATTTTTGTCCCCATGAACAATGCTGAGCGACTGACAACCTATCACCACACCGGGGATGCCGACCACCACGACCCTCGAGTGAAGCAACTTGCCGTGGATGTGCTGCGGTGGCTGCCCTATGACCCGAACGATGACCAGATGCTGGTGGTCGTGGCGCTGGCCCATTTCCTGCTGTATGCTCCCGAGCGTTCGGTGTTCATCCTGGGCGGCTACGCGGGCACGGGCAAGACGTCGCTGACGGGTGCCATCGTCAAGGCGCTGCACCAGCAGGGCAAAAAATCGGTCCTGCTGGCACCGACGGGTCGCGCGGCACACATCTTCAGCGACTACTCGGGCCACCCGGCCTACACCATCCACCGCAAAATCTACCGCCAGCAGGGCTACGGCGTGGACGCCTTCGGCCTTGCCGACAACAAGCACACCGACACCGTGTTCATCGTTGACGAGGCGTCGATGATCAGCAATGCCAGCGACGGCTCCATCTTTGGCAGCGGACGGCTGCTGGAGGACCTCATCGGTTACGTGTACAACGGCCAGGGCTGCAAGATGGTGCTGATGGGCGACAATGCGCAGTTGCCGCCGGTGGGCCAGTTGGTGAGCCCTGCCCTGGACGACGGGATACTGCGGTCGATGGGGCTGACGACCTATGGCGTGTTCCTGCAACAGATTGCGCGCCAGGCCGAGGAGAGCGGCATCCTGCACAATGCCACAATGCTGCGGCAGGCAATGGAAGACGGCACGCTGGGCCGTCCGCACTTTGACCTTGAGGGCATGGAGGACATCCAGGCCGTGTCGAGCGAGTTCCTGCTGGAGACCATCAGCGACTGCTATGACCGCGACGGCATGGGCGAGACCATCATCGTGACACGCAGCAACAAGCGCGCTACATTGTTCAATATGGGCGTGCGCAACACCATCCTCTACCGCGAGGACCTGCTGGTGAACGACGACATGCTGCTGGTGGCCAAGAACAACTACTACTGGGCGCGCGACTATGAGCAACTGGACTTCATTGCCAACGGCGACGTGTGCCGCGTGCGCCGCGTGTGGGGCGACATCGAGCACCGCTACGGGCTGCGCTTTGCCAACGTCACCGTCGAGTTCCCCGACCACGACGGCGTGGAGATGGACTGCAAAATCGTGGTGGACTGCCTGCTGAGCGACACGCCGGCCCTCGACCGCGAACAGAGCGAGCGCCTGTTCAACGAGGTGTGGGCCGAGTTGACCGGCGATAAGCGCGAGCGCTACAAGGCGCTGAAAGAGCACCCCTACTTCAACGCGCTGCAGGTGAAATACGCCTACGCCGTGACGTGCCACAAGGCGCAGGGCGGCCAGTGGCGCAACGTGTTCATCGACATGGGCGGCATCATGCCAGACGCGATGCAGTCGATGGACTTCTACCGCTGGCTCTACACCGCCGTGACACGCGCCCGCGAGCGCGTCTACCTCATCAACTGGAGGAATGAGGAAGAGCAGTGAAGCAGAACATCAAGAACTAAAAACAGAGCCCAGAATACTGAAAACCAAAAACTTTGTACTACCTTTGTGGCTCAGAGTCAACATCATTTCAAGAGGTTATGAAACACGAGATACTTTACCGATGGACATTGGTCCTGATGGCCGCACTGACCTGCCTCGGAGCCTCAGCAGCCATTCCTGACGGCTACTACAGTTCCCTGAACGGCAAGAGCGGCCAGGCGCTGAAAGACGCCATCCACGAATTGGCCATACGCCACACGACGCTGAGTTATGGCAGCCTGTGGGCCTACTTTGCCGAAACCGACTGTCGCGACGACGACAACAGCAAGGTGTGGGACATGTACAGCGACAAGACCTACTACTTCCGCGGCGGCACGAGCGGCGTGTACGGCATGCACAAGGAACACTCGCTGCCCAAGAGTTGGTGGGGCGGCTATGACGAGACCCAGGGTTATGCCGGCTACACCGACATCAACCACCTGTACCCCTCGGACGGCGACGCCAACATGGCCAAGTCGAACCATCCGCTGGGCGAGGTGTCGACGGCCTCCTTCGACAACGGCGTGACCAAGGTGGGCTCACCCAAAACCGGCCAGGGCGGCGGCAGCAACTCGGTGTTTGAGCCCGACGACCGCTACAAGGGCGACTTTGCACGCACCTATTTCTATATGGCATGTGCCTACCAGAACTACACATGGAAGTATACCTACATGCTGACCAACAACTCATGGAAGAGCCTCAACGACTGGTCTATCGACCTGCTGTGCCGCTGGGCGCGTAACGATGCCGTGAGCGACAAGGAGGTGTCACGCAATGATGCCGTGCAGAAGCACCAGAACAACCGCAACCCGTTCATCGACTTCCCCGAACTGTTTGAGTACATCTGGGGCAACCGCCAGGGCGAGGTGTTCTATGTTGACGACACGAATCCGCAACCCGTCTACGACGGCGACCCCGAACTCATCACGCCGACCCAAGGCACCGTGCTCGACTTTGGCGAAGTGGCCATCGGCAAGTCGCTGGACTACATCCTCTACATCAAGGGCCGCGGCCTGAACAATCCCCTGTCGCTGCAACTCTACCGCTACGACTATGAGATGTTCAACATCTCGGTGACCACCGTGAGCCGCACCGCTGCCAACAGCGCCGAGGGCTACCCGCTGACCATCACCTACACGCCGACCGCACTGGGCGAACACACAACGCGCCTGCTGATATCGGACGGCGGCCTGACGGGCAGTGTGGGCGTGGAACTGCGTGCCCGCTGCGTGCCCGTTCCCACCCTGTCGACGCTGACCGCCCTGCCGGCGAGCGGAATCAACGGTACCAACTACACCGCCAACTGGCAAGCCGCCAACGAACAGGTGGACTACTATATCATCACCCGGACCGTCTACAGCAATGACAACAACGAGGTGACGACCGAGACGTTCACCACCGGCAGCGGCCAGGAGACGAGTTACGTCTTTACCGACCGCCGGCCCGGCGAAACGCACACCTACAGCGTGCAGTCCTACCGCCTGGGCTACCTGAGCGAGCCGTCGAACGTCATCACCCTTGATGCCAGCGGCATCACCGGCATCGAGGCCGACAAGCCGCTGCAGGTGCTTGCCGTGGACGGCGGCATCCTCGTGAAGTGCAGCGAGAGCGTTGGCCGCGCCAGCATCTACAACATCGCAGGCCAGGAGGTGAAGCGCATCGACGACCTCAAGGACGACATGGTCATCGAGTTGCCGCGTGGCATCTACGTGCTCAAGACGTCCACCAGCCACAATGCCTGGAAAGTAGCCGTGTGGTAAAACGGCTACAACCATTTACTACAAACTGACACGAACAAAACAAGCGGTTGACCATGAGGCCAACCGCTTGTTGATTATCGGACTTAGGGATTTACTCCTTGATGAGGTTACCACCCTCCTTCAGAGCCTCCTCGTTGAGGGGGATGAGGTGCCAGTGGCGCTCGGGAAGGGTCTTCTTGAGGGCCTTGAGCACGCTCTCGATGGTGACCATCGGGCGCACCTTGAGCATCGAACCCAGGACGATCATGTTGAAGGTCTTGGAGTTCTTCATCTCGATAGACTTCTCGGTAGCATCGATAGGATAAATCTTGATATCG
>ONRP01000070.1 GCA_900320245.1 uncultured Prevotellaceae bacterium
GTCCTCGCTACGCTTCGGAAATCCGCCCCAGCGGGGTTACTCATAGGGCCACCCGCTGGGTGGTATCTCTGATTGCTGAACACACAGTTTTGCAGGTGCACCAAAAAAAGACAGTCCCAGGATATGGAAAAATCCCGGGACTGTTTTATTGTTGCAGAACTGATGATGGTTAATATTCGTCAGGGTCAAAGAAGAAGTCATCATCGTTGGTCGGATAGTCGGGCCAGATGTCCTCGATCGATTCGTAGGTGTCGCCTTCGTCTTCGATCTCCTGCAGATTCTCTATTACTTCAAGAGGTGCGCCACTGCGCACGGCATAGTCGATCAACTCGGCCTTGGTAGCAGGCCAGGGAGCGTCCTCGAGTTTAGTTGCCAATTCAAGTGTCCAATACATAGTTTTTTCTTGTTGTGCCTGTTTTTATGAAATATCCTGTGTTCTGAAAATTGCGCAAAGGTAATATAAATTTTGATATACGATTGTTTTTTGGAAATTATTTTTCTCTTTGAAACGATATAGCAGTTGACCCTGTCAGATTTTTAATGCTGATTTCGCTAATCAAGCGAATTTCACGAAGGCAATTAAATATTTCTCATTCAGTTAGTTTAATTCGTGTAATTCGCATTAGCCCCGCAGGGTTTGGGCCGGGCTTCTATATCGTTGCCTTTCTCTTTTTCAAGCGTCTTTGTCCCAATAGATTTCCTCGACCTGATTGTGAATGTTGTTAAACCGCGCAAACACAAAGAAGAAATCGCTCAGTCGGTTCAGGTATTCGAGCACGAGAGGCTCGATGTGTGCTTGCCTGGCTAAGGTGACAACACGTCGCTCGGCGCGGCGGGTGATGGTGCGGCAGCGGTCGGCCTGCGCCGACAGACGGGTACCGCCAGGCAGTACAAATCCCGTCATAGGGGGCAGTTCCTCGTTCATCTCGTCCATCATCTTCTCGAGGGCGTCGACATCGGCCTGAGTGAGTCCATACAGGGTGGCGTCCTGGCGGTCGTTGGCCAGGTAGGCGCCGATGTTAAACAGTTTGTTCTGTGCCTTGCGTATCAGGGCCACGATATCAGGATCATCGAGTTTGGTGCTGTGCAGCAGCACGCCGATGTTGCTGTTCAGTTCATCTACGGTGCCGTAGGCCTCGACGCGCACGTCATCCTTGCTCACGCGGTTGCCGCTCACCAGCGACGTCATGCCGGCATCGCCGGTGCGGGTATAAACTCTGGTAATCATATTCTTTATTATTCTGTTTTAAATAATGCTGTGCTTATATTATCATAACGGCTATAGGCCGTGATTGTTATATAATCACAGCAAGAAATGTGCCACTAGGCATGATACTGACTTTCTGACGCTTCCTTGCGCCGGACGGAGGCTAGTGCGCAGTCATGGCATGCGGGGGCAGGGCTGTCGGCGTGCGCAGTCTCGTAGCGTGCCGATGACTCGGTTACAGTCTGAAGGTGATGGGCAAGGTGAACCACACGCTGACTGGCTGGCCATTCTGCCTGGCCGGATAGAAGTCGGGCAGCAACTTGCAGACGCGGATGGCCTCGTTGTCCAAGTAGATGTCGACCGACTTGGCGACCTTGATGTTTGTCACCTTGCCCGTCTTGTCTACGACAAAATTCATCACGACCTTGCCCTGGGCTTTGCGCTTGGCTGCCTGGGGCGGGTATTTGACATTGGTCTTGAGAAACAGCATCAAGGCGGCCTCACCGCCAGGGAACATCGGTGGCTGGAAGTCGTCGGTCATCTCATCGGTTGTGGTATCGGTTGGCTCCTTGGTGAGTGTGAGCGGAACCATCTCATCAAACAGTTTGAAGTTGACCGGAATCGTGAGCAGCATATCGGCAACCTGTCCGTTCTGCTTGCCAGGCAAGAAGTCGGGCATCATCTTAATGACCCTCACGGCCTCTTTGTCAAGGTCTTTGCGCACAGAACGCAGGACTTTGATTTTGCCTTTTTTGCCCGTCTTCTTTACCATGAACTGCACGATGACTTTGCCCTCGACTTGATCAAATGCCGCTTGGGGCGGATAAATGATGTGGTCGTTGAGGAATTTGATTAATGCGGTATCGCCACCTGGAAACTGGGGCGCGCAAGTGTCGTCGTCGGTTGT
>ONRP01000017.1 GCA_900320245.1 uncultured Prevotellaceae bacterium
TAAAAAAGGTGTCGGCAGTTCAAAGAACGGCCGCGAGAGCGAAAGCAAACGCCTCGGCGTGAAGATTTTTGGTGGTCAGTTTGCCAAGGCCGGTAACATTATCCGCCGTCAGCGCGGTACCCAGCACCGTCCTGGCAAGAACGTTGGCATGGGCAAGGACCACACCCTCTATGCTCTGGTTGACGGCACTGTAGAGTTCCAGCACCGCGCTGGTCACACCTACATCAACGTGATCCAGGACACTCCCAAGGAGGAACAGAACTAAAAAAGGAATTTAATCCCAACCCTAAGGGACGGGGTGAGCGCCACGATGTGGTGTTCACCCTCGTTTTTTTTAGGTATCAACTCTTGAAAGTTCAAATAATTATGTATATCTTTGCCTACGCAAAACCATAGATATCAGTCCTCAACAGGCAAATACATTTTCCCTAAATATCAACCAATAAAACTTTATTCAAGATGAAAGCAAGAACTATCAAGACATTACTGGTTGCCGCCATCACCATGGCAGCAATGAGCGTGTCCACGACAGCCAATGCCCAGTTGGGCGGCCTGGTCAACAAGGCCAAGAAGAAAGCCGAGCAGGTCGTTGAGAAGAAGAAAGAGGATGTCAAGAAAGACGCCAAGAAGGCGAAAGAAGAGGCCAAGATGAGTGCCCTTGAAACCCAACGTCCTCCCCTGCCCTGGGTCATGGACCCGAATGGCACGTACAACGGCGTCGGCATGGAGGAGTTTGTGGATCGCATGGTCGAGATGGACATCACCGAGGACGGGTTGAAAGAACTCAGGAGCCAGTTGGATGCCCGTTTCAAGCACAACCATGCGCTCGACAAGATCAACTCCGGACCAGATTATGACGTAAAACTCTGGGAAAGTATCCAGAAAGAGAATGAACGCTATTGGCAATTCTATGACAAAATCAGTTCCTGGACCCTCGTCTTGATCAACAGCACGAAAGTCACTGAAGATGCTAATGGCGCTGTGAGCGTTTCAACCAAAGGGAGCCTGATGACGGCGAACAAGTACCGTGCAAAAGGTTCGGCTCAAGGCATCACTCTAGTGAGTCGTAATGGAAAATATGTCTTCGCCACCCTCGGGGGACAAGGTTCCTTCCTGAACGCTGCGGACCTGGAAGGTGCCAAGAAATGTGCCAAGCAGATGCACCTGTTCCAGATTTTCACCAAGGACACCCCTCAATTGTGGGATGAACTCGGCGAGAAGTACAGTAATACTCAAAAATACATGTACTACAATCAGAATGTATATGCCAATGCAGCAGATCAAGCCATCGCGAATAACACGCCCGAGAATATCGACTACAAGCCCATGCCCAAGGCCGGCTCGATGCACGCCAAGTTCAAAGCCGAGGCTCTTGCCATCGCCAAGGCCGACGACCCCAATGTCCTTGACGTCATCATCACCAGCAACGACTGGGATGTCGTGATGAAGGGTATCGTGCCCGAGCGCCGCAATATCTACGGCTACATCGTCACCAAGGACGAACTCGGCAAGAAATGCTCAGAACGCGTGTGGACCCAGAAGTATCAGGGCAACAACAACTACGGCAAACTGAAAGCCGGAGGCGTGGGCGTCTCGAGCGACTTCTACGTTAAGTAAGAGAGAAGAGAGAAGAGATAAGAGATAAGAGAGAAGAGATAAAAGATAAGAGAGAAGAGAGAAAAGATAAGAGAGAAGAGAGAAGAGATAAGAGATTCTATAGGAGCTATAGATAATCTACAAATAAACAAGAGGCTATAGGGGGATTCCTCTATAGCCTCTTGTTTTAGTATTCCTCGGCCTCGACGTCGATGATGCGGGGGTCATCGGGGGCGACATGCCAGGGGGCGACATTGGTGCCGCTCGGGCGACTGTTCTGCGGCGCTCCGAACCACTGATCGACACGGGCTCGAGCCTTGGCCTTGATATCGGGGGTGATGTACTTCCTCAGCGAGAAGACCGCCCAGGCCAGGGCCAGAATGTCGTCGGTAAAGCCGAGCCCCAAGATGGCGTCGGGGATGAAATCCAGCGGCAAGATGAAGTAGCCCAAGGCACCAAACACCTTGATCTTGAGGCTTGTCGGCACAGCGGGGTCGCGAGCGACGTAATAGAGCACAAGCACATGGTAAACCGCCTTGCGGCCCACCTTGCCGGCCACCTTCTTCAACTTGCGCCACAAGGCCGACTCGTTGAAGTGGGAGGCATAGCCATCGAAAGCAAAAGTTCTAGCGTTAGTCATTGGAAACATCACTATAATGGTTTGTACTGCAACCATCATAGCAAAAGCCGTGCCAACTTCACTTGCCGGCCGTCTCGGCGGCATCCTTGACTGTGATTTTGATTTTGGCGATGCGGTGCTTAATGACCTTGACAACGATGAAGGTGAAGCGCCCGTAGTTGACGACCTCTTTCTCCTTGAGGAAATCGCCCTTGAGGTCGAGCAGGAAGCCGGCAATCGTCTCGGCCTCCTCGGCATGCTCGCCGAGTTCCTCCTCGTCGATGTCGAGGGTGCGGGCAAAGTCGCTCAGCAACGTCTTGCCGTCAAATATCCAGGTATCCTTGCTGATGCGGTTATAGAATTTCTCCTCGGTGTCATACTCGTCGTTAATTTCGCCGACGATTTCCTCGAGCACGTCCTCGAGGGTGGCAATGCCCTGGGTGCAGCCATACTCATCGACGATGATGGCCATGTGCATCTTCTTGCGGCGGAAGTCCTCGAGCAGGTCGTCGAGCATGCGTGTCTCGGGCACGAAATAAGCGGGGCGCATGAGTGTCTGCCACTTGAAGGTGTTGTCCCTGTTGCCGATATAGGGCAGCAGATCCTTGGCATAGAGGATACCCTTGATGTTGTCGGGGGTCTCCTCGTAGACGGGCATACGCGAGTAGCCGGTCTCGATGACCTTGCGGACGACCTCGTCGAAGTCGTCGTCCTGGTCGATGTCGACAACGTCGACACGGGGGCGCATGATGTCGCTGACGGTCTTGTCGCCGAACGAGAGGATGCCCTCGAGCAGTTCCTTCTCGTCGGGGTTCTTGACCTCGCTCACCTCGAGGGCGCGCGTGAGGTCATCGACCGAGAGTTCCTCGGTCTGCGAAGGCACGACCTTGTTGACCAGGCTCGTGCTGCGCACCAGCAAAGCGGTGAGCGGCGAGAATATCTTTACGGCGGCCTTGAGCGGTGCCGAGGCCATCGCAGCGAACTTCAGGTTGAAATTGGTGGCATACAATTTGGGAATCACCTCGCCGAAGAGCAGGATGAGGAAGGTGAGAATGATGGTCTGGACGATGAAGTTCAGCACCGTGCTGTGAAACTCGAATATCTGATTCATTGCGAAGTTCAACACGATGGCAATCATGATGTTGACCAGGTTGTTGCCCACCAGGATGGTGGCCAGCAACTTCTCGGGCTTGGCCAGCAGTTCCCTCACGCGTTCACGCCGGTGTGTGTCCTCGATGTCGTCGATGTCATCGGGGCGCAACGAGAAATAGGCAATCTCGCTGCCCGAATTAAAAGCCGACAGGAAAAGTCCAAATACGGCGACAATGATGGCTATGATGCTGCCCAATGTGGGCGTGTTGAAAGTGACAAGCGGCTGGGGGCTTGCTAAACAGAGTACCGATAACAGGCACGATAACGGGTCAGGGTCCAAAATTGATGTTGTATTGTTGAATAATGCGACAAAGGTAGTGCATTTTTAATGAATGCACAATACTTTGAGCCTTATGTTTTTGATATTAACAATGATATCCCCGTTACTGCATGGGCTCGACCGTGTAGCCGCGGTCACGCAGCAGTTGCAGCACGCCCTGCGGTCCGGGCAGGTGGCCGGCACCAACGCACACCAGGCAGGCACGCTCGGGCATCATCTCGACGAGTTTGGGCACCCATGCACGGTTGCGCTCATAGAGCAGCGCATCAAGAGCCTCCTCCTTGTCCTCGCCCTCGGTGCTCTCGGTAATCACCGTCAAGATGCGGTCGAGGTTCTGGGTCGCATAGGCCTCGCTGAGGGCTACCGACTGCTCGAGGAATTTATCATCCTGCTTGCAAGCCTCGAGCAAACCCTCGGCCTGCTCGGTCAGCGGCGTGTTGAACAGCAGGTCGATCTGCTCCTGCAGGGTCTCTAAGCCTGCCGACGGCTTTCCAAGGGCATTGGCGCGCTCCTGCACGGCCACGTCGATGAGGTTGTTGGCGTCGAAGTTGGGGAAATACTTGAGGGCCTGCATGGCCTGCAGTTGGGTGCTGATGGCGTTAGGCTTCAGCATCTTCATCTGGCTGAGTTTCACGCCCATGGCACCGAAATACTTATCGAACACCTGCTCCACGATGGCATATTCCTCGGGGGTGAAGAGTTTGTCGAGCGTACTGTCGGCCGGAGCCATCATGTGCTGAGCCATGCGCATCTGTGCTTCCTGGCCCATCAGGCTGTCCTTCTCAATCTCACCCACGACGATGTCGCAGCCCTCGAGGGCAATGTCCATTCCGGCGATTTCGTCAATCATCGAAGCGGGAGCCATGTGGTGGGTTCCCATAATGTAACTGGGCCTTGCCAAACCGTTGCCGCTCACTTTCCACAACAGTTGAGCCTGAGCCGCGACGGCAAGCAGACACAGAGCCAAAATCAGCGAGAATCTTTTCATAGTCATTTTCATTTTTGGATTTAACGAATGAACAAAGTTAATCAATATCTACCAAAAAGAGGGCATCGGGAGGCGATTTTTGCCCAAAATCCCATAAAATGATGATAAAAACAGGTAAAAATGCCTCATTGTAGTGATTGTGGGTCCCGTGAGGCGGTGGTAATTTTGCAGTGTGAAAAAGTGAATTAGTTATTAGTTGAATAATACAAGTCATCAAGCAAACAAGATTAAGTAAACAGATAAAAATGCCGCACCGATGTGATATCGATGCGGCTTTTTTAGTTGCGGATGATTGTTCAACGCCAAGTGTTTACCACTCGGGCTCCTCGACTTTGAG
Organism: uncultured Prevotellaceae bacterium; assembly: GCA_900320245.1. GTDB lineage: Bacteria > Bacteroidota > Bacteroidia > Bacteroidales > Muribaculaceae > Sodaliphilus. The sequence continues at coordinate 4,973 of ONRP01000017.1, forward strand.
CCTGTCGCCGCCGTTGGGACCCTTGACAATCATGTCGTAATACTCCTGGTTGTAACCGGCAAAGGTGGGCGAAGCGGGCGTTCCGTACTCGTTGCGCTCAAACTTGCCGTCCTTCTCCTTCTTGATGTTACCGTCGAGATACTTGACAAAGAGGTACTCGCCCAGTTTCCTGTAACGTGCGGTAGCGTCCTGTCCAGCGTTGACCGAGTAGTTGGTCAGCAGGCGGACGGCAGCAGCGCGGTCGGTAGTGAGCAGCGACGTGGCCTCGGCCTCGATGACCGACTGTTTCTTGGCAAAGTTATCCTCGATTTCGCCCTGTACCTTGCGGATGTCGCCAATCATCTGTGAGTAGCGTGCATAGGCCTGGTTGGCCACCCAGTTGTTCACCCAGAAGGCGCAGTCCCAGTCGAGGGTGTACATGTCGGCCTTGCCCTGGCGGTAACTCTCGGGTACCTGGGTGATGCAGCAGTACATGGGCACAAAGACGGCCGTGTTGGCATCATCGACGCCAAACCAGAAGCAACCGCCTACCTCGTCGGGCATCCACGAGCGCATCTGCGACACAAACACCCATCCGGTCTGCTGTGTGGCGATAGCACGTTCCTGGCTGTACTTCACGCCGTCGACCTCAAAGTCCATGGGGCGCCAACGGTAGGGCACGCCATAGGCGGTGGTGGCACCGGGATCGACGGTCATGTCGAACGGCGTTCCCTCGAAGTGGTCGCGCATCATGTTCTGCATATCGCGGACGCTGATCTTGCGGTCGGGCTTCACGTAGAGCGGCATCACGTCCTCATCGGCCCTGGTCTTGCCATAGATGAAGGGCAGGTAGGCATCCATACCCTTGTGGAAGCGGTTGAAGTAACTCCACACGCGGGCGTCGCAGCCACGCAGCGCGCCGGCATCAAACTTCTGATAAACGGGTGCGAAGGCGAAGTCGGCATCCTTGCCGCTGTAGAGGCCTTTCTTCTTGGCAAACGAGATGACGTCCTTGCTGTACATGACGTTCTTCTTGTCCTTCATGTCAAACTTCCAGATGCGGGGGTTGTTGGCGTGTCCGGCAATGCAGTCGTCGGGGATGCGCACGGCTACCCAAACGGCACCGAGTTCGTCCGGTCCCTTGCCGATCATGTCCATAATCCAAATCTCGTTGGGGTCACCAATCGAGAAGGACTCACCCTCGCTGGCATAGCCGTACTTGGCCACCAGTTCGGTCATCACCTTGATGGCCTCACGGGCGGTCTTGGAGCGCTGCAGAGCGATGTAGATGAGGCTGCCATAGTCGATGATGGACTTGCCGTTGAGGTCCCAGAGTTCCTCACGGCCGCCCCAAGTGCTCTCGGCGATGGTCACCTGGTGCTCGTTCATGTTGCCCACGACAGCATAGGTGTGGGGCACCTCGGGGATGGCACCCATGCGCTTGCCGCTGTCCCAGTCGATGATTTCGCGCATAGCGCCTGCGGGATGGTCGGCAGCGGGCAGATACTGCAAGTCACCGAAGAGGGTGTGGCTGTCGGCGGCATAGGTGATGATGGTCGAGCCGTCGGCACTGGCGTTCTTGCCCACCAGCAGGTTGGTGCACGCATCGGCAGCAGTCCATCCGGCGATGGCCAGCAGAACAGCCGATAACAGTTTGATTGAATAGTGCTTCATTTTTCTCTTGTTTTTGATTTAGTTATTGTGAATGGAATGATTATCAGTGTCAGTTGCCCACCGGGACGTCATAGCCCGTGAGCCGGTAGGATACCTTGAAGGGAGTCGCCTGTTTGCGCGGCTGCGGCCCGGCATAGTAGTAGAAGAGGCGTTGCACGTCAAAGGACTTGACCTCGACGAGTTTGGTCTCGCCGGGCTTGAGGCTGACCGGCACGGTGACCGAACGCTGCGTGAGCAGTTCGCCGTTCATGGTCGTGTAACGCATCAGCAGCCTGACGGCACTCATGCGGTGACGGGTGTTGTTGGTGATGAAGAACGACTCCTTGCTGTCGCTGGCCCGCTTGGCGAAGCCCTTGATGGTCACGGCAGCGGGGTCGACCGTCATGAGGCTGTCAGGGAGCAGGCCGTCCACCGTGTCGAGGACAGCGACCGGCACCTCGGTGCTGCGCAGGTTCTTGCGCGTGGAGCGCACGCGAGCCCCCATATCCAAGGTGCCCGCAACGAGCAGCAACAGGAGGGCCGACAGAGTCAAAAGCAATTTGCTGCTACGTCTCATCACAGGTAACGAATGCGGTTAAACTTCTTGTTTCCAACACCTTCGGGATAGATTTTGCGGAATCCCACGGGCAGTCGCTCGCCCGTTTTTTCGGGAACGATGCTCACGGCATTGAACAGCGTCGGCAGGAACCGGGCGACGTTGAGCCTGACCTTGACCTTCCAGTGTGGCGGGTCGAAGGTGAGCGTTGTCGCCGCATCGTCGAGCGTGGCGACGCACTCCAGAGGCTTGATGAGCGTCACGCGGTCGCGCTGGCTATAGAGCCATAACTGGTACTTGCTGTCGACAGCCGTGGCGGCGATATATCCGATGACCGTCCCCGGCATGACGTTGATGTCGGGGGACTCGAGCAAGATGATGCGGTAGCCGATGTTGTGCTTGCCGTGATAACGCTCGATGCCCAAGGTCATCTCCTCGTTGGGATAGTACCAGATGCCCTCGAGCGGCTGCATGTCGGTCTCATCGAGACGCGCCCGCATCGAGTCCACGTCGAGTCCGTCGATGACGACCGACTTTTTGGGCACCACCCCACCCTTTGCCAGCGCCACCAGGGGCATCAGCAACAGCAGGGGGACGATGAGTGCGACATGGAGTTTCATCGGCAGGGCTTATCAGTTGACAGTGGCAAAGCGGTAGACGACACCCAGGCTGAGAATCTCCTTGAACTGCCAGTAGTTCCAGTCGTCGTCGCGGGTCCTGGAGCGGTCAAACCTGAGATGGGTGTACAACTGCGTCGTCAGGTACTTGCCGATCGACAGGTCGAGGGTGTTCTCCCAGTCGCCCTGGACATACTGGTAGTTGGTGAACATATAGAGCCTGGAGGTGAGCATCACATTGGGAGTGAAACGCCACAACCACTTGGCCTCGAAGTTGCTACCGAAACTGCTCTTGCAGTGGTGGCCGGCGTCGATGCCAAAGCGCGTGGGATCGATGTCGGTGATGTTGCGGCAGTACTTCAGGTTATAGGACAAGGGCGCGATGGCCAGGGTGAACATGCGGTCGTCGGCCTTCTTGTAGTTATAGGTCATACCAAGACCGAGGTTGAGTTCGGCCGGGGAGAGGAAGGCCGCCGTCATGGTGCGGGTATTGGTCTTGTAGTTGTTCATGAACTGCGTCGTGAACTGCAGCATGGCGCTGTAGTACCAGTTCTTGACAGCCTTGTAACCCAACTGCGAGGTGAACAGGAAGTTATCCTCGTTGATGAGGTAGTTGCGGATGCTGTCGCCGTGGGTGGTGGCGACACCGAGTTTGTAGGACAGCGCATTGTTAAACAGCCAGTTGGGGTGCATATCCTGATTGAGGTTGCAGTTCCAGTTGATGGACCCGAGCAGCGCCAGGTTGTTCTCACCGCCCTGGTACCAGTTGCCGCTGATATAGGCCTGGGTGAACTGCAGCGAGGCGTTGAACACGTGCAGCCAGTTGTGCAACTGCAAGGGGGGAGCATCGGCAGGCGTGACGTCCTCGGGGGCGGTAATCTGCTGCGGCGCAATGGTGAGTTTGCCCTGGTGCGGGTCGCCGGGGATGACACCCTCGGGCGGCGCCTCGGGCAGGCGGTTGGCATTGTAGGCCACCAGTTGCGGATTGCCGATCATGGCCCTGTAGCGCACATCATGGGCGCGTTCAGAGTTTTCCATTGCTTCCTGCAGCCACTCGTCGCCGGCGTCAAGGGCATAGAGTTTGCTGGCCGGAGCCGCGGGATGGGCGGCCTCGTCGGCTGCATAGTGGTCATAGACCAGCGGAGCATAGAGCATATTGTTGCCCGGGGTGTTATCCGGGGCGTTATCATAGGACCAAGCCGCAGCAGGGATGGCGGCGGCGATGGCCAGACAGGCGGTCAATATCAGTTTCTTTCTCATCATGCGTTAGGTTTTTATCAGGATTATTAGTCGTTATCTTGCTGTGATGCCAGGTGTCAGGCATCATAGAGTTTCTCTTTTTTGCGCTCTTGGCGCTGGTTTTCCTGCTTCTGCTTCTCGCGTTGCTGGCGGTCGGCATCCTGCTTGGTCTGCACCTTCTGGCGCTTGCGCTCATGGTTGGGTTTCTGCTGCTTGTTCTCGGCAAACGACTTGATCATGTCCTCCACGACCTCCCTGTTGCCATACAGATAATTGACCGTCACCTCGACGATGAGGTTCTGGCGCTTGGACACAAGGTCGGCAATGATGGCGCGTGAGCCGTCGGGCATGGTGCCGTAGATGCTGTAGGTCTTCTTGAAGCCCTTGACCTTGAGTTTGCCGTTGTTGAGGTCATACATGTTGAAGCCCAGGGCTTTGCGCTGCAGGTTCTCGTTGAGCAGTTTCTTGTCGTCGCCCTTATCCTTACTGTAGAGATGCACGGTCATGACCATATCCTCCCACTGGATTTCAAAGCGGGTGTTGCTCATGTAGGTGACGAAACCGTCGTCGGGCGTCTCGAACGAGAGGTCATACCGGCTCCAGGTGTAGACCGTCGCCGTGGCAGGGGTCCATGCCGGCAGCAGCATGAGGAGCAACAGTAAAATGCGGGAGATGGGTTTCATTGCTTGTTTCATCGTTGTGGAGCATTGGTTTGGACTTATTGATTGACTCGCTGCAGGTAGCGTTCCCACTCGCTGACGGTGCCGCGGAACACGTTCAGGTCGACTTCGCCCTCGACGCCGTCGACCTCGCCCTCGTGGCTGTACTGCTGGATGAGGTGCGGCATGTTGAGGCGGTCGGGGCTGGTGAACGAGCAGAGCCACAGGTCACAATCGCCCAGCAGGTCCTTGTAGTACTTGTCGTAGCCGTCGTTGTTGGTGTAAATCATCACCTGGTAGCCCTTGCCCTTGAGCACGGCAATCATGTCGAGCAGGCGCTTGACCGCCGTGTCGTGGCTGGTGGTGGCACCGTTGCCCCAGTCGTCCTCCAGGTCGATGACCAGCGGCAGGTCGAGCGTCCGTCCCTTGATGACGCCAAGGAAGTTGTCGGCCTGTTCCTGCCCCGTGCGGTTCTTGCGGAAGAAGTGGTAGGCGCCCACCTTGAGGCCCGCCTGTCGCGCACCATCGTAGTTGCGCGCGAATGCGGGGTCCTTGAAGGTCTTGCCCTCGCTGGCCTTGATGAAGACGAACTGGTAATCGGCCTGTCGCACTCGGTCGAAGTCAATGTCGCCGTTGTGGCTCGACACGTCGATGCCCGCTACCGGGTAGCGGCTGCGGTCCACGTCGACTGAATGCGGCAGGATGTAACGCCAAGCGGCATAGCCCGCCAACAGCACAACAACGGCTGCCGCCCCGAAGAGGAGCAGCCACTTGATGAAGTCGGGGCGTGTTGCCGCTTGTCGATTACCCATTATAGTACCCGTCGGTCTCCCTTAGAAGAGCGGGAAGGAGTTCACGGGGTTGATCCACTTGTTCTCGAAGTCCTCCTCGGTGGTCGACGTCAGGAGCAGAACGCCCTGAACGAGACTTGCGATGGCGGTGAGAGAAAAGCAGGTAACCAACGATACCAGAATGAACACTACGCCAGGCACGGTCTTGCCCACATAGAAGTAGTGGATGCCAAGCGTTCCCAGGAAGATGGCCAGCAAGGCAGTGACGCCACGGCTCTTGCCCGAGGGACCCGGATCAAAGACGTTGCCATAGTTGACGGGCGGCTTGTTAGCATACTGCTGCTGGTAGCCCTGCTGCTGATAACCCTGTTGCTGCTGGTAGCCCTGCTGCTGGCCGGGCTGCTGATAGCCAGGCTGCTGCTGTTGCTGCTGGTAACCAGGCTGCTGAGGCTGCTGATAACCGGGCTGCTGAGGCTGCTGAGGCTGCTGCGGCTCTTCGGGATAGGTCACGTTGATTTCGGTGCCGCAATTGGGGCACTTCACGGGGCTCACTTTGTCTTCAGTGCTGTATTGCTGCCCGCACTGGGGGCAATTGTGGATAAACATAATTCTAAAAATTAAGAAATGACACAATACGTATTCTTTGCATTAGACGCGCTAATCGTTCAAAAAGTTTCATCGCGGCCCATCAGCGGCGACGCTTGTTGCCACCCTTGGCGGCATTATTGCGCTGTTGCTGTTGCATTTGCTGCATCTTCTGAGCCTGCTCCATGCGCTCCATCCACTTGGATTTCTTCTTGGGCTTGGAGGCATTGGCAGCGATGGTGGCACGCACCTTGTCCTCGGTGACGAAGAGGCGGCAACTGTAGGTCTGCAGGATGGTGATCAGCAGCGAGATGAAGTAGTAGTAACTCAAGCCCGAGGCATAGTTGTTGAAGAACACCATGAACATGATGGGCATGAGGTACATCATCCACTTCATTCCCGGCATCGACTGGGACTGCGCCTGTGACTTGGTCGTGATGTAGGTGTAAATCAGGTTGGTCACCGTCATCAGCAGGCAGAAGAGGCTCAAGTGGTTGCCGAACAGGCTGGATACCAAGGGAATCTGTGCGCCCCACTGCAGGATCTTGTCGGGGGCACTCAGGTCATTGGCCCAGAGGAACGACTGGCCTCGCAACTCGATGCACGAGGGGAAGAAAGTGAACATCGCGATGAGGATAGGCATCTGCAGCAGCATGGGCAGACATCCGCCGAAGGGGCTTGCGCCGGCCATGCGGTAGAGTTCCATGGTCTTCTGCTGCTTCTTGATGGCATCTTCCTGGTTGGGATATTTCTCGTTGATTTTGGCAATATCGGGAGCCAGGATGCGCATCTTGGCCTGCGAGATGTAACTCTTGTAGGTGAGGGGCGAGAGCACGACCTTGATGATGATGGTCAGCACCAGGATGATGAGACCGTAGTTGCTCATGAACTTGCCCAGCCAGTCAAAGATGGGGATGATAACGCCCGTGTTGATCCATCGGAACAGTTTCCATCCCAGGGGAATGAGGTGGGTGAGTTTGAGGTCCTCCTTGGGCGAGAACTTGTCATAACTCGAGAGCATGTGGTAGCGGTTCGGGCCCATATAGAAGTAGAACGATGCGGGGTTGGCCTGGTCGCTCGAGTAGGGAATCATCGTGCGGATGGTGACATCCTTGAGGTACTTCTCGTATTCGGGTGTGCCCTTCTCGGTCGAGACGCTGGTCATGTGGGCCGTGTTCAGGACGCTGTCGGCAATCAGTACGGTCGAGAAGAACTGGTTCTTGGCGCTGACCCACTTGAGTCCCGTCAGGATTTCCTTCTCGTCGTTGCCGCTCTCGCTGGTGTAGTCCACGTCGCCGTCCTTGCCAATGTGCTTGTAGTAGATGGCGCTGTTGCGCTCCTCAAACATCTTGCCCTCCTCGTGGCGCGAGATTTTCTGGTGCCAGTTGAGGTCCAGCATATTGATGTTGAGCGGGATGATGGTGTTCATACCCTTCTGCACAATCTCCATGCGCACCATGTAACTATCCTTCACGAGCGTGTACTTGAGTCCCCACTGCGCACCGCCCTCGAGTTGCAGGTTCATCGTCACGGTAGTGTCGGTGACCTGGGTAGGCTCGAAGTAGAAGTCCTTGGTCTCGAAGCGCTGCGTGTTGTTGCCCAGGGTGAAACTGTAGTCGTTTTCGCCCTTGTCGAACAGGATGACTTGGGGCGTCTTCCAGGTCTTGTAGCCCTTGAGCGTGGCACGCGAGATGATGCCGCCCTTGGTGCTGAGTTCCACCTTGAGCGAGTCGTTCTCGAGGGTGACGGTTTGCTCAGTACCCGTCAGCGAAGCCGCAAAGGAGCCGTTCTTGGCATAGAGGTCGAGCGCCTGCTGCACAGCCTTCACGGCCTGGTTGTGTACAGCCGGAGCGTTGCTGGTCAGGGCAGTGACTTCGTCCCAAGTGACGGTGGTGTCGCCCACGGTAACGGTTCCGGTGACGTTGCCGTCCTGCAACTTGAGGACGACGCCCTCATGGTTGATGGCGGCATTGCCGTCGGGCATGTTCTCGAGCACACTGGTCAAGCGGGCGACATCAGAGACGCTCAGCGTGTCGATGACGTCGCTGCTGACAGCGATGTCGCGGTCGGTCTGCTGCTGCAGGGCCGCGATAGAGTCCAATTGCCGCTGATGCTCGGCGAGTTGCGCTTCACTGGGCTTGCTCAGCCAGTAGAAGCCCATGACGACGAGTCCCATCAGCAACAATCCAATCAAAGTGTTTTTATCCATTATTATATTTCGTCTTTTTTTGCGAACACACGACCGCGGGAAAACCTCACGCTAAGCCGCTAAGCCGCTAAGTTATTATTTTCTTGTTTTTAAAGCCATTTCAACAGCAGGTTCCTTAAAACCATTGACGATCCTCTTGATACCGCGCTTGAGATAACTCTCGTTGAAATTCACCAACAGCCCCAAGTGCTTATCGGTCAATTTCAAATAGGTGAGCAATTGTTTCTCATGAACAGGAAGCAGTTGCTCCACCGATTTGATTTCAAGAACAATTGAGTCCTCGACCAGGATATCAAGCCTGAAATCAATATTCATATCAACACCCTTATAAAATGCCCTTACTGGTACTTGATTCTGTGCATTGATGCCTCGAGATTTCAACTCCAGCATCAAAGCCCTCTCATAAACCGATTCAAGCATCCCGGGACCCAAGTTATTGTACACCTCAAAGATACTATCCAGAATCGGTTTAGTTCCATCATTTCCCCATACGACATTGTCACTCATCATCTACAAAATTTTCAAAACCCCAAAAAACTTTGCGACTTAGCGTCTTAGCGTGAGACCTCTGCGGTGGTGATGGCGGCGTTGATGAAGGACATGAAGAGGGGGTGCGGGTTCAAGACGGTGCTGGAGTACTCGGGGTGGTACTGGGTGCCGATATACCAGCGATGCCCCGTGAGTTCGATGACCTCGGCCAATCCACTCTCGGGGTTGACGCCTGCGATAGTCATGCCGGCGTCCTCAAACTGTTTGCGGTACTCGTCGTTGAACTCGAAGCGGTGACGGTGTCGCTCCTCGATGTCGGTCTTTCCATAAGCCTCTGCAACTTTTGTGCCAGGCTTCACGCGACAGGCATAGGCGCCCAGGCGCATCGTGCCGCCCAGGTTGGTCACCGTCTTCTGGTCCTCCATGAGGTCGATGACGTTGTTGGGGGTCTTCTCGTCCATCTCGGTGCTGTTGGCGTCGGCCAGGCCCAGCACGTTACGGGCGAACTCAATGACCATGCACTGCATGCCCAGACAGATGCCGAAGGTGGGCACATCGTGCTCGCGGCACCACCTCAGGGCAATATACTTGCCCTCGATGCCACGCTGGCCGAATCCCGGTGCCACGACGATGCCGTCGTGGTCCTTGAGCAACTGCTCGACGTTGCCGTCGTGGATGTGCTCGCTGTTGATGTAGTCGAGGCGCAGGCGGCGGTCATGGTAGGCGCAGGCGTGCAACAGGCTCTCGTCGATGCTCTTGTAGGCATCCTGCAGCGAGACATACTTGCCCACGAGGCCGATGCGCACCTCCTTGCGGGCACCCTTGAGTTTGCCCAGGAATTCGTTCCACTTGTCGAGGTCGGGCTCGCCGTCGCTGGAGAGCCCCGTCTTCTCGAGGATGATGTTGTCGAGACGCTGCTCGTGCATCTTGAGGGGCACCTCATAGATGGTGGGCACGTCCAGGCTCTGTACCACGGCGTCGGGGCTGACGTTGCAGAACTGGGCCACCTTCTTGAGCATGGTGGCGGGCAGTTGGTGCTCGGTGCGCAGCACCAGGATGTCGGGCTGGATGCCTTCCTGCTGAAGCAGTTTCACGCTGTGCTGGGTGGGCTTGGTCTTGAGTTCCTTGGCAGCGCTGATGTAGGGGACATAGGTGAGGTGCACACAGATGCAGCGGCGCCCCAGTTCCCATCGCAACTGCCTGATGGCCTCGATGAAGGGCAATGCCTCGATATCGCCCACGGTGCCACCAATCTCGGTGATGACGAAGTCATACTTGCCGGTGGTGCCCAGCAACTTGACGTCGCGCTTGATTTCGTCGGTGATATGGGGGATGATCTGCACCGTCTTGCCCAGGTAGTCGCCGCGGCGTTCCTTGTCAATGACGCTCTGGTAGACGCGTCCCGTGGTCACATTGTTGGCTCGGGTGGTCTTGATGTTGGTGAAGCGCTCGTAGTGCCCCAGGTCCAGGTCAGCCTCATGGCCATCGACGGTGACGTAGCACTCGCCGTGCTCGTAGGGGTTCAACGTGCCCGGGTCGATGTTGATGTAGGGGTCAAACTTCTGGCAGGTGACACTATAGCCACGCGAGAGCAACAGGCGTGCGATGCTCGACGCGATGATGCCTTTACCCAACGACGATACCACGCCGCCGGTGACAAAAATGTATCTTGTTTCCACTTGCTTACTCATAAAATTAACTAACCTGCAAAGTTACTAAAAAGATTTCACTTTCCACCCCATTTGCTCCAGGAAACTGACAAACGGGATAAACTGGACAAACTGGACGGGGCTGAATGGGCGCACGAGTGGCGGTCCAGTCAGTCCAGGCGAGCCGCGGCGGCGGTCCAGGCGAGCCGCGTCAGCGGCGGTCCAGCCGGTCCAGGGGAGCCGCGGCAGCGGCGGTCCAGTCCGGTCCAGGAGAGCCGCGTCAGCGGCGGTCCAGTCAGTCCAGGGGAGCCGCGTCAGCGGCGGTCCAGTCCGGTCCAGGCGAGCCGCGTCAGCGGCGGTCCAATCCGGTCCAGGCGAACCGCGTCAGCGGCGGTCCAGTCAGTCCAGGCGAGCCGCGTTAGCGGCGGTCCAGTCAGTCCAGGCGAGCCGCGGCAGCGGCGGTCCAGTCCGGTCCAGGGGCGAGCCGCGTCAGCGGTGGTCCAGTCCGGTCCAGGCGAACCGCGTCAGCGGCGGTCCAGATTCTGCAGGCGGGCGATTTGGTCTTGCAGGCGGGCGATTTGTTGCTTGAGTTGGGTGATTTCGCGGGCCTGGCGGTCAATGATCTCGCGTTGGGTCTCGCGTTGGTTGAGGCGGGCGGCGGTCATCCTCTCGCGGATGCCGCCCTCGGTAGTGAATTCACGGTCCTTGCGGGCGATATAGGCCTCCAGGGCTTTGTCCACCTGATGAGAAAGGCACAGCGCCATGTTGGCCATCTCCTCGGCGTCCATTTTGGGGAAGAGTTCTTTGTAGTCGGTATAGAGGTAGTGCTGGCGGCAAAAGTCGAGCATGGCGCTATAGCGGGGATGCCCCGGTTGCCAAATCGCCATGCCGCTGTGTTTCAAGTAGTCCTGATAGTCTTCACACAATTCGCGGTTGCTGCCCCTGGCGGCATTGAGCAACTTGATTTCCATCTCCATGCTGGTCCGTCCGTCGACGCTGCCCTCAACGATGTTCTGTTTGCCGCTGCGGGCCGCCTGCACCATCTGATCGACAGTGCGGTCTCCCCATTTCCTGAAATACCGCTTGCAGAAGGATTGCGTCAACTGGTAGAGGACGTCGCTGCGGTGATAGAAACGCAACTTCTTGTAATCGGTGGGCTTGCGCAGCACGCTGGCAGTGCCGTCATCATAGTGATTGACCTTGCGGGGGGAGTTGTCCATTGGGTGAAAGGGATTGGTTTCTTATCGCAAAAATACAGAAAACTGCCCACCCCCACAAACAAAAACTGGACAAACTGGAGAAACTGGACAAACTGGATGAACTGGACGGGCTGGAGGGACGGGAGGGACTGGAAAGGCGCGAGGCGCTGGAGGGACGGGACTGGACGGGACTGGACGGGTTGGACAGGCGCGGGAGTGGGGCTGGTGGCGCTGGGGCAAAAATAAAAGAGCGGCCCCGATGGGGTCGCCCTTTTATTAGTTAGCAATAATTGCTTGACGGATTACTTCATCACCTTAACGGCGCTGCTGGTACCGTCGGTGTAGGTGGTAACAACGATAGTCATACCGTTGGCCTCCTGCATCTCCTGACCGGCCATGTTGAAGTAGCGTACGTTAGAAACAGTCTTGCCGTTCATTACGTCAACCAGACCAGTGGTCTCGCTGATAACGAACTCATAAGCAATCTGATCGCTGGGCAGCATACCGGGAGCAACTGCGTACATCTCAACGCGATAGTTACCATCCTCGGTGTAGCCGAATTCGCCATCATAAACTACCCAACCGTCCTCACCTTCGGTGAGAAGAACGCCATCCTTGTATACGCGATAGTAGATAACGGCATTGGGATTGAGGTCGGTGATGGTTACATAGTAAGCGTGAACACCATCGGGAGTGCGACCGCTAGCGGTGGGAGTCGGAGTCTTCTCAGTGGGCTGAGGATCGTCGGGCTTAGCCTTGTTGGGCACGGTTACCTCATAAGGAGTATCGGTCTGGGTGTACTGACCCTGCTCACCCTGCTGCTGAGTGGTAGCGTGAATATTTACGGTGTAGCCAGTATTCTCCTCGCTGTACTCGTTACGCGGCAACTTGAGCGGCTGAGGATCAACCACGTTACCATTCTGGTCGTAGAGAACGACACCAGGACCCATAGCGGTTACGTAAACATACTCATCGTCCATGGTTACGCCGAAGGTAGCAGCCTCAGAAGCGATGGGAGCGAGTTTGTTCAGAGTGTAGTCAGCCTCATTATCGTTGGTAATGTAGGGATAACCAGGAGCGTTGACAGCCTCAACATGGATGGGCTGCTCAGCAACATAGTTAGCGGTGAAGGTCTTAACATCGCCACGGCCATTGGTGAATTCCTCACCATTGATGGTTGCGCTGGTCCAGTTCTCGATCTTAACAACAACTTGGGTAACCTCGTTGTTGGCGTTCTTGGTCTCGACGAAGGTGATCTCGGGCTTAGCAGCGGTGGGCTGATCCTCAACGGGAACAAAGGCCTGGCTGCCGGTAACCTCTTCACTGGTCTCGGTGCCAAGAACAGACTGAGCGGTAACGTTTACGGTCATAGCGGTGTAAACATCGGGACGGGTTACTACGTAGGTGTAGGGGTTGCCCTCTACAGCCTCACCATTAACTTTCAGAGTAGAACCTGCGGTCTCGCAAGCAACGGTAACCGTCATGTGGGTATCGTCGGTCTGATTGAAGGAGATGGTGGGATCAGCCAGGGTAACGGCGGGGGTGAAGTTGCTGTTGATGAACTTCACCTGCATGTCGGCAACCTGCTGGTTCTGGAGACCCGAGAACTTGGTGAATGCCTCATCAAGGTCGAGGATAGCATACTCCTGATCCCAACCAGACTTCAATTGGATGACAAACTGATAAACGTTACCCAGAGTGATCATCTCTTCGGTGTAGTCAGTCTCGTCCAAGGAAGTAGCCGCATCCTCATTCATAACGTTCCATGCGTTAATATAAACCTGAGGATCGGTGTTCCAGAACATGTTGACCGTTGTGTTCACTCCCAGAGCACGATAAGCACCGGGCTCAGCATCCGTAGGATTAACGTTTACGGAAGTAGCGTTCTCCAAAGCATTCGACATACCCTCGGGGCCGAAACGGTTAGCCTTACCAGCCTTGATAACTACATTACCGTTGGTAGCAATGTGGTTACCCTCGGGATCGTTGATGTAGAACTGCATCTGGTGGCCAGTTACAATACCATCAAGAGCGGTAAGTTGCATGTGCAAGGTCACCTCAGTGCCGGGAGCAGCAGTAACCTCGCTAACAGGCTGGCCGTTGGCATCAACCATACGCAGTTGCACGCCATCAGCGTTAGCGGCGAAGCCCACTAACACTGCGCAAAGTGTAAATAAAAATTTCTTCATAAATGAATTAATTTAAATTAATAATTATAAAGTGAATAAAAACAATAAATCTCTAACAGTCTAAGGGGTTGATCAGGTTTTGAAATTTCAAAGAGTTTCGGATTAAACTTCACATCGTCATAAAGGTAATAATTCTCTCGCAATACAATAATATATAAGGTAAAGTGTGGTTATCGTTGACACCTGCACACAAGGGTCAAACGCCAGGGGGAGCGTCTCCTCGACGAAGAATCACCGCGGCACAAGCCTCGTTAATATGCAGTCTGTCAGTCATTTCAGTCATCATTAGCAAGTCCGGTTCTTACTAAGAATCATGCTAGTTGGTTCATCTTGTTTTGCAAAGATATATCAAATTTCTAAACTGACAAAAAAAAATCAATTTTTTTTAAGAGAGGGGGATGGCACGCGGTAACTATTCAGCCATTTTTCTCACGCTAAGGCGCTAAGTTGCTGAGTTATCGCAGTTTGGTTTGCGCTTCGGTGCTCGAGCATATTGTTGAAGACAAGAAAGACAACGCTTTATCATAGAGCATGGATCCTGCGGGACACGCGCTTCATGACACTGTGGCCAGAAGACAAGATGGACAATCAATGTTTATTATTAGTGCCCGATTAAAACAGTTGTGCTACCAGGATGCAGGGCCCAATCGCTTATCAAAATGATTACCCATCAGCAGACAGCCCATTATTTAACGGATAACAATAAAAACAGGCGGCCCTGTTGGGGGTCGCCCGTTTTTATTGTCTGCTAATAGCCAATGGCTAACAGCCAGTGGCTAATCGCTAAAGGCTTAGATTACTTCATCACCTTGGTGGTGGTGGTGGTACCGTCGGTGTAGGTGGTAACAACGATAGTCATACCGTTGGCCTCCTGCATCTCCTGACCAGCCATGTTGAAGTAGCGTACACCAGCAACGGTCTTGCCGTCTACGAGTTCGTTGATGCCGGTCTGCGGACCCTGAGCAACGAGCAGGTAGTACTGACCATCCTTGAACTGGAGACCCCAAGTGTAGGTGTAGGTCGAAGGAACAGTGAACAGGTTCTCACCCTCGAATACGGGGTTGAGGATGGTGTTGTCGGCCGTACCCATCTGAGGCTCGTACATGTCGGTCTCGGCACCCATGCGTACACCGTCTACCATGAAGTAGAAGGGCACGTCGAAGTCACCCCAAGGATTGTGGTGCAGGGTGAGCATGAACGACCAGTTGGGGTCGCCTTCGGCATCGGGGGTCATGGCATACCAGTGCTCCTCACCGTACTTGTCGACGATGACGATCCACTTGCCAACCATGTGGGGATCCTCAGGACCAACACCACCGCCAGCGGGAACCTCAACATACTGAGTATCGCTGATACCTACGAGAGCCTCGTCGTTAGCCTGAGCGGTAGCCCAAACGCCAACGTACATAATATCTTCGCCGCCCTCGATGGTGAAGGTAGCCTCACCCTCGCCAGTAGCAACAGCAACGGGGCCGTTGCCATCGAAGTAGTTCACGTAGATGATAACAGTACCCTCACCGGTAGCGGTAACAACCACGTTGTGCTCGTTGGTTACGACCTCAACCACGGGAGCGGGGGTCTCATAAGGAGGCTGGGGAGCATCCCAAACAACAACTACGGTCTCCTCGAGGGTGTTGTAACCGTCAGCCGTAACGGTGATCACGAGAGTGTTCTCGCCGGGCTGGAGTTGGTAACCGTCCTCATAGGGCTCGCCGTTAACCAGGATGGTAACATCCTCGGTACCGTCGTAGGTGATGGTCACGTTACCGTTCTCGTCGGGCTCACTTACAGTGATGTTACCCTCGAGGTCGGGGAGTTGCGGAGTTACGAGAGCGGGAACGATGTACTCGCCACTGGTAACGCCGTCGGTCTGGCCATCAACATGAGCCACAGCGGTGATGTTGAGAACCTGGTCAACATCGGTGCGGTTAACAACGTAGGGGTTCTCAACCTCAACATTGTCAACGAAGAGGGTAACAGTGCCCTCACCGGTTGCAAGGAAGGTGTAGGCATCTTCGCCCTCAGTTACCACGATCTCAGGAGCGGGGGTCTGAACAGCAGGCTGCTCCCAGTTAACGGTCTTGGTAGCGGTCAGGGGCTCATAACCCTCGGCAGTTACCTCGACGGTGATCTCAGCCTCGCCATAAGCGCCAAGGAATACCTTGCCGTCGGTCAGGGGCACGTAAACGCCGTCAACCATAACCTTGATGGTAACATCCTCGGGACCGGTATACTCAACGGTTACATAACCATTCTCGTCAGCATCGCCAATGATGATCTCACCAGTGAGTTGGTCGAGGCCGGGAGCAACATAGTCATCGTTGATGATCTTGAGGTCCAGACCGGTGAAGTCGGCGGGGAACATGAACTGGCCACCGTCGGGCTGAGCGAATTTACCGAAGGACTCGTCAAAGTCAAGGATAGCGTACTCTTCGGCCCAATCAGCCTTCAACGAAAGAACAAAACGATAAACGTTACCCGGAGTGATCATCTCTTCGGTGTAGTCGGTCTCGTCCAGGGCAGTAGCCTCATCCTCATTCATAACGTTCCATGCGTCAATATAAACCTGAGGATCGGTGTTCCAGAACAAGTTGGTCGACGTGTTCGTTCCCAGAGCACGATAAGCACCGGGATCAGCATCGGCGGGATTAACGTTTGTGGAAGTAGTGTTCTCCAAAGCAGTCGACATACCCTCGGGGCCGAAACGGTTAGCCTTACCAGCCTTGATAATCACATTGCCATTGGTAGCATAGTGATTACCCTCGGGATCGTTGATGTAGAACTGCATCTGGTGACCGGTCACAACACCGTCAAGAGCGGTAATCTGCATATGAACTACCACTTCATTGCCAGGAGCAGCGTTGATCTCGTTGATGGGATTGCCGTTGTCATCAACGAACCTCATCTCGAGGTTGAATGCACTTGCTGCAAAGCCCACGAGAAGAGCGCTAAGAGTGAATAATAATTTCTTCATAAAACACAAAAATTTAAATGGTTAATAATAAAAATGTAAATAAATTAATTTCTTCAAAATAAGTTGGTCACATAACCGGAAATTCATCACATTCTGTTTTATCAAAGGGTTTCGGGATTAACGATTTTCTGTAGCAATTATCTTGTTCTATCATCTATCACACATCGCCAATGATGGCGTTCGGGCAACATCCCCGCTTGGCGGAACGATGGGTGACTCCTTGACCCGCAGGGGTCAGGGTGTCGCGGCAGGGGTGTTTAATTTTTTCATAATGAGTGTTTTACAAAATTTATGCTTGTGATACCACTATATAGTTCAACGCAAAGTTACAACTATTTGATAAAACAACCAAAGGTTGGGCAGAAAAATTTGCTAAAAAACTTTAATTTAATTACTGATTGACAGTAATAGGGGCCGCTGCGCTTTTCAATGCGAATTTCGCGAAAGGATTGGCAGCGCCTCTGTCCCGTGGTGCCTGCCGCCTGTCTCGTGGTGCCTGCCGCTGCACTTTTTAATGCGGATTTCGCGAATTAGAGGGATTGAGCGAAAAAGAGGGGTCGCCTCCGGCGACGATGCTGACGGGAGCCTCCTGTCCCGTGGTGCCTGCCGCTGCACTCGCTGCGCTCGTTTCGCTGGCAGGTACCACGGGTTACCCAGAGGATCACCCTTCGGGTGATTCGCACATACAAACGGGGCACTCAGAGGATCACCCTTCGGGTAATTCGCACATGCAAACGGGGCACTCAGAAGATCATCCTTCGGGTGATTCGCACATACAAACGGGGCACTCAGAAGATCATCCTTCGGGTGATTCGCACATGCAAACGGGGCACTCAGAGGCGGTGTGTCATAATTCAACTGCTAGAATTATGACCGCCCTACGGGCGGGAAATTATTCAAAGTAATTTTAGACCCTGGCGGCACTGAGCCGCCAGGGTCCTTGATGGGTGATTTTTAAGAATTCTGTTTAGAACGGTGGACGTCCACCACCGGGACGACCGCCGGGGCCGCCAGGGCCACCAGGTCCGAATCGACCGGGGCCATCCCAACGGTCGGCGTTGCGGTCCTTGGGCTGCTCACCCTTCTTGAAGGTGTTGAAGCGGTAGGTGAAGGTCACCATGCCGTAACGACCCAGGGAGTTGTAGAACGCATCCTCGATATACTCACCGGTGACGTTGCGGAAGATGTTCTTGCGCTGGCCCAGGATGTCATAGACCGAGATGGTCAATGCGGCCTGCTTCTCACGCAGGAACTGGTAGGCGATAGAGCCGTTCCAAATCCACTGGTCACTGTTGTAGCCAGCGCTGTAACCGCTGGTGGTGCTGTAACGCAGGTCGGTGCTGATGACCAGTCCGAAAGGTGCCGAGTAGGTGCCGTCGAACATGCCGCCCCATGTGTGGATGTTGCGGTTGTTGGCCGAGGTAACCGTGTTGGCCGTGGTCTGGAAACTGTAACGGGGGCGCAACTCAATGTCAAACACGCTGTTGCGGAAGGCCAGACCCGGTGAATAGTTGATCATCCACGTGTTGCTGCGGTTCTCGACATCGTTGTTGATACCCTTGGTCACTGCAAAACGGGTGAACATGTGGCTGGTGAAGTACCACACCTTGCTGGCACCGAAGGGGAAACTCAACATGTTCATTGCCATGGCGCTCCACACACCATTCACATTGGTGTAACTGGTGAGGCGTCGGCCCGTCAAGGGGTCGGAGGTGACCGTCGAGATGATGCTGTTCTGTGCAAAGTCCACGTTCATCATCGCCATGATGCTGCGCTGCGCACCCTGAGCGAAGTCACCGAACCTCAGGTTGATGTTGTGGTTGAAGGTGGGCTTCAACTCGGGGTTACCGACGATGATGTTCTTGGGGTTACTCTCATCGGCCACGGGCTGCAACTGGGTGATGCTGGGCTGGTTGGCCCGCATGCGGTAGAAGAAGTTGAGGTTGCGCGTGTCGGAGAACTTGTAGCGGAAGCGGGCATAGGGAGCCACCGACCAAGCCCATCGCTCGGCGATGTCGCGCTCGCTGTTGATGAGGTCCTTGCTCTTGGACATGGCGCTGTTGACCGAGATGCCCACATTGAGGTTATAAGCCTTGCGCACCTGGCGGAATCCAACGCTGAACTCCTGGTTGAAGAACGTGTTGCGGAAACTGTTGCTCAAGCGCTCGTTCCAGTCCTGCTCGGTGATGGTGCCACCGGGCCAGATACCCTCGCGCATGTTGTCATAGACCATCTTGTCGCTCGTGGTGTAACGGTAGTTGCCGCGATAGGAGAATTCCAGGAAACGGGCATTCTTGACGTCGCCGAGGGGCTCGGTCCATGAGAGGCGGCCCGTGATGTTGTGGGTCTTGCGGCGGTTGTTGGCCGTCTGGTCAATGAGTTCATTCTCGTCG
Source organism: uncultured Prevotellaceae bacterium (assembly GCA_900320245.1). GTDB lineage: Bacteria > Bacteroidota > Bacteroidia > Bacteroidales > Muribaculaceae > Sodaliphilus. Next base: position 24,154 of record ONRP01000017.1, read on the forward strand.
GGCATGAGGTAGTAGACGTTGTCGGTGTAGGTGTCGGCATCCTCACGCACGTTGCTGTAGCGGTAGTTGAGCATCAGACTCTGGCTGCGGCCGGGATGGCTGGCCACCTTGTGGTTATAGATCAGTCGTGTGCCCCACTCATAACTCTTGCCGTCGTTGAAGAAGTTGCTCAAACTGCGGTTCACAATAGTCCTGGCGGCATCGCCGGCACTGGTGAGTGACGTGTCGGCGCGCTCACTCTTGTTGAAGTTGAACGAGAAGTTGGGACGGAACTCGATGGTGTTGTTGCTGTCGACCTCCCACTTGACCCGGAAGTCACCACGCAGGTTGTGACCCTTGTCACGCGCGATGGTGTTGGCATCCTCGTAACTTGTGGAATCCTCATACAGATACTGGCGTGCGGTGCGGGTGCGGGTGTCACGGTCGCTGTGGCTGTACATGATGTCACCACCCACGCGGAAGTGCTCGTCCTCCTTGCTGCCGACGTTGAAGTTGATGCCGGCATACTGCGACGTGGTCACACCGCGGTCGCCGCCGAAGCGCTGGAAGCGTCCCGACGCACCGTCGCCGAAGCCCAGGTTGTTGACGTTGTTGCCGCCGCCCAAGATGGTGAACTGGTTACCGTCGCGGAAGTGGTTGATCATCACGTTGCCCGCATAGCGTTCGTCGGTGCCATAGCCGGCATTGACGGTGCCGAACCAGCCGTTGTTCATACCCTTTTTGACGGTGAGGTTGATGACGGTCTCGTCATCGCCGTCGTCCACACCGGTGAGGCGTGCCAGGTCGCTCTTGCGGTCGATGACCTGGAGTTTGTTGATCATCTCGGCGGGGATGTTCTTGCTGGCCACAGTCGGGTCGTCGCTGAAGAATTCCTTGCCGTCGATGAGGATTTTCTTCACCTCCTTGCCGTTGGCCGTGATTTTGCCGTCGCTGCCCACCTCGACGCCGGGAAGGCGCTTGAGCAGGTCCTCGACGACAGCATTGGCCTGGGTCTTGTAGGTGTCGGCATTGAACTCGATGGTGTCCTCCTTGACGGTAATGGGACTCTTGACACCCACGACCACCGTCTCCTTGAGCATGACGGTGTTGGGGTCCATCTTGATGATGCCCATGTTGATGTCGCGGCCGTCATCGCCCACAGTGACGTGCTTGATGAGGTCGTTGTAGCCCAGATAGGAGCAACGCAGCAGGTATTTGCCGGGCTTGATGCCCTTGAGGTTGAAGACGCCGTTCATGTCGGTGGTCGTTCCCTTGACAAAGGTGCTGTCCTTATTGGCCTTGAGGAGCCTGACCGTCGCCTGCATGAGTTCGGTGGTGTCCTGTGAGTCGATAAGGATGCCGTTGATGACCACATCGCGCGCATGCACAGTTGTCAAACAGCCTAACACAAGCAATAATGATAGTATCTTCTTCATATCGAAGTCGCGTGTGATTGTTTTTTATATATATTATGTGTCAATGATGGCGCAAAATTAGTGGAAAACCATAGAATAACGCAAAAAAATTCGATAATTCCACCGTTTTTATAGACGAACGTGGCGCTGAGAGGGCGACAAAACAAGAAACCCGCCAAAACATTTGCCGCAGAAACTATTTTGTAGTAAATTTGCGGGAAAGAACCATTTATAGACACCAGTTATGAGCAAAGTCATTATCATCGGCTGCGGTGGCGTCGGCACCGTGTGCGCCCACAAGTGCGCGCAGAATCCTGACGTGTTTAACGAGATCGTGATTGCCTCGCGCAACCGCGCCAAGTGTGATGCCGTGGCACGCGCCATCGGCAAGGACAACGTCAGCACCGACCAGGTCGATGCCGACGACGTGGACCAACTCGTCGCCCTGCTGGAGCGCCACAAGCCCGACATGGTCATCAACCTGGCACTGCCCTATCAGGACCTGACCATCATGGAGGCCTGCCTGCGCTGCGGCGTGCACTACCTGGACACCGCCAACTATGAGCCCAGGGACGAGGCGCACTTCGAGTACAGTTGGCAATGGGCCTACCGCGAGCGCTTTGAGCGTGCCGGCCTGACGGCCATCCTGGGCTGCGGCTTTGACCCGGGCGTGAGCGGCGTGTACGCGGCCTATGCCGCGAAGCACCACTTCAGCGAGATGCACACGCTCGACATCGTGGACTGCAACGCCGGCAACCACGGCAAGGCATTCGCCACCAACTTCAACCCCGAAATCAACATCCGCGAGATTACGCAGAAGGGTCGCTACTGGGAGAACGGCAAGTGGGTCGAGACGGGCGCGCTGGAAATCCACAAGCCCCTCACCTACCCCATGATCGGTCCGCGCGAGAGTTACCTGATGTATCATGAGGAACTGGAGTCGCTTGTCATCAACTTCCCCACCCTGAGGCGTGCGCGGTTCTGGATGACCTTCGGCGAGGAATACCTGACCCACCTGCGCGTGATTCAGGACATCGGCATGGCGAGCATCGAGCCCATCAACTACCAGGGCATGGACATCGTGCCGCTGCAGTTCCTCAAGGCCGTGCTGCCTAACCCTCAGGACCTGGGCGAGAACTACACCGGCGAGACGAGCATCGGCTGCCGCATCGGCGGTCTGGACAAGGAAGGCAAGCCGCTGACCTACTACATCTATAACAACTGCGACCACCACAAGGCGTATGAGGAGACGGGCATGCAGGCCGTCAGTTACACCACCGGCGTGCCCGCCATGACGGGTGCGATGATGTTCCTGAAGGGGCTGTGGCGCAAACCCGGCGTGCACAACGTCGAGGAGTTTGATCCCGACCCGTTCCTGGCGGTGCTCAACAAACAGGGATTGCCCTGGCATGAGCAGTTCAACATCGATCTGGAAGCATAGAATTCGCGGGGCTCTTCGGTTGAAGAGCCCCGCGAAGTTTAGAGTTTAGAGGTTAGAGGTTAGAGATTTCAGATAACAGATAAGAGAGAAAAGATAAGAGATTTATTTTGGTGTTCTATTATTCTGCTCATATTCTGCTAATCTGCTGTTTTACTATTCTGTTTGGGTGAATTTGGCGATGAGGCGTTCGTCGGCGGCACACCAGGGCAAGGTGGATAATTCATTCCAGGGGAGCCAGCGGCTGGCGGCATGCTCGCGCATGGTGAAAGCCGTGGTCGAAGCCTTGCAGCGGTAGGCGGCCAGGGTGATGGTGAAGTCGGGATAGTCGTGGGTCACCGTGGCCAGGTGCTCGCACACCTCTACGTCAAAGTCCATTTCTTCGATGAGTTCGCGGTGCAGGGCCTGCTCGGGGGTCTCGCCGGGTTCAATCTTGCCGCCGGGGAATTCCCACCGGTGACTTGTATAAGGATATCGGTTCTCGCCGCGCTGCATGCACAGCACACGGCCGTCCACCTCGATGACGGCCGCCACGACATGGTGATGCTTTCGGGCCGTCATTTGATCAACGCTTTACCGGCATCCTCCCATGCCAAAACTCCTCCATTGAGGTTGGTTACCATGAAACCCTGGTCGGTGAGCAGGCGTGCAGCACGAGCGCTGCGACGTCCGCTGCGGCAGTAGACAGCCACGGGGCGCTGCTTGTCGAGCACGGCAGCAGCCTTGTCGACAAAGTCGGCATCGCCCACGTCGACGAGGATGGAACCAGCAATGTGTCCCTCGTCAAACTCATCCTGGGTGCGCACGTCGAGCAATTGCATGTCGGGGTCGGCAATCAGGGTCTGGAACTCGCTGACGTTGACGTCGGCATAGGCGGCGTGGGTCACGACCTCCTTGCTGTGTCCCTTGCTGAAAAACCTTGCGCAGCCCGCTGCAACCAACACAACCGCTACCAGAAGCAGCAGCATCATCACCTTAGTGTTCATCGTTATCAGTATTATCATCTTGTTGTGGTTAGATATTTTGTTGCCGCAAAAGTACAACTTTTTTTCATCACACAGCGCATTGCCGACCACCCAATGGCGTTTTGTGGCCCGTCAAGACCCGACAAACAGACACGAAAAAGCATTTTTTTCTGAAATATTTTCAACCTCTGCCACAGAATGACCGACCCTGCACCTAATTTTGCAGTATGGAAATGAAAAAAGTTATTCACTACGCAAAAAGGCTGCGCACCGCAGCAGTAATTTTGCACCGCGAAAAAAAGTTGAGCGATTATTTTGAAATTTTGAAAAAAAGAACTATATTTGACTAAGGAAAAATTATTGACCAACTTGATTCAAAATTTTGTTGATGACTATCATCCTATTGACCCGCGCATCGCGCACAACAAATCTGCTGCTACCGTTCCCCGAGCCCACCGCGCTCGCCTCGTGACAAATTAACTGCCGCGCAACACACACCGCGCCCCAGTGCCCATTAGGAAAAAGTTTCTGAACCGTTCCCGCCTCGATTGAGGCCCACCCCCGAGCGATTATTTCACCCTCCACGTGAAAAAAATCAGTGTGCTTATTAAATTTTTGAACCTGTTTTTATATGTATACTCAGAGAAAACATTCACCATTTAAAAATTACTGATATGACGACAATCAAAACTGCATCACTGAAGACTTACAGCCGCGTACACAACTACCTCTACAACAAGAACATCGAGTGTTGGGGTGACCTCGAGAACCTGGAGATCAGTTTCTTCAACCTGAACCGCGAAGAGACCGACGCCCTGCTCCAGAAACTTGTCAAGCATTTCCACTTGACGCCAGCCACCAGCCACACGCTGGCCGCTTGACCCCTATCCGTTCCCGGTGAACGGCGTGTCACCAACTGCACACCGTTCACCACCCTCCCTCTCCGAAAGGCGACGCCTCTCTCCACAGGCGTCTCCCGGACGGCTATCACTGTCACAAAACGAAAAAATCGACTCAAAAACCAACGGTAAACAATGAAGAAAGAGACCAACAAAACTACCACTACCCGCGAGAACAAAAGCATTAAGAAGCCCGAACTCACATTGTTGCAGGCCATTGAGGGCATCGTGGAGAAATCCGACAACAGCAAACTGAGTGCACAGTTCATGAAGCAGTGCAAGGCTGAGATTGACCTCGTGGCCACCAGTTACGGCATCACACCACTGCAGGCCATCCTGTTCGCAGTGACCATAGAGCAGGGCCCGTGGCACGTGGAATACCGCGAACTGGCCGACCACCTGGGTGTGAACAAAATCAAGGCGCTGGGCTTCGGTCCCGAGATTGAAACCCTGGTGTCACGGCGCATCATGCGCTACTGCGACGCCAAGGACAAGGGAACGTTCAAGGTGCCCGAGTGCGTCATCAATGCCCTGCGCCACAACAAGGTGTATGAGCAGCCCCATATCCATAACCTTGACTTTGACTCACTGTTCGGCATCCTGGAAATGTGGTTTGATGACCTGAGCGAAGATGCCATCACAGCCCCGGAACTCGCTGAAGACATCGAGAGGCTGTACAGAGACAACACGCAGGTGGAGTTTGCCCGCAAAATGCTGGAACTGAAACTCTCCGGCATGGACTTGCTGCTGATGAGCATGTTCTGCCACCTGTATGTCAACAACGAGGATGACCGTGTCCTCGCCCATCAGTTGGAAGACGCCTTTCCCAACCGCCGCGCCTATGCCCGCGCCAAGAGCGAACTGAGAAACGGTAGCCACAGCCTGATGAATAAGGCACTAATTGAGCACGTGTGTGAGGACGGCTGCGCCAACACCTCGATGTATCACCTGAGCGACAAAGTCAAGCGCGACATCCTGGTGGAACTGAAAGTCAGCACTCCCGAGATCAAACTCTCGGACTTGACCTATCCCGACAAGATTACTCCCAAGACGTTATACTACCCCGAGCAGATGAGGCACCAAATCAACGAGTTGAACGAGTTTCTTGACGACAAGCAGTTCGTGCAGATTCAGAAACGCCTGCAGGACCACGGCCTGCGCAACGGCTTCGCCTGCCTGTTCTACGGCAGTCCCGGCACAGGCAAGACCGAGACCGTTTACCAACTCGCGCGCGTGACCGGTCGCGGCATCATGGCCGTTGACGTGCCGCAGATCAAGAGCAAATGGGTGGGCGAAAGCGAGAAGAACATCAAAGCGCTGTTTGACCGCTACCGCGAGGCCGTCAAGAAGGCCAAGGTGGCTCCCATCCTGCTGTTCAACGAGGCCGACGCCATCTTCGGCGTGCGCAAGAACGGTGCCGAGAATGCCGTCGACAAGATGGAAAACACCATCCAGAACATCATCCTGCAGGAGATGGAAGACCTGCAGGGCATCATGATTGCGACGACCAACCTGGCAGGGAACCTGGACGGCGCCTTTGAACGCCGATTCCTCTACAAGGTGCGTTTCGATAAGCCCGATGCCAAGGTGCGCCGTTGCATCTGGCAGGAGATGATTCCCGACCTGAGCGACCAGGATGCCCAGGCGCTGGCCGACGGCTTTGACCTGAGCGGCGGCCAGATTGAGAACATCGTCCGCAAGGACACCATCAACCACATCCTGCATGGTGACAGCGATGACCGTCTCGCCCTGCTTAAGGGCTACTGCACAGACGAGACCATCGGCACGTCCCAGAGCCGTCGCCGCCTGGGTTTCTGAGTCAGACTATATCTTACCCCATAGCGAGGCCTGCACGACTTTTTGTGTTGTGCAGGCTTATTTTTCATAAAAAAACACTAACTTTGCAGCATCAATCAACAGAATCAACCACTACTGTATATCCAGCGATATATGAAATCATTACAACGAATCCTGCTCTCGCTGCTGCTGATGTCGGCCACCTGCACGGCACTGGCGCAGTATTACAGCGGAGAACACACCTATGACGGTGAGAACCAGAACGAAGCGTCGGCCTCGGTGACCACGGGCAAGAACATCATTACCGGCCCGTGTATCGGCAACACCGTGCACTACAAGCACTATTTCAACGACCACTGGAGTGTAGACGGCGGACTCAATGCACAGTACACCAAGCAGTTGTACGGATTCAAGGCAAAGGGCGAGTATCACTTCAAGGTCAAATCTTTCCATATGTTTGCCAGCGCCGAGTTGTTGTATAACCGCTATTTCAAGTACAAAACCAACGAGATTGACGGCAATATCTCTATCCGTTTTGAGCGCGGCTATTGGGACATCACGTTGGGTGAAACACTCATCAACTACACGATAGGCGAGAGCGGTTACACCGAACTGCCGACGCTCACCTTCGGCGCCCATGCCTCGTTAAGGCCCCGCACCAACAACTGGAACGTGGGTCTGCTGTTCCGTAACTACGACGACTTCTACTACGAGAACTGGAACATCAACTGGGGACTGGACTTCTATTACCGGTTCAACCCCAGGTGGAAGATGTTCGGCGAGTTTAACATCCGTCCTGCCGGCTCGATGAGCCAGTTGGCAAGCAAATATGAGACAACAGGCAAAGTAGGTGTAATTTATAGATGGAAATAATCATGAAAACGTCATATACATATATTCTTTTTACTGCCACTTTACTGGCAGCAAGTGGATTATTCAGTTCATGTGAGAAAGTGAGTCCCCAGGGCGTACTCTTGGGCAACACCAGTGTTGATGACCGCGTGAAGCAATCAATGCTCTTTTACACCTACCATGGGGATGATATGGACTGGTATCTTGTTGACAGCATCGAGGAATACTCTTTTCTGGTCGGCAGCGACAGCCACATCACCTTCGATCCCGGCCGACTGAGTGAGATGATGCAAACGGGCATTGAAAACGATGACTTGTTCTATTGCCACCTGGGCGACCTTGCAGACACCAAGCCAGAGTACTATTACAACACCCAAGTCGCAATATATAATGGAACCAGGGATTGGAGATTCAAATACATTAAACCTCTCATTGATGAATACCACACACCTGAGGATGGAATGTATTACGACAAAAGGATAATTCCTACTTCGAGAAATTATGCCAAATCATGGGAAAGATGGACTGTACCATTTTACCCAGTCGCAGGCAATCATGATATCACCCATAATGGATGGTCCTTGTTCTGCCAACAATTCCACACATCATTCTATGAGTTCACCGTCAAAGTGGGTGACAGTTATGACCGCTTTATCTTCCTGGACTCCGCCAATGGCACATTAGGAGATTTCCAGATAGATGCCATCGAGGACAAGGCCTTACAGAATGACGACAAACCGATTCGCAACACCTTCACCTTCACCCACACCAACATCTTCCGCCCGACGATGAACGAGTTTGCCTCGACTTATTGCCGCGAGGAATTATACTATCTGCTCAACAAACTTGAGGAGTGGGACACGACCATCGCCTTCTGGGGTCATGTCCATGCGTGGGATGACCGCATGTTTAACGGCGTGCGGCACATCACCATGCGGTCGATGAACTTCGTGGACCATCCCAACGGCGGCGACAACCTGCTTGTGAGAGTCACTGTCAAGAAGGATGGAACGTGTGAGGTGAGTCCAGTCGGTCTGTACAGCAAAGAGAGAAGCAAAACAGAACTTGAGTCATTGGGATACTACGTCACGACCAAATAGGCTTTAGAAGTTAGGAGTTAGAAGTTAGAAGTTAGGAGTTAGCATTTGTCAACTAGGGACTAGGGACTAGGGACTAAGGACTAGGGACTAAGGACTAGGGACTAAGGACTAAAAAATTGATTGAATACAAGACGATAGGTTTTGATGACCTGGAAGTCATCAGCAACTACCTGCGGTGGGAAGACGTCCAGGGCTGCGAATGGAGCAGCGTGAACCTGCTCACGTGGAACCGCTACGGGCTGGAGTATGCCATCGTCAAGGGATGCCTGGAGTTGCGGTTCATCTATGACGGGCAATACACCCACACCATGCCGTTGCCGCCAGTGCCTGAAGGTGTTGAGCACCCCCGCCTGGCCGAGGCTGACGATGGTTGCCTGGAATGCGCCATCCGTGCCCTGCTCGACGAGTGTTTTGCCCACCACCAGCCCTTCAGCATCTCCAACCTGAACCAATGGGGCATCGACTTCCTGCAACGCATGTTCCCCGGCGAATTTGAGTTCTCAGAGCCGATGCCTGAGCGCTACGACTACATCTGCCTGCGAGAGAAAATCATCGCCCTCGAGGGCAAGGAGATGCGCCCCAAGCGGCAGCACCTGTACCAGTTTCCCCGATTCTATCCCAATCACGAATACCGCCCGCTGGAGCCCGCCCTGTTTCCCGAGTGCATGCAACTGTTGCAGCAGTGGAGCGACAATGCCGAGGCCCTGGGCCATATCCAGGGTACCGACAGCAAGGTGATGGAGCGGGAGTCCATCAGCCAGGTTTTTGACCATTGGGAACGTTTCGGGGCCATCGGCGGGGCTCTGTTTGTCGACGGCAAAATGGTGGCCTTCACCTATGGCGTACCCATCAACGGCAACACGTTCGACCTGTGCGTCGAGAAGGGTGATATCGCCTTCAAGGGCGTGTACACCGTCATCCGCCACGAGTTCATGCAGCGGATTCCCGAGCAATACATCTACATCAACCTGGAGGAGGATATGGGCTTGCCCGGCCTGCGGCGCGCCAAGTCGTCCTACCATCCCGCCTATCAACTCCAGAAAGACCGCGCTGTCTCCCATCCACCGCTGTCGACCTGTGAAGAGCAGTGCAAGCGTGAAGGAGTGCGCCACCTGATGCAGACGGTGTTCAACGACCGCGACGAGGCGCTCGACATCTTCTTCGCCCACGTCTACAACCCTGCCGGCAACTATTGCCGCTGCCACGAGGGACAAGTCGTTTCGGCTGCTCAAGCCCTGCCCTACCGCATGCGCTATCACAGCCATCAGGCCGATGCGGTCTACCTCTATGCCGTGGGAACCCTTCCCGAATTCCGCGGCCAGCACCTGATTTCTCGTCTGTTCAAGTATATGCACCGCGGCCTGATGTGCCAAGGCAAGGTGTTCGCCACACTACTGATTGAACAGGAGGGGTTGCAGGAGATGTACGAGAAACTGGGCTATGCCCAAGTCGCCGTCGCCCCGCTGCAAAACGAACGTGTGGTGGAAAACGGCTTTGAGGCCTACGACCGCTGGCAACTCTCACGCCCCTGCGTGCTGCTGCAAAACCGGCACACCTGGGCAGCGCTTGAGGTCTATAGCCGCTTTGACAAGTCCTATTACCTCGTCAAGCCGCACTACAAGGGGATGGTGCGCGTTATCAACACCTTGGAGGCCTTGCGGCTCTATGCCGCAGCCCATCCCGACGTGTCGCTCACGCTGCAGGTCACGGGCGACAGCCACCTGAGCGAGAACAACGGTTACTATGTGGTCGCGGGAGGCAACGCAGGCCGCGTGGCTCGACACATCAGTATCGAGACATCTCTCACTATCAACCAGTTATCGGAATTACTCTTCAAGGACGCGCCCCTCGAGATGCCCCTGATGCTGCTCTGACCGCCTCAAGAAGATAACCCCTGACGATAGTTTAAAAACAAGAAATACAAGAAACACAATTCAATTGATTTACAATAATTTGTGCTTCTTGTATTTCTTGTTTTATGATTAATTACGGTTGTTTTATGGTTTGATTAAACGGTGGGGTTTACCTGATGATGTCCTTTTCGTCAGTCACATTCTTATGGCCGCAACCCTCGTCACACAGGGAGCCGAAAGGATCGCTCTTGGCTGCCGGAAAACTGTAGAACACCCAGTGCACGGGGTGCCTGAAGCCGAATTTGCGTCCGTTATGCTCATGCACTGGAGCCTGGTAACACACCGTCACGCCGCTCACGTATTTGTCATTCTGATAGGGGCTGTACCTGACTCCGTCAGTTTCGATATAAGCCAGGTCCTCGCGGCAGTCATGCTCAACAATGTTCTGGGGCAGTACACGGTTACCGGCCAGCACGTTTTTTGCCACGGCGATGTACTCGGGCGTGGCGGTCTTTTCCCAGCGACGGCTGGCATGGGCGAACCAACCGCACTCGGTGGCCCACTTGGCGACCTCCTGGATAGACACGTCGACAGCATCGGGATGACGGCGTTCAAACAGGTTCAAAAGCAATGACAACTCGGCAGTAGCACCCTCGAGGGAACCCTGCTCGGCACGGCCAAGCACCGCAAAGAAATTGTAGCACTCGCCCTCAGTCTTGTGATAGACTGTGGTATCGGAGCGCGTGTAGGCGCGGCCCGGAATGAATTTTCGTCCTTCCTGCGCGTGCGCGATGAGCGCTGTGAAATACTTGACCGCCTCGTCGAGCGGCATGAACCATTGCGCATCGGACTCATGGTCCAGATGCTTGCGGATGGCTTCCTCGGGGTGGAACTGTACCCCAAGGGCAAAACGCTTGTCGGTGCGCTCGATGGCTTCGATAATATCCACGCCATCGGTCGGTGTCACACCTGTCACCCGCAAGGGAGTTCCTGTCACATCACCCACCACCTGGTGATGCCACGAGGGCACATCACGGATGGTATCGGTGCCAGCAACGGCAAACAAGTGTGAGGTGCTGTCGGTGACCACCACGTCATGCTGGAGGTAGTAGCGCTTGCCCTCGGCATCACGCACCATGCGGTGCAGGTTGTGGTAAGGCTTGTCCATGCCGTCAAAGTAGGAGCCCAAGTCCTGAATGAGCGGCGCACCCGAGACGACACCCAGCATCTGCATGCCGCGGCACAGGCCCAAAACAGGTATGTCATGATCCAGGCAATAGGCCATCGTGAGGTACTCCGACACATCGCGCGTGGCATCGGCTGGACTGTCATCGGCAATGCCGTGCCATGTTTGGGGTACAGCAAACAAGGTGGAACTGATGTCGCCGCCGCCCAGAAAGACGACCGCCTGCACCCCTTTCATCTGTTCATCGGCATCAGTGCCGTGGTAGGTGTCACGCTTGACGATGTCGGCATACTGCTGCATCAAAACACCCATTTCATCGACATATTTAGCCCCAATCACCCCATTGTCGTAGTCAAATCCCGCTGGGCGCAACTGCGGCAGAATCACCGCCTCGCCGCCCGCCAACTCGATGGAACGGACAACGCGGTCATAGGCCGCATCATTAGGCTGCCAGGCGACGCCCACAAGCACCTTGTCACCTGCCGTGGCGCCAATCGCGACTGTCAACGCCAACAGGCATAAGGCCCAATATCTCAAAAAAACGTGTTTCATCATCTCTGGATTGAAAGGGTTGTTATCTGTTCCTGAGCATTTCAAGCACCTGCTCCACGGGCAGGGCATCGACGTGGTAACCGCCCTTGCCGGTCATCGGCTCGGCCATGAACAGGGAGTTCCACAGAGCCTCGGCGGTGGCCTCGATGGTTGCGGCGAAGATGGGCGACATCTCGCTGTTGGCCAGCACAGTAGAGGTCACGGTTTTAGCACGGCTGTCGATAAGGTTGCCGGGAGCCACCGACAGGGCGATGACATAGTCACCGCTGCCGTTGGAGGCGATGCCGCCAGTCTTGGCCATGCCCATCATGGCACGCTTGGCCACGCGTTCCAGGTTGCGGGAGTCGAGCGGCGCGTCGGTGATGACAACCATCATGCAGGAGCCGTCCACATTCTCGGTCTTGCGAATATGTTCGATGAAATCGTGCTTTTGGAGCCTCTGCCCCACCTGCACGCCGTCGATCTCGAGGATGCCGCCGTAGTTGGTCTGGACCAGCACACCGACGGTGTAGCCGCCCAGCGACTCGGGCAACACGCGCGACGAAGTGCCGATGCCGCCCTTGAACCCGAAGCAGATGGTCCCCGTTCCGGCCCCCACGCAGCCCTGCTCCACCGGGCCGCCATGCGCCTGGTTGATGGCGTCGATGACCATTTGGGGCGTGACATGCATGCCACGGATATCGTTTAGACGTCCGTCGTTGGTTTCCCCCACCACGGCATTGACCGAATTCTCGCGCTCGTTGCCGGGTTGCATCAGTGTATAGCGGATAGCGCCCTGCAAGCCTGCAGCCACGCTCAACGTGTTGGTCAGGATGACAGGCGTCTCGATATTGCCGAGTTCGCGCACCTGGGTCACACCCGCCAGTTTGCCGAATCCGTTGCCCACATAGATGGCAGCGGGCACCTTCTGGCGGAAGATGTTGCCCTGGTGCGGCACGATGGCGGTGACTCCTGTGCGCACGCTGTCGTCCTCGATGAGCGTCACGTGGCCCACCGTCACACCCGGCACATCGGTAATGGCGTTATACCGGCCAGGCTCGAAGATTCCCGTCGGGAAACCCCACTCGCGCAGCGTCTTGTGCTCCCGGGCCATGGCCGCCACCACGGCAAGCACCATCACAGCGAGGATAAAAAATCGTCTCATTGTCTCCTTACATTGGTTTACCTGTGACAAAGATACATCAATCATCTCAATCCAAGCCCCATCGCCCTCCAAAAAAGGATGCTGCGACATCGCCTATTGCCACGCCCCCCTGCGGGGGTCATGCGAATTATACGAATCAATCGAATGATTGCAAACAGTTATTATCGGCCATAGACCGAAAAAACAAAATAAATTGTAAAAATTATGATTTTGCAACGTCCTCGTTCTGAGCAAACCGCAGTACCTGGCGGTTCACACCTTGATTGTAGAGGAATAATAGTAGAAATCGTTGAGCACGATCTTGAGAAAGACATCGGCATAGATGTTGGCCGGCACCCTCACACCCAAGTACTGCTGCACCTGCACGGCCAATTTATAGGTGAGGTCGCTGCGACGGCTGATGTCGGAAGTATAGAGCGTGCGCGTGATGACATCGACCTGCCTGGAGGACAAATCGGCAGCCTCGGGATAGGTGGGCACGTAGCCCTGCTGCACATAGTTGAAGTCGTTCACCGAGAAGAAGTCATACTGCCCCGACGTGGTTTTGATGACCATGGTGCCCGCCACCAGGTCGCCCAGGCGCTGACGATGCTTGCCGAAGACGATGAACAGGATGCCCAGACAGCCCGTGAAATAGGTATCGATGGGATAGAGCAGCCATCGCAACAGGCAACTGCCCACCGTGGGCGCATTGCCGTCGGTCGTAACCACGCGCGTCTTCATCACCATCTTTCCCACACTCTGACCACGGGCAAAGATTTCGCACAGCGGATTGTATAAAATAACGGGGAAATAGATGAGCACAAGGGCGATGATCATGCCCACGTCATAGATGGTTAACGAGTCTCCCACGTATAAGAGAGTAATCGTGGCCACGGTAGAATAAATCATCAGGATGGCCACATCGATAAGTGCGCCCAACATCCGGTCACCCACACTGGCTGGTGTCTGGGTAATCTCTACATACTGGCCTGTGATGATCGATGACTGTGCCATATTCTGTGCTGTTATCGTTTGTGCCGCAGGGGTCGGCGACCTGTGTACTGATGAATGAAACGCCTAAGATTTTTGGGCCTTCAACTTAAATATCTGATTAAATCATTGCAAAAGTACAGAAAAAAAACTACTTTTGCAACAGAAAACTGCAGAATAACGAATTACCGTTTTTATTTTTTCTGAACACGTGAGAGAGCCTGTCTTTATCAAACAGAACATAGCCCGTTGGCGCGACTATCAAAAACGGCTTGAGCACCCATCCAACGAAGACCCCGACACGCTGGCCCAGATGTACACTGAACTGACATCGGACCTCGCCTTCTCACGCACGTATTTCCCTGAAGCCACCATCACGTCGATGCTGAACGCGATGACGCTGAAGTTGCACAACGAGATCTACAGCGGCCGTCGCGAGAAATGGTCGCGCCTGTGGACCTTCTGGACCGATGAGGTGCCCGAGGCAATCTATGACAACCGCAAGGCCATGCTCTCGGCGCTCGCCGTGTTTCTGTTCTTCTTCCTGGTAGGTGTCGTGTCCCTCTTCAACGACGATGAATTTGCGCGCCTCATCCTGGCCTTTCTCGATGTTGTCGAAATGACCATCGACAACATCGAGAAAGGCCAGCCCACCGACGTCTATAGCCAAGGCCCAGAGTCCCTCTCGTTCTTCGGCATCATGGTCAACAACCTGAACGTTGACGTGACGTGCGTTACACTGGGCATCTTCACCCCCTTTGCCACGGCGCTGGTCATCATGTACAATGCCATTATGGTCGGGGTGTTCACCTTCTTCTTTTTCCAGTATGGTGCGTTCGGTGAGTCGTTGCTGGCCATCATGCAGCACGGCACCCTGGAGATTTCCACGATTATCCTCGCGGGGGGAGCGGGCTTCGTCATGGGGTCTGGCTGGCTGTTTCCCGGCACCTATAGCCGCATGCAAGCCTTCCGTCACCGGGCCAAGCAGAGCCTGAAAATCACCATGGCCATCATGCCGGTGACCATCGTGGCCGCCTTCATCGAGGGTTACCTCACGCGGCACACCGAATTGCCCGTGCCGCTACGGGTGATGGTGATTGTGCTCTCGGCCGCCTTTATCATTTCTTATTTTATCGTATTGCCCTGGCTGAAAGGGCGCAAACGTCGTCACAACACCGTAACCGCCGATGAACAACTATCAATTATATAGGCATCGCTCGGTCTCCGACAATGTGAACATGGTGTTTGACTTTGTCGGCGAGAACTGGAAGAAGTGGCTCAAGATGATGGTCTACTTCCTGTTACCGTTCAGCGTGATACTCGGCATCGCGATAGCCACGTTCTACAGTGACACCGAGACGTCGATGTCGAGCACAGCCTATGTGCTGTTCATTGTCTTGTTCATTCTGGGAAGTGCTGTGGCCACGGCGCTCGAGATGCTGCTCATCCAGTGGTATGAGACCCACGGCGGCACGCTCGACGGGTGCAACATGGCCACCATGTGGCGCATGATGCCGGGCGCAACACTCAGATGCCTGCTGCTGATTGTGACCAGCCTCCCCATCCTGCTGCTATCTGTGCTGGCCATCATCATACCGATTGCCGGGCTTGCGGCGATTTTTGCCGTGCTGCCCGTGTTCCTGTCGGCCCCCATCATGATGTTAGAACCCAAGGACTCGTTGCTGAACGTGATCAAGCGTGCGTTCTCGCTGGGGTACAAGAAGTGGGGCGCGCTCATCCTGATTTCGCTGATTATGGGCCTTGTGGGATTTCTCTTGAACAATGCCACCACCTTCCCACTGGGCATGCTGGTATCATTAAAAGAACTGTTGGTCGACCCGAATACCGGTTCCGTTTTCTGGTCTTTTGTTACTGACATCGCCACCTATGTCCTGTGTGTGGCAGGCAGTTTCATCTCGTTTATCGAGATGGGGCTGTTTATCCATGCGATTACCTGCCATTACGGCAGCGTGACGGCCGAGGTCGAGGACATTGACCTAGATAACGACATCGACAACTTTGCCCAACTCAAATAACCCATCCGCATGATAACGCCCCGTGACACCATAGCCGCCAACGATTCCGTGCTTGATGCCTTCAGGCAGTCAGGAGATTATGACTATGTAAGGGATTTGGGAACCGGCGACGGCAATGATGTGAACTATTTTGACGTGTTGACGCAAAAGGCGGGCGAAATGTTCGACGTCGACATGTCCTGGTTGGTGCTGCCCGAATGGTTCTGGTGGATTCTGGGAGGGGTGGCGCTGGCGGCTGTGGGCTATCTCATCTGGAAATACCGGGCCAAGTTGTTCAGTCCACAGGACAATAAACCCAAGGTGCAGGAGATTACCGAGGACGACATCAACGAGGTCGACTTTGACCAACTCATCGACGAGGCCCAAAGAAACGGGGACTACCTGGCGCTGTGCCGTCTGCACTACCTGAAGACGCTGAAAGCCGCCAGCGACGCGTCGCTGGTGACCTGGAAACTGTACAAGACGCCGACGCAATATGCCATGGAGTGGCGTGATGACGACTTCAAGGTCATGACCAACCACTTCTTGCGCTTCAGATATGGCCACTACGATGCCGACGCGGCACTGGCCGAAGAAATGCGCTCGCTGCAAGAGAGGCTGCTGGCGCGCATCGGCAGCAGTGACGGCCAGGCGCAAGCAGGCCAACAGCAGGAAGGAGGTGAGCCGTCATGAAATTCAACCGCGCGTTCATCGTGATCATCATTGTGCTCATGGCGGTGATACTGCTCTTTGAGATAAGTGCGCCCAACCGCTTCAGTTGGGACGACTATTCGCAAAGCAGCAACAGCAAGCAACCCTTCGGGTGTTATGTGATGGACAGTGTGCTCAAGGCCTCGCTGCCCCAGGGATATGAGGTGCTCGGGGCAGGCATCAGACAATACGTCGGTCCCAGGCGCGGTGACGAGAAGCACACATTTCTCTTCACCGACAACTATGACAGTTTCATCCAGAACAATTCATTCAGTGTTGACATGCCCCAGTTGATTGAGGAAGGCAACAATATTATCCTTGCCACTTTTTTCAACTATAACGATTATGACAATTATGATGCAAGGGAATTGGGCAAAGAATTGGGCTTCTTTTTTATGACCCAGGATTATTATTCCAGCAACAATAACAGCAAGCACATCAATAAAGAGGATTTGTCCAAATATGCCCACTATGAGAAAATCAACTGGCATGCCGACAGCCTGTTCGACTCAACAACCTATGTCATCAACAAGGCTTTCTTCAACAAGGGAGTGACCCTGTCGAACTCATACCGCATCCTGGCCTCGTCCGATTACCAGGAATCCTATAATTCGGCGGTCTACGACGACGAAGATGATGACGAGTTCTCGATTGCTGTAGCAGGCATCCGGGACTATGGCAAGGGCAAGGTGGTTGTGGTGTCGATGCCCATGCTTTTCACCAATTACGGCATCCTCAACGACACCATTCGCCCGTTTGTGCTGCGGCTGTTGAGCGAATGTGGCGACCTGCCTGTCGTGCGTTATGACCGGACACACTCCGACAAAGGCGTTGTCAACGAGGCGGAACAGGGTTCACCGCTGCGTTACCTGTTATCACACCGGCCGCTGCGGTGGGCTTTCTATCTTGCTCTGGCGACACTGGTGGCCCTGGTGGTGTTCTCGGCAAAACGCCGCCAGCGCGTGATACCCGTCATCAAAGCACCCGTTAACCACATGATGGACTTCGTCAGACAAATCGGCGGCATCTATTACAAGCGCCACGACAACGTGGACCTGCTCATCAAGAAATATGCCACGTTCAGCCATAGCGTGCGTGCCAAGACGATGATTGACATGAACGACTATGACAACATCGAACAGGAGTTGCAACTGCTGTCGAACCGCACGGGCATTCCCTTCAAAGAACTGAAAGAGCAAATCTTTGATGTGTGGAACGCCACTCACGCTAACAAACTCAGCAACAAGAGACTCAAACAACTCATCGACTCGATGAACAATATCCTGCAAAAAATTAATATCTAAATTCCTTATACGACAATGGAACAAACACTCTCCCCCCGCCTCGATTTGGCACAGTTTTCGGCTCAAGTGAGGCAGATAAAAGACGAAATCGCCCGTGTAGTGGTAGGCCACAACCAGGTTGTGGACCTCTTGCTGGCGGCAATCCTTGCCGACGGCCACGTGCTGCTCGAGGGTGTGCCCGGTGTGGCCAAAACACTGCTGGCCCGACTCACAGCCCGACTGATTGACTCACGCTTCAGCCGCATCCAGTTCACCCCAGACCTGATGCCCAGCGACGTGCTCGGCACGACGGTGTTCAACATGAAGAGCAGCGAGTTTGACTTCCACGAGGGCCCCATATTCGCCAACATGGTGCTCGTGGACGAGATCAACCGTGCTCCGGCCAAGACTCAAGCCGCCCTGTTTGAGGTGATGGAGGAGCGCCAAGTGAGCATCGATGGTACCACCCACCGCATGGAAGAGCCCTACACCATCATCGCCACACAGAACCCCGTGGAGCAGGAAGGCACCTACAAACTGCCCGAGGCCCAACTCGACCGCTTCATGTTCAAGATTGTGATGGGTTATCCCACCCTGCAACAGGAGGTGACCATCCTGCAGCGCCATCAGGCCAACGCCCGCCTGGCAAAACTCGAAGACATCACCCCCATCATCACCAAGGATGCCCTGCTGGCACTGCGTGACTACATGAAGATGGTGATGGTCGACGACTCGCTGCTGGGATATATCGCCAACATCGTGCAGCAAACGCGCATGAGCAAGGCCGTGCTGCTGGGCGCCTCGCCGCGCGCATCGGTGACCATGCTGCAGGGTGCCAAGGCCATCGCACTGATTCAAGGCCGCGACTTCGTCACCCCCGACGACATCAAGATTGTGGCTCCCAGTGTGTTGAACCACCGCATCATCATTTCGGCCGAAGCCGAGATGCAAGGCTACACCGTCAACAGAATTGTGGCTACACTCGTCGACAACGTGGAGGTGCCCAAGTGATACATTAACCGCTTACGCTCTTTTTACCTTCGCTATGTTTCTGCCCGTTCGTTTCTATTATTGCGCAGTGGTGGTGATTGTTGTCCTGGCATTGGGGCATGTGTGGCCACCGTTGTTCTACGTGGGTGCAGCGCTGCTGGCGCTGTTCGCGCTGATGCTCGGCGTCGACATCGTCCTGCTGTGGATGCGCAAGGGTGTCACGGCAAGCCGGCACTGCAACTCGCGGTTTTCCAATGGCGACGACAACCCGGTGAAAATCGAGGTGGGCAACAATTACCCCTTTGCCGTCAGGCTGAACATCATCGACGAAATCCCTGACATCTTTCAGCGCAGAAACGTGAACTTTAGCCTGCGGTTGCGGGCCGGCGGCAATGGCACGGTGGACTACGCCCTGCGGCCCACCAAGCGCGGGGTGTACGGCTTTGGCTATATCCGGGTCTTTGCCACATCCCCCATCGGCCTCGTGCAACGCCGCCTCACGCTCGATAAGCCCATCGACGTGGCAGTATATCCCAGTTACCTCATGCTCACCCAGTATGAGTTCCTGGCCATCGGCAACAACCTGACCGAGATGGGCATCAAGCGCATCAGGCGCGTGGGCAACAACACCGAGTTTGAACAAATCAAATCCTACGTCCAGGGCGACGACTACCGCCTGATCAACTGGAAAGCCAGTGCCCGCACACACCAACTCATGGTGAACGTCTATACCGACGAACGGTCACAGCAAATCATCAACGTCATTGACAAGGGACGCATCATGCAGCAGGCATTTGAGGGGATGACCATCCTCGACTATGCCATCAATGCGTCGCTGGTGCTCTCCTATGTCGCCCTGCACCGCGACGACAAGGCCGGTGTCATCACCTTTAATGAAAAAATCGGGGATTTCGTCAAGCCCGACCGCGGCCCGACGCAGATCAACGACATCCTTGAATGCCTCTATAGCCAGACCACCAACTTTGCCGAGAGCGACTACTCGGCACTGGTTGTCAACGTGAACCACCTGGTGGGACGCAGGAGCCTGCTCATCCTGTATACCAATTTCTTTGACTACAACAGCATGCTCCGGCAACTGCCCTACCTGCGCCAACTCAACAGCCGTCATCGCCTGCTGGTTGTCTTCTTCATCGATGAAGAACGCCAGGAATTCATCAACCAACAGCCGCACAGCATCAAGGACTACTACGAGCACTCCATCGCCGAAAAGATTGACCATGAGCAGAATCTCATCGTCAGCACCCTGCGCCAACATGGCATCTACAGCCTGCTCACCCTGCCGCAGAACCTCTCGGTCGATGTCATCAACCGCTACCTCGAGATGAAGTCCCGCCAACTGTTCTGACGGTTCCGTATTATTGCCCGTCCAACCCGTTTTTTTCTGCCACTATGAGACTCCGTCACACGCTTCTGATATCAACATTGCTACTGGCCTGTGTAGCCTCGGCCCAAGGTCACAACGACACCATCAGGGTCATGACCTTTAACCTGCATGCCGGCCATGATGCCAGCCTGGAGCAGATCGGGCAGTTCATCAAGCAATACCAGCCCGACTTTGTCGCGCTGCAGGAAGTGGATCAAAACACCCGGCGCACCAATTGCCTGCGTCAGAACAACCGCGATTTCATCACCGAGTTGGCCCACTACAGCGGCATGCAAGGGCTGTACGGGCCCACCATCAAGTTCAGCGGAGGCCTTTACGGCATCGGCCTGTTGACGCGGCATCAATTTGTCGACGTCCACAACATCAAGTTGCCGCATCCCGTCGAGCGCATGGAGCAGCGGGGCCTGCTTCAGGGAACCTTCATCCTTGCCGATGGCGATACCATCACGTTTGCGTGCACCCATCTGGAAGCCTTTGACAGCGTCAGCCGCGCCGCCCAGGTTCAGTTCATATTGGACCATTTTTCCAGTCCCACGCACCCCGCCATCTTAGCCGGAGACTTCAATGCCTCGCCAACCGACCCGGTGATTGGGCAACTCATGGACCAGTGGCTCGACTGCACAACGGGCGATTTCACATTCAGCGTCACCGACCCCACCGAGAAGATTGACTACATCCTCGCCCGCCCCAAACAGTCCTGGCACACCATCGAGTCGCAGGTCATCCCCGTCGAAATGAGCGACCACTACCCCGTCATCGCCACACTGGTCCTCACCCACAACTGACCCCAACCAGCAACCAGGCACCAAACACCAAACCGCGCAAAAAAGGGGGGAGCGCACGCACCCCCAAAATATCTAGCGAAAACACGGTCATCAAAGAATATGTGAAGAAAAAGAGTTGAATTATCACATCAAAAGAACCAACCCTTTTTTCTTTGCAGGCCCTATTGGATACCGTTAATTCATGAGGATTGCCTCTTGATTTCATGCTGTTCTTACATTAAATAATTACCTTTGCAACATCAATGAGTTGTTATAATGAACAACAATGATTGTAGTGAGCCTAAAACTGCACATGCAATTATTGCATAACACTCGATAGTAAAGCAAAACATGAAGCAACTATATGCCATACTGTTAATGCTCTTGATATCGGTTAGCGCCCTGGGGGCCAATGCCTATAATGTCAACCAGTACAATCATTTGGCACGGTTGTCCACTGAGGAATTGATGCACCGCGGCCAGGACTTCTTGCAGAACAAGGGATTGGTCGATAGTGCCATTGTATGTTATAGTATCGTTGCCCACCGCGCCCAAAGCGAAAATCAAGAGAGCAAGGAAATGTATCAGATTGCCAGGGCACTCAACAATCTGGGCTATATCTATGCTACCTATTACTATGACTATCACAAGGCCTACGAGAACTTAAACCAATCGATGGAATTGTCCAAACGCTACGGCTTTGACAATAACTTGGCATACGCCTACCTGAACATGGCTTCAATCATCAATGACCGCAACAGTCTCTACGCTGGCGAGGATTTCTCAAGCGACGCACTGGACAACACAAGGCAGGCCTTTGATGTCGCCGTCAAGGCACAGGAGTGGAATGTGGCCGTGACCAGTATTTATAACATGCTGGAAATGATGCGCAATAAAAACGATATCGGTCTTATCGAGCCTGAACTCAACCGTTTCAAGAACCTGCAATTGGCAGACAGCGTGGAGATGTGGCAATGCACGCGCATGTTTTGCCAAGCCACCGAGGCATATTTCGCTGGACAATATGCAACAGCGCTTGAATACTATAATCAAATGCAGGCCAAGGCCCAGGAAGTCACTACCAACCGCCAGCAGTGCATCATCAAAGCCATGCAGCAGAAGGCCATGGTGCTGGCAACCATGCACCGTTACCACGAGGCTATAGATTACCTGCAGCAGGTTGCAGAAATCACTTCCAAACAAGGGATGCAGAGCGAACTGATCGAAACCCACCAGGCTCTTGCCCAGGTTTATGCCGCGATGGGCGATCGTCAAAAGGCCGACCTCTATGATTACAAATACCTCAAGGCAAAAGACGAACTCATCCATAAGAGCCATGCCGAAAAACTCGAGAAATCGCGGTTTCTTGACGAGATGCGCCGCGTCAATGAGCAGGTGGAGCAGATTCAAGCCAAGCATGAACGCGCCCACCAGTTACTGCTCATGATGAGCCTGATAGCCGCCATCATCCTCATTGCTTTGGTATTGCTTGTTCGCAGCAATATCAAGCAACGTAACTACATCAGGCATCTCTACGAAAAAAATGTGCAACTGCTGGATGTCAAAGTAGCCGCTGACCAACCAGCTTCGCACGCGGTTGACAAGCAAGAGGAATCCGCCCCCAAGTATCAAAGCCAACTTGACCAGGAAAGTAAGGACCGCCTTTTTGACCAAATCAAGCACGTGATGGATGACATGAGCATCATCTGCAAACCCGATTTCTCACTTCAACAACTGGCTACCCTGGTGGGGAGCAACTACAAGTATGTGTCACAGGTGGTCAATGAACGTTACGGCAAGAGCTTCAAACAGGTGCTCAACGAGCAGCGGGTAAGGGAAGCCTGCCGCATCCTTAACGACACCCAACAGTCTTCTCACTTGACCATCGAGGCTATCGCTGCTAACCTGGGTTTCAATTCACGCAGCAATTTCACCGTCACCTTTAAGCGCATCACGGGCATTTCTCCCTCCGACTTCATGAAGATGGCCAAGGAAAAATAGGGTACATTCCATGGGCATGTTTCAGTGAAAAACGCCCTTTAATACACAGTTTTTGGTTCTGTTTCACGGAAACAGAACACAGGCGCAGGCTATTTCTTTGCATAGGGGAATGGCCTTAACTATTTTTGCCGAAGAATTCATCAACTGGTGAAAACGCTTTGAAACCATTTTCTAACCAAAATCATTTAATTATTATGAACAAGT
>ONRP01000016.1 GCA_900320245.1 uncultured Prevotellaceae bacterium
TCGCGCTGCACTTCCTCGTAGTAGCGCTTGATCATCGGTTCCTTCTCCTCACGCTCCTCCTCGGGGATGGTCTCCATGAAGTCGTCGTAGGCCTTCTGGAACGTCTCGTTGCGCCACTGCTTGTCGGCCTTGCCGGCCTGAGCCACAGCATAGCACTTGGGATAAATCTCCTTGCGCACGCGCTCGTGGAGTTCCTCGTCGTCGGTCTCGTGGCAGTACTCGCGCTTGGCAACGCCAAGTTCCTTAGCCCACTCCTTCTGGATCAGGCACATCGGCTTGATGGCCTCGTGTGCAGCCTTCAAGGCGGCAATCAGGTCATCCTCGCTCACTTCGTCCATTTCGCCCTCGACCATCATAATATTATCGTAAGTCGCACCTACCATCAATTCCATGTCAGCCTTCTCAATCTGCTCAAACGTCGGGTCGATAACGAATTCGCCGTCGATGCGTGCTACGCGCACCTCGGCAATGGGCTCTTCAAAGGGCACATCGCTCACTGCGATGGCTGCCGATGCGGCCAGACCGGCCAGAGCATCGGGAGCGTCAACACCGTCGCTCGAGAACATCAAGATGTGAACGATGGTGTTAGCGTGATAATTAGAGGGGAACAAGGGCCTGAGCACGCGGTCAACAAGGCGTGCGGTCAGGATCTCGTAGTCGCTGGCGCGGCCCTCACGACGGGTGAAACCGCCGGGGAAACGGCCATAGGCGGAGAACTTCTCCTTGTATTCAACTGTCAGGGGCATGAAGTCCACGCCCTCGTCGGCCTCCTTGGCCGAACATACGGTGGCCAACAACATCGTGTTGTTGAGCCTCAATTCAACTGCTCCATCGGCTTGCTCAGCAAGTTTTCCAGTCTGCAGAGTGATCTCACGTCCGTCACTCAGTACGATGGTTTTGGTAGTAGGTGTCATAAAAAATTACAGATAATAATGTAAAAAATCGCGCAAAGGTACAAAATATTTTCCACATAACCGCCATAAAATCCGTAATTTAAATACAATTCCACATATTAAAAAAAGAAAACAAGAAACACAAGAAACACAAACCACTCATTGACAATACTTTAGACGCAAGCCCACACCAAGCATCCGCCACCATAAACTGCACCCCAAAAGTCAGAAACTAAACTTTTGTAGTGTAAAGGTCTAGATATATAATTAGGTTAGTTGTCAAATGATTGCTTGAGTTGACAAAGTTAGGCAATGAAATACAGTAATGCAAATCTTTTCGGCCTATTTCGTAAAAAATGCCGAGAACCAGCCCCCAAAAAAGGAGTCAAGTTGTTAGAGCGCCTTCCCCTATCGGCACGCAAAAAACTTGCCCTGTTTTGGGAAAAACCTGCCGTGTCAAGAATAAAACGCCGTTTCTTTGAATCGGCTGGCCCGTAATTCGGAAATTATACCTAAATTTGCCACGACAATTAACCGGATTGACTTAACTTTAATAATAACAAACCAAGTAATGAAGAAGTTTTTCATGATGATGCTGGCTGCGCTCACTTGCCTGGGCGTGGCAGCACAAGTTCCTGCAGCCACGACGGTCCCCGGCGACCCGATGGCCACGCAGTGCTACACCCTGAGCAACGGCCTCAAGGTGTTCTTGAGTGTCAACCATCAGAGCCCCCGCATCACGGCCCATATCGCCGTGCGCACCGGCTCACGTAACGACCCCGCCGAGACCACCGGTCTGGCCCACTACCTGGAGCACCTGATGTTCAAGGGCACCCAGCAGTACGGCACGAGCAACTATGAGGCCGAGAAGCCCCTGCTCGACACCATCGAGGCCCGCTACGAGCGTTACCGCGTCGAGACCGACCCCGAGCGCCGTCGCGTGATGTACCACGAGATCGACAGCATCTCGCAACTGGCCGCCCAGTACAACATCCCCAACGAGTATGACAAACTGATGGCGGGCATCGGCGGTCAGGGCACCAACGCCTACACCAGCACCGATGTGACCTGCTACACCGAAGACATCCCCGCCAACGAGGTGGACCGCTGGGCACGCATCCAGAGCGACCGCTTCCAGAACATGGTCATCCGCGGTTTCCACACCGAGTTGGAGGCCGTGTATGAGGAGTACAACATCGGCATCGCCCAGGACCAGAGGAAAATCTTCGAGGCCTTGAGCGCCAAGATGTTCCCCACCCACCCCTACGGCACCCAGACGACCATCGGTACGCAGGAGCACCTGAAGAACCCGTCAATCACCAACATCAAGAACTACTTCCACAACTACTACTGCCCCAACAACGTGGCCATCTGTATGGCTGGTGATTTTGACCCCGATGAGGTCATCGCCATCCTGGAGCGCCACTTCGGCAGTTGGAAGCCCAACAACAACCTCTATCGTCCCGAGTTCGCTCCCCTCAAGCCCATCACCGCACCCGTCGACACCACCGTCATCGGCCAGGAGGCCGAATTCGTGGCTCTGGGCTGGCGTTTTGACGCCGGCAACTCGCTGCAGTGCGACACCATGAACGTGGTGTCCGAGATGCTCTCCAACGGCACTGCCGGTCTCATCGACCTGAACCTGAACCAGCCCTTGAAAGTGATGGGCGCTGGCGCTTTCACCGATGAGATGACCGACTACTCGATGCTCTTGCTCATGGGTTATCCCAACGAGGGACAGACCCTGGAGGAGGTGCGCTCGCTCCTGCTGGGCGAGTTGGCCAAACTGCGCGCCGGCAACTTTGATGACGACCTGCTGGTGAGCGTGGTCAACAACAACAAGTTGCAGTACCTGCGCGCCCTCGACAACAACAGGGCACGCACCAGCCAACTGGTCAACGCCTTTATCAACCACGTGGACTGGGCTCAGGAAGTGGGCAAGCTCGACCGCATGGCAGGCATGACCAAGCAGCAGATTGTGGACTTTGCCAACCGCCACTTGCTGGACAACAACTTCGTGTGCGTTTACAAGCGCATGGGTGTGGACACTACCGAGAAGAAGATCGACAAGCCCGCCATCACCCCCATCCCCACCAACCGTGACAAGCAGAGCGACTTCGTCAAGAACATCCTGAGCGAAATCGTCGAGCCCATCCAGCCCCAGTTTGTGGACTACAGCAAGGAGATGACCGTGGGCCAGACCAGCAAGAAGCTGCCGCTGCTCTACAAGCACAACGATCTGGACGACTTGTTCTACCTGGGCTACCAGTTCAACTTCGGTAACACCGCCGACAACCGCTATGGCACCGCCCTGGGCTACCTGGACTACCTGGGCACCAAGAAGATGTCGGCCACCGAGTTCAAGCAGCGCATGTACAAACTGGCCTGCGACATGTCGTTTAATGTAACCGACAACTACATCACAATCTGGCTGAGCGGATTGAGCGAGAACATGCCCGAGGCCATGGCACTCCTCGAGGATCTGGCTGCCAACGCGCAGGTCGATGAGGGAGCCTACAGCAACATGGTGGAAGCCATCATCAAGTCACGCAACGACGCCAAGAGCAGCCAGGATGAATGCTTCAGCCGCCTTAGCGCCTATGGCACCTACGGTCCCCGCAATGCCTACACCGACATCATGAGCGCCCAGCAACTGCGCAACACCAAGCCTGCAGAGTTGCTCGCCCTCGTCAAGGGCTTGCGCGACATGCAACACACCGTGGTTTACTACGGCCCCATGACCCAGAAGGAACTGGACAAGTGCCTGAACAAGGTGCACAAGACCAAGAAGAACCTGGCTGCCGTTCCCGTGGGCACCCCCTACATGGAGCAGACCACACCGCAGACCGAGATCCTGCTGGCCCCCTATGACGCCAAAAACATCTACATGATGCAGTACCACAACG
This sequence comes from uncultured Prevotellaceae bacterium, assembly GCA_900320245.1. Classification (GTDB taxonomy): domain Bacteria; phylum Bacteroidota; class Bacteroidia; order Bacteroidales; family Muribaculaceae; genus Sodaliphilus. The sequence goes on from ONRP01000016.1 coordinate 3,800, forward strand.
AGGGCACCCAGTGGGAGCCCGAGCACGCCGCTGTAATCAACCTGTTCAACGAGTACTTCGGCGGCAGCATGAACGCCATCGTCTTCCAGGAGTTGCGCGAAGCACGCGGTCTGGCCTACTCGGCTGCCGCCTACTATCGCCAGCCCAGCGAGTTGCCCCACCCCGAGTATGCGATGACCTACATCATCACCCAGAACGACAAGATGATGGACTGCATCAACGAGTTCAACAACATCGTGGGCACCATTCCCCAGAGCGAGACCGCCTTTGCCCTGGCTAAGGAGTCGCTGATGAAGAAACTCGCCAGCCGTCGTGTCGTGCGCACCGGCGTCCTCAACAGTTACCTGTCGGCTCAGCGCCTGGGTCTGGACTACGATATCAACTCGGTAATCTTCAACGCCCTGCCGGGCCTCACGCTCGACGACATCGTCAAGTTTGAGCAGCAGTCGATGGCCGGTAAGCCCTACCGTTACCTGATTCTGGGTGACGAGAAGGAACTGGACATCGAGTCCCTGGAGAAGATCGCTCCTGTCCGCCGTCTGACGCTCGAGGAGATCTTTGGGTATTAAGCCTTTAACGATTAGGCTTAGAAATATGACATGTTAGGGTCCTTAAGGTCGTTAGCGGCCTTAGGGACCTTAACTTTTATGACGGAAATGATTGACATTCTCCAATAATTTTGTATATTTGCAACTGCATAATAACTCCAAATAACCACTAGAATACTGCAACACTATGAAAAAAATTATCTTATTATTGGCATGTGCTCTCGCCGCATTGAACGCCAGCGCCGAAATTTCGGTCTGCAATGTGCCCCCCGACGAGAACGGCCATTTCGACTGCCCTTACATCAAGAGCGGTACCATCACCTGGGACAAGGCCAGCAAAACCCTCACGCTGAACAATGCCGTGGTCGAATACATCACCGATAATGTATACGACTACGTTTATCCCATCCGTGTCACCGAAGACGCGACCATCGTGGTCCACGGGGATTGCAAATTGCTCACTAACGGATTCTCGGCAATTTATACCCACAGTTATGAAATGAAGTACATCACCATTACCGGTGATGGCAGCCTTTCCACCTCCAGCACGTGGATTGACATTTTCCTCTATTGCGCGCGGCTCACCATCAAGGACATCTATCTGGAGACCATCAACGGCATTGCCGAGAACGGAAACGGCGTTAACGTCGCTCTCACGTTCGACAATGTGCAGGCCTATATCAAAGGGAGTGTTGAACGCATCGGTGAGGGCATCACCTTTGTCAACTGCTCCATCACCTACCCCGCCGACGCCTACATCTCAGAATACGTAGGCTATGGCTATGCCATCTATTATGGTAACGGCAACACTCCTGACCACATCATCATCTCGCGCGATGGCGACAACCCCGGCGACGTGAACGGTGACGGCGAGGTAAACATCGCCGATGTCAACGCCCTCATCGACATGATTCTGGGCGGTAGCAGCACCCCCAGAGCAGATGTCAATAGTGACGGGGAAATCAATATCGCCGATGTCAATGCAGTCATTGACATTATCTTTGGCGGTGGTCCTGCGCAAAATAATCATGAATATGTTGACCTGGGGCTGCCCAGCGGCACGCTGTGGGCAACCTGCAACATCGGAGCCAACAGCCCCGAAGAGTATGGTGACTACTTCGCCTGGGGCGAAACCGCACCCAAAGAGGTCTACAGTTGGGAGACCTATAAATGGTGCGACGGCACTTGGGACTCTCTGACAAAGTACAACTTCCAGAACTATTACGGCACAGTTGACAAGAAGGCAGAACTGGATCCTGCCGACGATGCCGCCCAAGCGAAATGGGGCGCTTCATGGCAAATGCCGACCAAGGCTCAACAGGACGAGTTGAGCGAGCACTGCAATTGGCAGTGGACGACGAAAAACGGCGTGAATGGATATTTGGGCACGGGTCCCAGCGGAAAAACCATTTTCTTGCCGGCCGCGGGTTATAAAGACGGGACCGGGATCGTCACTGAGGGCACATTCGGCTACTATTGGTCACACTCGCTTTACAATAGCATGTCGCTTTATGCTTACAACCAACTTTTCTTCTCGGGCAGCAGCCCAAGTTGGAACAAACAAGAACGCAGTTTCGGCATCAGTATCCGCCCTGTGCGTGTGCCGTAGAATTAGCAGTATAGTTACAACGTGTCATTGTATATTAACCTTTCAATATAACTGAGCAATGAAAAACTTTATAAAACGTTTGGTGCTGCTGGCGCTGACTGTGTTGATTGCCGCTTCGACGGCCATGGCCTACGACTTTGAGGTCGGCGGTATCTACTATAGCACAGGGAGACCCAATGAGGTCTCTGTCACCTACAAGGACCAGAACTACAACTCGTACTCCGGTGCCGTCACCATCCCGTCGTCCGTGACTTACCAAGGAACGACCTACGACGTGGTAGGCATCAGCATGTCTGCTTTTTATCATTGTACCGAATTGACGAGCGTGACGCTTCCCAACTCGATTCTGAGAATCGGCAGTTCAGCCTTTTCGGGATGTACCGCATTGACCGGCATCACGATTCCCAACTCGGTCACCGAAATCGATTATAACGCTTTCAGCGACTGCTCCGCTTTGAAAAAGGTGGTTATACCCAATTCTGTCACCTCGCTCGGCTATTATGCTTTCGAGAGGTGCTTCTCACTTGAAGAGGTGACCCTGAGCAATCAACTCCAATCCATCCAGTCACTGACCTTCTATGGCTGCACCAGCCTGAAGTCAATCACCATTCCCGCAGCTGTCAAGACTATCGAACACCAGGCATTTGAGAACTGCGTTAGTCTTGAAAGTGTCACTTTGTCTCAAGGACTTGAGCAGATCTTGGATTTTGCCTTCCGTTCTTGTGAAAGTTTGCAACAAATTACCCTCCCCAACACGCTGACCAAGATAGACTCTCAAGCCTTCCGTGAGAGCGGCCTGAAGAGCATCACCGTTCCCAACTCGGTGAAAACCATTGGCTCATTCGCTTTTTATGAGTGTCAAGAACTGCAACAGGCCAAAATCGGGGACGGTGTAACCGAAATTGGGGAATACGCCTTCTACAGGTGCATTGAGATGACGACGCTCACCCTGGGCAATCATCTGGAAACGATCCGCAATCGTGCTTTCAGCGGCTGTAAGAAACTGGCCTCGGTGACTATTCCGAACTCTGTCAGCACTTTAGAGGCCGAAGCCTTCTCCTTTTGCAATCAGATGAACAGTGTCGTTATTGGAAATGGGGTTACTGAAATCGGCGAGCATGCGTTCCATGAATGTGTAAACTTGACCAATCTGGTTATCGGCAATAGCGTGACCACGATTGGAGACTATGCCTTCCATGCCTGCTCTTCCCTCACGAGCGTGAACATCCCCAACTCGGTACAGACCATCGGAAATTGCGTATTCAATCAATGTCAGGGCATAACAAAACTCTCCATTGGCAGTGGTGTAACATCGATTGGATATGGAGCCTTTGCCGGTGCTTGGAAACTGGCCTCTATTACCTGTAATGCAGAAACGCCTCCGTCGTTTGCGGCCGATAATGGCTGGAGTTACTTCAACTATAATGTCTATGAACAGGCCACGCTCTATGTACCGGGAGCATCCGTTTCCAGGTACAAAAATGCCGAGATTTGGAAAGATTTCACCAACATCAAAGCCATCCCTGACAACATCCCCGGCGACGTGAACGGTGACGGCGAGGTGAACATCGCCGACGTCAATGCCCTCATCGACATGATCCTGAGCGGCAACCACAGCGCAGCGGGCGACGTCAACGAGGACAACGAGATCAACATCGCCGACGTCAACGCCCTCATCGACATGATCTTGAAACAGTAAACAACGTAACAACCAAAACAATCAGGGCCCTTAAAGTCTTCAATGACTCTAAGGGCCCTAACCATTATCTTAAGGACAACTCCTAACTCTTAACCCCTAACTTCTAACTCTTTAATCGCCTTCTTGCAGATGCCCTCGTGGCGCAGCACCATGTAGACGAGCAGGATGTTGAGCACCACGATCTCGAAGACGAAATACAGCCAGGGCACATTGCACAGCACTGCGATAAAGCAGGCGATGATGCGCGTGTTGAACGTCAGGATGTTGGTATACTTCATCAGCGGCAGGCTCAGGCCACGGAAGTAGTCGCGGAACTCCTGGCTGGGCACGCCGTCCTCGCCGTAACGCTCGTTGAGCGCGGCACGCAGGCGCTGCATGTTGGGCGTCAGGCGCTCCTGGTTGGCCGTATAGCCGCTGTAGAAGAACAACGGCAACTTGCTCCAGAAGTTGCGGCCCCATTCCAGTTGGTGGTACTGCTCGCTCAGTTTAGCGGCACTGTCGAGTTCACTGCCCTGCTGCCCCTTGAGGAAGAACAGGTGGAACTGACGGTAGCAGTCGGCCATCGCGGCCTGCAGGGCATGGCTCAGACCCGAGAGGATGCCCAATGTCCAAATCATCCACTGATGCTCGGCAAAGAAGTGTTCACCCGTCAGGGCATCGCCGAAGTCTATCTCGCGGAACACGAGGGCGAAGCCGATGGCAGCGAACCAGAAGTCGCCGCTCACGCCGTCCAGGATGCGCCCCATGCGCGAGTACTGCTGCGTCAAGCGCGCCAACTGTCCGTCGGCGCTGTCAAACGTGTCGGCCCAGGTGATCAGCAGCATACCGATCCAGTTGAGCCACGCCAGATAGGGCTGCCCGAAGTACAACATCACGCCGCCGGCCACACCCATAAAGATGCTGGCCACGGTGATGGCATTGGGGCTCACGCCCAACTTGGCGAACAACTTGGCCCACAGGAAACCCAGGGGGCGGTGGAAATGCAGGTCAAACCACTCCTCGGTGTCCGACGATTTGAGCGATGCCTGATATTCTTCTTTTAACGTCATTGATTGCTTAGTGATAGTGTGTTGCGTTTTGATATAGGTTTCTCTCAAAGTCCCATGTGTGCCTTGGCACGTGCCAGCACGGCTTTGGCAATGTGGGGAGCCGACTCGTTGCGGCACGGCGCAAAACTGGGCCAGTCGTTGAAGTCGATGATACGGATGGTGCCGTCAGGATCCACGATGCAGTCGCCGCCGTAGATGTCGACGTTCAGTTCCTCGGCAGCGCGGGCGCAGATGTCCTTCAGTTCCTTCAGGTCGATGTCGATGCCCTGGCTGTGGCCGTTCACCTCTTCCCAGCCATACTTGCTGTGGCCCTCGTCAAAGGGGTAGAACCAGTAGAAGAACTGCGAGTTCTTCACACCATAGAACTTCACCAGGTCACCCACCAGGTGCACGTTGATGACCGCACGCGTGATGCCGCGGTAGAAGTACTCCTGCAGCACCTCCTGTGCCTCCTCGGGGTGACGCACATAACTCACGTCCTCCTTGTGCATGGCATGGAAGTCGCCGCGCTTGATCCAGCACGACTTGAAACCGGCCTTCTTCAGTTGGCCCTTGATGTTCTCGTTGGTGTTGACAATCAGGCTCTCGGGATAAGGGATGCCGTTGCCCAGCAGGATACGCGTCATGCGCTCGCGCGTGCAGTTCTCGATGCCGTAGCCCGAGTTGATGACCAATTTGCCCTCGTCCTCGAGGCGCTGCAGTTTGGCGATGCTCTCACGCTCGCGGCACATGGCCAGTACCACGGGCTCCTCGATGTCAGTGTTGTTGAACTGGTCCTCGCTGTAGACGTTCACCTGGCAACCGCGCTTGCGCAGTTGCTCGGCCACCAGGTTGAAGATGGCCGTGTCGTTGCCGATATGGTTGGGCGAATACGCCCCTGCGCGCATCACGCCCGCAATAGTAATGTCTGCCATTGTTGTTGACTAATAAATGATGGTCGCGGGCAACCCTGCCCGACATAACGAACTGCAAAGATACAAAATAATGTGATAGACCTCCTCTTTTTCACAGAAAAAACACCTGATGCCCAATATTTCAAGTGTTTTTTGAAAAAATTTCAGCCAAAACGCTTGCAGGTATCAAAAAAAGCACTACCTTTGCAGTCGCTATTGAAAAAATACTTTCAGCATGCTTCCGGAGAGGTGGGTGAGTGGCTGAAACCAGCAGTTTGCTAAACTGCCGTAGGGGTAACTCTACCGCAAGTTCGAATCTTGTCCTCTCCGCTATTGATATGGTAACACGTTGAGACGAAACGTGTTACCATATTTTCGAAGAAATCCATAGACGGAATATAGACGAACCTTTTGCATTCCTGGATTGCCCAAGAATGTAAAAAAAATGTGTCCCAGAACCAAAAAGTTAAATTCTCTTGGCGAGGTGTTGCATTACACCCCACCCAAACTCCACACTGGTTTAAAATGGTATGTTGACTTCTATGCGTATGACCCGGCCGACGGGTCGATGCGTCGCAAGAAGTATCACGTTGACAATGCCGGCAAGGTAACGGAACGTCGCAGACGGGCTGCAGAACTCATTGAGTCGTTGACCCGGCTGCTGCGCTCTGGTTGGTCGCCCTGGGTGAACTCTGATTCAAGTCGAGCCTACATCTTGTTTGAGGAGGCCGTCAATAAGTATGAGGCTCACATCGAGCGCATGCCGGTGTATCATACCCGCAAGTCCTATTCTTCTAGGCTGCACATCTTGCTGGAGTACAACGCCAGCCGACTGTTGCCCATCAGGTATGTCTATCAGTTCGACACCGCCTTTGTCAGCGACTTCCTGGATTACGTGTATCTTGACCGGGAAGTGACCGCACGGACCCGCAACAATTACCGCCAATGGGCGTGTTCCTTGGCCGAGTTCTTCATTGAAAAGCAGTACCTGGTCGCCAATCCGGTGACCAAGATAAAAGAACTCGCCGAGTCAGGGAAGAAGCGCCAACCGTTGACGGCTGCGATGCTCCGTCAACTCGAGGAGTGTATCAAGCCAAAAGACCCATGGTTCTACCTGGCTTGCATGATGGAATACTACACCTTCATACGCCCAACAGAACTGAGCCATGTGAAGGTCGGTGACATCAGCGTGAAGGAGCAGAGCGTCTTCATCAGCGCCGATCACTCGAAAAATAAGCATGACGGCAAGGTCGGTTTGAACACCAGGATCATCGAGTTGATGATAGACCTTGGCGTGTTCCAATACCCGAGCGGGTTCTACCTTTTCGGCCCTAGGGTGTCTCACCCCGCCGAAACAAGAAGCGACGGCGAGATGTTCCGCCGTCGCTGGAATATATTGGTCCGGAAAGGATTGGGTTGGGCCGATTGTTATCAGTTCTACTCTCTCAAGGATAGCGGGCTGCGTGACCTGGCCAATGCTGAGGGCATTGTCATCGCCAGAGACCAGGCCCGGCATAGCGATGTGGCCACCACGAACAAGTATCTGCAGGGTCGTGATGCCCCGGTTCACGAAGAGACCAAGCGCTTCAAGGGCGGCCTATGACAGCCTGTAGAAATACCCCGTTACCAGTGGCGACACCCCGTCGCTCGTGATGTTGTACTCCAATTTTTCGCATGCGAATCGCTGGCCGTGGATGATGAACGTGCCGCTGGGTCGCAGCGCCTCTTTGCTGATGAACTTAATGCAGTGCTTCACGGTTGTGTCGATAACGCTGGTGGTCTCGATGGCCTCGCTATATAATGACTTGTCGCGGGTGTCTGATGTGGTTTTGTTGAGTTCCAGGAACTCGCGTTGCTCGACTGAGTTGCCCGGGTCTATACCAGTCGCAGTGACTTCCCAGTTATGGAGGCTGATGGGTCTGGGCCAGTAGTGGTTGATTGGATATTGATTGTGTGTTACGCCCGCCGGCACAACGCCTATGTACATCAGGTCGTGCTTGTCTTCGTTGCTGGGCAGATCCTCATCCCCCTCGAGCAGGGCTTCGATATCGATAACATCATCGTCTGCAGTCATGCTGTCTGTCCCTATGTGCTCGATGTCTGGTCGTGTGAACACATCTACGGTGACAGAACCCCTCACCGAATCGGTATATTTGCCGTCGCTGCCCCTCGATGTCTCTACATAGGGGCATTCCCATTGAGTGATGGGGCACGGCACGATCTTGAGTTCCACGTCAACGTCGCTCTTGTCGACATTGCGCTGCTGCATCCTCAACTGGTTTACCTCTCGGAAAGCATACGAATTGCCCTGCTCGACGACGATGAACTGATGTCCTTGGGCTTCATATATCTCCCCTTTGTTAGTGCGGTTCACTGCACCTACCGAGAGCGATTCTTGCATGCCGGCAATCGTTGTCCATCTTGTCTTGTTGACAGGCACTGCAGACAGAATATCGTCACTGATGTGCTCGTATCCGTCTTCGACGTCAGCGAAACCGATGTTGCCGTTAGAGATGTCCGTCGTTTCTTCCTTGTTGATCTCAACCTGGTACTCATCGACCACATCGCTGATGTTGGTCTGTGGCCCGCCGCCCGTCCAGTAAGAGTTTCTCTTCACGATTGATGACTGCTTGGAGATCTCATCGACATCGATGACGATGCCCAGTAGATACTCGACCTGTGTCAGGAACTCATTGACCGTCCAATGAGGCAGTGCTTTGTTGAGTTCGATGCGGTTGTTGGCCGTCACGATGAAGATATGGCGGAAGAGGCTGTTCTGCAGCAGGGCTATTTCGCTCTCGCTGGTCAGGGGATAACCGGCTGCCTCGAGGACTTTGGTTATCATCATCACGAGCATCGGCTGGAACGAAGGCACTGCTTGTGGCACCTTTGTTGCCGGCCCATTGGGCCATGAATATCTGAACTCAGGATAGCAGGTGTTGCCGTCTCTCCTGAGGATGTAGCCGTTGACGATGACGCCTTCACCTTCCAGGTTGTTCGCTTCGGCGTTGTTGGTGCCCTCTTTATATGAGGCACTCTCGTTGATAACGGGAAACATCACGCCCTTGTCCGTCGCATTGTTGCTGCCTGAGCCTTCCGCGTTGGACCACCATCGAGCGAGCCACTGCTGATAGGCCGTGGCGTGATCATAGTTCTGTGGATAAATAGCGTTATGCTCCTGGTCGAGCAGCAGAAAAGCGTTGCCCTTGTAGTGCTCAGGCTCCGGGCGCCAGTTCATAAGGCTATACCAATCGCCCAGATCGAGTTCATCCACATAAAGTTCGCTGCCTTTGGTGTAGAAGTTCATCTCGGCGTTCCCTCCCATGAGTTGCACTTTTGCGGCGGTGTCCGTCACTTGGTGGATGATGGCACGACCGTCGAGCATAACCTGGTTGTCGACGCGCAGCACTGCGTGGAACTCCCTATGCGATGCTGCTGTGTCTTTTCGGTTGATGTTGCCCATGATGGCCCTGTTTGCGGGGCTGTCCAGCGGCAGTTCGATGTCATAGGTGTACGACCCAGACTTCGTGAAATAGACATTTTCACGAGTCAGTTTGATGCTTGCGTTGTCGCGCAACACAGCCGGTTTGTTGTCCAGGAACAGTTCTATCATTTGCGCTTTATATATCTATATAATGTCAAGGCTCCTCCTATGGTGGCAATAACACCCACCCACATGAGCATTTTCTGCCACCAATGTAAGTGGTTAACCGGTATCTCTTTAATCTCGCTGTGGTTGGATTGGTTGTTGATCATCGTAGAATCAACATAGACTTTGACGGTGTCATGCACAAGAGCAGCGCCGGTCAGTGTCGCTCCAGGATTGCTCCTGAGCGAGTGCCTCAGTCTCCCGTCAAACACCGCTGCTGTTGATGTGTAATACTTGTCACTCAGCACTGAAACCGTGTCGTTCCCGACAGGAATCTCGACATACATCACGCTTTGTGGTAATTCAATCTCTACCGTGTCAATGCGGTCGCGGATGATGATCGAGTCCCGTTTGACGGTCACAGTGTCCGTCTTGGTCACGGTCTCTGTGATGAGCCTGGTAGTTCTGCAACTGGAGCATGTGATAGACATGATCAGCAGTGCCAGCACCAAGACAAGAAGGAACATGATGCCGCGAAAGAGTCTGTGCCAGGAGTCGTTGTTCATAGGTTCTGATATTCTTTTTTAGCGTCAAACGACGGGCACGCTTTGGCCGCGAAATTGCGGTGGCCATAGATGCGTGCGCCGGGATATTTCTTCTTGAGTTGTCGGAGCAGTTGCAGCAGTGCCTTCTTCTGGGGCTCGGTGCGGGTGTCCTTGGCTGACTTCATGTCCTTTGTCATGCCTCCGACATAGCACACGCCGATGCTGTTGCGGTTGTGACCGGTACAGTGGGCACCGATGGCAGATTCATCTCTCCCGGCATGGATGCTGCCGTCCAGGTAAATCACATAGTGGTACCCGATATCCTTGAAGCCTCGCTGCTTGTGCCATGCCCGGATATCACCTACAGTCGTGTGTCTCCCCTCAGGAGTCGCACTGCAATGGACAATGATCTCAGTTATCTTCCTCATTTCTGTCTTGCTGTTTGATTGATTGTAAAATCTCCTGTTTGAACTCTTCAAACCTGTCTTCCAGACCCTGTTCTGCATCACGGAACTTTGACCGTGAGTAAACCGTCAGACCATAGACCGCCGAACAGAATCCCACGGCCTCACCCATATAAGCCAGGATGGATGAGTGTATAAGACGCAGCCAGATGAACGACACGACAGCCAAGATGATGCCGGTTGACATCATGGCCACTGCGCTGCTATACTGGATAACATCTTTGGTATGCTGTTTCATGATTCACTCCTTTCTTGCGGCCATTAACGCCGCCATAAACTTGCCGATAACCTCTTGCCCGTTGTTGTCTCCGCCGTCCGTACCTGTCGGGTGAGACCCGTTAGCCTGCGCAGAACTCGGCCCGATGCAGTAGTATGAATCGAAAGGTTGCTCAAGACCGAATGCATTGCAAACTGTACGCATTGCGCCGAATACCTGTTCACGATACATATCCAGGAGGTCTTCGCCCGAATGGATGACACCTCCAGGAGTCGGCCCCATCAAAATCTTAGCATCAGGGAACTTGTCTTGCAGGTACAGAATAGTAGCCTGCATTCCTGGAATAATCGCATTTATTGTAAGCGCATCGCCTATGTCTGCGACCGTGGCACCGAAGAGAAATGTTCCAAGTTTGCGGCCGCTCGACCTCATGTTGGCGATGTCGTTGGTACCGAGGCACACAAGGACATAGTCGGGCGTTACATTATTGTTTGAGCAATAAGTGTATACTGCTTGCGCCAACGTGTATGCCCAGAGTGCTGAATCAGTGCCGCCGAAACAGCCGCTGCTCTTGCCTCCGACAGAGGCTCCTCCAGCACCGATAAGTGTTGCTCCGAGGATGTCGCACATCGTCTTCTGCCACTGGTTGGGTGCGGTGAACGAATCGCCGATAACTGCGATTTTCTTACCTGTATACGATGGCGTTGAGCCACCGCCACCGCCACCTTGTTGTTCAAGATTGGCCACCCTGCTCTTTATGTTGTCAAGAGCGGCTTTCACATTGTCGCCGCCTCCGACGCCTTCGCCAGGATAAAGCGTATTCTCGGACTTAACAACAATTTCTTCTTTTTGAATACGATATGAATCTCTTTCTTCGTTCATGTTAATCAACTATTACATCATCAACAATATTGTTAAATCCACTCCACAATGTCACACCCGTGCGCCCGTCTTGTGCTTGCTGATATAGCGCTTTATAGCCAACAGGAACGTGTAATGTCGCGTTAGCAAACACGGAAGAATCTATTGAGTAAGAAGTTGAGGCGTCTAAATTCACTTTAGGGATTGTAGTTGTCCCTCTGCAAATAATATCTGTCACCCCGCCACAGAATGAAGACTTAAACAACGAATAGACCACCGTCATATTCTTGCCAAGAGTTATAGACCGCATCGCTGAACAACCCTCAAAGTTCTCTGCTCTATTTCCTACAATGTTGTCTGGGAAAACGAACGATGTCAGTGCAGAGGTGGATTTGAGCATCGGGTTGTACTGTGCACCCCAAGTCGTTTGGAAATCCTCGTTCTCGGCGCATCGCATATCCACGGTTACAAGTTTTGAGCAGAATGATAAGAAATTCCCGCCGATTTTTGTCACCGTGCTTGGAATCGTTAGCGATGTGAACGATGCGTTCGTACATTGATAAAAGGCAGTGGCACCAATTTCGAGCAAGCCTTCTGGGAGTACTACTGATGTCAGACCAGAGCACCCTCTAAATGTGTTGCCAGCAAGTTTAGTAACTGCATAGGTTGCTCCCGCGCCGACTTGTGTCCCGCCTCCGTCAAGGTTGGCAGTTACACCGCTATCGTTTACCGATGCTGGGATAGTGACCGCATTTTTGTATTTCAGCGCAGAAGATGCTTCTCCCGACTCGCTTGAGCCGTTCCACACACGAACCGAAACCTGGTCGCTGTTGACTTTGTAGTGTATGCCGTCAACTGTGAAGGATGCGTTCGCAGGCAGCGGTGTCACAATCGAGCCTGCAATGCTTGCGGTCGCATCATTGTCAACGTCGGTGTGGCTGACGGTCAACGTGCCGTTGCTATCAGCCGAGCCACTGAACGTAACCGTTACCACCTCGTTGATTGTGCCGTCTTGACCAACCGTCAAGGTCTGCTTGTCGGCAGACATACCCGTGCCGCTTACCGCTACTGATGCGGTGGATGCAGGTGTGAGGTTGGCACCAGTAACGGTGAACTGAGCAGTTCCGCTGCCGCCCGACACGATGCCGATGGATGCCGATGCTGGTAATATGGACAAGGTGCCATTCACCGCACCCGTCAGGTCTACCGTCTTGTCTGCGGCTCCATCTGACGTGAGGGTCAGGGTGCCTGTTGTGGCAGACGAGCCTGCTGTGTAGCGGACATACACCGTTATGCCCGCGAGGGCACTGGCTTTGGGGATGGTGACTGAATTGGCGAACCCGCTGCCGGACTGCAGCGACACTTGGAATGCGCCGCCTGCAGTCACCTCCACATCATCGGTGAGGAGAGAGCCCTGGACGGCCACCTGCTTCGTCTGGGCCTGATTCGTCGCGGCCTTAAACGACAACGTAGCGGGCGATACGACGATGTTGGGCCCGGCGACGGCTGTATAGGCGACATGGATGGTCTGTGCCGTTGCGCCCGGGCTGCTGACAGTCAGGTCGTCGGTGTCGTCGTTGGTGCCGCCGAAGGTCACGGTGACAGTGGCATCGTTCACTACACCGCCAACAGGCGAAATCGAACGCGGAGACTTGCTGAAGTATGCATTATTGCCGTTGATGGATATCGGCCCCTTCAGGTTAACGCCGCTCACCTTGAATGTGGCGGTCTTGTCGTTGCCGCTCATCGCGATTGACTGGGTCGAAAGAGTGATCCTGGGCGTGTTGTCGATGATGTCGATGTCGACGTATCCGCCACCCTTGGTGATGGTGACAGTGGTTCCACCGCCACCTGCAGCATTGGTGCTGAGTTCGACCATGCCCTCGGTCTCCGAAAACGTGTACAATCTTAACGAGTGGAGGTTGATGTAAATCACGTTCAGAAAACAAGGATAATCCTCGATTGTGTCGGACGTTTTCTTGAAGTGGAGCCTGTGGTTGGAGCCCGATTTTTCGTACACGACAGAACCTACAGGGGAGGATTCTGGTGTCCAGTCTCCCCCGTCGACGTTGTCATATTCCGTGCCCATCGAGTACAGTGATATCACGCGGGCCTGGCGCCATTCAACCTGGCCTCGCGAATCCAGCGCGGCATAATCTGCCAAGATATTCTGCAGTGTACTTATGCTTACGAACTCGCCAATATAGTCGATAATGTCGACCAGTATGGAGCCCACACGCATGGCTGTGTTCTCTCGGTCCTGGTCTGCGTCGCGTATTTCGCAGGCTGCGTTGATCAAATCGTTAATAGTAGCCATATATAGATTGTTGTTTTGTGCAAAATTATTGGTGCTTTGTCAGCAACAAAAAGACATCAAAAAAGCACGAGGCCGCCATCGGAAGCCCCCCCACGGTTGCCTCCACGGCTGCCGTGTTGAGAGCCTTGCAGAGCCTCTCTGGCCGACTCCAAGGCATCGCACACCAGGGCGACACCCATCTGACCCGTCATCTGTGCCATCGTCTCGGCCATCTTCATGACAGAGCCGTACAGTTTCGGCGTCATCCAGTCGCGCGGTTTGCGGGGCTCTCCTGAGGTGTATCCCCCACCCCATGCGGGGCCGCGTTTGCGTGGTTCGTCCAGGTGGTGCTCACGGCGGTAGTCAGCACCCAGGAATGGCAGGTCTCCACCGTTGGCCCGGACATAGCCATAGCCAACGCCCAGCGCCTGGTACACGCCATATTGCAGAAACTGCATCACGATGTGGGCACTCATGCCCTCATGTGTCACGCTCTCGGTCATTGAATTGGCCAGTTCGCCCGTTTCATAGACCTGGAGGTCCAACTGCTTCTCGCGCCAGATCTCCAACATCTTGTCGCTCCAGCCATCAATCCACTGGTCAATGTCGCGCGTGTTCAGGTCCATTGTGCAGCGTCAAAAGTCAAGTCAACCGGTTCGTTCACCTCTACACGGAAGTAGAGGCCTGTGCAGCCGTTGAGGAAGTATTGGCCAAGTTCATTGGTGCGCAGCGTGTCGGTGCGCAGGTATACCATCTCGTTGGCCAGGTCATCCTCATCGATGATCATGCGGGACATCAACTGCTGGAGCAGATCCCTGCAGGTGTTGAGTGCCGACTGGTAACTGTCCATCGATTTGATGTTGTAGCGATGCATAAGATACACCAACAGCACACGTCGGTTGAAGTAGCCGCCGTTGCCCTGTCGGGATATCATGCCCTCGCAGGTATCGTCCACACAGAAGAAGGCGTTGGCCGTGCGGAACTGCTGCAGTGCACCCTGCAGTCCACCGGGACCCGAGCAGGTGCAGAACTGGAACGAGCGAGCCTGAGCGAGCACGTTGTGCTCGTGCAGATCGCGGAAGTAGGCGATGTAGTCGAATAACTGTTTAGCGTTCATTTCTTCATCGATTTTTTGAATTCTTCAGCCTCCTTGGCCTTGGCTTCAAGTTCTGTGAGGGCTCTCCAGGTGTCCATGGCCAGCACCTCTTTCTCCTTGGTGATGTCGCCGCCCGTGAGGGCACGAATCTGATTGTCCATGATGTTGCGCATGTCGGGAGTGTCGGCCGCATCAGCCCCCGACGGCTTGAAGAAGTGCGGGAACAGGTCGGCGAACATCCCCTTGACCTGAGCCCACCATTGCAGCACCATCAACTGTTCCCACTTCTCGAGTTTACGCTTCAGCCCCGGGTAGAGTGTCGTGGCCAGTTGTTGGATGGCATCTTCGCTTTGGCTCATCATCACGCCCTGGAAGCAGTTCTCAGCAACCAGGTAGGTCGAGAACTTGACGCCGTGCATGTCGGCTGGCAGAGCGGAGACCCTTGACCAGCCATGAGATATCACCTCATGCAGCCTGACGGGCACAATGCCCGGCGTCGACATCCAGTCAAGTTGCTCGATCATCCACGCCATCGTCTCCTTTGGGAGGATGAACGATACAGTCGTGTCCTTGCCCTCGCTGATGGCACGCACCTTGACGCGCCAACCATTGACCTCCATAAACGAGAGTTCCAGGCCAGTGAGGTGCAGCAGTATCGCCAGCCGTGCTTGTGTCGGCTCCGGGTTCCGTTCCATGGCGCGGAATACCATGGCGAGTTCACGCTGCGACAGGTCGGGCCAACACTCTGGCAGGCCTAAGGATAATTTGTTTTTTTCAGCCGAAAAAGTAGCACGGATCATCTTTTTTGTTCTCATAATGGGTGAATGTATTGGCCTGGTGGGCGCTGCTCACGGCATAGGACTCGAAGGAATCCAGGTGGTCTTCCAGGAACTCGACCAACTTGGCCATGTGGAAACGTGCCTGGCGCATGTCTCCGGCAAGATGGGCGCCGATAAACACAAGTGCTTTGTGAATGGCCTGGCGCTGCATATTGTCCTCGTTGTGCAGCCTGATGGCGCTGCACAACGCATAGAACTGCGAGTCCGATATGTTCTGCATGAGGATTTCTTCGGCAGCGTTGATTTTGGGCCGGAGTTCATTCAGTTTGGAGCGGTGCCCGTCCATGAATCCCAGGAGCGGGAGTTGTCGGTGTGCGTTCCACACCAGCGAGGAGAAGTGTTTCAACGCCTCGCTTGACGCCCAGTCGGCGTCGCTGCGCAGCGCATCGATGAGGTCATCCACGGCATCATCGCGGTCATCTTTGACCTGCTTCAGCAGCCGGTTCACGCGGTCCATGGATGCCGGTGCCACGTTCTGGTTGCTCACCACGCCAAAGCCATTCTCTGTCAGCACCAGGTCAAGGTGCGGGATGGCCAGGGCAAACGCTTCCAGGCAAGCCACGCGGAGGCACAGCCGACCAATGGGTGTGTCATCCACCAGGCTATCGTAACACGAGCCCATGATGGTCATCACTAACTTCTCGCCCTGCTCGACGTAGGCCTCGATGCGGTCGAAGAGCACGTCATCGGGCATGACTGCCGACGGGCAGTATCGCTCAAAAATGTCTCGGGTAATAGTCATGAGTTCTGGGTGTTATTGAGTGAAACTTGTTTGGCATCGGTGTGCTGGTCGAGCGTGGTAAGCATCATGAGAGGCACGTCAGGCTCCACCTTGTCGCTCCAGCCATTGTAGTAGATGATGGTCTGATGCACCTTGAGCATCAGGTCATGCCAGGACTTCTCGAGCGATTGTTTGAGCGTGAACAGTTCACGCTTATCGCTGCCCGAGTTGTTCGACTGGCTCTTGCCGGGCGTAGCACCCACCAGGTTCGGATGGATGTTGTCGCCGTAGCAGGTCATGTTGGCGGCCTCCTGGATATCCTCGCTCCAGTCACCACCCTCCTTGCCGGCATCGATGGTGTTGATGCGCACCATGCGGTTCTCATGCCCGTTCGGGTCGATGTAGTAACCAGTGATCCAGACCTTGCCGCTGTTCTCGATGCCAGCCACAAAGTTCTTGATGTTCTCTTTTTCCTTCTTGATGCGCTCAGCGATCTGCTTCGGGTCGCTGATGTTCTCCTCTTCACAGATGTTGTACCAGTAGTCCTTGTGGACTTCGACCTGGTACTTGACCGAGGCATGGTTCTTGAGTTTCGCCTTCTTGCCGATGCCGATGAGGCGCTTGATGTCGAACCAGTCGCCCCGGAAGATGGCCGTGTAATACGGCACAGGGTAGTACTGCAGCCCCGGAGTCGGGTATCGGCACAGGATGGCGAACTTGCGAGACTTGGTGCGCACCTGACGCTTGCCGTCGCTGCCAGGGGCACGCCCCATGAGCACCTCGAGGTGCCCGAGGGGGTTCTTCTCATCCAGCAGCATGATGGACTCGATGTCTGTCTTCTTGGCCGGATGCTTGCGCCAGTTGGCATAGAAGATGTGGTTGATGCGGCCACGATTGTCGGCCTTCTCGAACCGGCAGTAGCACGACTCTTTGTGGCGCACCTGTACAATCTTCTTGCCGTCCTTAGACAGGATGATCACGGCGACCGAGAAGAAGAAATACTTCATGTCGGTAGCCTGTTCCAGGAAGAACTCAGGCAGCGAGTTGTCCAGCATCCATCGCTTGATTTCGGTGTCGCGTGTCGGGCATCCAGTCTCGATGTCGTTGTATCGGAGGCCGTCGCCATAGCAGGTCAGCACGTTGAAGAACTTGTTCTGGCTCATAATCTCATCCTTGCCGATGAGGTGGATCAGGTGGAACGGAAGCAAGTCATCGAACCCGAAGGGGATGTACTTGACATTCTCGCTGAAGGGGAGGGGCTTTGCGGCAGGGATGCCATCCTCATCGAAGATGTCAGCGCTGCTGTCCATCTCACTCATCTCGACAGCCACTTTGCTGCCCTCGATGCGAAAGACTTCGCCCTTGGGGAATGGGAAAGTTGATTTATCCATGTTACAGATAGATTGTGTTGTTATTGATTTCAAAAAGAGTCACATCACGGAACTCACGGATGAGGCCGCTCTTGGGAAGCCTCACGCGGTGGGTGCCCCGTCGCCAGTGGCCACCGATACAGACGGCGCCCTTGTACTCCAGGATGTCACCCGTGTCGAGTTTCCACAGCCTGAGGTTCACCGGCTGTCCACTCTCCAGGAGCGTGATGGCATCCTTGATGTGGAGCACACCTTTATTCGAATGTTTCGTCGAACGTGTCATCGAAGATTCTGGGAGTTACAGGCACATGCATCATCGTGCGCAACGAAGCGCGGTGCCAGGTGAATGTAATAGACGGGATATGGGCGTCATCATCGGTATACTTGACCTCTTGTCCAGAGATCACCACCGGATCCGTTGCTGCGCCGTCCTCCAGCAGCACGATGTCGGTGGACCGGGCCAAGGAGCAGAACAGTTGCACCTCACCGGGCCTGAGTGGCCCCGTGAAGGACTTGGTGTTCTCTTGTTCCTGGACGCGTAGTGGGCGCTGTATGCCACCCACCTGGACAAACTCACGGGTGATGTCAGGAGTCACCTCGTTCATGCCCTCGAAATAGCACGGTTCCCATGCCCCGAAGTCATTACGCATGAGCATAGCGCATCTGGCCGTCGCTGTCGGCGACACACGAAAGGACATAGAGCGGTCACCGGCACGAACGACATAAAACACCAGCGTGCCCAGGGAGTCGTTGACCAGTAGCGACGGTGAGCACTCCACCTCGTGGAGTCCGGCGGCCAGACCCGTCTCGAGTGAGACATTGTCGGTGTGGATAACATCCGAGTCATCCACATAGGTACATGCAGCAGTCACGTCGGTGGCAGCAGAACACAGCAGCGTCACCATCTCACGGCGCTGCAGTGTCGTGTCACGGGTAAATGTCACCGGCGAGAGAAAGTGCCCAGCAATGAAGTCGGCACCCGTCTGGCTGATTGCCACCCTCGACTGGACGATGTGGAAGGTGGTGCTGTTGTTGTTGACCGTGAAGGTGAAGTCGGCCATCACGCCCTCGATGAGCGGCGAGAGCAGCCTGTCCAGGTCATAGACCCTGACCACACCATCGACGGGAGTATAACTACAGGATATCACCGTCGCACTTGATGCGTCGGTGATGACCAACTGCAAGGTTGACTGAGCGCTGAACTCGACCAGGTCCAGTTCGCTCACGAGCAGATAGGGAGACGATATGTCGGCATAAGTAATCATGATGCGAAGTTATGATGATGCAGGGCGACTTGAAAAGACAAGGCGGGCCAACACACGTGCCAGCCCGCCACCATTTTTAATATTAACCCTAATTCCCAAAGATATATGGTAGAAAACAGCACAAAGTTATAATATATTTTTGATAAACCATCAATATATTATAGTTTTTTAAAAAAGTGCCGAATGGAAAAGGCATCCATCCGGCACACTGAGGAATGTAAAAAAAATGTGCTTAGTCGGTCATTATCATGGCCCATGCCGGGTGAGTAGCGGCAACGCTCACTTCATAGCCCAGGCGCCACATGGTGGTAGAGATGAGATTCAGGTCGATGTTCATGAGTTCAGACATGGTGCTCTGGATCTCGGCTGATGTGATATATTCTACCATTGCCTCACCGTCCTGAGCCGGGCGCCAATGTTTCAGCCATTGCAACAGCGGCATCAGTTCTTCTGCATAGTCACCAGCCTTCACGGCCTCGATGTTCTCGTATAATATTTCAAGATAATTATTCATAGTGCAAGCCTCCTTTCTTTATTGTTGTCATTCCATTGTAGTCCTCGTTGATGGTCCAGTAGTCGCCGTCCCAATTATGGAAGCGTCGGTTGCCCAAGAAGCGTCCCAGGTAGTCCCATTTGTTCATCGGTTCGTTGAATGCCTGGACCAGCAGGGCATGGTTCTGACTGGTGGCCATATTGTCTCCCATGCGCCGGATCTCCATGAAGGTGCAGACGGTGTCGGCGACAACCTTTCGCCCGTTCATCAGTTGGAAATGATATCGCTTGGTGCTCATTGCGCACCTCCTTCCTCATCTGGAACGAGCAGAATCAAGTCATTACCGGTTGTCACATTATCCCTCAAGTCACGCTTGCCTTTGAGTGACCACTGCATGGCCACCTCCTGGTCTCCAACTTCAACGAGGCCCACAACGGGAAAGTCACCCTTGGCATTGAAGATTAGAGGTCTCACTTTGCGGAATTCCAATGTCCTTATTTCTCCCTTGATTACCTCGTGCTTGATGTGCCGGGCCATCTTGACATTAAAGGGGATTTCAGTTAACGGCTTTTCAAACATACTCATACGGCCTCACCTCCTTCCTCGCTCTCGCGCTGCTGGCGGTTCTGCTCCACATGCTGCAGGTAGGCGTCGTGCAGCCGCTCGGCCTCGTTGATGTAGTGCTTGTTGATGGCACGGCGCTCCTCGGCGATTTCCTTACAGCGGTTGTTGTACTTGGCCTCAGCGCCGTTCAGGGCGGCATATCTCCGGCCGTCGATGCCGATGAGTTCCACCTGCAGGTTGTTGATTCTCATGGTAAAGTCATCGAGGTCACCCATGCCTGTGGTGTCGGCATCGATGCTCAAGGCGTGGCGCAGGTTGGCACGCTGGTCACGCAGGCACTCAATCTGCGTCTTGAGGTTCAGCCGTCGCAGTTCAAAATCCTCCTTGATGCGGATGCGCTCCATGTTGTAGGCGTTCTTCAGCACCTTGAAGCGCTCGTTGAGTTCCTGGAGGTCGTCCTCCTTGGCTTGGCGCAGGCGGCGCAGGTCGGCGGCATACTTGGCCTCTACCTGCTGGGCACGGCGTTGGCGGGCGGTGTCAATCATAACTGGTCACCTCCTTTCGCGATATCGATGGCGGACATGATGGCAAAGTGGCCCACCCAGGCGACCGTTGCAAAAACGGCAACAGTCCCATGCTGCCCCGTGATGAGCCAGGACAAGAGGCTCACCAGGGCGACAGCCGCCAGCAGCGTGTTGACTTTGACGGTTAAAAACTTCAGCACGATGTGACCCAGTGCTGTGGCCAGGGCTTCATAGCCCTCACTCTCCCGGTTGATTTGAATGGTGTTGTTCATAACACAGTTGATTACAGCAATAGGCAGTATATAAAAACGGCTGCCTGTTCCGTTGCTGTAATCAACTGTGTCATCTCCGGAGAGCGCCAACTATGATTCGGAAAGGCAGCCTTCTATCGGCTATATTTCGGGCATAAAAATAGCCCGAAGCAATTTCGAGCGGATAACCGACGCTCAGGCGGCGATGACAAACATCGTTGATTACAGCACCGCAAAATTAAGTTCTAATTTTGAACTGACAAAATTTAGAGCCAAAAAACGCCAGAAAATTACCGAAATATGTTTTACAACATAAAAATCGGCAGAAAATTCCGTGAAATTCCGCCGATTTTCCGCGAGTTTCCCGCGAAAACCGCTTTAACTGGCTTCTGGTGGCAAAAAAACTTAGCATTTCTTTCTTTGCAAAAAGAAAGTGACTGATTTACAGCCACTTCTTTCTTTTCGTGATTTTCTCTGCAAATTAAGCCGGTTGAAACCTGCTTAATTTATCTTTGAGATAGACTCACTATTATCATAATCAAACAAGTTATTGCCTTGTAAAGCGGCGTATTCGGAACCACGTTCTGTTTTATTCACTTCATGAAAAAAAGCAGAACCGAAAAGAGGCTTTATTTCCTTGGCCACCGCTTTCAGTTTCGAGTGAGACAACCTTTTTGGAGTAGACAACCTGATGTAATTTTGGGTTTCTTCGACCACTGTAAACATGACACCAGCAAAACGCACTTGCCTAGGTTCGAGATTTACTTCTGTAACTGGATCATCGGGTTTATATATTTCTTGCTTGCCTGTGGCCGTATTCTCAATTATAAGCTCAGTGAATTCCCAGTTATATATATTTGTGGCATCGCCACCCTTATGCTGGATAAACATTTTATAAACAAACTCTTCCTCATCTGAGCCATATCTTGTTGAAGTAAATTTCTGAAGGACTTTGAACTTACCTGGTATTGATGTTTCCTCACCTTTAATATCAGGGATAAAGTTACATTCACCAAGGAATTTCAATTTAACAATTGCTTGCGCCGCTACAGCAGCACGCTCCAGTGTCGGTTGATCATCCGGCACATTGTTTTCTGAAGTACCGACGCACCCGATCAAGCCCCATAGGGCTAATAATAAAAACAAGTCTTTGATTCTCATATTTCTTACAATTCAATAAAGTTACACACCGCAAAGATAATAAAAAATCCCGCAGGAGGTCAACCCTGTGGGATTTATCAAGCGAAGCGGGGTTCTACAGTTGCTTGTAGATGTTGATGTAGTCAATCGACGTGCAGCCAGACAGCCGCTCTGCCAGCACTGATGCCTCGGTGAAGTTGTGGGCTTCGACCTCGAAGCGCTCAACGTCGCCGTCAAGAGAGGTCACCTCAATGAGAAAGGTATTGAGCGCGTGAGAGCGGCGACCTTTAAAAGCGCTGGAGCCAGCCGCGTTGGCGGGCGAACAAAGGAATGATGTGTTGATAGGATGTGTCATAATAAAAAATGATTAAATGGTGAATAAAAGCATTGATCACGTTGTCGCGTTTGACCTTTGCCGCCAATCAAGAGCCGCTCAACCAGCAAGGTTTATGGCCCTGAATACTACCCGCACGGGTGGAGATTCTGAGCCATAACGAAGCCTGACCTTGCAGCCCATGGAGCGGCACTACCTTTGCGGCGAAAGTCAGCAGCGACAATCAATGCCCACCATCTAATCATTTCATGGCACCAGACTATCGTCATCATTCCACGCCCGCCAAGCGAAGGCACCAGCCTACATATAACCCCGCAAAGCGGAAGCAGCCGGAACGGCTGCCGTGGCGATGTCGATGATGAGCGACGGCAAGCGAAAGGAGGCGAAGCGGTGAGACCTGGAGCCCAAGCAGAACAGGACACATGCGGCCGAGTGCAACGAGAGTGACGGGGTGGTACGGAGGGGAAGGAACGGCGAGCCAGCGAGGGAAGAGACTGAGCAACGTGCCACCCGGTCACGTGCCCCACGTGCCCGTCGTGAGGCATGATAGGCTCGAGGTTGTGAGCGAAGCCGACAAGCGCAGCCATCGCCAACAGCGACATCGGGGCGTGGGGTTGGGCCCCAAAAAAATGAGCGGCTCTCTCGAGCGGCTCATCTTCACAATTAACTTTATTAAATTGTACAGAATTTTCTAATCGCTGCGAAGGTAATATATATTTTTGGTATACCAATAATATTTTGATGGTTAAGTATAAAAAAATGCCCCTCTTCGAGAGGGGCACGTCAATCAGTTCTATCAATCATTCTTGCTGTCTCCCGTCTGGGTGACGGCAAGGAAGATGCCGGCTACCACGATAGCGCCCATGCTCTCGAGGTACTCAACCATATTGGCAAAACTCTTGCCTTTGGTGATGACGTCATCGAAGATGACAACTTTGCGACCGTTGAAGAATTTGGCGTCGAATTTGAGGACCGACACCTTGGAGATAGACTTGCACACCTTGTGCTCATGGAGTGCCAGCCGCTCACCTTCAACCTTGATATGCTTGTAGGCGTTAGCCATCTTGGTCGCCTTGCATACTTCACCCGAGAATTGCTCGTAGCGCATGCAGGTTTTCTGCTGGGTGCTTGCAGGGATGCAGACCAGGGTAAGGTCTTCGAGTCCGGGCAGGTTCTCGTCGAGCGTCTCGCTGACCCATTGAGCGACCTCGCTAGAGGTGGAGACTTCGCCGTCCTTGAATTTCCATACCTTCTTACGGATGCCCCAGGCTTGTCCTGTTGCCTGGACCGAGGTAGGGATGTAAGTGTAACGTGCTGCCATGAAGATGTTGTCGTTGTTAACGAAAGCCGAAGTGTTGTTAATGCGTACCATAATAACAGTGATTTTAGTGAGTTAATAATTCATTGATTACACTGCTTTGTGGCGAGCGATGTTAGTGACTTCCAGCAAGGGTTGCCCGGATAATTACTACCCTGCAGGGGGTGGAGAATTGTCTGAGGCGACTCGACATGGCCCTTGCCTGTCACGTGTCGCCGCAACTTTGCGGTGAAATCAAGAATTACTCACTGAATCACTTTGGTGCGTATGGGTCACACGAGCGCCGACAACGGCACCCGATTACCAGGCAGCGACAGCCCCACCCGGCACAGGCAAGAGCCGCATCCGTCCGTGATGAAATTCATAGGCGAAGCGGCCAAGCCCAACAGGTCAGAGCCGACAGAACCAGCCGACCGAAGCCCATGGTCCGCCTCCCACAGGAGGAAACCGCGCCACGGCGATGAACGGGTGCTACCGCCTGATGGGCGACCATGTAAGGATAGCATGTAAGGTTGAGGGGTGAGCGCGAGAGGGGAACAAGTCCCAAGGTGCCCGTCCTCAGATGCCAAATCGGCGGCAGCATCATCACCGCCAAAGGCTGTCCACCAATCTCCGAGAGCGAGGGCCGGTAGTAGCCGAAACATTCAAGTTGTTGAAGGAATGGAAAGAACTGATTGGCGCCCCCGGGGGACAACAAAATGGCGCGACCATCACTGGCAGCGCCATCCGCACGTTTAACTAATAACTAAATCCAAATTTATTATGAACGCATCACATCGATGATGTCACAGCCATTCTGAAAGCCACTTTCGGGAAGCGTTCACAGCCTATGCACAGCGTGTCGAAGGCGTCGCTGCCGTCGGTGCGTGCTTCCAGTTTATCTTCTTCGGTCTCGGCAAGTTTCTCGCCTCGTTTATCTTTGCCGCCGTTATAGACGCCGGCTGTCTGGATCGAGACCAGCAGGTCCTCGTTGTTCTCCCGGTTGATCATCACCTTGAGGCGAGACTTGCCAGCGAGCATTCGGTTGATGAGCAACTGTTTCTCGATGTGGCGCATCGGCTTGCCGATGTACACATCATTGACACGCCAGCCACGCGCCTTGAAGGCATTCGTGATGACCCACTTGAAGTCCTGGTCATTGACGGCATAGTTGCTGCCAAGGGCCGTGCTGTCATAGTAGAAAACCACCTCTTTGCGCTTGTGGTGTCGATAGTACCGGCAGAAGTCATCCACCAACTCAGGCAGTTTTCTCTCGAACTTCACGAAGAACGACTTCACGACCAGCAGTTGGCTGTTCCTGGTCTGCCCTGCCACGAGCCAGTTGATGTTGCTGTTGTAGTCAAAGGCGATGGCAATAGGCTGGTTGGCATCGGTGTCACTGTCGGCCAGTGAGCACGGTTCCTGTATTTTGTCGAAGCGGTATTCCAGGTTATCCAGGTAACTGAAGTTAGTCGCACTGTACTTGTTCGACTCCGTCATCGAGTTGTAGAAGCCGTCACGTGCGATGCCGATACGTTTGCACAACACCGATGTCTGGAATGTCAACGGCGGCAGGTCACGCTTCAGTTGGTTGATGAAAGCCTCCCCCAGCACCTGCATGTTGTAGATTGTGCTGGCCTCCCGGTAGTAGGTGGCCACCGAGCGCATCCGGCACAGGTCACGGTGGAGCGTGCGGATCTTGCTTTGGATTGACCTAGACGGTTCCTTGCCTGCCGCCACGAGGTCACGGATGTGTGCCTCGTATCGCCAAATCTCATAGACCGTGCCCTGGATCAGGGTGATGAGTTCCTTGTCGCACTTCTTTTCGTAGTTCAGGAACCACGAGCCCTTCTTTGTCACGGGCATATCGCTCGTGATGAGCATCCCATGGTGGAAGTAGTGCTTACCGAAGTACTGGCGGTTACCACGGTTGGCGGGCAAGGTCTCATCCTTGAGTTGTTCGAAGTCGATGAACTTCGCCTCATCGATGTCCAGGGCATCATAGGACTGCGAGTTTGACGTGCCGCTACGATCCTGGGAGATGATGAAACCGATGCTACCGTTGTAGAACGAAAGCACGTTCTCATAGTTCTCCGGCTTGAAGATGGGGTCTGGCCATCCCCAAGCCTTGGGCGGTTTGATGCCGATGCACCAATGCACGTTGCGCTTGTAGCCCAATTTTTCCCAGTGTGTGAGCATCGACGGCAGCGTGTTGGTCAGCGCACGCTTACAGTTGGGCGACACGATGCCCGTGATGCTGCCCGGCATGCGCTGCATGTTGCGCAGGTTCCACAGGGCATGGATGACGCCTTTACCAAGGGCACGGCCCGCACAGAGGACGGTGTCTTTGGCCCCGGTGTAAATCACCTCCATCTGGATGTCATTAAGGTAGAACGGTTGTGCGTCATTCGGATTCATCGTCTTCGTCTTCTGTCGGGTGGAACAATTCGTCAGCATTGAAGTCAACCGGTTCGAAATCCACATCCTCGACTTCATCGTTCCAGTAGGAGGCGATTTTCTTTTGGATTTTCTCGCGGATGTTCGGCACCGGCTTGAAGCCTGCCACGCTCGGGTCATCAGTAGGCTTCATCGGCTGGATCGCTATCTTGTCAAAGCCACGGTCCACCAGGTCCTCCTTGTCCAGTTGGGTGTACTTGGCATATTTGTCGGCTGCTGCCACCATGGATCGAGCGTCATGGTTGACTCTCGCCATCTCATAACTGCTCTCAATCATCTGGAGGAACTTGTAGCGGTGGTATTCCTTTGTCGCCTTGTGCACCTCCCCGAGAATGATCTTGATGATGCGGATGTCCTGATAGGCCTGGGTGCGCTGCACGCCATAGAGCCGGATGATGCGCTGAGCGATGTCACGGTCTCGTGTCATGGGCTGCTGCAGCCAGTAGGTATAGATGTCGCGGAGGCGCAACAATCGATCTTGCATCGGAGCAGGGATTTTCGCCTCGTTCATCTGTTCCACTGAGTCGAACAGGTGCAGTTTTGCTATTTCGATGGACGGTTGGCTCATAGGTCTTCGTCGGCAGCCATATCACGAAGGAAGATGTTCACCTGCTGCACGGCCAGCGGACTACCCATCTGGCTCAATTCCAACTCACGTTTACGGTACGCCAAAGCCGTCTCAGCCTTAGCCTTGATGTATACCTGTCGCAGGGGCGACTGTTTGTCGGTGATGGCCATGCGCAATTTATCCTCATCGGCATCGATAAGTGCAGCGATTTCGGTGATTGGTGTCAAGGCAGCAGCGAGGTCAGCGATACGTTGTACCTGTTCGGCGCTAAAAGTCACCGGGCTTGAGTCCAGCGGAGCGTAGGTGATTGAATCCATCGTTCAGTTGATTGTAAATGTTGAAGTCGCTAATAACGACGCCGCACTCGGTGCGTCCGCCGACAGTCTGGTTCTGTGAAGTGACGATTGCCACGCGGTGTGTATCGTTGCTCATCAGCACCACCTTGCTGTGGTTCTGGCAGAGAACCACCTCATCACACAAACTGCGCATCATCGGCATCAGTTCCATGGTCTTCTTGGTGGCCTTCATGTCCAGGAACAAGGAGCAAGTCTGTACCAAGGAGTCCTTTTTGAGGCGGTGCAGCCGTCTGAGAAAGGACTCGCTGGTCGAGAAGGTCGAGATGGTCAACTGTGACGGTCCTATTTGCTGCAGCACCTGGTTAATCACCTCAGCCAGGTTGGTGCGGCTGTCGAAATACACCTGACAAGGGGTTTTCGATAGCGGCGCCAGGGAGAAGCCCACCTTACTCATCTGCTGTCACATCGATGCCCAAATCGCGGAGTTCGGCGCTGACTTTGGCACCCAGGATGCCACCAGCAGCGCGGAGCGACGCCACAGCAGCAATAATCTTGTCCGTCGCCTCATCGCACTTAGCGCCATCCTGTTCGCCCACGGCCTTGATGAGGGCATTCTTCCACTTCGAGATAGACTTGCGTGCAGCATTGATTCTCGCCTTATCCCTTTGAGCGGCTTGGTCGTCGGCAGTGTTGTCTTCAACGGCAGTTGAAGGCTCCTGACCGATGACGAAGGCGTCATACTTAGCCAGGTTCTCGCGATACTTACGGTCGGCCTCCTCAAGAAGTACCAGGAACTCGTATCGGTCACACGGCTGAGCCTTCTCCATACCCTTGAGGCGCTCATGCAGTTCCTTCACTTTGCGGAAGTTCTCGAAGTTGTCGTCCCAAAGTTTCTGGATCTCTGCAGGGAGTTGTTCGTGGTCATCACGTTTGCCTTTGGCCACCGTGCCCAGAGGAAGTTCCGCATCGGCAGAGATGACGGGGACTTGCTTGAGCGTCTCTTCGGCTGCCGGCATCACCACACGTTCCATCTTCACCACATCGGCCATGGTCAAGCCGTCGAGCCGGATCTGCAGATGTTTGCGCAGTTCATACTCAAGTTTCTCGGCAAAGCGTTCAGGGCGACGCATGATGTTGGCATAGAGCACGCGGTTGCGGTTCAGTTGCAGCAGCATTTGTGCTCCGGCGGCCAGGTCACGCTCACTGGCGGCGGTATTGAGCCATTCTTGAATCTTCTGAGTGAATTTTTCGTCCATAATTTTTTGTATTAAAAAGCGGGCTCTCGCCGTTGCCGAAGAGGGCCCGCCACTGTGATTATGAAATTATGATATAAAAGCCGGCTGTTAGTTCCCGGTGATGGGTGAGCCATCCTCACCGCTGAAGTTGCCGTCCTCAGCCTCAATCTTACCGAGGTAGTAGGGGCTGGGCATCTCATCGGTCACCGCCACGTTGATGGTGGTACCGGCCTGGTCGGTCTCGCTGGAGCCGCTCTCCTGAGAGGGAGTCACGTTCGTCTCGAACGCCTCGTTGCCGAGCAGACGGTACTGGCCGTCGCGCTGGGGCCACAGGAACACGAGATCGTCGGCGTTAGCCTGGCGGCAGAAGCCCACAGCGTCGGCATTCAGACCGGGATAGCGGAAACTAGCCTGGTTGTTGAACGTCTTGCTGGGTTTCTCGCCCTGGCTCTCGCTGGTCACGCTCGACTGGGGGGTCACCAGGTCGATACGCAGCCACTTCTTGTCGGCAGCGAGGACGAAGTCACCGGTCAACTGACCGAGTTTCCTCATCGTTGCGCCGGTGTCGGTGACGTTGGTGCGGGTGGGCCAGGTGACGATGTCACTCTTGGGGATGTAGTACACGTGAGGGCGCAGACCGGGAAGCACGGTCGTGCCCTTGCAATGCTGCAGGGAGGCATACAGGGCCTCATTAGCGCAATCACTGGGTGTCATGTTCAGGATCTCCTTTCTTTAATGGTTCAACAATTAGTGGCTCACATAGAGTTTGCCGACAAGCAGGTTCTCGGGAGAGATGCTCTCGAACTGAACGCCGAAGAACATCGTTGCGATGAACTGGAGCACGAAGGCCTCATGCTTCTCGATGATTACATCCTCTTCGTCGCCCTCCTGATCGCAGCCCACGAGCATGTTGCTGGCGGGGGTCAGGTAGACATAGGGAGAGTTGGCCATGTTGGCCAGGGGCACGAAGTTCACGCGCTCGAAGCCCTCGACAACGGCCTTCTTGAACTCGGTGTTGTAGGGGATGGCACCGACGGTGGCCTGATAGTCCTTCAGGTAGGCACGGTAGATGGCGGGAGCGCAGTACAGGTTCACCTGGCGGTCGCCATCGACCAGCAGTTCATGGGCAGCCTCGCACAGTGCTACGATGCTGTCATAGGCGTTGCTAGACGTGATGGCGGCGGAGAAGTTGAACAGGTTGCCGATGGAGGTGCTGATGGTCGGTGTGGAAGCACCGATTTCAGCAGCGGCGATTGTGTCAAAGCCGTTGAACAGGTCGGCGCTGGTGGTGCCGTTGTCGTTGCGCACAGCGTTGAAGATGTGCGAACTCAGGTTGTGGCCCAACTTGGCAGCGAGGAAAGCCAGCACACGGCGTGCAATCTCGACGTTGGTCAGTTGCTCGCCCTTGGTGATGGCGCTGTCGTAGATGCTCTTTACCACGCTGTTGGGGTCGAACTTCTTAACGACACTACCCAGGAAGGTCTCGAGGGTGCGGCCCTTGATGTTGATGTCGTTGGTGTCGATGCGGGTGTTGCTGTAGGGGCCCAGGTCGATGGTACCGCTCAGTTCGCCCACGGTCTCCTTGTAGCGGATGCCACGACGCACGGTCATATACTGGGTGGTCTCACGCATGGCGTGCATGGGGACCTGGATAATTTCCTTGCGGAACTTGTGAGCGCTCTGTGCTAACTCAGTGGGGGTGATTAATGCTTTAGATGCCATGGTTACACGATGTCTTTGATGGAGTTGTACATTTCAAGGCTGTTGACGGGAGTCTCCTCACCATCATCCTCAATCTTCTTGTCTTCGTCGCCGGGAGCCTCCTGCAGGTTAGCGACCTGCTCACGGAGTTCGGCAATGGTAGAGTCACGCTCGGCGATGGCCTTCAGGTCATCGTCGTGCTGTGAGGTCAGTTCATTCAGTTTGGAGTCAATGCGACCCAACTGCTCATCCGTCAGTTGGCAGGTGCCGCCTTCCTCGCATTCGAGTTTGTCCATAGCCAGGGCCAGGGCAAGCGCGACGAAATTGATAAACTTCTTCATGCTCGGTTCATTATTATGGTTTGTTACTTCTTTGTTCGCTTGTGAATCCAGTTTCGATGTCAAGCCACGAACCGCATCCAGCACTTCATGCAGAATGCGCGAACTTGAGCCCTCGTGCTGGATTTCAAGCCCGGCAAGTGGCAAGCCGACGGCGTTGAATTTCTTCGCCATCGCCTTGGTCACTTCGGGAGCGTCATCTTCGGGCTGGTCTACTATTTCATCCACGAAGCCCCACTCCAGGGCCTCTTCGGCAGTGAGCCACTTGCTCTCATCAAGCAAGGTGAGCAGTTCATCCTCGGAGTGGTTCTTACAGCGGGATGCATACATAGCAGCCAACACGCGGTCGATCTTCTCGTTCTCGTCCTTCAGCGCTTGGAGGTCTGCGATGATCGACTCAATATCTTTCGCGTTGACCTGTTTCCAGATATCGATGAAGTTCGAGCAGCGGTGTACCAGGAAGAAGGCATACTTGCCCATCTTGATGGTCTTGGCACCCATGGCGATAATCGTGGCAGCCGATGCCACGAAGCCGCTAAGGTAGCACGTCACGTCACCGTGATCGAGCAACTGCTGTCGGATGTCAAGCCCGTCATCCAGGCGACCGCCCAGAGACGAGATCTTCATGTCCACGTGTTTATCCTTATAGGACTCCAGTTTCTGGCGGATGGACTTCTTGTCCGTGTCGCTCCACCAGTCGCCGATATAGTCGTCTATGATAATCTGATAGTTCATATAACTAGCCTTTTTGTGCAAAGTTATGTGTGGTCGCTGATGCTATAAAAGACACGAAACGGCAAGAAAATCCCTGATTGGCGCTATATCAGCGGCAATCAGGGCAACTTAACTTACGTTTAATATGAAAATCATCTTTACACCTTCAATCTGCTATCTTCAATAATCCCAGTGCTGTGGTCCATGTCACCGTGATTGTCTTGCCGCTGCGTTCCGTGGCTTTGTCCGGGAAGGTATCCACTACGGTGGTCACCGGCCACGGCTGCTCATCCAGTCCAATGAGGAACTGTTCACCCTCCACTGTCGTGATGCGCCAGCATAACCGGCGATTATCCACTTGGAAGTCGTCGGCAGTATGTGCTGTCAGGCGTACCGTCGTAAGCCTCGAGCCGTCCTCAATGGACTCGCTGGCTTCGCATGATGCCATGCCGTCAAGGCAGATGGCGTTGAAAGGACGGTAATACTGGAGGAAAGCCTTGTGGTCATCGAGCAGTATCACGTTACGCATGTGGCGAGGAGAGATGATCCATTCCACTTTGATGATATTATTGAGCAGTTGTGCCATGTTGTTTAGGTTTGTTTGGTTGTGTTTAATCTTGTTCTATCTTGTACTCACTTGTGCAAGGCTGTGCGCACCTGTGCGCACTTGTGCAGACTTGTTCACGAAATCGAAACATCGGCATCCTTGTCCGATTTTTCCCGCTCATAATTTTGGAGGTTAATACCTCGTTTGGTATAGGCCTCGCGGATGCGGTAATATTTCTGCCTGACCGTCTCGACCCTGTCAATGTCTATGCCATGCATTTCGCACCAGGCTCTCACCCGGGTATTGACACCGATGTGTGAGTTCTCGAGTTTCGACAGGTCGGCCCAAAGGTTCTGAACGAACAGGTCCATGATGGCCTCCTTGACGGCGTCCTGTCCGCTCGGCCCCATATAGTTGTAGGTCTCTGGCGGCTTAGCCTTCGACTCCGGGATCACGATGGCCGTGTAGCCCTCGCCCCCCGTCTGTGGTTTATCGCCTTCAGGCACCGGTTGGATGAAGGCACGGATGACCGCATTCTCGTTGCTTTGCGCCGGGAACTTGACAGGGTCACCCAGCGAGTGAGTGAGCCATTCTGCCAGATATTTAGGCAGCCTTATGTATATAACCATCTGTGCCATTGTTCAATAACCACAAAGTTACTGCTTTTCGGTCAATAACCTATAATACATTTCAGGTAAAAATGTATTTTATTTTATCGGGCATATTTGGAGTGCTACACCTACTACATTTGCTACAATTTTATAAAGCGTTGAGAGATAAGTAATTATATTTTCGGGGCTGCGCCCCACCTTGACTACAAATGTAGTTTTTGTAGTATAAATGTAGTAGATATATATAAATTGTAGAATTTTGTAGCACTTTGTAGTCCGTTGTAGTCGGTTGTTGTAGTAGTCAACTCGTTGATTTTCGGCGATGTAGTACTTGTAGTCGCTGTAGTTTGAAAACCAGTCTCAAAATTTTTGAACAAAACATCACCTCTATGCGCGAAAAGAGCGGCCGCCCCCGGTGTGGGGATGGCCGCTACAGGGGCAACATTATGTCAAATACGCGGATTATCTGCGAGGGTTCTCAGTGAGCCGTTGGTATCGCTTGTACTGCTTATCCAGGCCCCGTTCTCCATCCATGACCACATAGGCCTCTATGCCGTCATCGATGGCCTGCTGCAGGCGGGCGATGGCATCGGTCTGTTCCTGTACCGAAGCCGCCACGACAGCGAGGCCTTGGTCCCCATGGGCGGCCATCTGCTGCTGTGCAGCCACCGTCTGCCCGAGGATGCGACCTTGACCGATGGCCCGGCTCACATCTTCGGCGGTGAGTGATCCGACGGTGTTGGTGCGCTGCGCCTCATCAATCATCCTGAGCACCGGTGCCAGGTTGGGATTGGCGACAGCCTCATGATTGGCGACAAATTCATTGGCGTGCACCACGCCCACCTCACGGCGGTTATTACGGTCTCGAGGAGTGTAACCACCCTCATAGTAACCGGCTGCTTCAGCCTGGTGCTGCTTTCGGATCGTAGCAATCTGCAGCGCACCTGCAGCCGTTGCCATGGCCGCCGCGATCGGTCCGAGTATCCAGGACACCTTTGATGCGCTGGCATAGGCGTTGATGGCGGCCATTGCCGTCGATGCGATAGCCTGAGCAATCTCGATGGTCTGAGCCTTCTTATTATAGGCGCTCTTGATTTTTGCGATTTCTTTCTGTTTCTTCTCCTCGAGTTTTTTGGTTTTCTTCTGGTTGTTGCCGGCAGCCGCGATCTGTTTGTCGTAGGACTCCGTTACCTTGGCCACCTCCAGGTCACGTTCAGCGGCAGCGTATGCAGTGTATTGCTGTAGTCCGGCGCCCATGATGGCAAATGCAGCCTGAGTGACGTCGGTGATCGACTTCAGTTTCTCCTCCCAGGTGCTGCCCAAGTCTTCCAGGGCAGAGGTGAGTGCCTGTTGGAAGTTCACGACCATGCTGGCCCACTCGCTGCCTTCTCCGCCGATGAGGCCAGCAACCTTGTCGTGGTAGTTCTTGATGATCTGCCAGCGACGGGACTGGTAGTCTTCCTCGCTGATGAGCCCCTGGTTGTATGCCGCCTCCAGTTCCTGGATCTGTGAATCCATGGTGGCAGCGGCGTCCGTCATGCCCTGGTTCTTGGCCGTTGTGCCGGTCTTGCTGTTCAGTTCGTCCCGGTACTTGCGGCGGATTTCGGCTTTGGCTCTCTCGGCTTCCTCGGTGGATATCTTCTCTTTCTTAACCAGCGTGTCGATGGTGGCCTCCTCGAGTTCGATGCGTCGTTTTGCCGACATCTGCTGGTAGGCTAGCGACCAGGTGGCCAGGTCTTCCTCCATCTGTTTGGCGAGTCTCAACTTCTCCTCTTGGGTGGCACGAGCAAGGTCTTTCTCGGCACGGGCACGCTCATCTGTACCCTTCTTGTACTCATCCCTGACCTTTTCGAGGTAGGTTTTCTCGGCTTCAAACCTCTTCTGCTGGAGCAGGCGTTGGTTCTGCCAAGCCTTCTCATTGCCGGCATTGTTATAATCCATCTCGGCCAAGAGTTTGGCTTGATCACGCGCTTCGGCATATTCTTGGATGCGGACACGGCGGGCTTCCTCACGCTTCTGTTTGTCCTCGCGTTCTTGCTCCTTACGCTGGCGCTCGGCCTCCTTCTCTTCTTTTTCGCGCTGGCGCTCGGCCTCCTTTTCTTTCCTCTCGCGCTCCCTTCGCTCCTTATCAGTCTCTGGGCGGGTGTAGGATATTTTAGGCAATGCGCTGGCGGTAGGTTTCTTCAGCAAATCTTTCACTCCTGGTATATTGGCAAGGAACTCGTTGGCTTCTTCATAGTCCTTGATTTTCTTTTCTGTTTCCTTCACGACTTTTTCTGAAGCCTCCATCGTCTCCTTGGCCTTGAGTTTAGCGTCGCCAGCACGGCGGTTCTCTGACAGTGCCTCTTGAACGCCTTGCTCTCTCATCTCTCTCGCGTCACCGAGGGCAGCGCCGTAGATTGTTTTTTGGTTTTTCTCATTCGTTGCCTTGCCTTCGGCAACCTTGTTATTGTATTCTTTTTTATCGGCCTCGTACTGTGCACGCTCTTTCTCGAGTTTTAACTCCAGTTCAAGGATCTCTTTTTCGTTTTCATAGATTTTGTCGGCGGCGGCACGGGCTTTGGCGTTGTTAATGATGGACAGTGACAGTTGGTCGTAGGCGTTCTTAGCCTGACCGGCCATTATCGTCTCAGAATTAAAGTTAGAGAAAATCTGCGGGTAGAGATCTTGAAGTTCTCGGCAAGCGGCGATTCTGTCTTTGCGAGACGAGTTCTCATCGGTTGCCGCTTTATAGAGCGTGTCGAGACGGTTTTTCTCCTTGCTCGAATAGTCTGCAGATGCTTTATCAATGTCGATAATAGACTGGCGCCATTCATCATCTCTTTTCTTGGCCTCAGCCGCTTCTTTATTAGCATCTTCGGTGCGTTCGATGAAGGTGACTATCGTGCCGATAAGCATTGACAGCGCAGATATGACGAGCCCGATCGGGTTGACCTTCATCGTCGTGTTCAGCGCTTTCTGTGCGACATCTGCTTTTCGCAGTTGGTCGGTGAGCGTGAAGTAGGCCAGTTTCGCCGCGATAACGGCAACTTTGACTGTGCCCATCAGCACTTGTGTGATTTTGGTGACACCATTCCACGCAGCCTGTGCTATGGCCGACGCTTTCACGGCAAGCGTGTAACCCGCTATGGCCACAGCGAGAGAAATCACCATCGCCTTATGGTTGGCCATGAACGTGATCAGCGTCGACAGCACCCGCATGAATGCACTCGTGCCGGTGATGGCATACTTCATTGCCGGGGCTAACTTCTGACCCAGTTCGACGGCCATTTCGTTGAAGCCTTTCTTGGCTTTGTCCAGTTGGGCCTGCACGGTATTGTTCTGCACCTCAAACTCCTTGGTGACGCTCGTGCCCTCTTTGTAAGCCTGGTTTGCGGCCTCTTGCTGCTTCTTCACCTCTTCCACATTGCCTGCGAGTGCTGCGAGCACGCCGCTGGCGCGTGCGCCATCGGTGCCCATGGCATCAAACACAGGAGCGAGGACAGAGATGTCACCC
The DNA here is from genome assembly GCA_900320245.1 of uncultured Prevotellaceae bacterium. Classification (GTDB taxonomy): domain Bacteria; phylum Bacteroidota; class Bacteroidia; order Bacteroidales; family Muribaculaceae; genus Sodaliphilus. Next base: position 39,427 of record ONRP01000016.1, read on the forward strand.
AACTTGTTCAGTTGCTCAAGTAACATGATCAATGCCTCGTTGGTATCCTTCTTCAGGACGGCATTGAACTTGGAGATTTCCATGCCGGTCGCCTTGGCTATCTTGGCGGGATCCTGGAACAGTTTCATGATGAGTTGCGATAAGGCCGTGGCCGACATCTCCACCGCCTGTCCCTGGGAGTCTAGTACTGCAGCAAAGCCCATAATCTCTGGGATGGTCATGTTCGCCTGCTTGCCCACGCCAGCCAACCGCTGTGCAAAGTTAGCCAGGTATGGTGCCGATGCCGTACAGTTCTGGCTCAACTCGTTAATCACCGAACCGACCGACAGCAGCGATTGCTCGACGCCGAGCGCCTGCTTATCGCCGAAAATGTCTGTCAACTTAGACAGGGTCAGCGTGGCACCTTCGCCAAGATCATCAAGGGCTACATTGATTACGTCGGCTGCCTTGACGAATCCCAGCACATCCTCTTCGGTCTGCAGACCCAGTCGTCCGGCTTCCTGTGCGAGTTTGTTCAGATCCTCGCGGGTTGTCCTGGTATCCATGCCCTTGAAAGCCTCATTGAGGTGTTCTACCTCTTCGGCTGTCATGCCGGTGTACTTGCGGACGTTCGCCATCTCGGCTTCCATCTCCGCATAGGCTTGCACGGCCTGTCGACCCGCCATCGTCAAGCCTGTGAATGCAGCGACAGCACTAGCGATAGACATACCCCAGTTGTTGATGGTGCCGTTAAGTCGGCTCATCAGCGACTGATGCTCCTTGAGTTCAGCGTCGACTGCTTTGATTTCTGCCTTGACACGCTTGATCGCGGCGGTATGCTTGTGCCAGGCATCGCTGCCTCGCTCAATGTGTTCAAGGTCATTTTGCAACTGCTTGAGGGTCATCCTCAGTTCCTTGGGGGATGCCTTGTTGAGTTTCTTCATGGCGGCATCTACCTTCTCGGCGTTGGTTCTCACCCTGTTCATGGACTTCTCCACCTTCTTGATTTCGGTGTCCATGCGTGCCATTCCTTTGGCGTCGCCAGCCTTCTCGAATGCGGCCTTTTTCTTGTTCAGGTCGTCGAGTTTGTTGCTCAGTTGTGCCAGTTTGTTCTGTGCCGACTTAGAATTCACGTCTATATTGACGGTTGCTCTCTGTTCTATATTTGCCATAATATTGCCTTTTTAGGCAAAGATATGGCAAATCATCGGCACCCGAAAAGACGCACAGCGGGTGCCCTTCCGCTCTCTTTGCCCCGTGGCAAAGGTTTCTCTCTCGCTCGCCGTACCAGTCTCTATTTCAGCAAAAATTTTGGTGGAAAAGATACGGCGAGCGAGGGGTAAAGGCGCAAATGTGCGCCCTATAGGCGAGCAAAACCCGCTAAAGACAGGGTTTTGCGAGCCCGCCCAGCCGAATTTCATTCGGTTTGTGTGTTTCTGCACCCACCACTGCCCTACGCTCGACGGGCGCTTACCTTTCTAAGTCTAGCGGAATATGCAAGGGCGACTGAGTGCTGCGGTAATTCGGCATCACGCGCACAAAAAGGCGCGGCTCTCACGAGCGGCGCCCTCCACTTGTTTAATTAATAACGATATAGAAAATGTCTTTTATCCATTTGGCACCCTCGCGGGTAACCTTGACACTCGCTGCATCGGGGATAATACCAAATGCAGGGCGAGAGGGACGCGTCCCCCGGGGATCTTCTGCGCCGCTGCGCTCCCCAACTTTTCACTAGTTGCACAGTCTGTCGCCCCGACCTTGAACACTTCAAGGATGCGGGACTCGGTCCTTATCACAAGAGACCTGCTGAGAGGGGCGGGGAGGAATCGAACCTCCCTTTAGAGAACTAATCCTTAAAAACATAACAATATTTTTGTTTATTAACATTGTGAATAAAAAACGCTGTCGCCCCGTCCACATATTGACCTATTTAACACCTCCTTTCTTGATTTGAGCCTTTAACTTGTAGCAATTTATTTCGATAAAGAATTCTTGTGGACTATTCTCCCAGGTTACCTCTGTGAGGTGGTCTTCTGGGATTGGCCAATTCCCTTTTGTTATATCGGCGTCTCCTTCAATCATAAAAAAGCCAGCCATTCTTTTGGGTTTATGGTTGTACATAAACAGCCCGCCGTCAGCATCTCTAGCGATCCAAACTTTCATGATTCACCTCCTGCCTCTATATATTGATAAAAAGCCACGTCAAGTTGTGTGTCGTTATGCACTTCAAAAAGCCTTTCTACACTTTTGACGACAATCCTTGCCACATTGTAGTCAACAGCCTGTTTACTCTTGAGTTCAACAAAAATGACTCTATCCGTAGTGTCAACTTTGAACGGTGCTGTCCCTGGATTTTCTTTGTCCAGTGCTTCACAGTGATTCTTGACGATTTGCTTCAAAGCCGAGAAGGAACCACCATCGACTATTATACCAGGGACAATGAGGGCGTTGTTTAATGTCTCAACCCATTTAATAAAAGCCCTGCATTTATTGTTCTTAGGAGCAAAGGTTTCTACCTGCACAAAATATTGATCCTTCATGATTCGCCTCCTTCCTCTTGATATATCTTGTATAAACACACAGCCATATCCATCATGTTAGCAAACTGGTTGTCGGCTGCCATCAGTCCAGCGATCATACCTGCCAAGTTGGTGATATTCCCATTGACGTTTGATGTGGTAAACTCTGGTTTCCCTTCTTCATTCAACATACCGGCCACATAAACTATAACACTGTTTTCGTGTTCTAGACTGAATGACTTTAACTGTTTGAATATATCTGTCAGAAACTTATGAGTAACAGGGGTGCTCATAATTCACCTCCTTCCTGTTCGTCGGAGTAAGCCCAGGCGATAAGCCGGTCGGCCTCCATGGCGTAATAGACTGCGTCCTGTCCAGGAGCAGTGAAAATCTTGATGTGTCCGCCATCGATGTGGCCATAAGAATAACCCCAGGTAAAATCGCCATCATCCCAAAGGAAGATGACTTCACGCGTTGCATCGATTGTGTACAATTCTTTGGCAGTGTGGTCAAAGGCTATTTCACTACCGTTGTCTGTTTTGATTCTGATTTTGCTCTTCATATCGTTCATAATAACAGGTTAGTTAATCTTCCCATAAATCTCTCTGCTTTGGCTCTTGTGCTTTTGGCGTTGGTTCTTCCAGGTCTTGTTCGACAGTGCTGGCAATGACGTCAAGGCTGAGGCCATAGTTAGTCTTGAGCATGTCATAGTCGAAAAGATAGGCACGTTCAACTGAGTCAGTGTTCTTGAGTTTCTCATGGCCTAGTTCATCGATGACAGTCATGGTCTCATGCCGGCCATCGATCATGTTCTTGAAGCGCACGCTTCGTTTGGTGCCGATGAACTCCTTGGCATTCTCCAGATAATAGGTCAGAGTCTCTGGTGGCAGTGTTGAAGAGCCTATTTGCTTACCGTTCTTGCGGTAGAGCATGAAGATGCGGTTCTTTCGGATCAGCAGCACAGGGTGTGCTGTCTGCCATTCGATGACGCCTTTGTCTGTTGAGAATCGTTTGAGATAGCGAATCTTGAAGTCGCTGTCGTTATAGATATCCCCATTCTGAAACAGGAAAGAGACCACATTCCAGAAGTCTGCCAACTCGTTGCTTGTCTTGCATTCTGCGTTCTGCATGAGCACATGGTCGATGCAGATCTTCAGCATATCCTTATAGTCGAATGGGAGGTCAAGCACGCCTGACAGGGTGCGGAACGCTGCCAAGGGAACGCACCAGTTGCGAAGGATGCGGTCTTGCACGTCTTCGTGCCTGGTATTGTCTACGAGGTCGCTCAGGGCGGCATTATAATTACCGACAAATTCGGCCTCAAATTTGGCCCGGTGTCTGAGGATCGAGAGCGTGAGGTGTGTAAGGCCAGCCTTTCTGAAGGCCTTCATCTCCTCGAACCTCTGTTTAGCCTCCTCGCTGAACACTGCTGTGTTGAACGTCAAGAAAATGACGCGGGTGAACAGGGCGATATCCGCCGTGGGCATCTCCTGGCCACTGAGGATGATGCCAGAGTCCACGTTTGTGGTCTCGCGCTTTCCGTCGCGCTGCCATGCCAAGCGGCTACGGCCTGCACCATCCCAAAGACCTTTCAGGAACTCAATCTTGAGATAGTCGATGTCGTTCTTATACTCATCGATGTGTACCAGGGCGTTGGCGCACTGAGCCACAATCTCGTTGAGTGACGGCACGGTTGAGTTCTGGATGTTGGGTGGTGTGTTCTCGGCAATGAAGAACGACATCAGCGAGTGTCCAAGTTCCGATTTGCCAGAACCGACAGGGCCGAACAGGTTGAGGATGGGGAACGCCTTGGTATATCCTGCAACCACATCGCGAAACAGTGTGGCCAGCAAGAAGCACAGGCCCACCTTGGCATTGTCGCCGAATACCTGGATAAGTTTCACGCTGTAGTCATGCAGCGTGATCGCGCCCAGACCGAGGTGCACGAAACTACGTTCAAAAGCGAAGAGTTTCTTCTCCTCACGATAGATTTTTGAGGCTGAAGGAAGATACCAGTTGCCGTATTCTTCGCCAAGTTTAACGATACCGTACTCGTCTGCCGGCACCCATTCGTCTCCGACCTGTGCCCCGTTGCCGAATGCCCAGAACCCTTTGCGCTGCCACCCCAACTGGACAATCTCCACTGCTGTGTCGGTCTGGTCGTAGAGGTATCTCTTGAGTTTCGTCAGGTGTTCCTCTTTGGCCATCCAGATATAGTTGCCGAGTCCTTCAACACGGGTGCGGAATTTGGCGAGTGACCCTAAGTCCTCTTGCTTCAGTTCGATGATTTCCTCGTGGCCTCGATAGTTTTTGATGCGATAGAGGCGCTTAGGCAACAGAGGGTCTTTGATATGGAACATCGGTTGCATGACGAAGTTGGACCATTGCACTTCTCCGTTGTTGCCGATTGCGTAGTAGCAGTTGTTGGCCTCGTAGAAGCCATACAAGTCGAGCAGTTCACGGTTGAGCAGTTGGTCGTTCTTGGCCGATATCTTGCTCTCTTTCTCAGCCTTGCGAGCCTTGGCCAGGGCTGACTTCCAGATGGACTTGTCAGGGTAAAGTTTCTGCAGTTGCTTGAGCAGCATCTGAACTTTGACGTCATCATGGATGTTGGCCATCATGTTCACTAACTCGGTGACCACGTCCGCCTTGGCTTCTACTGTCTCTGTTCCCTGGAACAGGATAGCACCGTACCACACGATGAAGTCCTTGGATTCGATGCTGTCTAGGACTTTGGCCGACGTGATGAAACTGTCCGGGTCTTGCTTTTCCCCGTCCTCGGTCAACGGTATTTCTTTGACGATGACGCCCAGACCGGCCTTCATCGCTGCTAGGCCATTGGCACAAACAAACTTCTTCCCGGCACCCATCTTCTCCCCGGCTTTGGGTGGATCTGCGTCCGGGATGAAGCAGACGCGGCTGGCGTGTCTCTTCAGTTCCGCCAGTTGGTTGGTGCTCCATGCACCGCCAAGTGGTGCCACCGTGTTGGTTATGCCGAGTGACTGCAACTTGATTGCATCTGGGGCTCCCTCAACCAGGTAGAAGACGTCATCCTTGATGCCCTGTCTGATGGCGTTGTCAATACCGAATATGGCCGTTTTCTTGTCGTAGAGTTCCGAAGATTTAGAGTTGAAATACTTTGCCTTGGACGTGCCGGTGAGGTCTCGTGCTGTAAAGCCGATGACGTGGCGGAACCTGTCCTTGATGGGTATCATCAGCCTGTTGCGATAGAAATCGTAGATATCGCCTCGCTCGTTCTTGTTGAGCAAGCCCAGTTCTAGCATCAGGTCGATGCTATGGCCAGCAGCCCTGGCTGCCTGGTATAATGAATCGCTGACGGCGTCGGCGAATCCGATATTGTTCTCCTCAACATAGGCAGCGCCCCATCCACGGCTCTCAATGGCATAGTTCAAAGCGAACTTGGCCTTGTCGTTGTCTGCATGGATGGCTGAGACATAGTATTGGCAAGCCCATTCGTTGAGCATCCTCATGGCCTCGCGTTTCTTGTCCCGGGCCAACTCTTCGGCTGTACGCGGTTCGTTGGTCTCTTCAATAGTCACACCATAATCCTTGGCCAGTTGTCTGACCGCATCCGGGAAAGACAGGTGGTCATACTTCATGACGAAGGCGATGGCGTCTCCCCCGTTGTCCCCCTGGGGGCACCCCCCGAAACAGTGCCACGTCTGTGTCCGTGCATTGACGTGGAAGGACGGCGTCTTCTCCTTGTGGAACGGGCAGCAGGCCTTGTTGCCCCGTCCGAGTTCGCCAATCCTCCTTTGCACGACATCGACAATGTCGGCCCTGTTGAGGATGGTTTCTATATCTCTGTCATTGATCATGGTTTCATGCTAGATTAATGTCATACCCGCTAAGGTCATCCTTAATTGTGCCATACAGGTTTTGGCAGATGCCGAGACCGTCCCATCGCACCGCCCGTGTCCGATAATGTGTCTGGCCACGATACTTGCGCTTACACGGCTGCTGAATTGTCCCGATAACAGATGACACACGGCCATTGTTTAGGTTGATTTGCTCGAACCTTATATCTGAGCGGTGCTCAATGGCTTTCTCCCATTGTTGGATTTTGTATAGTTTCATAACTTATCCTTTAAATAGTGAGATAATCTGGTTGGAATGTCTCAGTTTGAGGCGGGCTTTAATGTTTGAAATATGCCTGACTACAGTATAGACTGAGATGTTGAGTTCGTTGGCGATGGCCAGCCGGTCATAGCCGGCGCTGTAAAGTCTAGCGACTTCAGTCTCACGAGGGGAGAGCGCGGTCTGCAGGGTGGGCCTGCAGATGCGGCCTTCCATAAGACATTCTCCGCGCAAAGGGCACCGCACGTCCTCAAGATGGAACGCGCCCATGGCATCAATGTCTTTGCTCAGTGCATCATATTCACCGAAGTTGCAACGGATGAACCTGGACACGATGCGAAATTCAAAGAAGGATCTATTGCTTTCGCTCCTGGTGTAGAGTTCGGATAATGCCTTGAAGGCGTCCGGGTACAACTCGCGGATGGTTGCCAATATTTCTTGGATGAGTTTGCGGTTGGACTCTTCCAGGACAAACATCGGTTCTCCTTCAGGCTTGACACATATAGAGCCGTCAGGAGAATTGTAGAATTCAATATTATCAATCATTTCTTTGAGGTTTTAGTGATGTACTTCTCGATGGCCTCCTTCTCAAGTTTTGAGAAGTTGTCATTCTTCATTTTGTAGTAAAAGGTGGTGTATGACCATCCCGTGATCTTCAGGATGTCATCTCGGAACTTCGTCTTCTGCTGCTCGTCGAGCGCGTTGTAGTGGTCAATTATTGCCATAGTAGAAAAAACCTTTAATATATTTTTGTCAGTTTGAAAATTAGTTTTAATTTAGGACTGCAAAAGTAAGATATATTTGTGGTTCCCATAAATATATTACAGGTTTTCTTATGTTAAACTTTATTAAATTGTAGGTGCTTTATGTATAACAAAGACAGAATCAGGGAGTTGCTCGAAGAGCGAAAAATCAGAATTAAAGACTTTATGGAAGGTATCGGAGCCAAATCCAATAGTCTCGCTCAGTTCGAGCGCGACGGTGCTAATCCCACGGCAGACACACTCGAGAAGATAGCGGACTTCTTCCAAATCCCCATCGACGAATTGTTCAATCGCGAGATGCCTGGCTATAATATTGTCGGCAACGACAACAATGTGGCCAACATAACCATCAATTCTTTGAACAGTAATATTGAGTCTTTGGAGGCTATCATCGAGGAGAAGGACAAGAGGATTCGCCTCCTCGAGGACATGGTCGAGATGCTGCGAGAGCAGATCAAAACCTCTAAAAATCCATAGACGGGTTATAGACGATAATAGTAAAACAAGGGAGTGTAAATGGTTCTCGTCGAGCGCTAAAACATTGAAGGGAAACCTGCATTATATTCTTGTCCTCTCCGCCAAGCCGAGAAACGGTTGTGACGACAGTCGCAATCGTTTTTTTATTGGCGTCCATGCAAGCATGCTTGCAAATGGGCGCCAACAGAAAAACGATAGAGCGCCCTCGTCAGGGCGCGGTTTCTCGGCTTGGCAGCGACCCCGCGGGAGCGCACAAGATGGGCGCAGCCAATCTTGTCGCCCCACTGCTCGCTTACACCCCTCGCTAATCCCCACTTCCGCTGCTCGCTTGCACCCCTTCCTCCGTAAAGTAATTATAGCGATGAACACCACTGATAAAAGACAAAATCGGGTATCGGGCATGAAAATAAATTAAATAATTCGTCAATTTTTCTTGCTTATTGACGAATTATTACTATTTTTGCGGTCTAAAACCATATGTTTATGACAGGACAGAACATCAACATAATGAATTCGTGCGCAACGCTGACCACAGCATATTCACGGATCAGATCGATGGTCATCAGGGGGATCGTTCAGCGAGTCGGTCGCGGAGTGTATGAGCGCACCGGCAAATCCGCATTCGCCTTTGAAACGAGTGAATCCATGAGGGCAATAGCCAGCAGCATTACAAAAGATTTTCCTTACATCAATTATTGTGTATGGGATCTGTCACCCATCAACACCCTGGCGCAGCACCTCATCAATTTCAATGTCACCATCGTAGATGTTGACCGTGAAGCCGTAGAGGCAGTATATCAGCGTTTGCGAGACATTCACGAGAAGGTGCTGACCACCAAAAGGATGTTTGACGGCCTTGCAGACTATAACGGTTTCATCCTGGTGAGAAGGCTTGTGACCGATGCGCCTTTAATGAAAAGAGACGGCATCTCTTTACCGACACTGGAGAAATTCCTGGTGGACATTGCATTGGATAAAGAGTTCTTCATTTTCCAGGGATATGAAATCGAGCACATCTTCTCTAACGCAAATACGATCTATGCCATGAACAGGAACAGGCTGTTGCGTTATGCCGGCAGGAAGAACCACCGTGATGAAATCGAGCGATTATTAATCAATAATTCGTCAATAAACTGAATTTACTGACGAATCATTAAATCAAAGAAAAGAATATAATGATCAACCACAACTGCACATCATTGGAATGGATTACCAAAGTGAGTGCCCTTCACAATAATGCAGACAAGATCCTTGTCGAGAAAGTGATCCGGGCGTTGATGCTTCTTGAAGGACTTGCCGTTTCCGGGCTTGACTTTTGCTTCAAGGGCGGGACGGCGACCATGCTGCTGCTGGAAAAGCCCCGTCGAATGTCAATCGACATTGACATCATCGTTCCTGATGCCAATACTGACATCCCGGCGACACTCGACAAGGTCTGCGCACAACAGGGCTTTACCGGCTGGGAGGCTGTAGAGCGACAGAACAAAGGGTTGATTCATAAGACCCACTATAAATTGCATTTCCTTTCAAACGTATCGAGGGCAAGGGAACAATTCATTCTGCTTGATGTGCTGCACGAACAGGTGGGCTACAGTAAAACCATCCAAAAACCCTTAACGAGCAGTTTCATCGAGAATGAGGATGCGGCAGTTCTTGTTACCATGCCAGACATCAACAGTATCACAGGCGACAAGTTGACTGCATTTTCACCCAACACCATCGGCATACCGTACAGCAAGGGCGGCCATGACCGCGGGATGGAGATCATCAAGCAGCTGTATGATTTGAGCTGCCTGTATGAACAGGTAGATGACATCAGCATTGTCAGGGAGGTCTTCGAACGGTTCTGTGCAGTTGAAAGCAGGTATCGGGAACACGGTTTCTCTCCCGAAGCCGTGCTTGAAGACGCACAGATCAATGCGCTGTCCATCTGCTTCAGGAAAGCGTATGACGAACGCTGCCAATATGAGGTATTGAGCAAAGGCGCCAAACAGGTCAATGGTTTTATCTTTTCGGAACGCTTCAGCAACGAGAAAGCGATGGTCCACGCCGCCAAGGT
>ONRP01000049.1 GCA_900320245.1 uncultured Prevotellaceae bacterium
ACCCATATTGGGAAATACATCTATTGTGCATACTATACAAAAAACAGTTCCCGGTGCAGACGAACTGCATCGGGAACGTATATCCTGATGGTATTGATGGATATCAATAGTTGCGTGCGAAGATAACGCGGCGCTTGCTGGGCTTGCCGGAATAGACACACACGCCATCCTCTTCGGGAGCATCCAGAGGGATGCAGCGGATGGTCGCCTTGGTCTCTTCCTTGATGCGCTCCTCGGTCTCGGTGGTGCCGTCCCAGTGAGCAAGGATGAAGCCACCCTTCTCAATCTGCTCCTTGAACTCGTCCCAGGTATCGACCTTGAAGGTCATCTCCTCGCGGTGGCGCAGCGCCTTGGTGTAGATGTTCTGCTGGATTTCTTCCAGAAGATCCTTGACACGGTTCTCGATGCCAGCCAGTTGCTCGCTGCTCTTCTCGAGCGTGTCGCGACGCATCACCTCGACCGTACCGGCCTCGATGTCGCGTGCACCGAGCACGAGACGCACGGGCACACCCTTGAGTTCGTAGTCGGCGAACTTGAAGCCCGGACGCTTGTTGTCGGCGTTGTCATACTTAACCGAGATGCCCATGGCACGCAGGTTGGCAACAATGGGTTCAACCACCTTGTTGACCTGCTCGAGTTGGTCATCGGTTTTGTAGACGGGAACAATAACGACCTGGATGGGAGCCAAGTGAGGCGGCAGCACCAGTCCGTTGTCGTCGCTGTGCGTCATGATGAGGGCACCCATCAGGCGAGTCGACACGCCCCATGAGGTGGCCCAAACGTCCTGCAGTTTGTTTTCCTTGTCGATGAATTTCACGTCGAAAGCCTTGGCAAAATTCTGACCCAGGAAGTGGCTGGTTCCCGACTGCAGCGCCTTGCCGTCCTGCATCATCGCCTCGATGGTGTAGGTCTCGAGCGCCCCAGCAAAGCGTTCGTTGGCGGTCTTGATACCCTTGACCACGGGCAGGGCCATATACTTCTCGGCAAAGTCGGCATACACGTTGAGCATCTCGACAGCCTTGGCCTCGGCCTCCTCCTTGGTAGCGTGGGCAGTGTGTCCCTCTTGCCAGAGGAACTCGGCCGTGCGCAGGAACATGCGAGTGCGCATCTCCCAACGGAAGACGTTGGCCCACTGGTTGATCAGCAGGGGCAGGTCACGGTAACTGTTGATCCAGTTGCGGTAGGTGTTCCAGATGATGGTCTCGCTGGTGGGACGAATGACCAATTCCTCCTCGAGTCTTGCCGAGGGGTCAACAACGACGCCCTTGCCGTTGGGATCGTTCATCAGGCGATAGTGTGTCACCACGGCACACTCCTTGGCGAAACCCTCGACATGGTCGGCCTCACGGCTGAGGAACGACTTGGGGATGAGCAGGGGGAAATAGGCATTCTGCACGCCAGTAGCCTTGAACATATCATCGAGTTGCCGCTGCATCTTTTCCCAGATAGCATATCCATAGGGCTTGATGACCATACAGCCACGCACTGCCGACTGCTCGGCGAGGTCGGCCTTGACAACCAGTTCATTATACCATTGAGAGTAATTGTCGGCTCTCTTTGTCAAATCCTTTAATTCTTTTGCCATTTTGTTAATGTGCTATATATATTTAATTATGTGTTATTACTTCTTACTTGGCCTTCTGCCGAATGTTGATTTTGCCTTTTTTGGCCTGCTGCAGCATCACCTTGTCGGGGACGAGATAGATTTCGAGGCGCCGGTTCAACTTGCGGTTCTCCACCGAATTGTTGTCCACGATAGGGTCGGTCTCGCCGAGCGCATAAGGCACCACATAGTCCACGCTGCCGTTCTCCTCAAACCAGTCGAAGATGGCGTTAACACGCTGGCGCGTGAGGTTGAGCGTATAGGCCGAACTGCCGGTGTTGTCGCTATGCATCACGAGCAACATTTTGTAGAATCCCGGATTGGTCAGCATCGAGAGGAAAGGCTTGAGTTGCGCTTCTCCCAACTTGTTGAGCACCGTGTCGTTGGCGTCGAATAACTGGCTGGCCGGAATGGTGACTACGATGACCTCGTCGTCGCGCATGACTTCAACGTCAAAGTTTGCCTTCTTGAAGGCCACCGCCATCTCATACTGGTAGTCCTGTACCCTGTCGGCCTGCTTATCGTTTCTGATCTCGGGTGTTGCAATGTTCTCGTCGAGTGACAACTCATAGATGTCCACTTCGTCGGTTTTGGCAGCCAACTGCTGGACGCCCAGGCCGAGCATCACAACCATCATGAAGATATAAGCAAAGCGTCGCATGAATTGTTCTGTCATTCTATCGTTATTACTTGTTGAGGTCCAGTAGCCCTTGCGGGATATCCATGACCATCACCTTGTTGTCCAAATCAAATTCCACAATCAGATCGTCGACGGCTGGAATCATCAGTTCCTCGTCATCGCAGGCGACGATGAAAATGGCATTCTCGGTCTGCTCGTCCACATCGATGATTTCACCCACTACCGTGCCATCGGTGTCGCGGAGTTGAAAGCCGATGAAGAAATCCAACGGGTAGCCGTCGGCGTCTTCGTCTTCACTCTCCTGCTGAAACTCGCGCTTGAGGGCATAGATATCACGGTTGACCAGCCGCGAGGCCTCCACCTCGTTGTCGATGCCGTCGATGGTCAGCAGGACAGTCTCACCCGACTTGGGCCTGCAGGTGTTGACAAAGAACGGCACGAAGATGCCGTCGATGTCGGTTACCAGACAAGACAACTCCTGGACGAGCCCCAAATCCACATCGAGTGTCGCCGATATTTCTCCAGCGACGCCGTGCGGCTTGTTGTAATGGCCGATTGCTATGAGTTCGTCTCGCGTTATCATTGTCTGTGTTGCCTATCGGCGCTGTCAATTGCGCCACGTTGTTATTCTATAGATAAGGACGGAGCCTTATTTCTTCTTTTTCTTTTTGCCGGCAGGCTGTGCGGGCTTGACAATCTGGTACTCGTGCAGGCGATGTGTCTCGGGGTCGAGCCTGATGACACCATGGCTGTAGTAGGCCAGGTCCTTGAAGATTTTGGCATCCTCGACATCCTCGTTATTGATTTGGAAGATGAGTTTCTTCATATGGTTGGCCAGGAGCATCACCAGGGCATCGCGTTCATCACCCTCGGGATAGGTTGCTGCACGCTCGATCATGCGCTCGATGTTCTTGCCATAGTGGCGGAACTTGATGGGCTCCAGTTCGTACTGGATGGGTTCGGGCTTGGTATCAAGACTCTCTTCCCGGATAATGTCGTCGAAGGGGAAGTCCACATCGAGCCTGAAACCGCTCATGATCATCAGGTGGTCCCAGAGTTTGTGCTGGTAATCGGTCTCGGCACGCAACTGCGGGAAGATGTTGGCCATGTTCTGGACAATGGTAAAGGCGCAACGAGTGCGCTCGTCACGGTCTTCAATGTCCACGCAATGGTCAACCATCTGCTGGATGTTGCGTCCGTACTCGGGCAAAACCAGTTTTTTGAGTTGTGAGTTATATGTCAACATAATCTGCAAAGGTACAATAAAAAAACGTCTGCCAAAAATCCATCCCCGGTTTTCTGCTATTGTGCTACAGTCCCAAGACCGGATTTCTGGGCTTAATCGCCTGAAACTCTTTCAGGTAGAGCGGCGTGCTGTAGGCCACATCGATGAAGGCCTTCTCACGATAGGCTTTCTCGGCCAGCGCCATCATATCGACCGCAACGGGCTTGACGCCCTCGACAAAACGCACGCCATCGCGTGTGAGCACCTGTCGGGCCTTGTCGCTGCCATTGCCCATCAAGATGAGCGTGTGACCCTTGTCGAGTAGAGCATCGAATGAGTGCTCGTCGAGAATCATCGCCTGGGGTTCCAACACGGCTTCAAGCGAGGGAGCATAGGCGGCAGTATATACCTCCATGCGGCGGGCGTCGATCATGGGCACATAGAGCACGTTCTCCTCATCGATAAAATGATTGAACATCGTGCTCACGGCCATCAGTTGCAGGGTGCTCACCCCGATGAGCGGGACATTCAAGCCGAAGGCCAAGCCCTTGGCCTCGCTCAAGCCGATGCGCAGTCCCGTATAGGAACCGGGTCCTATGCTCACTGCTATGGCATCGAGTTTTATCTCACGCGAGCGGGCATAGTCAAGCATCTCCTTGACGTACTGGCTCAGCATCGTGGCATGGGTCTGTCCCTCGTAGTTCTCGCGATGGTCCAGCACCTGTCCCTCGCTGGTCAAAGCCACCGAGCACACCTCTGTCGACGTCTCTATGTTCAGGATATTAGCCATCTCCTTTTACTAAAAAACGTGCAAAGGTACAAAATAGTTTTCAGTTAACAGTTTTTAGTCTCCAGTTTTTTGGAAAAGTGCTGTTCTGCAATGTTGTGCTACAGCGCGGCAATGAGTGCGTCGACGTCCTGGGGCGAGGTGGCCCAACTGGTGACGAAACGGCAATTCATCATGTCGCCCACAGGGAACCACTGCTCAAAGACGAAATCCTTCTCCAGACGATCGATGGTGGCCTTGTCAAGCAGCACAAACTGCTGGTTGGTGGGTGAGTTGCTGTACATCTTGTAGCCCCGAGCCACGAAAGCATCACGCAGGCGCATCGCCTGCTCGACGGCATGTCGCGCAATCTTGAAGTAGAGACCGTCCTGCATCAACGTGTCGAACTGGACACCCAGCAGACGACCCTTTGCCATCAGTGCCCCGTGCTGCTTAACAGTAGTAAAGAAGTGGTCAGGCGCCTTCATTCCCGAGAAGACGACAGCCTCGCCACACAGCGCGCCGCACTTGGTACCGCCCAAATAGAAAACATCGCACAAGCGAGCCAACTGAGGCAGAGAGATATCACACCCCTCGGCCATCAGACCGTAGCCCATACGGGCACCGTCGATGAACAACGGCAAACCATAGTGCTTGCAGACGCCATAGATGGCCTCGAGTTCGGCACGTGTATAGATGGTGCCCATCTCGGTAGCGAAAGTGATATAGACCATACCCGGGAAGACCATGTGTTCAAAGGCAATATCGCCGTAGAAAGCCTCGAGCCACTGCCTGAGTTCACCGGCATCCATCTTGCCATCGTGGCTGGGCAAGGCCAAGACCTTGTGGCCGCCGAACTCGATGGCGCCCGACTCATGGACATTGATGTGTCCCGTTTCCACAGCGAGTACACCCTGGTAGCCCCGCAACAGCGCATCGATGACGGTAGCGTTGGTCTGCGTGCCGCCGACGAGGAAGAAGACGTCGGCTTCGGGCATCTCGCAGGCAGCGCGCACTTTTTCACGCGCGGCAATGCAGAAATCGTCAAGTCCGTAACCCGTAGTCCGTTCGTCGTTAGTCTCAGACAGTCGGCGCAAGATTGCCTCGTGGCAACCGTTGTTGTAATCACTCTCGAAAGAAATCATTTTTAATACTCAGTTTTGCTCTTGATTGTCGTTTTTAGCCCCTGGTATTAGCCAGGGATTCAAATATTGCGCAAAGGTAATTCAAAAAACACAAAATTGCACTATCTTTGCATCATGAAAGAGGACAAAAAAACGATTATCTACCAGTTGATGCCGCGATGGTTCACCAACCTGAATGCGCAATGTGTGCCTGACGGCACAATCAAGCAAAACGGCTGCGGCAAGTTCAATGAGATTGATGACAGCATCTTGCGTTCAATCAAGTCGTTGGGTGCAACCCACGTGTGGTACACCGGTATCATCGAGCATGCCACTGCTACCGACT
The DNA here is from genome assembly GCA_900320245.1 of uncultured Prevotellaceae bacterium. Taxonomy (GTDB): domain Bacteria; phylum Bacteroidota; class Bacteroidia; order Bacteroidales; family Muribaculaceae; genus Sodaliphilus. The sequence continues at coordinate 5,705 of ONRP01000049.1, forward strand.
ATTCCCGCCAAGGCATTGTGCCGTGTCATCCCCACGTTGTCAAGGGCAAGGCCGGTTCGCCTTATGCCATCCGCGACTACTATGACGTATGCCCCGACCTGGCCGTCAAGGTGAAGGACCGCATGCACGAGTTTGAAGCACTGGTCGAGCGCACCCACAAGACGGGTTTGAAGGTCATCATCGACTTTGTGCCCAATCATGTGGCACGCGAGTACGAGAGTGATGCTAAACCCGCAGGAGTCAAGGACTTGGGCGAGGGAGACAACCCGATGATGTTCTTTGACCCGAAGAACAATTTCTTCTACCTCACAGGTCAGGATTTTGCTCCTCAAGGCGTGGACCTGGGCAGCGGCAAGGACGGCTACCGCGAGTTCCCCGCCCGCGCGACGGGTAATGACTGCTACACCGCTTTTCCGAGCCGAGACGACTGGTATGAGACCGTGAAACTCAACTACGGCGTCGACCCATGGAACGGCAGCACTCACTTCGACCCCACCCCACCCACCTGGAACAAGATGCTCGACATCCTCAAATTCTGGGCCGGAAAAGGAGTGGACGGTTTCCGCTGCGACATGGCACACATGGTTCCCGTGCAATTCTGGCAGTGGGCCATCAGCCAGATCAAGGACATCCACCCCGGCATCATCTTCATCGCCGAGATTTATGACACGGCGTTATACCACAGTTACCTGCATGAGGGCGGCTTCGACTACCTGTATGACAAAGTCACGCTCTATGACACGCTGCGCGGAATCCTGTGCAGCGGATGGCCCGCCAGCGACTTGACACGATGCTGGCAGACCGTTGAGGGCATCGGCGATCATATGCTTGCATTTCTCGAGAACCATGACGAGCAGCGCATCGCCTCACAGCAGTTCTGCGGCGAGCCATGGCGGGCAGTGCCTGCACTGGTGGTCGCTGCCACGATGTGCACGGGTCCGTTCATGCTCTACTCAGGACAGGAACTGGGCGAAAAGGCTGCCGATGCCGAAGGCTTCAGCGGGCACGACGGACGCACGACCATCTTTGACTACTGGAGCGTTCCCACCCTGCGCCGCTGGCACCAAGGCAAGCCAACGAGCGACGAGCGCCGCCTGCGCTCATGGTACCGCAAGTTCCTGCGTCTGTGCAACAGCGAGAAGACGTTGTCCCGCGGGCAATTCTTTGACCTGATGTATGTCAACCAGGACACGGTCGACACAAGGTTTGTATATGCCTACCTGCGCCACTGCGGCGGTGAGATGACGCTGGTCGTCGCCAACTTCGGCGAGACGGCTGTCGAGGCCGGCATCCGCGTCCCGCAACATGCCCTCGACTGCGCCGGAATGCCGCATGGCCAGTACTCCTGCTTGGACCTGATGAACGGCGCATCGACTGTGGTGAACTTACTGGGCGACACGCTGTTACCCGTCCAGGTCAAGGGACACGATGCCGCGCTGTACCGCATCTCGGCAACAAAGTGACGCCAAGGGTGCGCGTTGAACGCGCAATACGGAACAACACGCAAGGCCCGATGACACTGAGGGAGGGTGCGCGTTGACAACGCGCAATACGGAACAACACCGACGGGAACGCACTGGCAGCGCAAACAGCGACAACGGCAACTCACAGGACTGGACAGCGCCCTGTGCCCGACAGCGACAACTCACAGGACTGGATAACGACAGTAAGGCAGTGCTCGGTAGCACTGCCTTACTGTTGCTGGCTCTCACTATAAAATGGTGGATTTAATAATTATTTTGAGTTATTATTTTTTAATGTGGGGAATTTGCTCTACTTTTGTGGGTAGTTTAGATAGACATGATGAAATACCTGAGTCTGCCTGACCACACGACGCACATTCTTCCGTTCTATTTAGCAATGGAGGAGTATGCTGCACGTATCCTTGGAGAAGATGACATCTTCTTCATGTGGCAGGTGGAGCCCACGGTCATCTTTGGCCGCAACCAGTTGATAGCGAGCGAGGTGAATGTGGATTATTGCCGCGAGCACGGCATTGCCTTCTATCGTCGCCGCAGTGGTGGCGGTTGCGTGTATGCCGACAGGGATAACATCATGTTCAGTTACATCACCCGCAGCGACGAGGTGCAGACGACGTTCAGCGCCTACACCAGCGCTGTGGCGTCGATGCTGCAGGGCCTAGGGCTCGATGCCAGCGCCAGCGATCGCAACGACGTGCTGATCGGCTCTCGCAAGGTGAGCGGTAACGCGTTCTACCACATTCCCGGCCGCAGCATCGTGCATGGCACCATGCTGTATGACACCAACATGGAGCACATGCTGAACGCTATCACGCCCTCGCGCGAGAAACTGACGAGCAAGGGCGTTGAGTCGGTGAGGAGCCACATCACGACGTTGAGCGAGCACCTGTCGATGGACATCGAGTCGTTCAAGCGCCACGTGCGCGAGACATTGTGTGACGGCGAAATCGTGCTGACGGCCGACGACGTTGCCGAGATTGAGCGGCTCACCCTGCCCTATCTGGAGCCGTCGTTCTTGTGGGGCAACGACCCGCGGTGTGAAATGAGCCGCGGTGGCCGCATCGAAGGCGTGGGCAGCATCTATGCCAACCTGTCGCTCAAGGGCGGCACGGTTCACGACCTGCACCTGAAGGGCGATTTCCTGCCACTGTGCGAGGACGTGGACGAAATGCTGCTTGACAGGCTGCGTGGAGCACGACTCACTGCCGGAGACCTGCGCCGCGCCCTCGACGGCGCCGATGCAGGCAAGTGGATACTGAACCTAACAAACGAACAATTAATAACACTATTAACCAATTAAAAACCATTTAAAAACCGTGACTGAAGAAATCAAAGTTACCTGTCTGCACGACAGGCACGTTGCGCAAGGCGCGCTCATGTCCCCCTTTGCAGGCTACGACATGCCCATCCAGTATGTAGACATCACCACCGAGCACAACGCTGTTCGCCAAAAGGTGGGTGTATTTGACGTGTCTCACATGGGTGAGGTGGAAATCACCGGCCCCGATGCCGCCAAGTTCACCAACTACATCTTCACCAATGACATCACCGCCATCAAGGCCGGCCAGATTCTGTACGGCATGATGCTGTACCCCGACGGTGGCACTGTTGACGATCTGCTGGTTTACCGCGTTGACGATAACGACTACTTCCTGGTCATCAACGCCGCCAACATCGACAAGGACGTGGCATGGATCATGGAGCAGGCCAAGAACTTCGACGTGAAGGTAGACCACCAGAGCGAACTCTACGGCCAGATTGCCGTTCAGGGCCCCGATGCCGAGAAGACAATGGCTGCAGTGCTGAACATCGACACTACCGACCTGACGTTCTACACGTTCAAGAAACTGCAATATGACGGCAAGACCATCATCGTGAGCCGCACCGGTTACACCGGTGAAGACGGCTTTGAGGTATATGCCGATCCCGCCATCATCTGCAAGATGTGGGATATGCTGATGGAAGCCGGCGTACAACCCTGCGGTCTTGGTTGCCGTGACACCCTGCGCTTTGAGGCCGGTCTGCCCCTGTATGGCGACGAATTGACTCCCGAGATTTCACCCATCGCTGCCACCTTCGGCATGTTTGTGAAACTCGACAAGGAAGGCGGCTTCATCGGCCGTGATGCCTGCGCTCAGCAGAAGGCAGAAGGCACTCCCAAGAAACTGGTGGGTCTGGAACTTGAAGGCAAGGCTATTCCCCGCCACGGCTACGAAGTGCTCGACGGCGAGAACGTAGTGGGCTACATCACTACCGGCTATCACAGCATCACACTGGACAAGAGCGTTGCATTCGCACTGGTTGACCGCGCCGTTGGCGCCCTGGGCAACACGCTGAACGTGCGCATCCGCAAGAAAGTGTTCCCCGCTACCGTGGTGAAGAAACGCTTCTATACCCCCAACTATAAGAAGTGATTTAGTTTCTAGTCCCTAGTCCCTAGTTTCTAGTTTCTAGTGGCTTGATTTTCAAGAAGAGATTTAACACAAAAAACATATTTAACTAATTAATTAATTTATAACACAATGAGTAAGATTATCGACGGACTCTATTACAGCGAGTCACATGAGTATGTAAAGGTAGAAGGCGACTTCGGTTTCATCGGCATCACTGACTATGCACAGCACGAACTGGGCAACGTTGTCTATGTTGACATGCCCGAGGTAGACGATGAGGTAACCGCAGGTGAGGACTTTGGCGCTGTTGAGAGCGTTAAGGCTGCCAGCGACCTGATGTCACCCGTCAGCGGCACCGTTGTTGAGGTCAACGAGGCTCTCGAGGACGAGCCCGGCCTGATCAACAAGGACGCTTTCGAGAACTGGATCATCAAGGTTGAGATGAGCGACAAGAGCGAACTCGAAGGCCTGATGGATGCCGCTGCCTACAAGGCCATGATCGGCGAGTGATTTTGAGTTAGAAGTTAGGAGTTAGAAGTTAATAATTAACCGACAACTGTAAACTAATTAATAATGAGTTATAAATTTTATCCGCACACCGACGACGAGATTCAGGCCATGCTGAAGACGGCCGGTGTCAAGTCGCTGGACGACCTGTATCAGGACGTGCCCCAGGAACTTCAACTCAAGAAGGAGTATGAGTTGCCGACGGCGATGAGCGAGATTGAGGTGCGCCGTTTCTTTGACGGTCTGGGCATGGGCAATGTCACCATGCGCACCTTCCTGGGAGCAGGTTATTATGACCACTACAGCCCCGCCGTTGTTCAGGACATCCTGAAGCGCAGCGAGTTCCTCACCGCCTACACCCCCTATCAGGCCGAGATCTCGCAGGGCACCCTGCAATACATCTTTGAGTACCAGAGCATGATGGCCGAGTTGACCGGCATGGAAGTGAGCAACGCTTCGATGTATGACGGCACGACCGCCACTGCCGAGGCCATGATGATGGCCATCTCCAATGCCAAGAAGCGCAACCGCATGCTGGTGAGCGAGACCATCAGCCCCTATGTGCTGCGCGTGGTGAAGACCTACGCCAAGTACCAGGGCGTACAGATCGACATGGTTCCCGCCAATGGTGGCGTGATGGACCGTGACGCGCTGAAGGTGGAACTCGAGAAGGACGATGTGGCAGGCGTTATCGTTGCCACGCCCAACTTCTATGGTATCCTTGAGGACTTTACCGGCATTGCCGACCTGTGCCACGAGCACAAGGCACTGCTCATCATGAACTGCGTGGCCACCGCCCTGAGCGTCGTTAAGTCGCCGGGTGAATGGGGTGCCGACATCGCAGTGGGCGACGGCCAGAGCCTGGGTATCCCCCTGAACTATGGCGGTCCCTACGTTGGCTTCCTGTGCACCACCAAGAAACTGATCCGCAAGATGCCGGGCCGCATCGTTGGTGCCACCAAGGATGCTGACGGCAAGCGCGCATTCGTACTCACCCTGCAGGCCCGCGAGCAGCACATCCGCCGCGAGAAGGCCACCAGCAACATCTGCTCCAACCAGAGCCTGATGGCGCTGTACGTGACCATCTATATGGGCCTGATGGGTGCCAAGGGTCTGAAGGAGGTCAACTCCATCAGTTACAGCAATGCCCACTACCTGGCCGAGAGTCTGGTGAATACCGGCCTGTTTGAGATGGCTTATCCCGACAAGCCCTTCCTCAACGAGTTTGCCGTGAAGACCAAACTCAATATCGACGAGTTGCAACAGTACTGCAATGACGAGTACATGCAGTGCGGTCTCAAGATTGCCGACGACACGCTGTTGATTGCCGTGACCGAGACCTATAGCCGTGAGGATTGTGACGACCTTGTTGACGCATGTGTAACCTTTAATGAAGAAAAGGAGGGCAAGTAAGTTATGAATAACACTTTTTACGGTAAACTCATATTTGAGTTGTCACAGAATGGCCGTCAGGGTTATTCCCTGCCCGAGAACAGGTCGACCTGCCTAAAGGCCTGATGCGTGAGAACACGCCGCTGCTGCCCGAGGTTGACGAGTTGAGCGTTGTGCGCCACTACACCAACATGAGCAACAACAACTTCGGTGTGGACACGGGCTTCTACCCCCTGGGTTCCTGCACGATGAAGTATAATCCCAAAATCAACGAGGAGATTGCCGCCCACCGTGAGTTCACGGGTCTGCACCCGCTGCAGAACCCTGAGACCACCCAGGGCGCTCTCGCCGTTTACTACTTCCTGCAGACCAGCCTTGCCGAGATTTCGGGCCTAAAGGAGTTCACCTTGAACCCCTATGCCGGAGCCCATGGTGAGTTGACCGGCCTGATGATCATGCGCGGCTACCACCTGGAGCGTGGCGACGTGAAGCGCACCAAAGTCATCATCCCCGACAGCGCCCACGGCACCAACCCCGCCAGTTCGGCCGTCTGCGGCCTTGACGTGGTGGTTGTGAAGAGCCGTCCCGACGGCACCGTCGACGTGGACGACCTGCGTCCGCTGCTCGACGACACTATCGCCGGCATGATGATGACCAACCCCAACACGCTGGGTATCTTTGAGCACAACATCGGCGAAATTGCCAAGGCTGTTCATGACTGCGGCGGCCTGATGTACTACGACGGCGCCAACCTCAACCCCATGCTGGGCAAGGTTCGTCCCGGTGACATCGGCTTCGACATCATGCACATCAACCTGCACAAGACCTTCTCGACGCCTCACGGCGGTGGTGGTCCCGGCAGTGGTCCCGTCGGTGTTCGCGAGGGTTTGGAGCACCTGCTCCCCAATCCCCGTGTCATCAAGATTGAAGAGGAGGATTACGACTACTTCAAACTTGAGTGCAGCGACAAGTCCATCGGCAGCATCAGCGGCCATCTGGGCAACTTCGGCGTGATGATGCGCGCCCTGGCCTACATCCTGACGCTGGGCCGCGACCAGTTGAAGTGGGTCGGCCCGCTGGCTACGCTCAACGCCAACTACATCAAGGAGTCGTTGAAGGACGTGTACGAGTTGCCTATCGGCGGCGTGTGCAAGCACGAGTTCGTGTATGACGGCCTGAAGGACAAGTCCACCGGTGTCACTACGCTCGACGTGGCCAAGCGCCTGCTGGACTACGGTTTCCATGCCCCCACGATCTACTTCCCCTTGCTGTTCCACGAGGCCCTGATGGTAGAGCCCACCGATGATCCCGAGATGGTGAAGACCGCTCCGCACAACACGCCCGTTCGTCGTCTCGACGACACCCAGGCAGCGTTGCATCCCATCGTTACCTGGCGCGAGTTGGTTGCCGATAACCAGTAAACTCCCGCCACTTGGAGATTTCTCACGCTAAGTCGCTAAGACGCTAAGTTAAATATTTCACTATTCTTAGCGACTTTGCGGCTTAGCGTGGGGTTTTGTTAGACTCATTTGAAATCATTTAGAGAAACCATTATGTTTGACATTATTATTATAGGTGCCGGCCCCGGCGGTTATGAAACCGCTGCCGAAGCCGCTGCCCACGGTCTCACGGTAGGCATCGTCGAGCGTGACCAGATGGGAGGCACCTGCCTGAACCGCGGCTGCATCCCCACCAAGGCCCTGTGCCGCAATGCCGAGGTTGTCAACCTGATGCGCGAGGCCGAAGTTTGGGGCGTGAAGACGGGTGAGATGGCATTTGACTATGCCCCCGTATTTGAGCGCAAAGAGGCTGTCGTCAAGCAGTTGCGCGAAGGAGTGGAGATGCTCATGGGTGCTCCCGGCATCACCGCCATCAAGGGTGAAGCAAGCCTCAAGGACGCCAACACCGTTGTCGTGAACGGCGAGGAGTACCAGGCCAAAAACATCATTATCGCAACAGGCTCCGCCCCCCGTGGGCTGCCCATCGAGGGTGCCGACCTGGCGATGACCAGCGATGATATCCTGGCGATGGAAACGCTGCCCAAGAGCCTGTGCATCGTGGGTGGAGGTGTCATCGGCATGGAGTTTGCCGCAGTGTTCAGCACGTTCGGCGTTGAGGTGACCGTCATCGAGTACTGCAAAGAAATCCTGCCGCCGTTTGACAAGGACGTGGCCAAGCGCCTGAAGACCGTGCTGAGCAAGCGTGGCATCAAGATCATCACCAGCGCCGCCGTCAACGGCATCACCAAGGGCGAAGACGGCCTGACCGTGACCTATGAACTCAAGGGCAAGCCCCAGAGCGTGACCTGCGAGAAGGTGCTGATGTCCGTTGGACGCCAGCCCGTGCTGCCTGAGGGTCTTGACGCTGTAGGCGTCACCGTGGGCCGCCGTGGCATCGAAGTGGACGACAACATGATGACCAACATCAAGGGCGTTTACGCCATCGGTGACGTGAACGGACGCATGATGCTCGCCCATGCCGCCAGCGCACAAGGTCAACGCGCCCTGAACGCCATTCTGGGCAAGGCTGACGAGATTAAACTCGACATCGTTCCCAGCGCCGTGTTCACCGTGCCCGAATTGGCCATGGTGGGCCTTACCGAGGAACAGTGTGCCGAGAAAGGTCTTGACGTGACGGTGAAGAAGTCGTTCTTCCGCAGCAATGGCAAGGCTGTTGCCATGAATGAGACCGATGGCCTCATCAAGATGATTGTCGACAATGCGACGCGCCAGATTGTGGGCTGCCACATCTGCGGTGCACACGCTGCCGACCTCATCCAGGAAGTGGTTACCGCCATGAACGCGGGTGCCACAGTCGACCTGCTGTCGCACAGCATCCACGGCCACCCCACCCTGAGCGAGGTGATGCTGACCGCTGCCAGGCAGTTCTAACCTTTTGATGCAAGCCGCAGGCTTGCAATACCCCGACATGACGCGCCACGCGCGGATTTTCACCCCACTGCCGTTCTGCAGTGGGGTTTTATTATAATTACAGGAGATGGTGAGCGAGATGTGAAAAGTTTTTTGTATCTTTGTAGGTTAAACAAGGGAAAAGGACGATGGAGTATAGACTGCATAGCGATTATGAACCGACGGGCGACCAGCCGCAGGCAATAGCCGAACTGGCTGGCGGCGTGAATGACGGCGTGCCCTACCAGACACTGCTGGGTGTGACTGGCTCGGGCAAGACGTTCACGATGGCTAACGTCATCGCACAAACAGGACGCCCCACGCTGGTCTTGTCACACAACAAGACGCTGGCGGCGCAGTTGTATGCCGAGTTCAAGAGTTTCTTCCCCGAAAACGCGGTCCATTACTTCGTCTCCTACTATGACTACTACCAGCCCGAGGCCTATATCCCCTCGACTGATAAGTATATCGAGAAAGACCTCGCCATTAATGACGAGATTGAGCGACTGAGGCTCTCGACGGTAACGGCCCTGCTGTCGGGACGCCGCGACATCGTTGTGGTGTCGAGCGTGTCGTGCCTTTACGGCATGGGCAATCCCGAGGATATCACGGCCAACGCCATCGAGTTGAAGGTGGGGCAAGTGATTGGTCGAGACGAACTGCTGCACCGCCTGGTGGATGCCCTGTACTCACGCAGCGACACCGAGTTGAGGATGGGCACCTTTCGCGTCAAGGGCGATACGGTCGACGTGTTCCTGAGCGATGAGGACATCATGCTGCGCATCATCTTCTGGGGCAACGAGATCGAGCGCATCCAGATCCTGGACAGCGAGACACAGATGCCCACCGAGGATGTCGAGGGCTTTAAGATATTCCCGGCCAACATCTTTGTCACTACCAAGGAGCGAATGCGTGCCGCCATGGGACAGATTGACCTGGACCGCGAGAACCAAGTGGCCGCCTTTGCCCGCGAGAACCGCTTTGCCGAGGCCAAACGCCTGAACGAGCGCGTGACCTATGATATGGAGATGATGCGCGAAGTGGGTTACTGCTCCGGTATCGAGAACTACTCGAGATATTTTGACGGGCGCCGTCCCGGCATGCGGCCTTTCTGCCTGCTGGACTATTTTCCCGACGATTTCCTTACCATCATCGACGAGAGCCACGTGACCGTGCCCCAAATCCGTGCCATGTATGGCGGTGACCAGTCGCGCAAAACAAACCTGGTGCATTATGGCTTCCGTCTTGAGGCCGCATTGGACAATAGGCCGCTGCGGTTTGAAGAGTTTGAGACCATGACCCACCAGACTATCTACGTGAGCGCAACGCCAGCCGATTACGAATTGAACAAGAGCGAAGGCATCATCACCGAGCAGTTGATTCGCCCGACAGGCTTGCTTGACCCGCAGATTATCGTGCGCCCGTCACAAGGGCAGGTCGACGACCTGGTAGAGGAAATCCAACTGCGCATCGAGCGCGGCGAACGCACACTGGTAACCACACTGACCAAACGCATGGCCGAGGAGTTAAGCGACTACCTGAAGCGGCTTGACATCCGCACGGCCTATATGCACAGCGATGTCGAGACCATGGAGCGCATCGAGATCATCGACAACCTGCGCGCCGGGGCCATCGACGTGCTGGTGGGTGTGAACCTGCTGCGCGAGGGCCTTGACCTGCCCGAAGTGTCGCTTGTCGCCATTCTCGATGCCGACAAGGAGGGTTTCCTGCGCAGCCGCCGCTCGCTGACTCAGACTGCAGGCCGTGCTGCGCGCAACCTGAACGGCACCGTGATTATGTATGCCGACAACATCACCGACTCGATGCGCCAGACCATCGACGAGACCGAGCGGCGCCGCACCCTGCAATTGAAATACAACGAGGAGCACAATATCACTCCAACGGCGATTATCAAGGCCCGAACGGCAATTATCGGCCAGGATACCGACATGCACCACCCGACCACCCCGAGCCGCCACAGCCAGGGCCTCGTTCCGGAACCGCCGACGTCCCACATGCGCTATACCGAGGAATTTGACGGCAGCGCCGGTGTGGCAGCCGATCCCGTGGTAGCCTATATGAGCGGCAAGGACATGCAGGCCGCCATCGACCGCCTGAAGACCCAGATGATTGAGGCGGCCAAGCGCATGGACTTCCTCGAGGCTGCACAATACCGCGACGAAATTCTGAAACTCGAAGAAATGCTTAAAGAGAGAGTTAAGAGTTAAGAGATAAGAGATAAGAGATAAGAGTTAAGAGATAAGAGATAAGAGTTAAGAGTTAAGAGTTAAGAGTTAAGAGTTATCTATCGATATTTTGAAGGAGGAGAAGGGACATAAGGATCACCGCATCAAGGGGCAATGGCTGCCGACTACGCGCAAGGAGATGGAACATCTGGGCTGGGAGCAGGCCGATGTCATCTTGTTCACCGGCGACGCCTATATCGACCATCCGTCGATGGGCACAGCCGTCATCGGGCGCGTGCTGGAGGCTCATGGCTATAAAGTCGCTGTGGTGCCGCAGCCTAACTGGCGCGATGACCTGCGCGACTTCAAGAAGTTGGGCCGCCCCCGGTTGTTCTTTGGCGTGTCGGCCGGTGCTATGGATTCGATGGTGAACCATTACACCGCTGCCCGCCGCAAGCGCAGCGATGATGCGTACACGCCCGATGGCCGAGCCGGAGCGCGTCCTGACTACCCCACTATCGTCTATAGCGAAATATTGAAGCGTCTGTTCCCCGATGTTCCCGTCGTGGCCGGCGGCATCGAGGTGTCGTTAAGACGGCTTGCCCACTATGATTATTGGCAAGACAGGCTGCGGCCTTCCATCCTTGTGGATTGTCCCGCCGACTTGCTGGTTTATGGCATGGGTGAACTGCCCAACATCGCCATTGCCGATGCCCTGGCAGCAGGCCGTCACATCGAGGAATTGACCGACATTCCGCAAACCGTGGTGCGCCGCCCCCTGAGCGAGATGCCCGCTGGTGACAGCGACACCGACGTGGTGCTGCACAGTTACAAGGAGTGCCAACAATCCAAAAAGTGCCAAGCCGAGAATTTCAAGATTATCGAGGTGGAAAGCAACCTGTGGCACGGCCACAACGTGTGGCAAGCCACCGGCGACATCGCCGTGAAAGTGAACCGCACCAACCCGCCGATGACTACCCAGCAGATAGATGCCTCGTTTGACCTGCCCTATACCCGCCTGCCCCACCCTCGTTACCAGGGCAAGCGTATCCCAGCCTATGAGATGATCAGGCACTCGGTGTGCATGCACCGGGGCTGCTTTGGCGGCTGTGCCTTCTGCACCATCAGCGCTCACCAGGGCAAGTTCATCGCTTCGCGCAGCAAGGAGTCCATCCTGCGAGAAGTCAAGCAGGTGGTGCAGATGGAAGACTTCAAGGGCTACATCAGCGACTTGGGCGGTCCCAGTGCCAACATGTACGGTATGCACGGCAAAGACCTGGAACGCTGCCAGCGTTGCCAACGGCCATCGTGCCTGCACCCCCACCCGTGCAGCAATCTGAACACCGACCATAGCCAACTGCTCGACATCTACCATGCCGTT
>ONRP01000007.1 GCA_900320245.1 uncultured Prevotellaceae bacterium
TGTACTGCTACCGTGCCACGGGCGACAAGAAATATCTTGAGGCAGCCCTCCAGAATGCCGATTATGTTTTAGGCCGTAATGCCACCGGATACTGCTATGTGACCGGCTATGGCCACAAGCCCCCTAAGAACATCCACCATCGCATTTCGTCGGCCGACGGCATTGATGCTCCCATGCCCGGCCTGCTCGCAGGCGGCCCCAATCCTGGCCAACAGGACAACGGCGACGACAGTCTGCCTTACCCGTCCAACCAACCCGATGAGTCCTACATCGACGCTACAGGCTCTTATGCCAGCAACGAAATTGCCATCAACTGGAATGCCTCGTTGGTATCGCTCCTGGGCTGGATTGATGCCGAGATGAAATAACCCACTGATTAAAGTAAAAGACCATCTTCAGGTAAAAACGCATTGGCATAGAAACTGCAGGTACACCCAAAGAAAAGCCAAATTGCTTGCAATCAGCGGTTTGGTTTTTTTCGTTGTATCAATCGTTGACGTTTTATTCCTGGCAAGGCGCCGCCAATGGTTCTCCCGCAAGTATTTCGCCTCAGTCATGCGACTGAAGTTCCTCGAAAAGAAATTGCGCCTAATTCTATGGCATTCTGGTACCGGTGCTGTCAGCAGATTTCAGACAAAACCATGAGTGAAGGTCATTCTTCTTCTTCTTCTTTTGGTTCCAGTTTATTCAGCGTAAGATGAAGATTGATGGCGGCACATGAAAGTGCGGTCAAAGCGAGCCAAAGAACGAACAGGTCTACGATAACACCTTTATTCTTTATGCGTGGTTGCACTTGATTGTCACGTTTTTTGCTGGCCATAACGGTTATTATTATAAATGGTTATATGATGAATACTTGATGCAAAAGTAAGGTTTTATTCCGAAAAATCGTGTTTTTATTGGAAAAAATTTGTTTAATTTCCCGTGCAATAGCACGGTTGCATTACCGTGTCACAATTATGACACACCACCCGAACGTGAGCAGATGATGCCGGGAAAGCGTCTCGCCCTTTCGTCTGGGCACTTTACTCTTCTCATTCAAAGATTCTTGGGCAAATGCTTGCGTGCTCCATGGATTATTGCGAAATTTGCGTACATGTTGTTCATGGGTGAATACATTTAATGTTTTGATCACTACTAATTTTTAAAACAGTAACCGTATGAAAAGAATAATCATCATGATGGCCCTTGCGGCAGTGTGCTGCCTGGGTGCCACGGCACAAGAGAAACTCTTTAACAGTGCCAACGTTCAATCTCCCGTCATCAACCCCGACGGCACAGTCACTTTCAACCTCTTTGCCCCCAAGGCTGTCAAGGTGGAGGTGACCGGTGACTTCTTGCCCACCCGCACCGTCGAGGTTCCTGGTCGCGGCGCGGTTGATGCCCCCGGGGTGGCTGCACTGATCGAGGGACCTGATGGCGTGTGGACTTACACCACCGGCAAACTGGCCCCTGAGTTGTACAGTTACACGTTCAATATCGATGGCATGACGGGAGTGAAGGACCCGGCCAACATCTATGTGAACCGCGATATTGTGTCGTTTACCAACATCTTCATCGTCAGTGAGCAAAAGGGGGACAAGGGTGACCTCTACCGCGTGAACGAGGTGCCCCACGGCAACCTGTCCAAGGTGTGGTACAACAGCCCGACGCTCAAGATGCAGCGCCGCATGACCATCTACACCCCGCCGGGCTATGACAAGGGCGGCAAGTATCCCGTATTGTATCTGTTGCACGGGGCTGGCGGTGACGAGAATGCCTGGAGCGAACTCGGTCGCGCCGCACAGATTCTGGACAACCTCATTGCCATGGGCAAGGCCAAACCGATGATTGTCGTCATGCCCAACGGCAACCCCAACTGCCAGGCGGCACCGGGCGAGTGGTCTTTTGGCATGTACACCCCCGGCTTCGGGAACAGCGGCACGGGTCCCACGGCACCTGCCGTGGCCACTATCCCCGCCAGTTTCATGGATATTGTGAACTATGTCGATGCCAATTACCGCACCATCAAGAAACGTGAGGGCCGTGCGGTGTGCGGCCTGTCGATGGGTGGAGGGCACACCTTTGCCATTAGTCTGACCTACCCGACAACGTTCGACTACTATGGTCTGTTCTCGGCCGGTCTGCACCTGGGCAGCGGCTACAGGAACCAGCCCTTCGCCGAGCAGATTATGAATGACCCTGACTTCGCACAGCAGTCGGCACGGCTGTTCGGCAGCAAGCCCAAACTGTACTGGATGGGTATGGGAAAGACCGACTTCCTCTATCAGAGTACCGTCGACCTGCGCGACTACTGGGATTCCAAGGGCTACAAATATGAGTATGTGGAAACCGACGGAGGCCACATCTGGCGCAACTGGCGCATCTACTTGACCCTATTTGCCCAGAAAATTTTCAAGTAACCCCTGAATTAAGAAATCTCATATTCATTACCAACAATTGGGTGTGTCACCATGAAGTGGCACACCCAATATTTATCGTTCGTGTAAGTATTATTCCCCTCCCGCAGGACGGACGGCTTGCGCTACATCGCCCAAACCAGCAGGCCGGCGCAGATGATGACACCGGTGACGAGCAGGTCGATGAGGCAGTAGCCCATGATGTCCTTCGCGTCAAGGCGTGCGATAGCCAGTGCCGGGAGCGCCCAGAATGGCTGGATGAGGTTGGTCCAAGCGTCGCCCCATGAGATGGCCATGCCCGTCAGGCCGGGGTCCACGCCGAGGTTGGCTCCGGCGGTGAACATAATCGGTGCCTGCACCGCCCAATGGCCGCCGCCACTGGGCACAAACATGTTGAGCACTGCGGCACAAAGGAAGGTGAGCAACGGATAGGTCACAGGATTGCTGATGCGGATGCAGGCTTCGGCCATGACACCTCCCAGGCTGATGCCGCTGGCACCGATGCCTGTGATGATGCCCATGATGCCGGCATAGAAGGGGAACTGCAGGATGATGCCGGCAGCGCCGGTAGTTGCCTTGCCGAAGGCGCGCACGTAGTCGACCGGCGTGGAGTGCAGCAAGAGTCCCAGCGCGAGGAATATCATGATGACGCCGCCAAGGTCCAGGCCAGCGCCGCGCATGCCGATATGGATCACGAGATAGGCCACGAGCATCAGTGCCACGAGCCACGAGAGCAACTTGCTGTGCTCGAGCCGCTGCGCCGGTGTCTTGGCCGGAGAGGAAACGACGTTTGTGATATGCTCATCGTCTTTCAGGAGCGCGGGGTCGATGGTGAGGATGCCCTGCTTGGGGTGCATCAGGGTGTTGGCGACGGTGATGCCGACGATTGCCAGCAGCACAGTCAGCAGGTTATGCCAGTCAAAGACGGTTTGCGCCAATGGCACCGGGTCGACCAGTGCGCCATTGGTAGCCATCGCGAGTGACTCGCCGGGAGTGGCCATGGTGAGGGGGATGGAGCCGGAGATACCGGCATGCCACACCACGAAGCCGCTGTAGGCCGACGCGATGAGAAGCCGATAGTCGACATCGGAACGCTGGCGTGCTATCGCCTTGGCGAACACGACACCCACGATGAGGCCAAAGCCCCAGTTGAGCCAGCAGGCTATTGCCGACACGACAGTCACAAGGGCAATCGCAGCGGGGGCACTCTTGGGCAAGCGGGCCAAGGCATCGATGGCTCGTTTGACAACCGGTGCTGCGGCCAGGGTCGACCCGCACACAAGAACCAGGGCCATCTGCATGGCAAACGCCAGCAGATTCCACACGCCGCCACCCCAGTGCTCAACCACCTCGAGGGGAGTCTGGTGACACAATGGCATCGCCACCAGCGCTGCCACGAAGGTGAGCAGGATGGCGAATATAAACGGTTCAGGCAACCATCGTTGCACTAATCGAACGCAGAATTTAATCATTTGAGGTCATTTTAGGTTAATGGCGCAAAAGTAACACTAATTTCTCGAATCCCGGCCAATCCGACTACGGATTTCCCTGAAAAAGGATGTCTTCGGCCAATGCGTCCATCAACCGATTAGGATGGGAACAGGCATTATGCAGCGCTCTCTTGCGCAATCAGATCTCCAAGTTCCTCGACGTCATAACAGAAATCATCATCAAGAAACCAGTTACGCATCTTCGCACCCAGAATCGAACCTAACACCAACCCGCTATCAAACAAAATTGAGTATAGCCAGGGCTCCGGTCTGTTCCTGACGAAACAGCCACAGGCCAATGCGGCAGCAAGTGGGATCCATAGCCGCAATTTATGGGTCGTGATTAACCGCTTCACTTCACGATAATACTGTGGAACGGTGCTGGTTTTTTTCATCCTTGTGAGATAGCGCCGCATAATCATTTTCAGGATATAGTCTGCAATTAAGGCGGTGCCGAGAAAAATGCAGGTCCAAGTGCTGAATTTCCACAAATTATTCTCAATATAACTATATACTACAAGTGCCACAAGAATTGCGAGCAAAACGGCCAAAACTACAATATTTGCCCAACGTTTTGTTCTTCTTTCTGTACTACGCAATTTGACCAGGTTCTCGGCCTTTGCGTTGATGCGTTGCCGCAGGTCCTGCAAATGCTGTTCCCCGTTCATGGCCTGAGTCTCTTGAAAATCTTCCATCATCATCTTCTTATTAATAGTTGTTCGGGGTCACGCGTTGGCTTCGTCTGCTTGTTGCAGGTTCAGCAGTTGACGATGGGTCTTGGTGCCCGCGACATATTGTTGAAAATACCATTCCTTGAATCCTTGGGCATACCTATCTATCGAACCACCCATATAACAGTTCCAGTGCTCATAGCGGTTGAACAGCAACGCTTTTAGCCCCAGAGGCGTGCCGTCGCTTTCAGGCAAGAGATTCGGCAAGTCATAGACTTTGCTGTAGTGATCGATGTTTTTTTGGAGTCTGTCACAACCCTCAAGGACCCATCCGGCCCACACCCGCTCATAGTCCCAAAAGATGGCATTTCCTGCGGACATCGTGGCCGGTACGTCGTCTTCGCCATTGTAATAACGGCAATCCAGTATCAATTCTTCTCTTGTCATAATAGGTGCAAATATACTGCTTTTTCTCAAAAAAACGTGCCGTTTACCGCTTCGCTTTATCAAAGTGGTTTTGCGAAGTAAAACCCGATTCGGCGCTCGCCGGGAGATGGGCCGGGTTCGCTTGAGGTTTGACGAACTGCAGCCTGATGGTTCTAAATACAGCATCTGAACTATGAAAAATGGTATTGTAACGCGCCTTAAAACGTATTTTTTAATATATTTGCGGCAAAATCACATTCTTCACATGTTTAAATTGCTGATTATATGGAAAAAAATCATAACTCATTCGTCTGGCCGTTGTGGTGACGGCTGTGATGTGAACTGCACCCCAAAAGTTAGACACAAAACTTTTGGGGTGCAGTTCACACGGGTGTGAGGGATTTCTTTCTTTTCACGCGATGTTAGAGGGAACAGACTGTTATAATTGCGCCCCGGTCGTGATTGTCAGCCGCGAATACTTGTTCACGTTCATGATTTTGCATACTTTTGCGACAGCAATTAACAACACCCAAAACACCTGAAACTAAAATGAAAAGCCTTATCACATCCGCCCTGTTGCTGCTGGCTCTGCTGTTGCCGGCCGCCGCTGCTGCCCACGACTTCGAGGTGGGCGGCATCTACTACAACATCAACGGCGACGAAGCCACGGTCACTTTCCGGGGAACGTATACCCACTCCTATTCCGATGAATACACGGGCGACGTGACCATCCCCAGTGCAGTCACCTATGGCGGCACCACTTACGCTGTCACCGCCATCGGAGAGAGCGCCTTCCTGTTCTGTGACGAAGTGACTAGCGTGACCATCCCCAACTCCGTCACCTCCATCGGCAAGGACGCGTTCTATGCATGCGCTGGCCTGACGGAACTCACCATCCCGAAATCCGTCACCTCCATCGGCGATAGGGTGTTCGTTTCATGTGTCAATTTGACAAGCCTCACCGTGGCAAGCGGCAACTCTCATTACGATTCCCGCGGCAACTGCAATGCCATTATCGAGACGGCAAGCAATACATTGATAGCGGGTTGCCAGAACTCCTTCATTCCCAGAACCGTCACCGCCATCGGTGCATATGCGTTCTGTTCATGCAGAGGCTTGACGGACATTTCCATCCCGAGTTCTGTCACTGCC
Source organism: uncultured Prevotellaceae bacterium (assembly GCA_900320245.1). Lineage (GTDB taxonomy): Bacteria > Bacteroidota > Bacteroidia > Bacteroidales > Muribaculaceae > Sodaliphilus. Next base: position 6,139 of record ONRP01000007.1, read on the forward strand.
ATCGGTGCATATGCGTTCGAGGACTGCTACGGCCTGACAAACATGACCATCCCCAACTCGGTCACAGAAATCGGAATCATGGCGTTCTATAACTGCATTGGCTTGACAAGTCTGACCATCTCCAATGCGGTTACTCATCTCGCCGACCTTGTGTTCAGTAACTGCAGCGGCCTGACGGAAATAACTATCCCCAATTCGGTCATCACCATCGGCAAAGAGGCGTTCGGCGGCTGCGATGGCTTGACGAGTGTGACTATTCCCAATTCGGTTACCACCATCGGTAAGAGAGCGTTTTGGAGTTGTGAGAACCTGGCCAGCGTGAACTTCGGCAATTCGGTCACCTCTATCGACGAGGGAGCCTTCAGGGGTTGCGTCGCTCTGACGAGCATGACCATTCCTGCAACAGTCACTGTCATCAGCGAGCGACTGTTCGAGAACTGCAGCAACCTGGTGAACGTGACTATCCCCAATACGGTCACCACCATCGGGGCATTTGCATTCATGAACTGCATCAGCCTGACGGGCGTGACGATTCCCAACTCGGTGCAGACCATCGGGATCCGTGTGTTCTCGGGTTGCCAGAACCTGACGGACATCACTATCCCCAACTCGGTCACTTCCTTCGGCGAGGCGGTGTTCAGGTTCTGTGTCAACCTGGAGAACATCACCGTGGAAAGCGGCAACACTATATACGATTCCCGCGGCAACTGCAATGCCATTATCGAGACGGCAAGCAATACATTGATAGCGGGCTGCCAGAACACCGTCATTCCAAATTCTGTAAAAGCCATCGGCGATGAAGCGTTCTTGGATATCAGCAGCCTGAGGGGCATCATCATCCCCAACTCGGTCACCTCCATCGGCGAGTGGGCCTTCTATGGCTGCAGCGGCTTGGAGGAGGTAACCATGGGCAAACGTGTCATCACCATCGATGGACATGCGTTCCGCGACTGCTACAGCCTGAAGAGCATCACCATCCCCGCCACGGTCACCACCATCGGCGAGTGGGCGTTCGACGAGTGCCGTAGCCTCACCGATGTGTACAGTTACATCACCGACCCCTCGAAAGTCTCCTATGGGACTTATCCTTTTTATCTGCATGATGGCAACTATTCTGGCCGCACGCTGCATGTGCCGCAGGGGACGGCTGGGGGCTACCAGGCCGATGGGAATTGGCGCCCCTACTTCGGGCAGATTGTGGACGACCTGATGCCGGAGGATTATCCGCAGGGCGACGTCAACCATGACGGCGAGGTCAATATCGCCGATGTCAATGCCGTCTTGGCCATCATCTTGGGTGGGAATACCTATACCCCCGAAGCCGACGTGAACGGTGACGGCGAGGTCAACATCGCCGACATCAACGTCCTCATCGACATCATCCTGGGAGGCGGCTCTCACTCACAGGATGACCACGAGTATGTTGACCTGGGCCTGCCCAGTGGCACGCTGTGGGCGACCTGCAACATCGGCGCTACCAGCCCCGAGCAGTACGGCTGCTACTTCGCCTGGGGCGAGACCATGCCCAAGGAGGATTACACGTGGGAAACCTATTTGTGGTGCAACGGCTCATACAAATCAATGACGAAATACTGTACCAAAGGCAGTTACGGCACGGTAGACCACAAGATAAAACTGGATTCCGAGGACGATGCCGCCACCGTGAACTGGGGTTCCTCGTGGTGTATGCCGTCTGTGGGCCAGATCAAGGAACTGATGGAAAAATGCAGCATCCAGTGGACGACGATGAACGGCGTGAACGGATTACTGGTTACCGGAACAAACGGAAACACCATGTTTTTGCCGGCAGCGGGTGCCCTTGAGGGCAGTTCGCATGAGGACGCAGGCGTGCGCGGCTACTACTGGTCGTGTGCGCTTGACCCCGACGCGAATATGTTCGCGTTCATATTGGGCGTCATGACTGAAGGCTCAGGCCAGTACTTCGGACTGCGTGACCACGGCTATACTGTCCGTGCCGTGCGCTCTTTCGGCTATTAACGTCATCACTCCCGTTCGGAGCAATTTATTCACTTTTTTTCTCTTGACTGATGTATAAATCGGGAAATTTGTCTAAATTTGCCATGTCGTCAGAATTGTAGTTCAGTCCTGTTTGCAGCACCTAATGAGGTGGCATCTCCTGCATGGGCTGAAGAATTGGCGTATTCCAACGATAATCAACTGCTTCCGTTTGAGACTAAATAACTGAAAAATAGAAACATTAACCATAAAACCCGTTATCATGTATAAAATTGAAAATCATCCTATTCTTGACCTTCCAAAAGAAGAATATGTGGAATTTCAGTTTGAAGGGAGAACTGTTCGCGGCCAGAAAGGCAAAACCATAGCCGCCGCCCTTCATCAGGCAGGACTTATTGTACACAGCCACAGCACCACGGGACGCAACCGCAGCCTGGAGTGCGGCATCGGCAAGTGCGGTGCCTGCGAAATGCTCGTCGACGGACAGGTGCGCCGCATCTGCATCACCAGCGTTGACGGCGTGAAAGAGGTGCGCGAGATCCCCAAGGACTACATGCCCGAGGGCAAGGCCCGTGCAGCCCAGGAAACCAAAATCTACAAGACCACAGTTGCCATCATCGGTGGCGGCCCTGCCGGACTGGCATGTCGTGAGCAACTCACGGCGTTGGGAATACCCAACATCGTGGTGGACAACAATGCCACCGAGGGTGGTCAGTTCAATATGCAGACCCACCAGTTCTTCTTCTTCGAGAAGGAGCAGAAGTTCGGTGGCATGCGCGGCTTTGACATCGCCAAGACATTGGCTGGCGACAACCACGACGGCATCCTGTTGAACAACACCGTGTGGGACCTGCTCGAAGGACGTCGCATCGCCCTGAAGAATATCGTCACCCAGGAGGTGAGTTACATCGATGCCGACCACCTGGTGGTGGCCACTGGTGCCGTGCCGTTCATGCCCGTATTCGAGAACGATGACGTGCCGGGCGTTTACACCGCTGCGGTGTTCCAGAAGATGATGAACCAGGAGCACACCCTGTTGGGTAAGCGCGTGCTCACCGTGGGTGCCGGCAACATCGGCTACCTGACCAGTTACCAGGCCATGCAGGCCGGCGCTACCATCAAGGCCATCATCGAGGGTATGGACCACGAGGGCGGCTTCCCCGTTCAGGCCAACCGCGTGCGCCGCTTGGGCATTCCCATCATGACGTCGCATGTGCTCATCCGCGCCATCCCCAACGAGGACTACACCGGTGTCACGGGTGCCGTGATTGCCGAGTGCAAGAATTTCCAGCCCATCCCCGGCACCGAGCGCGTGATTGACGACATCGACATCATCAACATCTGCACCGGTCTGATTCCCGATAACCAACTGCTCGTGAAGGGCCGTTCGGTATTTGGCCGCAACGTCTATGGCGCCGGCGACGCTGTTCGCATCGGCGAGGGCACCAGTGCGGTGTTGCGTGGCAAGCAGGTGGCCTATGAGGTGGCTCAGGAGTTGGGCCTCCGTTTCCCCTATGAGGATTATCTGGAAGTTTCCCGCCAGTATATCGACTCGCAGCAGCGCCCCGTGCGTCTGCTCGAGCAGCCCCGCGTCCCTGATGAGGAGCGCATGGCTCTGAAGCCCTATGTGCAGATCAACTGCCTGTACGGCTTCGCTTGCAACCCTTGTACCTTTGCCTGCCCGCAGGGTGCCATTACCAAGCCGACCACCTCGTCGGTGCCTATGGTCGACTACGACAAGTGCATCGGCTGTATGCAGTGCGTGAACCACTGTCCCGGTCTGGCCATCTTCGGCTACGACAAGCGCAAGAACATCGTGTTCCTGCCCGTGGAATATGCCGTGGAAGAGGGCAAAGAGGTGTTCCTGGTTGACGACAACGGCGCCAAGGTGGGCCAGGGTGTCATCGAGAAGGTGCTCAAGAAGGACAACAAGACCGATGTGGCACGTGTGCACGCTACCGAGGTCGACGACCTGAACCAGGTGAAGGGATTCATCCTCAAGGAGCGCTATCCCGAGCCCTTGAACCTGCGTCCGCTTACCGACCCCGAGGAAGGCAAGGCATTTGTCTGCCACTGCGAGGACGTGGACGTGAAGACCCTGCTGGCTGTCATCGGCGACCGCAAGTACATCTCGGTGGACGAACTCAAGCATACCACCCGCATGGGTATGGGTCCCTGCCGCGGCAAGCGCTGCGTGTCGCGCGCCAAGCAGATTCTGCGCGCCCACGGCATCGAGGTGACCGGCGACAGCACTCCGCGTGCTCCGCTGGCCAACCAGGTTACCCTGGGCGACGTTTACAACGGCGAAAGCAAGGAGACCTTCGTGTTTGAGCACGGCTCCGTCATCGAGAAAGCCGAGACCGAGATCCTCGTCGCTGGCGGTGGTATGACCGGTAGTGCGGCATTCCGCTACTTTGCCGAGGCCGGCAAGCGCGTCGTCCTGGTCAACTATGACCGCGGTTCGACGTGGCGTTGCATCGGTGGTGGACGTCCCGCCTTCTCCAACCCCGACATCAGCGACATCGCCATGCACAACCTGGAAATCTTCCGCGATGACCAGCAGCATTGCAACATCGACCTGAAGATGACCCGCTACGTCAACCTTGTGCATGACGACGCCACCTACCGCTCACTCGACGCTTCACGTGCCTGGAGCGAAGCCTACATGATTGACCGCAAGGACTTCACTAAGGTCATCTCGCCCTATTGGAATCCCAACGACAACATCTACAGCCACGCCCTGATTTCGGAGAACTGCTGGCAGGCCACACCAGGACGCACCATCGACTATGTGCGAACCGTGGGCAAGCAGCATGGCGGCGAGGTGCTCGAGGACTGCGAGGTGCTGAGCGTTCAGCGCGCCGGTGACAAATACCGTGTGCTGGTGCGCCGCCACGATAAGCACTACGTGGAATACACCTGCGACCACTTCGTCAACGCTATGGGCTGGGGTTCGGAGAAGTTTACCGACATGCTCGGCATCGACACCCAACTCTATCCCGTCAAGCACCAGGCATTCATCACGCGCCGTTTGCCCAACATGGGTGTGAACGGCGACTCGCTCGACATGATTATCGACCGCCGTCACTACAAGGGTTTCAACGCCGTTTACGGTCAGCAGTTCCTGCACACCGGACAGATTATCGGCTGCGCGTCACCCGATTGTGACCCCTATGAGGCACGCCAGAACCTGAAGTACAACAGCCAGGCCTTCCTCAAGATTGTGAGCGAGATGTTTGCCCAGTGGATTCCCAACCTGGCATCGGTCGGCTTCCATGCCGTTTGGGCCGGCTACTACATCGAGCCGCGCTACATCATCGATCCCGAGGTGGGTCTGTTGACCGGTCTGCGTGGACACGGCTTCATGCTCGGCCAGTATCTTGCCAAACTCTATGTGGACAAGTACCTGGGCAAGCCCGTTCCCGACTACATGAAGGACCTCGCCATCGGTGGCAAGGGCCTCAGCGAGAATGCCTTCCAGTAATTGGACATTCCCTGAATAACGAAATGCACCGCCCCCCGAAAAGCCCTAAGAGGCACTTTCGGGGGGCGCTGTTTATGGCCACCACATCCCGAGGGGGCGGCTGGGATTGCCGCTGGGCCGACTGTAGCATTATGGTACAGTCGTCGCCCGTGGCCGGGGCCTTCCCCCGATTGCGACGTGACACGCGGGCAGTGCCATCATGTCCCTTGACTGGACGATGGGGCATGTTTGATTTGGAATTGTCGGGATTCTATATTATCTTTGTGCAATAACAAAATACCGATGCTGACATGGAAGAACTGAATATTGGCATGACATTCTCGGGCGGTGGTTACCGGGCCGCTACCTTTGATTTGGGTACCTTGTCGTTGATGAACTCGATTAGGCTTGATGACGGTCGCACCTTGTTGGACTATGTGTCGGTCCTTACGTCGGTGTCGGGCGGCACCATCACGGCCATGAAGTATATGCTTGCCCGTGCCCGTGGCCAGGCTGTCGATGAGATGGTGAAGGAAGTGTTCACCTTTCTGTGCACCGAGGACCTGGTGACTGATGCGTTGCAGCAGATGAGCGCCGAGAAGGCTAACCGCTCGGCATCAGCCATCAAGATGATGGCCGGCATCTATGACTCGCGACTGTTCGGCGGTGCCGAGATAGGCGAGATCATCGAACACTTCGACCGTATCCCCGTCAAGGACTACACAGCGCTGGCCACCGATTTTGACAACTCGTTGCCCTTCCGTTTCCGCTTGACCGAGGGCGTGATGACCGACGGTGCCCGGATGAGTTATGGCGTGTTCGGCAACCAGAAGCACAGTATCTCCCGCAGTCTGGTGGGCCACATCACCCCCGGCGAGGCGCTGGCCTGCTCATCATGTTTCCCGAGCGGATTTGAGCCGATGATGTTCCCCGATGACTTCAAGGTGTCGCAGCGGGACGATTTTGTCGCCGATGACAACAAGCGTTTTGGTCTGATGGACGGCGGCATTGTCGACAACCAGGGCATCGAGCCGCTGCTGCTGGCCGAGAAGCGCCGGCGCAAGTACCGTGCCGACAAGACACGTACCGATAAAGCCTTGGACCTCGTGCTCATCAGCGATGTGGCCAGCCCCTATATGGAGGGCTACACCCCTTGTGAGCAGAAGATATCCGACGGGGTGGGCAAGTTGACGTTGGGCCGCTTGCGCAACTACGGCCTGATTGCCGAGGCCGTATCGGCGGCGCTCTTTGCCGTCGCCCTGTTGTTGGGCAGCAACTTCTGGACAGGCGTGATGTCGGTGATACTGGCACTCGTCACGGCGGCCAACGTTGTCGGAATGGTGTTCAAGCGCAAGATGTTCGAGGCCATCCGCAAGACCTTTGTGGGCGACAGAGCCTCGTTCATCAGCCACTTGAAGTTCGCCTCGTTGGAGTCGCTGCTGATGAACCGTGCCAAGTCGATTCTGATGATGAGCAGCGAGGTGTTCCTCAAGCGTCTGCGCCAGATGAGTTATGAGAACATCTACGAGGACGAGCAATGGCATAACCGCGTCATCACCAGCACCGTCTATGAGTTGAGGCCTGGTGAGCGCTGGCAAAGCCGTTCCAACAACGGGACGCTGCCCGAAGGGCTGGCTCCCAGCGCGGCGATCCAGCAAATCAGCGCCCGTGCCGCCAACATGGGCACCACCTTGTGGTTTACCGAGGAGGATAAGGCCTCTGGAGTGCCGCAAGACCTGCTTGCCGCCGGGCAGTTTACCGCTTGCTACAATCTGCTGCAGTATATCGACGACCTTGAGCAAGACCCCACCAATCTCACCGACGGACATCGGCTCATCATGTCCTGCAAACCCCAACTGCTGGCCGCCTGGCACCGCTTCCAGGAAGACCCCCACTGCATGGTGCCGGAGTTGTAACGGCATCCATTTTACCCCATCATCCCACTGAAAATGTATAAATAATGAGGCATTATTATTACGGTAATTGATAATTCATTCAATTTATTGAGAAATAAATCGTTTTTGGTCGAAAAAAATCAATAAATATGTTGTAGTATTTGCAAAAATGTCATTACCTTTGCATGCGTAACCAATGATTTTAGTATATATGTGAGATGGAAACAACAACGAAAAAACCTAGAAAAAAGAAAGTACTCGTGAAAAGAAAACGTGACCGTTTACAGTTGATCACTGATTTGATCAGGACGAATTGCATTGGCAGCCAGAGCGAACTGGCCGAGATGTTGCGTGAGCACAATATCAATGTGACTCAGGCCACATTGTCGCGCGACCTGAAGGCTCTGAAGATCTCCAAGGTGGCTACCGACCGCAATACGTACATGTACATCATTCCCGACAGCAACCAGTTGCAGGACCGCTTGTTGAGTATGCGCCAGACGGATACCCATGCGGCCAAGCAGGTGGGTCTGGTGTCGGTGACCTACTCGGGCAATCTTGCCGTCATCAAGACGCGCAACGGTTATGCTCCGGGTCTGGCCTATGACATTGACATGAGCCGCCCGCCCGAGGTGCTGGGAACCATTGCCGGCGCCGACACGGTGGTAGCGATTCTCGCCGAGGGCGTGACCCGCGAGCAGGCTCAGGCTGTGTTTGAGCAGTTTATGCCCAAAAACTCGCTTCATGTCATGAGCCAGCCCCAAACTCCTGCGGCAGATGATTGACGTAGGTGTATGCGACTGTGACCATCCACGCGGGGCGGAGTTGGTGAGGATACTCATCAACCACCCTGATGTGGAATTGAAATGGGTGACCGGCAGCAACGCTGGCCAGCCCATTGCTCGTGTCGTGAGCGGTATCGTTGGCGAGTGTGACCTCACGCTCAGCAGCGAGGGACCGCTCGACGAGGTCGATGTGGTGTTCCTGTGCCAGGGTCGCCAGCATGTGGACGCTTGCCTGCAGGCGCTGGCTTTGCCCCCGACGACCCGTGTCATCGACCTGAGCGGCAGCCACAATCTGGATACTTGGAGTGGTGGTGACTGGACCTATGGCCTGGGCGAGATGCAACGTCGTGTGCTCGTGCATGACGCACACCATGTGGCCGTGCCCGGCAATGCTGCCGCTGTGGCCCTGCTGGCGTTGATGCCGATGGCCCGCAACCTGCTGGTCAACAGCCCGGTGAAACTCGAGGTGGATATGGGGGCAGCGGCTTTTGGCGATGGCCAGGTGCTGAGTACCGACCCCGACGGCATACCGCTCGAGCGGTGGACCGAGGAGCAGCGGCAAGAAGTGGCCCTGGTGCTGCAGCAGTGCCAGTCGAGTTTCAACCAACCAGTCGAAATGTCGATCACGCCCGTGGACGGGCGCCGCTGGCTTGCTGTGACGGCCCAGGTGCGCTGTGGCATGGACGGCGACAGCGTCAGGCAACTCTATGAGGAATACTACGATGACCACAATTTTGTCTTCATGGTCGACCGTCGCCCCGTTGCCGCCGATGTGGAGAATACCAACAAGTGCCTCATCTACCTTGACAAGGACGACCAGACGGGAATGCTCACCGTGCACGCCATGATGGACCTGCTGCTCAAGGGCAGCGCCGGCACCGCTGTGCACATGATGAACCTGCTGTTCGGACTTCATGAACGTGCAGGCCTGGCACTGAAGGGCAGCGGCTGTTAGCAATCAAGATACATACATTATTATATATAACATACAACAAACAAAAATACCATTAATCATTATGTCAGTCAACAAAGTCATTCTGCTGGGCCGTGTGGGCCGAGACCCGGATGTGCGTTATATCGCGCAGAATCAGCCTGTTGCTTCTTTTACTCTGGCCACTACCGACCGCGCTTATACCAATGCTAACGGCGTACAGGTTCCCGAACGCACCGAGTGGCACAATATCGTGATGTGGGGCAAAAATGCCGAGGTGGCCGAGCGCTACATCCGCAAGGGGACTCAGATTTATCTCGAGGGACGCCTGCGCACGCGCGCTTGGGAGGACCGCAACCAGGTGAAGCGTTTCACTACCGAAATCTATGTAGACACGTTTGAACTGCTTGCACGCCCCCGCGAGGATGCCTCGGGGCAGCAGCCTGCCGCCAACGGTTGACAAGCATCGTCGCTCCTTCACGCCTGCAGGCGCAGCGCGAGAGGGGTGCATGACCATTAGTTACAAAAGCGCGGGACCACAGCACAATATCGGTGCTGCGGTCCCGTGGTTGCTTTTTGCACAGGCGTTGTGCCCGGCGCCGGTTACAGGTACTTGTCGCCGTATAGGGTCTTCACCTCGTTGACATACTGCTTGATGCGCTGCTCCTCCTCGAGGGGCACGATGAGCAGGGCGTCGTCCACATCGGCAACGATGTATCCTTCCAAGCCAGAAGTGACAACGAGTTTGTCGCCCTTGATGGCGATGATGTTGCCCTTGCTGTTGAACATCAGCGCTTTGCAGTTCTGGGTGACGTTGCCCTCGCTGTTCTTGGGCGAGTGGTCATAGAGCGAGCGCCATGTGCCCAGGTCGTTCCAGCCGAAGTCGACGGTCTCGACAAAGACATTGGGTGCCTTTTCCATCACGGCAAAGTCGATGCTGATGCTGGGGCAGGCCTCAAAGTTGTTGTTGATGAATTCGGTTTCGCCCGGCGTGCCGAACTGCTCCTTGCCCATCTCGAAGATGGCATTGACCTCGGCAGCGTGGTCGTTGAGTGCCTTGATGATGGCGTCGGCGCTCCAGAAGAACATTCCGGAGTTCCAGAAGAACTCGCCTGACTTGAGGAAAACGCGGGCCAACTCCTCGTTGGGCTTCTCGGTGAACGTCTTGACAGCCATGAAGTTGTCCTCGACTTGCTCGCCCACCTGGATGTATCCGTAGCCGGTCTCGGGACGGCTGGGCTTGATGCCCATGGTGACCAGTGCGTCATGCTGCTCGATGAACTCGTAGGCCTTGATGACGCTCTGCCTGAACTTGTCGACGTTGATGATGAGGTGGTCGCTCGGGGCTACCATCATCTTGGCATCGGGGTTGATGGCCTTGATGTGGTGCGCGGCCCATGCGATGCACGGTGCCGTGTTGCGCCTGGCCGGTTCGAGCAGTATCTGGCTGTCCTGGATTTCGGGCAGTTGCTCCTTGATGAGTTGTCCGTAACTCTCATTGGTAATCAGCAGTATGTTCTCGACTGGGACGATTCCCTGGATGCGGTCAAACGCCATCTGCAGCAGGCTGCGTCCCGTACCGAAGAAATCAAGAAACTGCTTGGGCTTTGCGGCTTTGCTGAAGGGCCAGAATCGGCTGCCTACGCCTCCGCACATGATCACGCAGTATCTATTGTTGTTCATAATGATGTTCTGTTGTTTAGATTGATTGACTGGATAATGTATCGGCTACAAAGTTAATGAAAAAATCCGATAGGTCATAGGTCGTCGGGCATTATTCTCATGGATATTAGTCGCATGAAGGTGGCAAGGCCCTTTCACAGCGGTATTGAGCGGCGATGTGCCGTGAACTGCCGTGGCGGTTGTGTTCACTCGTAGTGGATGGGCAGGGTGCGGCTGATGCTCTGTTCCAGCGAGATAAGGGTCTCGGTGGCAGCCACGCCCTCGATGTTCTGGATGTGGTCGTTGACCAGCGTCATGAGGTGCTCGTTGTCGCGTGCGTATACCTTAATCATCATGGTGTAGTGTCCGGTAGTGAAGTGGCACTCGACGACTTCCTTGATCTTGAGCAGTTCGGGCACGACGGTGCGGTACATCGAGCCGCGTTCCAGCGTCAGGCCGATGAAAGTGCAGGTGGAGTATCCCAGCAGTTTGGGATTCACGTTGTATCCCGAGCCGGTGATGACGCCGTCGTCAATGAGCCGCTGTATGCGCTGATGCACTGCAGCCCTTGACACTCCACACACCTGTGCTACATCCTTGCTGGGAATGCGTGCGTTGTTCATCACGATTTCAAGAATTTTCTTGTCCAGATTATCAATTTTTTCCATGAGATCAAATTTTTAGTAAGTAATCGCAAATATAGCAACATTTTTTGTATGTCGCTATAGATTTCGGTGAATATTTTTTTATTATTTAATGTGTGTTATGGCTAAATTACTGATAATCTGCTATTTGTCGATTGACGAGTGAAAGATGCCGGCGGGCAGCGAACGCATATTGTAGGTCGAAGCCATCGATTCACCGTAGGCCCCTGCCGAGCGGATGGCGATGAGGTCGCCGCGCCGGGTGACCGGCAGCCGGCAGTCGTGGGCGAACACGTCGCTCGATTCGCACACGGGCCCCACCACGTCATAGGTCTCGATGTCGCTGCTTGTCGAGGTGAGGTTCTGCAGTTGGTGATGAGCGCCGTAGAGGGCCGGCCTGAGCAGGTCGTTCATGCCTGCATCGACGATGACGAACCGCTTGCCGCGGTTCTCCTTGACATACAGGACGCGGCAGATGAGTGAACCGCAGCCGCCGACGATGGCGCGGCCCAACTCGAAGTGGAGCCGCTGCCCCTCGCGCAGGTGGAGCCGCTGCTTGAAGGTGTTGAAATAGCGCTCCAGGTCGGGTAGGGGATGGGTGTCGGGGTTGTCATAGTCGATGCCCAGTCCGCCGCCCACGTTAATGATCTCGAACTGAATGCCTTGGCCCTCATATTGGTCAAGTATGCCGTTGATGGTATCGCAGAGCATCTCATAGGGCTGCATCTGGGTAATCTGTGAGCCGATGTGGAAATGGAGTCCGCTCAGGTGGATGTTGGGCATGCTCATGGCCATGCCGATAACCTGCTGGAGCGACTCGAGCGGTATGCCGAATTTGTTGTCGGCAGTGCCGGTGGTGATGTATTTATGGGTGTGTGCGTCGATGTCGGGATTGACCCTGATGGCGACACGTGCCGTGGCATCCATTTCGCCTGCAATCGCGTTGATGACCTCAAGTTCGGGCACCGATTCCACATTGAAGCATCCGATGTCGTGGCTGATGCCGGTCCTGATTTCCCAGTCGGTTTTGCCCACGCCCGAGTAGGTCATTTCCGAGGCCGGAATGCCGGCGGCGAGGGCGGCTTCGATTTCATGTCCGCTGACCAGGTCGGCACCCAAGCCGGTCTGTGCTATCTCGCTGATAATGCGTGGATTGCCGTTGGCCTTGACCGCATAGTGCACACTGTAAGGCCCGTCGGCAGTGAGCCGTCGTATTTCGGCCAGTGTCGTGCGCAGCACGTCAAGGTCGTAGTAGTAGAACGGCGTCGTCGTCAGTTGGAGGATTTCCATCGGGAAACCATGGTGGTTATGTCCTGTACCCATAATGCTATTCATATCTTTTCGAGTTTCCATTTTGTGTCAAGTGCCCTGGATTGCCCTCCGTGTTCAACGTTCAGGAAATCAACACCGATGACATAAAATCGTGCGGCAAAATTATCAAAAAATCGCCAAAACGATACTAAAAAAATATTTACAATTCATAAAATATGTAAAATCGCATTCGGGACCCTTGGTGGCGCCTGTTGCTAATGGCTGGAAACTACGGGCGGGAGCAGGAATGGGCAAATTGATTCCTGATAGATAAAATCAAGCCAAAAACCCGAAATTTGTCCAAATTTTGCAGTTGTAAATTTTTGGCAACAAAGGAGGTAATTTACTGATTAATAGCGCAATAAAAGTTATCAACAGGTGGTGTTGAAAAATTTTCTTTCAAAAACGTAAATTTTTTTGTTTGAGATTGTAAATTTTCGCGAAAAAAGTTGTACCTTTGGAGTCCTCAAAAAAGTGAGGCACGGAGACACACTCGATAGCAATGGAACAACAAGTTTACCACATACCTGCACTGCTCGACGAGAGCATTGACGGGCTTGCCATCAAGCCCGATGGCGCCTATGTAGACGTGACCTTCGGCGGTGGCGGCCACAGCCGTGCCATCTTGTCGCAACTGGGTCCCGGCGGCCGTCTGTTGGGTATGGACCAGGACATGGACGCGTGGGCCAACCGGCTTGCCGACGACAGGTTTACATTTGTACATGGCAACTTCGCCTACCTGAAGAATTTCCTGCGCTATTACGGTCTGCGGCATGTCGACGGCATCCTTGCCGACCTGGGCGTGTCGTTCCATCACTTCGACGATGTGGAGCGCGGTTTCACTTTCCGTGCCGATGCTCCGCTGGACATGAGGATGAACCAGGGCTCGTCGTTCACGGCGGGTGACCTGGTGAACACCTACACCGAGGAACAGTTGGCCGACGTCCTGTACCTGTATGGTGAGTTGAGACAGTCGAGGCGCTTGGCGGCAGCCATTGCCAAGGCTCGCCCGGTGACGAGCACCGGCGCGCTGGTCGATGCCGTGCGTCCGCTGTTGAAGCCCAGCCAGCAGAAGAAGGAACTGTCGATGGTGTTCCAGGCCTTGCGCATCGAGGTCAACGGCGAACTTGAGGTGTTGCGCAGACTGCTGGAGCAGTCGGTCGAACTCCTCAACCCCGGTGGGCGCCTGGCCGTGATCACCTACCATTCCCTCGAGGACCGTTTGGTGAAGAACTTCATGCGCTCGGGCAACATCGAGGGCAAGATGGAGAAGGATTTCTACGGCCGCTTGACCACACCGTTGCGTGCCGTGGGCAAGGTAATAGCACCCGCCGATGACGAGGTGGAGCGCAATCCGCGTTCGCGCAGCGCCAAGTTGCGGGTGGCCGAGAAAGTTTAGAGTTTAGGATTTAGAGAGGTTTTTAGAGAGATTTAGAGATTTTTGTAGCGATGAGCGAGAAAGTAAACAGTGCATCCAAGACAGGTAAGAAGGCAGGAAAAGGTATCATCCAGGGCCGGCTCTTTTCGCTTGAGTTCTTCAAGCGTTACTGGTTCTATGTCGTTTTTGTCGTGGCGATGGCCTTGGCCTATATCGCCAACAAATTTTTGTTCCAGAGCAGCATGCAGGAAGTCATGAAACTCAAGGTGGAACTCGATGACTCGCGCACCGACCTGGTGAAGTCGAGCGCAGCCTACAACTCGATGATTCGCGAGAGCGAGATGACGCGCCTCATGCAGGAGCGCCATCTGGGTCTGAGTACGCCCGACGAGCCTCCCTATGAACTGAAGTCCAAGTAACCCCCATAATAGGAAGAAACGATGAAGCAAAACAACAAAAAACACATTCTGGCACGCTATGCGCTGGTCGTGGGCATCATGCTGATGTTCTCGGCAGCCATCGTGTGGGACCTGTTCAAGACCACAGTGGTGTATGCCGCCGAGTGGAATGACAAGGCCGACAAGGTGCTGACCGACACCACCGCCATCGCGCCCGAGCGTGGACAACTGCTGGCCGACAACGGCACTGTGCTGGCAGCCAACCTGCAGTATTACATCCCGCGCATCGACTGGTTCACCGAGGGCATCAAGGAGGAGACGCTGATGAAGGAGATAGGCCCGCTGTGCGACAGTCTGGCAGCCTTTGACACGACGATGACCGCCCAGCAGTGGCGTCAGAAGATCCTGCAGGACCGCCGTGCGATACTTGATGCGCCCAAGACCGTCCAGGCCAATGGCAAGCCCGGCCGCAAGAACCGCGCCTACAAACTGTTCCCGCGGATGCTTACCCACAACCAGTATGAGCGCGTGCGCCGTTTCCCGTTCCTGAACCTCCCGAGGAACAAGAACGGCTTCTACTACGAGAAACAGGAACGCCGCATGAAGCCCTATGGCGACATGGCCTCGCGAAGCATCGGCAGTGTGGGCGAGGACACGGTCAATGCTACCATCCACGGCATCTCGGGCCTCGAGATGGCGCTTGACTCGTTGCTCTACGGCAAGCCCGGTATCTCCAAGAACATCCAACTCACCAACGGCATCTTCAGGGCCGAGAGCGTCCCTGCCGTCAAGGGTTATGATATCACCACCACCATCAACATCCAGTTGCAGGACATCGTGGAGGACGAACTCTACAAGATGTGCGTGCAGACCGGTGCCGAGTGGGGCACGTGTGTGCTGATGGAGGTGGCCACCGGCGAGATCAAGGCCATCAGCAACTTGGACATCAACAAGCAGACCGGCGAGTATACCGAGGGCGTGAACCATGCCGTGCTGGGCTATGAGCCCGGTTCGGTCATCAAGACCATCTCGATGATGGTGGCCCTGGAAGACGGCATCGTCACCGACATCAACGCACCCATCCAGACCGGTTCGGTGTGGTCCTATGCCGGTTCTGTCGTCAGGGACGAGCATGGCGGCGCAACGCGCACCCCTCGCCAGATCATCGAGACCTCGTCCAACATCGGTATGGCCAAACTGATTGTCAAGAAATACGGCGCCAATCCTCAGGGCTTCCATGACCGCTTGAAGGAGATGGGCTTTTTCGAGCCCTTCCATTCGGGCATTGCGGGTGAGAACATCCCCTGGTACCAGAACGTGGAGATCAAGAACGGCGGCCGCGTGACCTTGTCGCGCCAGGCCTACGGCTACGGTGCCCGCATCCCGCCGTTGTGCACGCTGGCCATGTACAATGCCATCGCCAACGACGGCAAGTATGTGCGTCCCCACCTGGTGAAGAAACTCTCCCGTGAGGGGGAACTTGATTCCATCATCCCGGTGACCTACATCCGCGACCAGGTGTGCTCGCCCGAGAATGCGCGCAAACTGCGCACCATGCTGCACGACGTGGTGTGGGGCGACCATGGTACGGCTCGCAAGTTCCTCCAGGACGACAAGGTGGAAATCGCTGGCAAGACCGGTACGGCCTTTGAAGTCATCAAGGGACAGTATGGCGGCCAGAAGCGTCTGGCCTTCTGCGGCTTCTTCCCCTATGAGCACCCCAAGTACTCCTGCATCGTGCTGATGAGGAATGCCAACGTGGGTGCTGCCGCCTGCAGCGGCATGGTGTTGAAGAATATTGCCCTCAAGATGTATGCCATCGGACTGCTGGGTGACGCGCCCGACTACACCGCCAAGTCGGAGTCGGTACAGGACTATCCTGTGCTCTACGCCTCGATGAGCGACTATTCCTACAACAACATCATGCAGCACCTGAAAACTGGAGGCAAGCCTCACCGCTATGCGCGTCCCAAGGAGGCCGCCAAGGGTGTGGTGCCCAACGTCGTGGGACTGAACGTGCGTGAGGCCATCATGATGCTGGAGGATGCCGGACTGTCGGTGACGTTCACCGGCTCGGGTATGGTCATCAGCCAGAGCGTGTCTGCCGGTTCGCAGTACACCGCCGGGCAAAAAATTAACCTAACATTGAGAAATTCTTAAAATCATGAAGAAATTATCACAACTGCTCACGTCGGTCAGCCCGCTTCAGGTAGTGGGTGACACTGGTGTCGACATCACCGACGTGATAAACGATTCCCGCCAGGCACGCCAGGGCGCACTGTTTGTAGCCGTGAAGGGCGTTGCCGTGGATTCTCACCGCTTTATCGCCGATGTGGTCGCCGCCGGTGCCCGCGCCATCGTGTGCGAGGACATGCCTGCCGTGCTTGACCCCTCGGCAACCTACATACAAGTCGAGAACAGCATCGTCGCCCTTGCCCACATCGCCGACGAATGGTTTGACCATCCCTCGCGTGCACTGCGCCTGGTGGGTGTGACCGGCACCAACGGCAAGACGACAACGGCGACGCTGCTCTACGAGATGGCGCGCCTGATGGGCTACAAGGCCGGCCTGCTGTCGACGGTGAAGAACATCATCGACACCCGCGAAGAGGTGGCCAAGCAGACCACCCCCGACCACCTGACGCTGAACCGGCTGCTGCACGAGATGGTGCAGGCGGGTTGCGAATACGCGTTCATGGAGGTCAGTTCCCATGCCTGCGTCCAGCGCCGCATCGAGGGCATCACCTTTGCCGGAGGCATCTTCACCAACCTCACGCGCGACCACATGGACTTCCACAAGACGGTGGACAACTACATCGCTGCCAAGAAGATGTTCTTTGACGCCCTGCCCGCCGGTGCCTTTGCACTGGTCAATGCCGACGACAAGGTGGGCGAGGTGATGCTGCAGAACACCCGTGCCGGCAAGTACCGCTACTCGTTGCGCTCGATGGCCGACTACAAGGGCCGGATCGTCGAGTCGCGACTCGACGGCACCACGCTGGAACTCAACGGCCATCAGGTCGAGGTGCTGTTTACGGGCCGCTTCAATGCCTATAACCTGCTCTCGGTCTATGGTGCGTCGCTGCTGCTGGGCTTCGACCCGCAGGAGGTGCTCGTCAAGATGAGCATGCTCGAGCCCGTTGCCGGTCGCTTCCAGACGCTGCGCTCGCCGCGTGGCTACACGGCCATCGTGGACTATGCCCACACGCCCGACGCTCTGGTCAATGTGCTGGACACTATCCGCGAGGTGGTGGGCACCAATGGCCACATCATCACCGTGTGCGGCTGCGGCGGCAACCGTGATGCCGGCAAGCGCCCCATCATGGCCCGCGAGTCCGCCGTCCGCAGCGACCGCGTGATTCTTACCAGCGACAACCCGCGCAACGAGGATCCCGATGCCATCCTGCGTGACATGGAGGTGGGCCTGCCCGAGGAATCCCGCCCCACGACCCTCACCATCACCGACAGGCGCCAGGCCATCCGCACTGCATGCCAATTGGCACAGCCGGGCGACGTGGTGCTCATCGCCGGCAAGGGACACGAGGACTACCAGGAAATCAAGGGCGTGAAGCACCACTTCGACGACCGCGAGCAGGTGCTCGAGGTGTTTGCTGCCGAGGGTCCCAACAACTGAGATTATTAACCACATCAAAGCAAGGATATGTTATACCATCTTTTCCATTACCTGCAAGATACCCATATTCCCGGTGCGCGCTTGTTTGAATACATCACGTTCAGGTCGGGCTTCGCGTTCATCTTGTCGCTGTTCATCGGCATCGTCATCGGACGCCGTATCATCTTCAAACTCAAGAACCGCCAGATGTGCGACAAGGAGCGCGACGAGAAGTTGGGCGGCAATTCCGCCAAGCAGGGAACGCCTACCATGGGCGGCATCATCATCATCATCTCGATTCTGGTGCCTTGCCTGCTGCTGGGCAAACTCAACAACGTCTACATGCTGCTGATGATCGTTTCCACCCTGTGGTGCGGAGCCCTGGGCTTTGCCGACGACTACATCAAGGTCTTCCACCACAACAAGGAGGGTCTGAAGGGCAAGTTCAAGATTGTGGGTCAGGTGGGTCTTGGCGTTATCGTGGGCCTGACCATGTATCTGAGCCCCGCCATCGTGATGAACGAGAACGTCCATGTCACCAACCGCAACGAGACCCCGGAACTTGTCGAGGTGCACAAGTCGCATGCCGTGAAGGCCACCAAGACCACGCTGCCCTTTGTCAAGAACCATAACTTCGACTATGCCTACTTCACGGGCTGGATGGGCAAGTACAAGCAGTTGGGCGGATGGATTCTGTTCATCCTGGTGACCATCTTTGTCATCACTGCCGTGAGCAATGGTGCCAACCTGACCGACGGTGTCGACGGCCTGGCAACAGGCACTTCGGCTATCATAGGCGTCGCGTTGGCCATCATGTGCTATCTGGGTGGTAACGTCATCTATTCATCCTACCTGAATATCATGTACATCCCGGATAGCAGCGAACTGGTAGTCTATGCAGCGGCGTTTATCGGAGCCACAATCGGCTTCCTGTGGTATAATTCCTATCCGGCGCAGGTGTTCATGGGTGATACCGGCAGCCTGTGTCTGGGCGGCATCATCGCGGTGTTCGCTGTGCTCATCCGCAAGGAGTGGCTCATACCCCTGCTGTGCGGTATCTTCCTGATCGAGGAACTGTCGGTAATCCTGCAGGTGTGGTATGTCAAGCGCCACAAGGGCAAGAATATGCGTCTGTTCAAGATGACGCCCTTGCACCACCACTTCACTGCCGATCCCGCCAAACTCACGTGGAACTACAAGATCAAGACGCCAGACCACCGCATCCCCGAGGCCAAAATCGTGATGCGCTTCTTCCTGGTGAGCATCCTGCTGGCCGCCTTGACTTTTGTGACACTCAAGATACGTTAAACAACCAAATGAACGAAACAACGATATGACCAAACGATTAGTAGTATTGGGCGGTGGCGAGAGCGGTGCCGGTGCAGCGGTGCTGGCCAAGGTCAAGGGCATGGACGTGTGGCTGAGCGATGCCGGCAGCATCGGCCAGACCTACAAGGACCTGCTCAACCAGTATGACATCGCATGGGAAGAGGGCGGACACACGCCCGAGAAGATTCTCAATGCCGACGAGATAGTGAAGAGCCCTGGCATCCCCGACACGGCTCCCATGGTGGCACAGGCCATCGAGCGCGGCATTCCCATCATCAGCGAAATCGAGTTTGCTGGCCGCTACACCGATGCCAAGATGGTGTGCATCACCGGCAGCAACGGCAAGACCACCACGACCAAACTCACCTACCATATTTTCAAGAAGGCTGGCCTGAACGTGGGCCTGGCGGGCAACGTGGGCCGCAGCCTGGCGCTGCAGGTGGCTACCGAGCATCACGACGTGTATGTCATCGAGTTGAGCAGTTTCCAACTCGACAACATGTATGACTTCAAGGCCAATGTGGCCGTGCTGCTCAACATCACGCCCGACCACCTCGACCGTTATGACTACAAGATGGAGAACTATGCCGCTGCCAAGTTCCGCATTACCCAGGGACAGACCGGCGACGACTCGTTCATCTTCTGGAAGAACGACCCCATCATCGCCTCGCAGTTGCGCCAGCACCACCTGGAGTCGCGTCTGCTGGGCTTCACGGCCGACGATGACGCCACCCAGGCCGCATGGCTTCACGGCGACGATGTCCACTTCAACGTGGACGGCGACTGCTGGGACATCCCCCGTAGCGAGTTGTCGCTGCAGGGTCTGCACAACGTCTACAACACGATGGCTGCCGGCCTGTCGGCCCAGGTGTTTGATATCCGCAAGGACGTCATCCGCGCTGCGCTGGCCGACTTTGAGGCCGTGCCCCATCGCCTGGAGTATGTCGACACAGTCGACGGCGTGCGCTACATCAACGACAGCAAGGCCACCAATGTGGATGCCTGCTGGTATGCCCTCGAGAGCGTCAACGGTCCCTGCGTCCTCATCTTGGGCGGCATCGACAAGGGCAACGACTACAGCCAGATTGAGCCGCTGGTCAAGGAAAAGGTCAATGCCATCGTGTGCCTGGGCAAGGACAATGCCAAACTGCATGCCTTCTTCGACGGCAAGGTGCCCGTGGTGACCGATGCCGGCAGCATGGCCGAGTGCATGGCCAAGTGCCGCGACCTGGCCTGCAATGGCGGCACGGTGCTGCTGTCGCCCTGCTGCGCCAGTTTTGACCTGTTCAATGGTATGGCCGACCGCGGCAACCAGTTCAAAGAGTGTGTCCGTCAGTTCAAGGACGGCAATCAACCCGCATAATTACCCCATAATTTCCACTTTACCCCCTTATGTCCCCAACTGAAAAAATAAACAGGTACAACGAGATTTCCCGCAAGTATGGTGATCCCTGGATCTGGGGCATCTACATCACTTTGCTCATCATCTCGGTTGTCGAGAGTTATAGTGCATCGAGCCGCGAGATTGCGGCCCAGGGCATCTATATGCCCATTGTCAAGCAGTGCGTGTTCCTGGGCATTGGTGCCCTGTGTGTGGTGTTCCTGCAACGCGTGGACTACAACAAGCCCAAGTTCCTGTATGCCATGATACCGGGTCTGGCCGTCATCACGGTGGTCAGCCTGATTTATGTGATGTTCTTCGGTGAGGTCATCAATGGCGCCCAGCGTGCGATGACCATCATTCCGGGACTTGTCACCCTGCAGCCGGCCGAGTTGGCCAAATTGTCGATTGTCACGATGTTGTCCTATATCTTCGCCAAGTCGCAGAAGAACAGGGACATCAGTAACCGTGGCATGTTCGGCGCCGCCTTTGTGGTGGCGCTCTATGGCGGTCTGATGATCCGCAGCGGCTTGACCAACACCCTGCTGCTGGTAGCCATCAGTTTCTCGATGCTGCTCATCGGTGGCGCGCAGTTCAAGAAGATCGGTTACCTGATGGGCTTCTTCGTGGTCATGATGGGCCTGTTCTTCATCATCAAGCAGAACAACGACAAGAAGCAGGAAGTGTTCAACGAGACCCAAAAAGAGATGCAGATGAACTCCATGCCCTCGTCGTCGGTCGTTTTGAATGATGCACCGTCTGACGGGCAGAAAGCGAACCATTTACGCAGCGGCACTTGGAAGAACCGACTGCGTGAGTGGTGGCACAGCGACTCGCTGGTCTATCGGGGCATCACCGACAAGAACCAGCAGGAGATGTTCTCTCGTATGGCTCAGGCCCATGGCGGCATCTTTGGCCGCGGAGTGGGCCAGTCGCGTGAGTGCAGCCGCCTGCCGCTGGCCTTCAGCGACTACATCTTCTCGATTATCGTCGAGGAACTGGGCATGGTGGGTGGCATCTTTGTGCTGCTGCTCTACCTGTCGCTGCTGGGCCGTGCCGCGATGATTGTGCGCCACAGCAAGCGCGTCTTGCCGTCGCTGCTGGTCATCGGTATGGCCTCGTTCATCACGTTCCAGGCCCTCTTCCACATGGCCATCAATGTGGGCGTGTTCCCCGTGTCGGGACAGCCGTTGCCGCTCATTTCCAAGGGCGGTACGTCAATCCTGGTAATCAGTATCGCCTTTGGCGTGATGCTCAGCGTGAGCCGCACCATCGCCAATGGCGGAAACAAGAAAGATAAGGCCGACGAGACCCCCGTCATCGAGGGCCTCGACGCCGTGAACCCAACCGAAATACCACCTAAAAATGTCTGGAAATAACAAAAAACAAGTCAACGTTCTCGTGAGCGGCGGCGGCACGGGCGGACACATTTTCCCCGCCCTGTCCATCGCCGGCGAGGTAAGCCGTCGTCATCCCGACTGGGGCATCCTGTTCGTGGGTGCCGAGGGACGCATGGAAATGGAAAAAGTGCCCGCTGCGGGCTATAAGATTATCGGACTGCCCGTCAGCGGCTTCGACCGCAAGCGCCTATGGCGCAACGTGGGCGTGGGCATCAAGTTGCTCAAGAGCCTGAGCAAGGCGCGCGCCATCCTCAAGGAGTTCAAGCCCGACATCGCCATCGGTGTGGGCGGCTATGCCAGCGGTCCCATGCTCAAGGCCGCGCAGAAGCAGGGCATCCCCACGCTGCTGCAGGAGCAGAATTCCTATGCCGGCGTGACCAACAAACTGCTGGCTGCCAAGGCCGAGTGCATCTGTGTCGCCTATGAGGGCATGGAGCGTTTCTTCCCCAAGGAGAAAATCGTGCTCACCGGCAATCCTGTCAGGCGCAACCTGCTGCAGTGCGGCGCCACGCCCGAGCAGGCCCGTCAGGCCATGGGTGTCGACCCGTCCAAGAAGACCATCCTCATCATCGGCGGCAGCCTGGGCGCCCGCACCGTCAACAACGCCATCATCGCCGGCTTGAAGCAGATAGGTGACGCCTATGGCATCCAGGTCATCTGGCAAACGGGCAAACTCTATGACCAGCAGTGCCGCGAGGCGCTCGAGGCATCAGGCGTGAAGAACGTGGTGCAGATGCCGTTCATCACCAATATGGACATGGCCTACAAGGCTGCCGACCTGGTTGTCTCGCGAGCCGGAGCCAGCAGCATCTCGGAGTTGCAGTTGCTGGGCAAACCCGCCATCCTGGTGCCCTCGCCCAATGTGGCCGAGGACCATCAGACCAAGAATGCCCAGGCTCTTGCCAGCCGCGACGCCGCCATCATGGTCACCGACGCCGACGCTGTCAACATGCTGGTGGGCACGATGCTCGACACCGCCAACGACAGCGAACTGCTGGCCTCGTTGGGCCGCAACGTTGAGCAGATGGCCCTGCGCGACGCTGCCGAGCACATCGTCGACGAGGTGGAGAGAATCATCAACGACAAGAAAGCATAACAGGCTCAACAGCATAATTTTCAAGTAGATATGAAAGATTTTGATTCTTTATACTTTGTGGGTGCCGGTGGCATCGGCATGGCTGCCCTCGAGCGTTATTTTCTGGCTATGGGAAAGCGCATCGCCGGCTATGACCGCACGCCGAGCGACCTGACCGCAGCCCTGGAGCGCGAGGGTGTCCACATCGACTATGACGAGGACCCCGCCCTGATTCCCGACTGGTGCCGCGAGCCGGAACGCACGCTGGTGGTGTATACCCCCGCTGTCCCCGACACGCACCAGGGACTCACCTGGTTCCGCAACAACGGCTTTGAGGTGGTGAAGCGCGCCGCGCTGCTGGGCGAGGTGACGCGCCGCTCGCGGGGCCTGTGCTTTGCGGGAACCCACGGCAAGACCACGACGTCGAGCATGGCGGCCCACATCCTGCACAGTTCAGGCATCGGCTGCAACGCTTTTCTGGGCGGTGTGCTGCGCAACTACGACAGCAACTTCCTGCTCTCGGCCACGAGTCCCTACTCGGTCATCGAGGCCGACGAGTTTGACCGCTCATTCCACCACTTGAGGCCCTATATCGCCGTGGTGACGTCGACCGACCCCGACCACCTGGACATCTACGGCACGGCCGAGAACTACTTGGAGAGTTTTGCCCATTTCACATCGCTCATCCAGCCTGGCGGAGCGCTCATCGTGCACACGGGACTGGCCCTGCAGCCGCGGGTGGGCGAGCAGGTGAAGACCTACACCTACAGCCGCGACGGGGGCGACTTCCATGCCTCTGACATCCGCAAGGGCGATGGCGAGATCACCTTCGACCTGGTGACACCATGGGAGACCATTGCCGACGTGAAACTGGGTGTGCCGGTGGACATCAACATCGAGAACGCTATCGCCGCCATGGCCGCCTGCCGCCTGGTCGACGTGCCCCACGACGCGATGCGCGAGGCCATAGCCACCTTCATGGGTCCCAAGCGCCGCTTTGAGTTCTGGCTCAAGGAGCCGGGTCCCAATGGCAGGGTGATGATCGACGACTATGCCCATCATCCCGGCGAACTGCGCGCAAGCATCACATCGGTGCGCGACCTGTACCCCGAACGCCGCTTGACGGTCATCTTCCAGCCGCATCTTTACACACGCACGCGCGACTTCGCCGACGGCTTTGCATCGGCCCTGTCACTGGCCGACGAGGTGATCCTGCTGCCCATCTATCCTGCACGCGAGCAACCCATCCCTGGAGTGGCCAGTGAAATGATACTTGAAAATATAACAAGTGCTAAAAAATGTATTTACACCAAAGAAAATTTGATTAAGTCAATACATTTGAGTAATTTTGACGTCCTATTGACAGCGGGTGCCGGCGACATCGCCAATCTGCTGCCACAAATATGCGATGAATTCAAGAAACAAGAGCGGTGAAACGGCTGATACAATATAGCATTCTGCTGGTGCTGGCGATAGGTCTGGCCACAGGAATCCTGTGGGCCCGTGGCAAGTCGCACGACGAGTTGTGCACCAGTGTGGTGGTAGAGGTCGTCAATGCCGACAGCACATCGTTCGTCACCCCCAAGGGCGTGCTCAACGACCTGAAGAGCCAGGGCGTGAAACTTGTGGGCAAGCGCATGGGTGACATCAATGCCTCCGACCTTGAGGAGGTGCTGCGCCAGTCGCCCTATCTCGAGAATGCCGACATCGTGAAGTGCCAGGACGGCCGCGTGCTCATCAGGGTGAGCCAGTTGGTGCCCGTGCTGCGCGTGTTCGACGGCACGGAGTCCTACTATGTGAACCGGGCCGGCAAGCGCATGATGGCGACGCCCAACTACCACTGCGACGTGCCCGTGGTGCAGGGCCACTTCAGCCGTGCCTATCCCGTCACGCGCATCCTGCCGCTGGTGGACTATGTCGAGAAGGACTCGCTGCTGCACTCACTGGTGACGATGTACTGCGTGCGCGACACCAACAACATCATCATCGTGCCCAACATCAGCGGCCACGTCGTGAACATCGGCAATGCGCAGGGCTTTGAGAACAAGTTCGCCAAACTGAGACTCTTCTACGACCAGGTGATGCCCAAGCGTGGCTGGAACACCTACGACACCATCTCGGTCAAGTGGAGCCATCAGGTGGTGGCCACGCGCCGCGTCAAGGCTGTGCAACAGGTCATCGAGGAAGATCCCGAGGACGACGAGCAGTTCCCTGACATCGAGACCTTGACACCCGGCTCGGCCGCCACAGCCAAGAAGGAGCAGGAGCAGGAGGCTGCTGCCGCCGCTACCGCGACTGAATCATCGGCAAACGATAAAGATAAAGACAAGAACAAAAAACAGAATTAAAGAGTAAAAACCAAAATAAAAATAGTTCAATCAGTTTATGGAAAAGAACCAGTACATTGTAGCACTTGAAATCGGCAGTTCCAAGATTGTGGGAGCCATTGCCGAAAAGACTCCGTCGGGTTACCTGAGCGTCAGGCACCTGCAGGAGGAGAAGCACGTCAACAGCGTGAGATACGGCATCGTACAGAATGTCGAGAACATCAAGACGAGTATCAACCACATCCTCAAGAACCTTGAGGAGAAGATCGATGGCCGCGTGACCCAGGTCTATATGGGCGTGAGCGGCAGGTCGTTGCACAGCAGCCTGAGCGAGGTGAACCGCAGTGTCGGCTCCACCGAGGCCATCACCCGTGAACTCATCGACCGTATTATCCATGAAGCGACAAGCACCCCGTTGCGCAACTACGACACTGTTGACATCGTCCCCAGGGCATTCTACGTCGACAAGGTGGAAACACCGAACCCCGTGGGACAGTTTGGCTCGTCCATAAAGATCAAGGTCAACCTTATCGTCGCCAAGCCGGCACTCAAGTTGAACCTGAACAGGTTGATGACCTTCGGCATTCCCGCCAAGGACTACATCGTCACCCCGCTGGCCGTCGGCGAGCAGATCCTGAGCGACAGCGACCGCGAACTGGGTTGCATGCTCGTGGATATGGGTGCCGAGACCACCACGGTGGCCATCTACAAGGGCAATGCGTTGGTTTACCTGAGCACGCTGCCCCTGGGAGGCCGCAACTTGACACGCGACGTGATGAACGGCATGAATGTGCTTGAGGAGACTGCCGAGAACGTCAAGAAGAATATCAACAATCCGTTGGACCCCAACAACGTGACCATCGCCGACATCGAGGGTGTCAATGCACCCGAGGCCGCCAAGTATTTCAGCGCCCGTGCCGGTGAAATCATCGCCAACATCAATCAGCAGATTGCCGATGCCGGTTTGGCTTCGGACGCTATCCAGAGCATTGTGCTCATCGGTGGCGGTGCCCACCTGGGTGGCTTGAGGCAGAAGTTGGAAGAGACCATCAAGGTGAGGGTGCGCATGGGACAGAACCCCCCGATGCTCAATATCCTCAACCCCGACATCAACCGCATGGAGTACATCGAGGTCTTCTCGCTGCTGGCCAAGGCTGCCGATATGATCGAGGACGGTGAAACCTGCGTTGAACTCAACAACTACGAGGATGCCTTGATTATGAATAATCCCCGCAGGTCTGAGAATACCGAACCCGAATTCGTCGATGATGTGCCTGCTCGCAAGCCGGGCAACAAGAAGGGCGACAAGAAGGGCGGCAGGAAGGGCGGCAACACCTTCTTCAAGAGTCTGAGAGAAAAACTGAACGGCCTGATGCAAGAGGATGATGAAACCGTCGACGACGAGTAATAAGAATTAAGAACCCATTTACCCAAACAATAAAACAAAGTCAAACGATATATGGAAGAGAACATCATGTCAACGCTCGATCAGAATTCGGGGTTCCAGGATAATAAACTCATGCCCACCATTATCAAGGTGATGGGTGTGGGCGGCGGCGGTAACAACGCCATCAACCACATGTACATGCAGAACATCGAGGGTGTTTCCTTCGTTGTGCTCAATACCGACAAGCAGCAACTCAACGAGTCGCCGGTGCCCAACCGCGTGCTGCTGGGTCCCAACACTACCCACGGCCTCGGTGCCGGTAACATCCCCGAGACCGCTAAGCGTGCTGCCGAGGAGAGCGAGGCCGAGATTGCTGCCCTCTTTGACGACGACACCAAGATGGTCTTCATCACCGCCGGTATGGGTGGTGGTACAGGTACCGGTGCTGCGCCCGTCGTGGCACGCATCGCCCATGAGAAGGGCGTCCTCACCATCGGTATCGTGACCATCCCGTTCCTGTTCGAGGGTCCCAAGAAGATTCTCAAGGCCCTTGCCGGTGCCGACGAGATGGGCAAGTATGTCGATGCCCTGCTCATCATCAACAACCAGCGTCTGACCGAGATCTACAGCGACCTCGACTTCACCAACGCCTTCGGCAAGGCCGATGACACGCTGACCACCGCTGCCCGCAGCATCAGTGACCTGATTACCGTCAAGGGTGTCATCAACCTCGACTTCAACGATGTGAACACCACCCTGCGCAATGGTGGCGCCGCCATCATCAGTTCGGGCTACGGCTCGGGCGAGCACCGTGTGTCCAAGGCCATCGAGGATGCCCTCGAGTCGCCGCTGCTGAAGAACCGCGACGTCTATGGCTCGCGCAAGATCTTGATGAACGTCTACTTCAACCCCGACAGCGATACGCCGCTGCGCATGGGTGAGACCACCGAGATTCAGGAGTTCATGGCCAACTTTGACCAGGAGGTTGACGTCATCTGGGGTACTGCCCACGATCGCACGCTCGAGGATGGACAGGTCAAGATTACCGTGCTGGCAGCCGGCTTCAACGTGTCGCTCGACAAGGAGGCTCCTGTGAACACTTTCACTACTCGTCGCGAACCCGTCGCCGCCCATAGCAACATGTCTGACGCTGACCGCCTCAAGAAGGAATATGGTGAGAAAGCCATTACCGAGCAGGCCCTGGCTCAGAACCGTGCCCGCTATATCGTGCTCACCCCCGACGAGATGGACGACGACGATGTCATCGACTTGATCGAGAAGACGCCCACCTACAAGCGCAAACCCGACTTCCGCAACCAGATCAAGGAACGCCAGCAGGCCGTCAGCCAGGAGCGTCCCGTCGAGGTGCCCAAGTCGCCCAAGCGCGGCGGTGGTGGCGACTCGCCGACCATCGACTTCGGTATGGATTAAATCAAACGATATATATAAATAATGTAAGAGTGAGGAAATCACCGCTATGAGTATTTTTGATCAAGTCAACAGTGGCATCAAGGAGGCCATGAAGGCTCATGACAAGGGACGACTTGAGGCCCTCAGGGGCATCAAGGCCGAGTTCCTGATCATCAAGACCGCGCCAGGCAACAACGGCGAGGTCAGTGACGAGAACGCCTTGAAGGTGCTCGTGCGCATGGCCAAGCAGCGCAAGGAGAGCGCACAGATTTACATCGAACAGGACCGTAAGGACTTGGCCGATGTGGAACTGCTGCAGGCCGCTGTCATCGAGGAATTCCTGCCCAAGCAGATGAACGACGAGGAACTCACCGCCCACGTCAAGCAGATCATCGAGCAGACCGGTGCCACAAGCATGAAGGACATGGGCAAGGTGATGGGCATCGCCACCAAGCAACTCGCTGGACGAGCCGAGGGCCGTGCCATCAGTGCCAAAGTCAAAGAACTCCTCACCGCCAATTAAAAACCAACCAAAAACTAGGGACTAAGGACTAGAAACTAGAAACTCAAATCATAATGCTGACATTACAACTCATCAACCAGGACCCTGAGGATGTGATTCGTCGCTTGGCCGTCAAGCAGTTTGACGGACGCGAGCCCATTATGCGCATCGTGGAACTGGACAAGCAGCGCCGTGCACTGCAGAAACAACGCGACGACAACGCCGCTGTACTCAATAAGATGGCCGCACAGATCGGTACCCTCATGAAGCAGGGCAACCGCGACGAGGCCGAGAACGTTAAGGCCCAGGTGGCCGGCCTCAAGACCGCCAACAAGGAGATTGACGACAACCTCACCGCTGCCCAGAACGAGATTACCGAAATCCTGCTGAGCATTCCCAATGTGCCCTACAGCGGTGTCCCCGAGGGCAAGACCGCCGAGGACAACGTCGTCGAGAAGACCGGCGGCAAGATGCCCGAACTCCCCGAGGATGCACTCCCTCACTGGGACCTGGCCAAGAAGTATAACCTCATCGACTTTGACCTGGGTGTCAAGATCACGGGTGCTGGATTCCCCGTCTATGTGGGCAAGGGCGCACGCCTGCAGCGTGCCCTGATCCAGTTCTTCCTCGACGAGGCCGGCAAGGCTGGCTATCTCGAGATTGAGCCCCCGCTGGTGGTTAACGAGGCATCGGGTCTGGGTACCGGTCAGTTGCCCGACAAGGAGGGTCAGATGTATCATTGCCAGGTGGACAACTTCTACCTGATTCCCACGGCCGAGGTGCCTGTGACCAACATGTACCGTGACGTCATCATCCCGCAGGAAGAACTGCCCAAGAAGAATTGTGCCTACTCGGCATGTTTCCGTCGCGAGGCCGGTTCCTACGGCAAGGACGTGCGTGGCCTGAACCGCCTGCACCAGTTCGACAAGGTCGAAATCGTGCGCATCGAGCGTCCCGAGGACTCCTATGCTGCCCTTGAGGAGATGAAGGACCACGTGCAGGGTCTGCTCGAGAAACTCGAACTGCCCTGGCACATCCTGCGCTTGTGTGGCGGTGACATGAGTTTTACCAGCGCCATCACCTTCGACTTCGAGGTGTGGTCAGCAGCCCAGCAGCGCTGGCTCGAGGTGAGCAGCGTATCCAACTTCGAGACCTACCAGGCTAACCGCCTCAAGTGCCGCTACCGTGGCGATGACAAGAAGACTCACCTGTGCCACACGCTCAACGGCTCGGCACTGGCTCTGCCGCGCATCGTGGCCGCTCTGCTCGAGAACAACCAGACGCCTGAGGGCATCCGCATTCCCGCCGCCCTGCAGCGCTACACCGGTTTCGACATCATCGACTGATAGAATAAGACACTCACGCTAAGACGCTAAGGCGCTAAGATTTTGTATTGATAAACTTTGCGGCTTAGCGTCTTGGCGTGAACTAATAATGACTGATGTATGAATAGGAAGGCCTGGCTCGACTACATGAAGTTCATCGCGATGTTCCTCGTGGTGGTTTATCACACGCCCCCGCGCTACGACAATGCCCACGAGGTGGCATTGTTCAACATGGGCGCACCGGTGTTCTTCTTTGCTGCGGGCTACCTGTTCAACATCGCCAGGCAAAAGAATTTCTTCTCTTTCCTGGCACATCGTGCGCGCCAGATTCTGGTGCCTTACACCACCTTCTTCATCATTTTCTATGCCCTGTGGCTGGTGGTGGGGCGCCGTATGGCGGGTCCCGAGGAGCAGGCCATCGGCCTGTATGAGCCGCTGCGGCAGTTCGTCCAGGGCACGCCCGACGTGGTGCTGGGTCCCTTCTGGTTCCTGGCCGCCCTGTTCACGATGCAGGTCATCTATTACCCCATCAGGAAATTCCTCTCGGGCGCTTGGCCGCTTGTTGCGGCTCTGCTGCTCAGCCTGTCGCTGTTCGTGCTGCCCGACGTGCCGTGTTTCCGCTGGTGGAACCTCGACAAGGCCTTCCTGTATATGCCCATCTATGCCTTGGGCAACTGTTGCCATCCGTTGATTGAGAAGTTCGACTTCGCTACGGTGGGGCGCTCCCTGCTGTGGCTGCTATGTGCCGCCCTGGGCCTCGGTTTCCTCATCGTGGCGCCGCTGAACATCGACAGGGATGTCGCTTATGTCCTCGCGCCCGAAGCCGTCATTCTGGTTCTTCCCTTGTACACGGCAGTGTGCAAGGCATTGGAGCGCTGGCACGGCACAAGCCACATCGCCCAAGGTGTCGCAATTACCGGCATCACTTATCTGGCCCTGCAGAATTACTTGATCGGCATCATCAAGATGGTCGTCGGCAAGGTAGCGGGAGCGGCCGTCTTCGACGACAACATCCTGCTCAAGGTCGCCGTTGCCGTCGCCGTGATGGTCATCCTCTATCCCATGGCCATGTTTGTCGAGCGCTACCTGCCATTCCTCCTCGGCAAGCCCTACAGGCAAAGAAACCGGTGACGTTCAACCGTGAACAGAAAAAAAATTGTATCTTTGCAGTTTAAATGTGAATCTCATCAAAACTGACATAACATGAATGTACTTGAATTAAGCGAACAAGAGATTATCCGCCGCAACAGTTTGGAACAACTCAAGGCCTTGGGTATCAATCCCTATCCCGCAGCCGAGTATGTGGTGAATGCCTATAGCGACGACATCGTGGCCAACTTCAGCGACGATGCCGAGCCGCGCCAGGTGAGCATCGCCGGACGCATGATGAACCGCCGCATCATGGGCAAGGCCTCCTTCTTTGAACTACAGGATTCCAAGGGCCGCGTCCAGGTCTACGTGAGCCGCGACGACCTGTGTCCCGGCGAGGATAAGGACCTGTATAACACGGTGTTCAAGAAGTTGCTCGACATGGGCGACTTTGTCGGTGTCGAGGGCTATGTCTTCCGCACCCAGACGGGCGAAATCAGCGTCCACGCTCAGTCGTTGAAACTGCTGAGCAAGTCGCTCAAGCCGCTGCCCGTGGTCAAAGTCAAGGACGGCGTGACCTACGATGCCTTCGAGGATCCCGAGTTGCGCTACCGCCAGCGCTATGTCGACCTGGTGGTCAACGCCGGCGTGAAGGAGACCTTCCTGAAGCGCGCCCAGGTGGTAAAGACCATGCGCCAGGTGCTGGATGATGCCGGTTACACCGAGGTCGAGACCCCGACGCTGCAGGCCATCGCCGGCGGTGCCACGGCAAGGCCGTTCATCACCCACTTCAACGCGTTGAACATCCCCATGTATATGCGCATCGCCACTGAGTTATACCTCAAGCGCCTGATTGTGGGCGGCTTTGAGGGCGTCTACGAGATTGGCAAGAACTTCCGCAACGAGGGTATGGACCGCAACCACAACCCCGAGTTCACCTGCATGGAGTTGTACGTGCAGTACAAGGACTACAACTGGATGATGTCGTTCACCGAGCGCCTGCTCGAGACCATCTGCATCGCCGTGAATGGCAAGCCCGAGACCGAAATCGACGGCCAGGTCATCAGTTTCAAGGCGCCTTACCGCCGTCTGCCCATCCTCGATGCCATCAAGGAGAAAACCGGCTTTGACCTGGAGGGCAAGAGCGAGGACGAGATCCGTGAGGTGTGCCGCAAGTTGAACCTCGAGATCGACGACACCATGGGCAAGGGCAAACTCATCGACGAGATCTTCGGCGAGTTCTGCGAGGGTACATTCATCCAGCCCACCTTCATCATCGACTATCCCGTCGAGATGTCGCCGCTGACCAAGATGCACCGCAGCAAGCCCGGCCTGACCGAGCGCTTCGAGTTGATGGTCAACGGCAAGGAGTTGGCCAACGCCTATAGCGAGTTGAACGACCCCATCGACCAGGAGGAACGCTTCAAGGAGCAGATGCGACTGGCCGACAAGGGCGACGACGAGGCCATGGTCATCGACCAGGACTTCCTGCGCGCCCTGCAGTACGGCATGCCCCCCACGAGCGGCATCGGCATCGGTATCGACCGCCTGGTGATGCTCATGACCGGCAACAGTTACATCCAGGACGTGCTGCTGTTCCCGCAGATGCGTCCCGAGAAGGTGCCCGCCCGCGACAAGGTCGAGGCCTTCACCGCGCTGGGCATCCCCGAGGAGTGGGTTGCTCCCATCCAGAAGGCCGGTCTGCTGACCGTGGCCGCCCTGGGTGCGCTGGAGAAACCCGGCAAACTCTTCCAGGACCTGCTCGACATCAACAAGAAGTACAAGTTGGGCTACAAGGTGCCCGTCGTCGACGATGTCAAGAAGTGGGTCGAGGCTGCTGCCGCCGCCACGGCTTCACAGCAGTAAAGACACCTCGCCTGAAACGTATCATGGGCAGGGGCTGGCACACGTGCCGCTCTTGCCCATTTTCATTGGTTGCAGATGCTTAGAAATTTGCAATTTTTAAGAAAGTTTTTTTCATCTTATTCCGGCAAAATGGGCCGGATTTTCGTTATTATTTTATAATTTTGGCATTTGATTCAGTGGGTTTTGTGTGAAGTTTTCACATATCTCGCTGTGTATCAATATGTTAATAGTGCGAGAATAATCGATAAAACTAACAAGATATGTTTAAAAAACGCTTTATGTTTGTGATGCTGTTGGTGTTGGCTGTTGCCAGTGCCAGCGCAGGCACATGGAAGATGCATAACAGTTATGTGACCAAGTTGATCAAGAACGTGTTTGATACAGGTGACAAGGTCTACTACGTCAACAGCAACAAACTGTACCAGTTCGACAAGTCGACCCAGACGACGCTCTCTCTGGGTAAGCAGAACATCCTGTCGGACAACACGATTTCCCAGATTTACTATGACTGGGAGAACAATTTGCTGTTTGTGGCTTATGCCAACTCCAACATCGATGTCATCGACCAGGCCGGCAAAGTGACGAACATCAGCAACATCAAGGACATTATCGTGCGTGTGCATAGTTATTCGCTGAACCCCGAGACCGGTGACCTGCAGGACTATACCGGCAAGGAAATCAACGACATCAACTTTGCCAACGGCAGGGCCTACGTCGCTACCGGTTACGGCTATGTGTGCATCGACGAGACGTCGCTCAAGGTGGTGCATAACTATGACCTGGGCCGTAAAATCAACTCCGTGGCCGTGATTGGCGACGAGATGCTGATTCTCTCCAAGAGTTACTGCTACCACGGCACCATCGAGGACGAAGACCCCATCAACCACTACACCAAGGAGTCGGGCTCGTTCAACGGCTGCAGGATGTATCCCATCAACGAGAATTCAGTGTTCATCATGGGCCCGTCGACGTTGTACAACTATGAGTTTGTGAACAGTGTGCCTGTGTTGACCGAACTTGTCGCCGCGCGCAGCAACAGCGTCCAGAAGACCCCGACCGGCTTTATCGCCAACTTCCCCGAGCAGACTTATTACTACACATTTGACCCGACGGGCAAAGTCGGCACCAAGGTGGGCAGCGCTGTGGGCTATGCCACCAGCAACCCCGATGGCGACGGCACGGTGTGGATCAACGATGCCAACGGTCTGCATGTCAGTGGTAGCACCGCTTATTACAAGATCAACTCGCTGACCACCGATGCCCCCTTCTGGCTGAGGTACAACGGTGACCTGAACAAGTTGTATGCCGGTTCATCGGGCCCGATCTCCCTGATCAACATTGTGGCTACCAATGTGCCCAATATCATCAACACCTATGACGGCAACAACTGGAGCAACGCCACGGCCTACACCGCTTCGGGTTCGGGATACGACTTCGTGTTCAATCCGCTGGATCCCAGGATGTATATCAGGGCTGGCTGGAAGAACCTGTATAAGGTGGTCAATGACCAACTGGTGACGACCTACAACAACTCCAACTCCAAACTGAGTACCCGCAAGTGCCATCCGGCATTTGACAACTACGGCAACATGTGGGTGGTTACGCCTTATGGCCTCCCCGAATCGCCCGTTTTGTTATTGCCCAAGGACAAGGTGTTCAACACGACATCGGCCAAGACCGACTGGCTTGTTCCTGCAGGTTTTGAAGCACTGAATACGGGCAAAATGCAGCGCTCACGCTTCCTGGTATCCAAGAAGAACAATGTGAAGATTTTCAGTGACTGTGACTACAGCGGTGCCATCACAGGTCGCATCTACTGCTGGGACAACGGCAACGAGGATCCCATGGTGGATACCTACCAGTTGAGTTCGATCGGCCACTTCGTTGACCAGAACAACAGCCAGGTGAGTTGGACTTACCTCTGCCATTTTGAGGAGGACCGTGAAGGCATGTTCTGGGTAGGTCACGATATGGGTCTGTTCGTTTTTGACCCCGACGTCGTCTTTGATGCTGCCCCTGCAGCCGTCCGTCCCTACGTGACCAAGTTCAGCGAGGGCCAGGGTTACCTGTGCGAGGGCTATACGGTCTATGACATCGGTGTTGACCGCGACAACAACAAGTGGATTGCCACCAACAACGGCGTTTACTTCGTATCGCCCGACGGCAGCGAGGTCTATAACCACTTCACCATCGAGAACAGTGACGTGCCCAGCAACCTGGTCTACACCGTCGAGTGTGACACGGTGCACGACCGCGTCTACATCTACACCGACAACGGCATCGCCGAGTATATCGTCAACGGTGACGCCACGAGCATCAACTTCGATAACGTGTATGCCTTCCCCAATCCCATCGAGCCCGACTTCACGGGTATGATCAAGATTGCCAACCTGATGGACAACTCCTATGTGACCGTTACCGACCGTGACGGCAACATCGTGGCCCAGTTCGGCCCGGTTGTGGGTAGCGCATTGTGGGACGGCAGCGGCGCCGACGGCGAGCGTGTGCCCACGGGCATCTACAACATCTATGCCGCCCAGGGAGCACAACCCGCGATTACGGGCACTCCCCAGACGACCGTCATGATTATCAAGTGATGTCCCTTCTCAGGCTCATCGGTAAGTCAAGAGGTAAAGATCAATGAATCAGGAGGGCATGCCGTCGATCAGCATGTCCTCTTGTTTAGGATATAGCGAGTAGCGATAAGATGCTGTTTAATTCGTTCACATTCATGATTTTCCTGCCAGTGGTGTTCCTGCTCTACTGGTTTGTGTTCAAGCGGCTCAAGTGGCAGAATCTGCTCATCCTGGTTGCCAGTTACGTGTTCTACGGCTGGTGGGACTGGCGTTTTCTGATACTGATTGTCATCACGTCGCTGAGCAGTTATGTGAGCGGTTTGCTCATTAAGCGCTACGAGGGCCAACGGGGCAGGCAGAAAGCCGTCAGCGCAGCCAACATTGTGCTCAACCTGGGCATCCTGGCCACGTTCAAGTATTTCAACTTCTTTGTGGGCAGCATGGGGGCTTTGCTCCATACCTTGGGCATGGAGATGGACTGGCCCACGATGCGTATCATCCTGCCTGTCGGCATCAGTTTCTACACTTTCCAGGCCCTGAGTTACTCGATTGACGTATATACCCGCAAGATAGAGCCCACGCGGGACATCATCGCCTTTTTCTCGTTCATCAGTTTCTTCCCGCAGTTGGTGGCTGGACCCATCGAGCGGGCCACGAGCCTGTTGCCGCAGATACTGCGTGAGCGCAAGTTTGACTACGGTCAGGCGGTCGACGGCCTGCGCCAGATGCTGTGGGGACTGTTCAAGAAACTCATCATCGCCGACACCTGTGCCGAGGTGGTCAACCAAGCGTGGGACGGCATCGGCAGCCAGCCAGGCATGAACCTGTTCATTGCCTCGGTGCTGTTCTCGTTCCAGATTTATGCCGACTTCTCGGGTTACAGCGACATCGCCATCGGTTGCGCCAAACTGTTCGGCATCAGGCTGACGACCAACTTCCGGGTG
This sequence comes from uncultured Prevotellaceae bacterium, assembly GCA_900320245.1. Taxonomy (GTDB): domain Bacteria; phylum Bacteroidota; class Bacteroidia; order Bacteroidales; family Muribaculaceae; genus Sodaliphilus. The sequence goes on from ONRP01000007.1 coordinate 42,807, forward strand.
CCCTACCTGTCGCGCAATGTGCGTGAGTTCTGGCGTCGCTGGCACATCACGCTGATGAACTGGTTCACCCAGTATGTCTATTTCCCGCTGGGCGGCAGCCGTTGTTCGCGTGGCCGCACGATTGTGAACATCATCATCGTGTTCGCCCTGAGCGGCCTGTGGCATGGCGCTGACTGGACCTTTGTCCTGTGGGGACTCTACCATGCCCTGTTGTTTATCCCGCTCGTCATGCTCGGGAAGCGTGCCCGCAAGGACACGGTGGCTGCAGGGCGGCGCTTGCCCACCTGGCGCGAATTTGTCGCTATGGTGGTGACCTTCCTGCTGGTCAACTTCGGCTGGATTCTGTTCCGTGCGCCCGACTTCGCCCAGTTCGGTGCTTTTGTGCGCCGCATGTGCTCGCCGTCGCTGCTGGCCGTTCATGGCTTGACGATGAAGATGGCGACTACGCTGTTGTGGTGTGTGGGCCTGATGATTGTCGAGTGGATTCAGCGCGAGCGCGAGCACGTGCTGCAAATCGACGGCTACCGCCTGTTCTCGACGCGTCCCGTCCGTCTTGTGGCCTATGCCGTGCTGGTGTTCCTGATTTTCTATTTCGCCGGTCAGGTGCAAACGTTCATTTATTTCCAGTTCTGATGCCATGATGAAGAAGTTCCTCATCCAGATATCCTACACGGTGTTGCCCGTCTGGCTTTTGCTGGTGGGCCTGGCGACCTACTTGTGGGTGACCGACGACAATTCGGGCGACCTGATGCGCTTGGGACTGATTGACAGTGCCCCCGAGTACAGCGACTCGATTCGCGAGACGCTTCTGCCCGAGGTCTACTACACTGGCCTGGACAACGACAGCCTGCTGCGTCTCGACACCTGTGACGTGCTGGTCATCGGCGACTCGTTCTCCCATGGCGGGGGTATGGGCAAGCAAGGCGACTATGTCAACTACCTGGCCCATGACAGCGGCCGCAGGGTGGTGGTGTTCACCCCCAGCGACCCTACGTTGTCGAGTCCCATGCAGGTGGCCTATGACATCTTGAATCTGGGCTGCATCGACTCCACCCATGTCAAGAACCTCGTCGTCGAGGAGGTGGAGCGCTACCTGGTCGACCGCCATTGCGGCTTTGTCACCACCCACACGTCGATTCCGCGACCTGTTGAGGCCGCCGAGGAGGATGCCACGGCACCCGCCGATGCTCCTGGACCGCTGCAGCGCGTTAAGGACTTCGTGTTCTACCACCTGTTCGGTGCCAATCCCATCTACACCGTGCGCTTGTCACAGCCGGCCTTCAGCAGCAGTGAACCCGACAAACTCTATTTCTACAACGAGGATGTGCAGTTGGGCTTTGGCGTCACCGCCGAGCAGCAGCGCAAGGTTGTCGACTGCTATGACAAGGTCATCGCACTGGCCCGGGAGAAGGGTGTGAACCTGGTGCTGGTTGTTGCTTGCGACAAGTATGACATGTACCAGGACTATATCATCGGCAATCCCTATCCGGCCAAGACGCTCAACGAGGATATCGGCCAATGGATGGCCCCCGAACTGGACCGTTTCGTGTTTGCCAAGCGCGTCCTGCACCCGCTGGTAGAGCAGGGCGTCAAGGACGTGTATCTGTTCAACGACACCCACTGGTCACCGTCGTCGTCGCGCATCATCGCCGGCGAAGTCATCGGCAAACTCAAGTAGCAGGACGATGGACGTTACCTCGGTCGAGTTCTATACCTTAGCCTTTGTCGTGGCGATGGCGCTGGTGGCGCTCCTGATCGGGAAGCGCGACAAGGGCACGCCCAGCACCCACATTGTGCAACTGTTGACCACTGACGGCAGCGAGGACGACGAGGACTCGCTGCGCCTGGAACGCCAGCAGGGCGGACGGGTGCGACTCACGCGCACGGGATTAAGCCTGGGCCCCGAGGAGACCGTCAACCTTGTGTTCACCATCAGCGATGACCATTGCACCATCGTCGAGAAAAAAGGTATCAAGCGCCGCGGCTCGAGAGGCGAGCCGGTATCGGGCGAGGTGACGGTAAAGTGTCTGCGTCCCATCAAGTACCACATGCGCTTCGACAGCCAGGTGACCAGCACGTGGGCCACCTTCACCTATGATGCGGCCTCTGAGGAGCCCAAAGAGGTGAAACTGTCCTTCTGAATAGCCATGTCACGTTGCCGCGAGGCATCTTTCGCCTGAAGGATGCCCGGTTTTTGCATCGGCTGTCGCGCGTGCGATACAATTTAATGCCGATTGTTGCGTTTAATAGTTAGATAATCCACTAATAATAGATGTTGAGAAAGATGAAAAAGATGATATTATTGGTGCTGTCGGTCGTGGCAATGGCGCTGTCGGCCTCGGCACAGCATGCGGTTGGTGACTGGCGCATCCACACGTCATTTGTCGGCGATCAGGTGAAGTCCATCGCCGAGAGCCGCCAATGGGTTTACTACCTGTCGTCGTCGAGTCTGTTCCGTCTCGACAAGGAGACGGGCGAGAACGAGGCGATGACCCGCGCGGGCGACTTGAGCGACCAGACCGTGTCCAACATCTACTACAACAGCGACAAGGACTACCTGATTGTGGTCTATGCCAATGCCAACATCGACGTGATACGCGGCAATGGCAAGGTGGTGAATATGCCCGAAATCAAGGATGCCGTGATGACGTCGAGCAAGAACATCAACGATGTTACCTTTGCCCCTGGCAAAATCTATATGGCAACCGATTTCGGCTATGTGGTGATTGATGACTCGAAGTATGTTGTCAAGGAGTCCCACATCTACGGCACTCCGCTGACCTCGGTGGCACAGGTGGGAGATGTATTGCTCCTGACCACCAGCAACGCGGCCTACTATGGCAATGCCGACAGTTACTATGAGCAATTATCGTCCTTCTCTACTGCCAATATCAAGACGGGTAGCCGCATCCGTCCCATCAACGACCAGTCGTTCTTCTGCTTGACAGGCTGGACTTGGTGGACCTCGATGACGGTTGATGATCAGGGCATCCCGCACTTCACAACGAAGTCGCTGATTGAAAACCGCACCGACCTGCTCCAGAAGACCCAAGGAGGTTTCCTGCTCAACGTGCCTCTTGCAGGCAAGTGCTACATAACTGATGAGAATGGTCTGAATCCCGTGGGAACAGAGGTCGGACAGGAATTGTGCAGTTGCAACCCTGACGGCACTGACGACACCTGGTGGGCAGCAGGTCCCAATGGTCTGCATCAACTGGGCAGCGAGAGTTACTACAAGCCCAATGCCATGTCGATGTCGAATCCCTTCTGGATGACGTATAATAAATCCAAGGACCTGCTCTATGTGTCGACCACGGCTGCCAATGCACTTGTCGGAACCGCATTTCCGACCAAGATTAACACCTATGACGGCATGAAGTGGACCGATGTGACCCCAGAGGGTGCCCCTGAGCATGGCTCGTTCTGGATTGAGTTCCTGCCCGATGAGCCGAATACCTATTTCTTAGGTACCTGGAAGAATGGCTTGCTCAAGGTGGTTGACAATGAGATTGTCTTGACCTATGATGCTACGAATAGCCCTCTTCGCAAAAAATCTGGTGCGATGCATCCCGTCACGACGATTGACCGCTATGGCAATGTGTGGGCGCTGCAGTCGCTCGAAAACCCCGAGCATCCTGCCATGGTGCTGCCCGCTGCCAAGGCTAAGCAGAACGTGGCCAATGCCGACGACTGGCAGACCCCCACCATCGATGGCATCAACACGGGTCACACCGTGCGCGACATCGCCCTGTCGACCCGCAACAGCAACTACGACATCAAGATGTTTTCCGATGGTGACTTCGAGCAGCCCATCGTCTTCTGGAACAATGGCGGCGAACTGCAGTCGCGACCTCCGCAAGTGCAGTTCAACCAGTTCACCGACCAGGATGGCTTGCCCTACACCTGGACCAATATCCTGTGCCTCACCGAGGACCTGACGGGACTCGTGTGGATGGGCTCGACCGAGGGCGTCATCTCGTTCAACCCCGCCCAGGCCTTCTCGGGTGATTCAGGGTGAACCACATCAAGGTGCCGCGCAACGACGGCACGGATATGGCCGACTATCTGCTGAGCGGTCTGCAGGTCAACGACATCGCTGTCGACGGTGCCAACCGCAAGTGGATTGCCACGCAGTCGTCGGGCCTGTTCCTCGTGAGCGCCGACGGCACGCAGATCATCAAGAAATTCAATACCACCAACAGCGCTTTGACCTCCAACACGGTCTTTCAGGTGTGCTGTAATCCCAACAGCAACTCGGTGTACGTCACGACACCCTCAGGCCTGTATGAGTACTTCAGCGACTCGAGTCCTGCCGAGACTTCCTATGACAACATCTATGCCTATCCCAATCCGGTGCGTCCCGACTATGGCGGCGATGTCACCATTATGGGGTTGATGGATAACTCGTTGGTCAAGATTGCTGATGCCGGCGGCAACGTCATCAGGCAACTCAAGTCGACAGGCGGCATGGTGACCTGGGACTGCTGTGACCAGTATGGTGACCGTGTCAAGACGGGCATCTACATGGTGCTCTGCTCTCGTGCAAACGGTGGCAGTGAGTCCGTTGTGACCAAGATTGCCGTAGTAAGGTAACAGACAACCAATACAGTATCAGAGGACGAACCACTAAGGAGATCTTTGTAAGGACCATCTTGCGCCTGTTTAAAGACAAGTGAAGTGAATCACGATAAAACCATTGATACTATGAAACGATTGCTTTTATATGTAGCCGCCATTATGTTTGGCTCGTTTATAGGCCAGGCGCAACCTGCCGTTGAATTGCATGATGTCACGGCGGCCATTACCGACTCGGTGCGCATCGTGCCCAATTTTGCCATGGGAGACATGCGTTCTTACCGTGCCACGATAAAGACTGTAATGGAGGGGTCAAGTTCTGACTTTTTATCGATGGATTATCACATGAAAGTAGAATTGGTTGACAGGGATCACTACGGCATGTCCTTAACCCTTGATAATATTGTTTGCGACCAATCAGCCGACCTGAACATGGAGCAGTTGCTTGAATTATTTGGCACCGAGGGAGTTCATTTCTACTTCAATCGCCATAGCCTGAAGGTGGACAGCATCGATTGTTCAAATTTGGTAAAGCCATTAACGGAATTGCTGATTAAAGTCTCAAGTGGAATTGACCAAGCGCCGGATGAAGATTCAACACAGTTATTAAATGATGATGGATTGGATGACAGGTTTATCAATGGAATGGCGAGCAAACTATTTGAAGGCATCATTCAAACCTGGGCCGACCAGTACGGTCGCACCTATGCCATGGGTGACTCCCGATGGATTGAAACCGATGAAGACCTTGAGAACACTGAGGTTGAAGATATTGATACCGATATTCAAGATGAAAATGTAGTCGTAGAAGAGTTCGAAGTTTCTGTGCAATGGGTTCATCAGGCATTTGCCCACATTAACGAGGACGGGACCTTCTTTTACCGGGATACAATCTCGTGGGAATCATTGATGCTCGACAACTGGTCGGAGCATAAAGAGGCATCATTCGACGCCAAAGGCTGGCCAGTAGAAATCAATAATACTACCACTATGGGTGATGCCACTACCACTATCCACTGGCAATTGATTGAGGAGGATGACTGACAATGAATCATACTGATTCCTTCGTCGGTATGTATCGAATTATCGTATCGTCCTGTCGCCCTCTTTATTAAATAGCATTAGCCCCAAGATTTTTCAATACGAATCACGCTCAGTAAGCGAATTGCACGAAAAAAATAAAAATTTGCATTAGCCCCGCAGGGTTAGAGCCGACTTCAATATCATTGCGTTCTTTTTGTCACCGTGGTAGGTGGCGCTATCACACATCTGCAAGCGATGGGGTGGACTTGTTCGTTTTTTTTGATTGAAAATTTGGATTTTTTCTCTTTTTTCGCTTAATTTGCAACGATTTACAAACGATGTGTTTTTTGAAAAGAGATAAAACCTTTAGTTTAACTGATTAAAATCTAAACATTATGGCAAAGAAGTTTTTATTGATGATGACCGTGCTTGTGGCAGTGCTGCTGCAGGCTTGCGGCACGACCGACGGCTTGACCAATGCCGAGCGCCAGGCGGCGATAACCCGCCAGGTGCAGGAGGGGCTTGACACGCGGCACTACACGATTGCCGTGGACTGGATGAAACCCTTGGGTGGCATGGCTCGCCATGTGACCTCCAACTATGAGTTGAAGGTGAACGGTGATGAGGTGGACAGTTACCTCCCCTATGTGGGCGAGGCCTACCGCTTGCCCTATGGCGGCGGCAAGGGTCTGAACTTCAAGGGTAAAATCGAGGACTACACCATCACCTATCTCACGAGCAACCGCTCCCACATCGAGTTCCGAGTGACCAACGATGAGGATACCTACTACTTCCGTATCGACGTGTTCAACAACGGAAAATCCATCATCGACATCATCGCTCAGGAGCGTGATGCGATTTCATTTGACGGAGAAATGGTTTTCAAGAATTAAACTAATTACGGAAAAAAACATCTAATTAATAGAAGGCAGTTTTTTGCCGCTTCGTTTAACGTACTAACTCCATAGGATTATGAAAAAAATACTCTTCTTCGCCGTTATGGCTCTCGTTATGACGTCCTGCAATACCAGCAAGAATGCAACTGTCGACCCCGCACAGGTCGCGGCTGTCAAATCGTTGCTGGAGCAGCAACAGTATTTCGTAATGGTCGGCTCAATGCGCCCGTTGTCGGCTCCGACGATGCCTGTCAGCCAGGGGCACAAGATGATTGTGCGCGACGGCATGGTATCTTGCTATCTGCCCTATGCCGGCTCAGGACAGAATGTGGGCTATGGCGCCAGCGGCTACAAGGCCATGAATTTCAGCGCACCGGTGCTCGATTACAAGGTGGAGTATCCCAAGGATGACCGCGCCCGTGTCACCTTCAGGGTCGACAATGGCGATGACCACTACAGGTTCCATGTCGAGATCTTCATGAACGGTAAGACCACCATTGACGTAGAACCGCGCGGACGTGATGCTGTTTCCTACAGCGGCATGCTGCACGGGCTGGAGATGCTGTAATGGCTTTGGAAGAGAGGCAATGAAAATGAAAGAGGCGGGCCGCTTGGGCTCGCCTCTTTCATTTTCATATTGTTGCATCAGGTGGTGACCTGGACGCGGCTCACGGTGTTGTTGTCGGGGTCGCGGAAGACCTGGATCTGGGTGGGTACGCGCTCCTTGAGCATCTCCACGTGGCTGATGATGCCCACGCGTCGCCCGCCGATGTCGTACAGGCGGTTCAGCGTTTCCATCACATTGTCCAGGTAGTTGGGGCTGAGCGATCCGAAGCCTTCATCGATGAAAATCGTGTCCATGCTGAAGATCCGGCCGGTCATGTTGGACAGTGCCAGTGCCAGTGCCAGCGACACCATGAAACTCTCGCCGCCCGAGAGGGTGGTCACCGAGGTCAAGTCGCCCTGGATGAGGTCGCGCACCAGGATGACGAGTGAGGTGGGCGAGGGCTCGAGTTCGTAGCGGTTGTTGAACTGGCGCAGGTAGCCGTTGGCGCTTTGCAGCAGGTCGCCCAGGATGTAACTTTGGGCGATTCTGCGGAATTTGTTGCCGTCGCTGTTGCCCAGCATGGTATTAAACTGTTCCCACTGCTTGCACTCCTTCTCGGCCTGATCAAGCATGGCCTTCTTGCCCCGGAACAGTGCGGCATTCTTCTCGTCGTCGCTGAGCCGGGTCTTTTTCTCGGCGATTTGTGACTTCAGGCCGTCGAGGGCTTCCTGTTTTTCGGTGATGGTAGCCTCGAGACGCTCCAGGTTCTCCTCATTGTAATCGGGTTTCTTGCCTTTCAACTCCTGCAGTTGTTGGGTCAATGTGCCGATGGCGCTCTTGATGCCGATGATGTTGTCGTTCAGCGTCTGGTGTGCCTGCCTGATGCCGTCAATGTCGGCCTGGGAGTGGCCGATGAGTTCGTGCAGCCGCTCCATCGTCATGGCCGGGTTGAGCGAGAGGAATCTGTCCAGTGCCTGTTTGCTCGTGGCGGCATTTTCTTTGGTATGGGTCAACTGGGTCTGCCATTGCAGGTATTTGCCGGCCAGTTTGCGCCAGCGGTCTCCCAGGTTGTCGGGTGCCTGCGGCAGGGTGTTGCCATCGTCGGTGAAGCCCTGGATGCTCTCTTTGTGCTTGAGCATGATGGGGATGGCCGTGCGGCGCACCTCAAGCGACTGACCCAGTTCTTGACGGGTGGTCACCAAGTGTCGGTAATTGGCCGCTGTTGCCTGCAATTGTGCGATGAATTCATCGTCGGCATGGTCTTTCCAGTCTTTGATGACCAGCAGGTCGTCTAATTGTTGGGCCATATTGGCGGCCTCTCTCTTGCTGAGGTCGATGAGTTGGCGCTGGTACCTGATGGCGTCAGTGATGGTGTTGAGTTGCAGTTCTGCCGTGTGATGCTCCTGCATGGCCTTGTCGAGGCGCTTTTGCTCGGCTTTCATCTTGTCATCAAGTTCGCTCGCTGCCTTCAGTTGCCCGTTGAGCAGTGCCACTTGGCCTTCAATCTCTGTGATAAGACTGCCAACCATGGTTTCATCGCCCATTTCATCGACGTTTTTCCCGCATTGTGCCAGCAGTTGGCGGGTTGCGTTCCAGTGCTTGGCGCGCTCGTCTTGTCGCTTGGCCAGGTCTATGCCTGCTTGCTTGATGAGGTTCTCATTGTTGGCTATCAGTTTCTCGGCTCCCTTGATTTGAGCGAGGGTCTGGTTCAGGTCGTCTTCGGCCATTTTGAGTTGCTTTCTCAACTCCTCGAGTTCGCTCTCGGCTTTAGGAGCGAGAAGGGTGGTGATGGTGTTGCCGCACACGGGGCACGTGTCGCCCTGGTGCAGGGTCTTGTGGGCTTGCTCCAGCAGTTGGTTCCAGTCGGTCATCCGCACGACTTGCTCATGGCAGGCCTCTTTGCGTGCGCGTTTCTCACCGACAGTGGCTTTGACGGCCTCCAAACGGCCGATTTCATCGGCTTGCTGGTCCTTCAGTTCTTTAAGCCTTGTCTCGGCTTGTGTGACCAGGTCCTGCTTGGTCTTGAAGGTGTCAAGGGCCCGTGAGGCGCTGTTCCAGTCATTGATTTTGGCACTGATTCCAGTCACGTTGAACTGGGCCAGTTCCTGTTTCAGTTTCTCGACGATGGTCCCCATTTCATCGGCTTTGGCCTTGGCGGTTTCAACCGCTTTCTGGGCCTCGGGCAGCCGTTTCTCTTCTTTCTCCAGACCCTCGGCATATTCCTTGATGTTGCCGTTCTTATTCCGCCACTGGTTAAAAAACGAAACGATTTCGCCGATGGCGTCATACATGGCCTTGTTTGTGGCTTCGCTCTCGATAGTTTGCCCCATTTCATCGACTTTTTTCTGAGTGGCATCGATGTCGGCACTCATGGCGCGCAGGGCAGCGCACAGCAGGTTGTACTCTTGCTGTATGGAGGTTTTCTGGTCCTCGAGTTCCTTGATGTGGTCCAGTGCGCGCTGGTTCTCTTTGATGTGATGGCGCGCGTCGAGGGTGGCGTCCCAATCCTTGACCAGCGATTGCTGCGCCTTGTGCTCCTCGGTGCTGGTGCGTGCCACTTCTTTGTCGAGCAGTTCGCTGTTCAGGGCAATGTCTTTCTCTATCCGGGCCTTGCTGTTGAGCCACTGGACCATGGCAATGGCTCGTTGCAGCACTGCGTTCATGGTCTTGTGCTGGGCGTCAAGTTGCCCCATTTCTTCGATGATTTTGGCCTTTTGTTCTTCATCGAGCAGGAATATGTTCTCCATTTGGCCGCTCAGGATTTTGCAGCGGTCGCTCTTCTCCTGGTAGACCTGATAGATTTTCTTGCCCAGTTGGGTGTAGATTCCTGTGCCCGTCATCTTCTCCAGCAGGTCGGATTTTTCGTTGTCATCGCTGTTGAGGAACTCGGCAAACTTGCCCTGTGCGAGCACTACGGTGCGGAAAAACTGGTGGATGTCAAGCCCGACGATATTCTCGATTTCTTCATTGATTTTATCAGAGTTGCTGATGAAGGCCGCAGGTGTGACCCCGTCGGCCGTGCGCAGGACTCTGGAAACCGTTGATATTTTGCCGTCAATCTTGCCGTTGGCGCGGTGCGTTTCCCACGTTGCGACGTAGGGGACGCCCTGGTTGTTCTCAAATGTCAGTTCAACACTGGCTTTCACGCTGCCGCGCCGCAACAGTTGGCGGGGATTGTTGGTCCTCTGCTCCTCTCTTTTATCTCCGATGTTGCGGTCGGTTTCATAGGCCACATTGCGGGCAGCCTTCAAGCGTGGTGTGCTGCCGTAGAGCACCAGGCACAGGCAATCGATGATGGTGGACTTGCCCGAGCCGGTCTCGCCGGTAATCAGGAATAGACGTTCGTCGTTGAGCGGGGCCTGGTCAAAGTCGATGACGGCATGCTCAATGGAGGCGATATTTTCGATGGTGAGTCGGTGGAGTTTCATTGTCTGCTTTCCTCTTCTACTAATTGTTGAACATAGTTGAACATGGCTTTTTCGTCATCGGTCATTGCCCGACCGATTTTCTCGAGGTAATATTGGTTGGCGACCTCGATGGGCTGTTTGCGGTTGAACTCTTCAACCGTCATCTGCCGGGACGGGCCTGTAGCGGTGTTCAGCGCGGTCTTCTTGATTTCGCAGAAACGGCCCTGCTGTGCATTAACGGCCTTGGCGGCGCGCTCCTGTGCGCCGTTGGGCAGGTAGTGCTCAACGGCCACGTTGAGCCTGATGTAGGCGTTCTTGACGTCGTTGCGCTGTTCCTCCACCAGGGCCAGCGCGGTCACCAGGTCCACGGGATCCTTGGCGGGGATAGTGTGCAGGGGTCTGATGTTCTTGATGGCGGTCGTGGTGACTTGGGGCAGGGCGCCGTGGGCCTCGATGGTGACGATGCTCACCGAGTGCTCGCACTGCTCGTCAAAACTTACGGGTACCGGGGTGCCGCAGTAGCGGGCATGGTCGCTCACCTGTTGAGGGCGGTGGATGTGGCCCAGGGCGGCATAGTCGTAGCCCTGGCCCAGCGTATCGATCTCGACGCACTCCATCGTCATGTTGCGGTCGTGGCCGGTGAAGTCGCTGTTGTTGACGGCGAGGTGGGCCATAAGGACCACGGGCAAGGCGTCGGGATTCCCGGCGTTCACGTGCTCGAGCAGGGCCTCAAAGTAGGCGCGCTGGCGCTCGCCGCTTTCGATATCCTCGTCGCTCACTTTGGGAAAACTGTTCCTGTGGGCATAGGGCACCGCGGCGACGATGCCCTTGTCCGTCACGGGAATGATGTGGCGCTGCAGGTCGGCAAGGCCCTGGCTGTCGCGGGCAATGCCGCCCAGCACCCTCACGCCCGCCAGGCGCCACAGCAGGCTGTCGCTCTCGAGTCTGGACGCACTGTCGTGGTTGCCGGCGATGACCACAATGGCCATGCCGGGGCAGGCTTTGTGTATGTCGAGCATTCCCTCAACATACATGCTCACAGCCGCGCTCGACGGTGCTGCCGTGTGGTAGATGTCGCCGCTCACGAGCAGGGCGTCGGGCTGCTCTTGGGCAACGATAGCAGCCAGTTGCCGCAAGAAGTCGCGCTGCTCCTCGCTGCGGTCATAGCCGTAAAAATTCTGGCCCAGGTGCCAGTCGCTGGTGTGGATAAGTTTAAACATGAACAATCACTGAATTAAATGGTTCGACAAGTTCATACATTTTTCCCTGTTAGGTTTTTCTTTAGGCAAATATAGTAAAAAGATTTGAGATATGCAAATCTGGCGCGTTAATAGATGTTAGCCGATGAAACCGGGTTTGGCTCATCGGCTCTGTGAGGGTGGCAATTGTCGGCCATCGGTCAGTGGGCGCTGCGGGTGGCGATTTTCTTGCCCTTCTTGTCCCAGGTGTAGTACCAGCCGCTCTTACGGCTCGTGAAGGTGTCGCCTGCTGCCGAGAGCACCTCGCCCACGCTGCTCTCCGAGAAGGTGTGCAGTCTCTTCCCCTTGGCGTCGCAGGTGTAGTACCAGCCGCTCTTCTTGAGGACGTAGAACGACTCGCTGTAGGCCACCACTTCGCCCTGGGTGGTGCTGAAGGTGTGCACCCTCTTGCCGTTCTCGTCATAGACGTAGTACCACGAACTCTTGGCCTCGATATAACTGATTTTTTGGGCCTGAATGGCCGTGAAGGCCATCAGCATGGCCAGGATGATAAGGATTCTTTTCATGTCGGTATCTGTTGTTTATTTGATCAGTCTGGTGATTTGCTGTTCACTGGCACGGGGCAGCAGCCGCCTGAGGTGGTCCAGCATGCGCGCCAGCGACTCCTCGGGTGTGCGGTCGCAGTGGCACGCCTCCTTGCCCAGCAGTTGCTCGGGCGTGGACAGCAGCGCCCAGCCCCAGCCGTACCGTTTCCCGTGCTTGTCCTGGGGATAGACGAAGTCCTCGGTGACGATGCGGCACGCCATCTGCAGCCGCGTGACATAGCCGTCGAAGCGGCTCCGCATCTTTGGCTCGGTGAAGCCGCAGGCCCGGCGCAGGTCGCGCGTGATCATGCTGCCGTGCTCGCGCAGCGTCATCAGGATGGTCTCCTCGATGGAGCCGGGCGATGGGGCAGGGTGGGAATGGCGGCGCCAGTTGTACAGGTCGGGCCACCACGAGCGGCTCACAAAGCCGGCCTTCTTGTTGAAGAACTTGCCGTAGACGCAGTCGCTCTCGGTGACGATGGGGCCTTTCCAGTCCCACAGGGGCCAGTCCCAACCGCCGTCGTCGAGCAGCACATAGCGGCAGTCGGGGTCTACCGCCTCGTCGGCCGAATAGCCCGCGATGCCGCTGTCCAGCAGGGGCAGGAACCCCACCTGCTGGATGTAGTCCATCAACTCGGTCGCGTTATGAATCATTGCCCGTCCCATTCACTCAATATCCCAAATCTCTAATCTCTAACCTCTAACCTTTAACCTTTAACCTTTTATTTAATGCACATCGATGCCGTCAAAGATGAAGTCGGCGATGACGCAGTCCTGATATTTCGCTCCGGGATACACTTCCTTGATTTCAAACTTCAGTGTCCATTTTGGGGCATTTTCCACATCGGGACCGTAGCCCACGGTGTCCACGTCGAAATACTGCAACGAGCGGCTGTCTTCCAGTTCCAGCAGCCTGTAAGGCTTGTCGTTGTAGTACATCAGCAGGGTTTTTACCCTGGAGTTGTCGCGCCATGCTTTCTCGCTCTTGACATGGCCGTTCAGGATGGCGACCGATGTGATGCGAGGATTGTTGCCGGCAAACGTGAACGTCAGATACTGGCCGATGCCGTTGCCGTCGGTGGCCCACACGCTCTCGAGGTCAAAATCGTGCGCGTTCATTGCGCCGTAGGTGAAACCGCCCTGCGGAGCAAGGCACCCCGATGCCGTCAGCGTGTCTACAGCACCGCCGCAGTACCAACTGCACCCTTGATCATACAGTGCACCATAGACACCAATATAGCAGATGGAGTCAAAGTCAATCTCTCCCTGATCCACCAACTCGGCAAGATGCTCATATTCCGCCACGGTCATGTTGGCCATGGTGTCAATCGCTACAGGTTGAAGCCTCTGGACGTCGGCCGTCATTTCCCCACTCGGAGAACAATGCCCCCGTGGGCTTGCCATCTGGAACGACACCAGTGCCCCTGCCAGCAGTGTCAAAGTAATAATCTTCTTCATCATAGGTCAGTAAATTTAGTCTCTATTCAACAATACTTATCCACCCGCAAAGTTATCCATAAAACCCCACAATCCCAAAAAAAATGCTCCTCATTTCAGGATTTGGTCCAGGAGGGGGTAGATGTCCTGTTCGTGCTCGTAGGGGTGGATGTGGAAGTAGGGGTTGCCCGTGAGCATCGCCGACAGTTGCGTTTTGCTCTTGTCGTAGAGGATGTGGCACGGGATGCCGTGGGCCTCGGCATAGGCCAGTTCGTAGCCCACGCCCAGCGAAGGGCATGTGCATTCGCCGATGAGCACGTCACTCTCGCGCAGCCATGCTGTGTCTTGGTCATAGATGCGTGCGTCGCGCTCACGGCCCTGCTCCGTCAGACTCAGGTTGCTCTTGCCCACATGCTCGGTAAGCACGATGTCGGTGCGCTGGATGTAGGTGATGATGCGGTGATATAGTTCAGCATCCACGCGCCCGCCGCGGATCGATCCCGCAAAATAAATCTTCTTCGCCATATGATTATTGGTTTTAAAAAAACTATGTCATTTTACAAAATCCCAAAAATTATCGGGGGTGATGACCGTGAACTCTGTTGGGGAGTATGTCTTGATGAACTGCTCTGGCACGCGTGATTTAGCGCGAGGATTCCACTTGAATTCAAATGCCCTGATCATTCCATCCTCCTCTTCTATCAGGTCAATTTCTTTCTGGTCATGGGTTCGCCAAAAGTACAACTGGGCAAAACTGTCGTTATACATGTTGCGCTTGATGCGTTCACTCACCATCATATTTTCCCACAAGGCTCCAGTATCCGTCCTCAGTTCGATGGGCGCATAATTGGAGATGACAGCATTGCGGATGCCATTGTCATAGAAATAGACTTTTTTGCCTTTCTTGATTTCGTTGCGCAGGTTGCGGCTGAAAGAATCAAGACGGAAAACGACAAAACATTTCTCCAACAAGCCGATATAACTCTCTACAGTTTCTTTGTCAACTCCCAATAGGTTGCTCAATTCATTATACGATACCTCGCTGCCCACTTGCAGGGCAAGGGCTCGCACAAGTTTCTGTAGCACTTCGGGCTTCTTGATGCCTCGATAAGCCAAAATATCCTTATACAGGTAATCATTGGCCAGCATCGCCAGCGTGCGTTTGGCATGAGCGGTATCTGTGACAACTCCTGGGTAGCATCCGTAGATTAAGCGTTGGTGCAGCATGCGCGATTCTTCACGTTCACTGGTCTCTTGGGCCAATTCTGAAAGCGACAGGGGATATAGTTTATATTCTATTGTACGGCCTGTCGCTGGCTCATTGATGTCATTGGCTAACTCAAGTGAAGAAGAACCGGTGACAATCACCTGGGTTGGCAGTTTCAGATCGGCTATCTTCTTAATTGTCAGCCCAATGTTCCTGACTCTCTGGGCCTCATCAATGAACACATATTGATAGGGCGAAAGCAAAGCCTTTAATTCGGTTGTGCTTTTCCCCTCAATGAGCAAGACATCTTCCATGTCATCGCAGTTAAGCATCAGGACACCGTTTGCGCTATGGCTCAGCGCCTCAATCATCGTGGTCTTACCCACTTGACGTGCTCCTAATAACACGATTACCTTGCCTTGACCGAAGTCTTGTTTCAGATTGGATTCAATTTGTCTCTGTATCATGGGCTTAAATATTCATTTCACTGGTTGCAAAATTATAGTTATTTCTTTAAACCGCCAAATTTATGGTAAATTTTTCGGTTGAAACCGCCAAATTTGGCTAAATTTTTCGGTTTGAACCGCTGAATTTAGTTAATTTTTTCGGTTTTCTATCGTTCTGGGCCTATCTGGGGGGTGATAATCCGGTTATTAATATTTCGGGCCGAGGCGCTTGGCCCCAGCCCGATGTGTGATGAATCCATATCTGTTATTATCTTTCTTGTCTTCAGGATAGGGCGGGGGTTATAGGCGGATGAGGGCGACACCGCCGAGCATGAGCAGGATGCCGACAATTTGGGGCCAGGCGATGGCCTTGCGCGGGGCGCCGAGCCAGCCGAAGTGTTCCATAAGCATACTCAGGGCGAGTTGGCCCACGAGCAACGACATGGTGAATACACCGACGCCGAGTTCGCCCACCAGCCAGGCATTGCCGAGCACGATGACCGCGCCGCACAGGCCGCCAATCCACATCCACCAGGGATATTCGCGGCTGAAGGCCTTGGCCACCAGTTGGGTCTTGCCCATGCAGGTGCAGAACAACAGCAGTGCCATCGTGGCGACGAAGAATGCCACCGTAGT
Source organism: uncultured Prevotellaceae bacterium (assembly GCA_900320245.1). Taxonomy (GTDB): domain Bacteria; phylum Bacteroidota; class Bacteroidia; order Bacteroidales; family Muribaculaceae; genus Sodaliphilus. The sequence goes on from ONRP01000007.1 coordinate 58,764, forward strand.
GGCCTGGATGGGGTTGCCGACGATGGCCGACAACTGGGCGTAGGCGCCAGTGATGCTGGCCGACAGGATACCCGAAACGACGGCCATCAGTTGCCAGAACGCCAGCCGTGAGCCTCTGCTGCTACCTGCTACTGGTCGTTGGCCGCCAAGCAGTTTGGGCAAGATGACCACCAGCGTGAAGCCGGCGATGAGCAGCAGCGAGCCGATGATGCGGTTGGTGCCCAGGGGGATGACCTTGGCGCCGAACCAGCCGAAGTGGTCGATCAGCAGGCTGAAAATCAGTTGGCTGAACATCGGGATGATCAAGGCTTGCAACTGTCCGATTTCCTTGAACAGGTGGATGGCGATGGTGATGGTCACCACGGCGACAATACCCACAAACCAACTCCAACACGGCGCTTCGGCCAGCATCTCATGGGTCGGTAGGATGGGAATTCCCGCCAGCAGCGACACCAGCAGCAGTGCCAGCGTGGAGACCGAGAAGGAAACGAGTGTGGAGACATAGGCGGGGCCGACGACTCCGCGCAGGCGCGAGTTGGCTGCCGTCTGCAAGGGCATCAACAGGCCCATTGCCAGTGCTATGATTACAAAATACATATTGTCTTTTTTATCAATTAGGCCACAAAATTATCCAAAATTCACCACCTGGGCGAACGGTGTGGCTACTTCTCGTACATTTCGAGGGGTTGGTCGTCGGGGTCGTTGAAGAAGACGAAGCGTTTGCCTGTTGTCGCATCGGTCCTGATGTTCTCGTGGGCAACGCCCATGCGGTCCAGTTCAGCGACCTGCGCCACGATGTCGTCGACCTCAAAGGCCAGATGTCTCAGGCCGGCAGCCTCGGGATAGGACAGGCGCTGCGGCGGTGAGGGATAGGAGAACAGTTCGATGACATAGTCGCCATTCAACGACAGTTTGGTCAGGTAGGACTGTTGTTCCTCGCGCCAATGCTCGGCCATGACCTGGCAGCCGACGACGCGGGTGTAGAAATCGAGGCTCCGCTGATAGTCGGAGCAGATGATGGCAATATGGTGTACTTTGTTGAGTTGTAACATAATTCAAATAAGTTTTAAGCAGCCAAAGGTACAAAAGACTTGGCAATAAAGAAACATCATTGGTTCATCTGATTAATCAAGTTCACGACCACTTTCACCATCACGTCTTTCTCCTCGGGCTTGCTCTCGGCGATCATCAACGTTAGGGCGACGAGCGTGTTGTCGGCTAACCGCTTGGTTCCGTCCTCGCGGTAGAGGATGCGGTTGTTGTTGAGAAACCAAAGAAAAAGCGTGGCGGCGATGCGTTTGTTGCCGTCGCTGAAGGAATGGTTCTTAGTGACCAGATAAAGCAGCATTGCTGCCTTTTCCTCTACGCTTGGGTAGAGTTCCTCGCCTCCAAAGGTTTGGTAAATTTGTCCGATGCTACTCTTGAAGGAATCATCTTTCTCATTCCCGAACAGATCACTGCCACCAAATTTCTTTCGGAGCCCTTCAATCTCATTGATGGCTTTTTCGTAGGTGGCATGGAAACGTTCTTCCTGAGTGGTCTTTTCAATAACTAACCGTTCGTAGTCATAGTTGTCGAGTGTGTCCAGTGCATAGGCATAATCGGTCACGACGTCAAACAATGCCTGGCTGTCTTCAGAGGGCATCATGGGTTGACTTTGGATAGCACGGCCAAGAATGCCAACGAGTTGTCGCAATTCTCCTATCTGCTCGCGACGGATATTATCATTGACGGCATAGCCCTTGATGAGGTAGTCCTTCAAGATTTTTCTGGCCCAGATGCGGAATGCCGTGCCGCGCTTGCTCTTCACGCGATAGCCGACAGAGATGATGACATCAAGGTTGTAAAAAGGTACGGGCTTTTTAACTCCAATAACGTGTATTTTTTGCACGTTATTCTCTCTTTTAAGTTCACCCTCTTTAAAAACATTAATAACGTGACGACGAATGTTTGACTCTTCTCTGTCAAATAGCAATGCCATCTGATTGGTAGTCAGCCAGACGGTGTCGTTCTCGAGGCGGACGTCAATACGGGTTTGTCCGTCTTCGCTCTGGTAGATGATGATCTTATTGTCTTCCATAAAATCAGAATCATTGGATTTCGTCGAGGGCGCCGGTGACCGAGTCGATGATGAAGCCGCGCACGGTGATGTCGCGGGGCATCAGCGGGTGGGTCTTGATGGTCTCGACGGTCTTGCGGACCGATTCGGGCGTATCCTTGAAGCCCTCGAGCCACTGGTCCAAGTCGACGCCGCAACGGCGGATGGTGTCGAGTGTCTCATCGGTCATACCGCGTCGGTTCATCTCCTCGCGGAAGTGGCCGTAACTCATGTGGCATGCCCCGCAGTTGGAGTGCGCCACGACCATGATTTCCTCCACGCCCAACTCATAGACTGCAACGACCAGGCTGCGCATCGCCGAGTCAAAGGGGGAGATGACCAGGCCGCCGGCATTCTTGATGACTTTGGCATCGCCGTTCTTCAGGCCTAAGGCCGCGGGCAGCAGTTCGGTCAGCCGCGTGTCCATACACGACAGCACCGCCAACTTCTTGTCGGGGTATTTGTCGGTCACATATTGCTCATAGCCCTTGCGGGCAACAAAAGTCTTGTTGTATTCAATAATCTCGTCAATCATGATTTCTTCTTTTTCTTGGGTTTGGGTTCGGGTAGGGCTTTGCAGGTCTCGCTGACGAGCATCGCCAGGTAGTCGCGGTCGTCGACGTCGGCAATCAGGTAGTAATCCTTGGCACCGTCGTAGGGTGGCCGCAGTTCCACCGTGCGCAGCAGCGTCCGCACGGCCTCGGTGGGCTTGAGGTAGAAGCAGTCGTCGCAGATGAGCCCGAAGATTTTGCCGTCGCAGTAGATGCCGTAGTCCCCGAACATCTTCTTGACCGCAATCTCTCCCGCTCCGGCACACTGGTCGGCGACATACTGCACAAAGTCAGGGTTGCTTGCCATGACGATGACCGGGGGTTAGTTGCGCACGGCCTTGGGCGTCCAGTTCTGGAAGAAGCGCAGCACTTTCTCCTTGTTGTAGCCCTGACCCTCCTCGAGGTAACTCGAGTCCTGGATGTGCAGCACGTTGCCCTGCTCGTCGAGCACGACAAAGACGGGGAAGTTGAAGCGCTCGGGGTTGTTGAGCCGCTTCATCATCGCTGCCGACCACTCGGTCGCCTTGCGGGGGTGGTAGTTCACATGGATGTAGACGAAGTTCTCCTCGACAACGGCATTGATGGTACTGTCGGTGGTGATGAACTCGGCAAAGCGCAGGCACCACGGACACCAGTTGCCGCCCACCTGGCAGATAACGAACTTGCCCTCGGCCTGTGCCTGGGCGACCGCCTGGTCAATCTGCTCGAGCGGGTTGATATCTTCGTTATACACCTTCTTGAGTGCCGTCTGTTCCTGGGCGTTGGCCACAGTGGCCAGCAGTGCGACGGCAAGCACTGCAATGGTGAGTATTCGTTTCATAATCTTGACATGAATTTGTTACGGTCTACAATAAAGCGCAGGTGGGTGCCCTCGCCCAGCAGCGTGTCGCCGCAGCGGGCCTCTACCTTGAACTCGATTTTCTTGCCCTCGCAGCGGGTTACCGTGGCGGTTGCCGTGACGGTGTCGCCCAGTTTGGAGGGTTTGATGTGCGACGAGGCGATATGTCCGCCCACGGTGGTGCTGCCCTCGGGCAGATGATCTGCGACGGCGAGCATCGCGGCATTTTCCATCAGTGCCATCATCGCCGGCGTGGCCAGCACGGGCATGTCGCCCGAGCCCATCTCGATGGCCGTGACGGCCGGGGTGACCGTCAGTTGGCTGGTATGTGTCAGTCCTGTCTCAACCATACTAATACTTGTCAAAGTTGTACAGTTTCCTCAACTCGGCTTTCTTCTCGTCGCTCAAGCGGGTGAAATAACTCTTCCAGCCCGGGCAGAAGTTGATGTGCCAGCGCCAGAACTTTCCTAACACGGAGTCGGGCTTCTTGTGATAATGTGCCCTGAACTTGCAGTTTTCGCAGATATGTGCCATATATTTAAGTTTAGAGTTTAGAGTTTAGAGTTTAGGGATGATAGCCGAGTTGGCGGTCCATCCAGGCGATACGTTTGTTCAGCCAGGACTTGAGGAACGAGATCTCGTCGGCATAATTGCTGCCCACGTAGTAGTTGTTCCACACCCACACGCCCCATCGCGGCCATGCCTGGCTGTTGCGCTGCTCGGCACCGTGCGAGGTGAGGACCGTGGCCAGCGAGTCGACGGTGGCCATCAGGCGTTCATCGCTAAGGTTAGTGCGGCGGTATTCTGCCCACCGCTGCCTGAGGGCTGCCGTGTAGGCCGGGTCCTCGTTCAGGCGTTGCCACCAGAAGGGGATGAGGTAGTCCTCGCCCTCTTGCCGCATGACGTCGTTGCTGCGGTACATCCACGTGTCGGTGCGCCAGCCCTCTCTCGCCCGGTAGTTGCCGAAGGCCATATTGGCGTCCCACACCACCATCTTGAAGCGCGGGTCCACGCTGTCGCGGCGCTTGAAGAATTTGCCGCTCAGGCGGTAGGCGTCCACGTTGTGGCTCACCTCCATCACCAGTTGGTAGTCGATGAACGACATCATGTCCAGGTAGCGGCGGTAGCCGTTCACGGGGTCGCGATAGCCGGGCGAGGCCAGCGCCGCCTCCATCAGGTCGATTTGGTGCTCGATGTACTGGCGCTGCTCGGGCCTCAGGTCCTCGGGGTCAGGTTCCTTGTACTGGAAATGGATGATGCAGTCCTCAAAGGGTTTGCCGTTGCTGTCCACGGGGTGGTATTTCGAGACATAGGTCACCTCGTCCACATTGTCCACCTCCATCAGGTAGCCGCCCGTGAGCGCGTCGCCCTGGCTGCCCGGCTTGCCCAGATTGAGGCGGTTCTTGCCCTTAGAGACGACCTCGGTGAGCACATACACCCCATAGTAGGTCCCGTCGACGATGAGTTCGCAGTGGCGCCCCAGCGGCGTGAATTCCATCCAGGGCCGTGCGATTTCCAGGGCCAGCATGTCGCGTATCATGCTCTTGTCGGCATAGGGGGCCAGCAGCGCCCAGTTGTTGTCTTTCGGCATCCCCAGGATGGAGACTTTCTGCTTCTTGCCGCCACGCTTCAGCGGTTCCTGCAGGGTGCGGAAGGAGTAGGGCTTCTTCGGGCTGTCGTTGTAGGTCGAGTTGCCGCGGTGGCGCAGGGCAATCAGCCCCTCGTAGTCGACACGCTGCCCCGGGTGGGCCGCTGTGTCGGCATAGTTGAGGTGCCCCTCGCCGTTGTGGATGATCTTCATGCGGGCTTCGATGCGCTCCGACCGCATGATGGAATCGCCGCCCACCTCAATCCACACAATGGGCAGGTTGGTCGAGTCGAGCCGCACCTCCGTGTTATCAGGCGGGAAGTTACGCGCCGGCTCGGGGCTACACGACACCATCGCGGCCAGCGCCACCGTCAGCGCCGCCAGCCACCACTTCGTCACCCCAAAGCCAATTCTCACTTCCATAACACAAAGGTATATAAAAATATCATTTGTGGTACTTATGCCGTCTGCGGGGTAATGACTCCGTGGATGTTGTCGATGTACTTGGCAAGCGGCAGCATATAAGGTGTGAAGACTGAAAGTTGCTCGTCAAATGGCGACTCGTTAACGACGATCTCCTTGGTGATGTCACCGTTCTCACAGACGTAGGCGATAATGGTATTCAGGAAGTCCTCTTGCTCGGCATTCAATTCGTTGCCTGAAATGAACTCTGAGAAGCGTCTAACCGCATTCTTACGGTCAACTCCGACCAAAGAGCGGACAAACATGGCGACATTGCTACCACAAAGCATCCCATCGGTGTACTTGTCGTAGTCATCCTTGCTGCCAAGTTCTTGCCACAGGATGCGTTCAAGTTCGGTGAAGTCGGCTGCTGTCAGTTGCTCCATATCGTAGATCTTTTGGAGTACGGGCAGGTTTCTGTTCTTCGACAGGAAGTCCAATACGCTCTGCTTGTAGGACACACGGGGTGTGATGCCTTCCATTGTGCCCTCGTCGCTGATTTCGTCCTCGATATCGACCGTGAACCATTGCCCACCCTGACCGATGAGGAACTTGATGAGGTCTCTCAGGTCGTTCCTGACCTTTTCAAGCCATTTGAGTGACACGTTCTGCCAAGCGACATCAGTCAATACTTCCTTGATCGTGCCCATCTTGGCCTGTACCTGTGGCAAGGTGGCTTTCTCTTGCAGTTTCTCGGCAATCGTTTGAACCGAGTGCACCGCTTTGGTGGCATTGCCCTCACCACCAATCAGCGACAGTTCAATCAGCATCACCAACAGGTCAAATTTCTTGGCACTCTCGTCGAGGGTGTTTTTGGGCAGCAAGGGTGCAATGACATTGCTCAAGGTGTTGACATCAACCTCTGAAATGTATGTCCATGAGTCGTTGTCCTTGAAGTGGCTTACGTCAGCCCATTTTTCCCTTACTGAGATATGGCTGTCACTGAGCGAGGCGACCTGTTCTTTCAACAGTGTCTTGATTTCGTCGTGTAGCCCCTTGGCATACTCATCTTCTTGCCACTGCTGATGCTGCAAGTGGAACGCTATCTTAGCCCGAATGCTGAAAATCTTCTCGGTCAACGACGGTGCAACGGCTGCTGTCTGACCATCAGGATTCTTGTCGAAATACTCGAAGTTCCTGCACCAATCGAAGATGTAGAAGAACTCCTTGTCTTTCCCTGTTCCAAAGATGCCCTGTGACAGACGTGTGCCTCGGCCAATCATCTGCATGAACTTGATTTTACTCTTGACCACCTTGAAGAACACAAGGTTGAGCACATCGGGAACGTCAATGCCCGTGTCAAGCATATCGACCGAAACGGCTATCTGCGGGTTACCGTCCCTGATTTCGAACTTGTCGATGAGGTCTTTGGAATAGGTGACATAGTTGTCAATGAGGGCACAGAAGTCGGCTGCGTATTCAGGGTATAAGTAGTAGAATCGCTCGACTATCATTTCAGCGTGGCGGTGGTTGTAGGCAAAGATAATGGACTTGCCGATACGCTCTCCGCTCTGCACCTTCAGACCGTTCTCCATCAGGTCTTGCAGCACACGGTCGATGGTGTCGAGATTGAAGATGTAATTGAATATCTCTTTGCTCTCGATATCTCGGTGTTGGGGATCTCCTTCAATAGCCTTGACCGCCTGTTCATACTCCCATACCTTTTCGAGTTGTTCCTTTTCCTCTGCACTCAGGTTGTTATACTTGATGCCCTCTTTCAGGATGAGTGATCCACGCTTGAAGCCCTTGTAGTTGACAAGATAGCCCTCTGCCACGGCATCCTCCAATTCATAGGCATAATTGGGCACACCTTGTTCCATTTGGAAGGTCTCGTAGGTGCTCTTATCCACCTCGTCACGGGGTGTCGCTGTCAAGCCCACAAGCAGAGCATCAAAGTAGTTGAATATGGCTGAATACTTGCCGAAGATGCTGCGATGAGCCTCGTCGATAATTATCAGGTCAAACCGCCCTACACTGAAGGCTTTCTCGTCAGTGTCGATGTGGTTGATCATCGTCTGATAGGTCGAGAACGTGATGCGGGCATTGGTGTCGGGGTCTTTATCCTCACTCAGGATGGAGGTGGTCATGTGGGGCAGCAACTTCACGAAGTTCTTATGTGCCTGACTGACCAACGGAATTCTGTCGGCAAGGAACAGGACGTTCTTCACCCATCCGTTACGGGTCAACACGTCAACCAATGAGATGGCAACTCTCGTCTTACCCGTTCCTGTGGCCATCACCAATAAGCCTCGACGATGCTTGGTGTTGAAGTGTTCACACACCGATTTAATCGCCATCTTTTGGTAATGACGGTCGGTGATGCTGTCCTTTACGCTGAAGTCGGTAATATCGTGTCGTTTTCTTTTCTGTATGAGCAATTCCAAGTCGCTCTCGGTGTGGAAAGCGTAGAGTTGACGAGGAGGATAACCCAAACCGTCAATGATGTTGGTCTCAAAGCCATTGGTATAGTAGATGACAGGTCTTACCCCATATCGCTTTTCCAGGCAATCGGCATACAATTCTGCTTGGTGCTTGCCCTTGACGGGAGAAACGCTTGTCCTTTTGGCCTCAATGACTGCAAGGGGCAGACCATTACTGCCGAACAGGACATAATCACAATAGCCCTTGCCCTCGCCGTTGGGCATGCCTTCCACCTCGACCTCAATGCAAGCCTTTGAGGGTTGAATCGCTCCATCGGTGTCCAACACATCCCATCCTGCCTCTTTCAGCATCAGGTCGATGTAGAGTTTGCGGGTCTCGGCCTCGGATATGTCAGGCAATGCGATTTCCTTGACAGGGGTCTTGTCCTCGACAGCCTCTTTGTCAGCGGCCTCGACGATAGTTGAGGTGGGTGTTACCGTTACCGTGGCAGGGGTGATGACCGACGTTTGGGGGCTGTTGGGGATTAAGGTTCTGTCAAATGGGACTATTTCCTTGATGAGGTTCAGTTTGTGCAGGACAGCAGCAACCACATTGTAGATGTTGAGCAGACAGAAGAACGATTCACCCCGGGTGACTTTCTTGTTGTGCGCTCCATTGTTGCCCACTTTGCGGACGTAGTGAGCCGCCATCATCATACGGTTATCGCCAATGAACTCACGGAAAACCTCGCCATCCACAAGTTCTATCAGGGACGCTCTTTCAGGCACCTCGATGTTTTTCATCACATAGAGTGACCTGACGATATACTCCAATGCCTTTCTTGCACAAATGGCACTCAGGTCAGGATTACTCACCTGCATCTCCTCGGCAGCCGAGCAGAAGCGATGAAGGTCGCTCAAACCCAATTCCTGTAGATAGTCAAAGTTCCTCATAATCATTGTTTTTTTGGTGATAGGCCCTATAAGTCCTATAAGCCTTATAAGGTCCGATAGGCCCGCTATTCCTCTTTCTTGCCTCCTGTTTTATTGCGGTAATTGATTCTGGCTTGATACATCCGTTCCTTGATGCCCCCGTTTTTCACAAAGTCATCTTGCAAACGGTTGATGAGTTTGCGCAGCATGTAGTCCTCCTGATGGATGAGCGTGATGGCGATATTTGCTATCGTCTCGGCACTGCGCGTTTCTATCGCATCGCGGTAAAAGGCGCTGTCATTATGCTTGGCACACACCCTGCGGGTCTGCACACTGCGCGGGTCATCGGTGGCCCACTGCTGCAGGTTGCGCACCCTCAGGAAGTCTTCGTAGTCGATGAGCAGTTCATGCAGACTCGCTTTTGCCACATTGGTGAGTTTAAGTTCCGTTTCACTGGATGTTGCCGAGGCCGCACTGCCTTCGGCAATGTTTTGTTTGCCGCTTCGTGCCGCTTGTATCATCTGGTCAATCGTGCGATCACCTTTAGCCAGAAACTTGTGGGCAAAATAATAGGTAATATCATAAATGCACTCAGCCTTTTGAAAAACGATGAGTGCTTGATAATTGCCTTGATTGGGTAAGAAACGTTCCATATTCACCGATGCTTTTTTATCCAAAGTATTTATCCATTGTGTAGTCAAACATCGTCTGCGTCTCCTCAATGGACTGTTGAACAAGTGCCTTTTGCCGCTCTATTGCCTCAACCTTCTCTGCAAACTCCTGCTGAAGCGAAAGAGGTGGGAGAAAAATGGGTAGTTTTCTTATCCCCTTCAAAATCACTCTTTTTATAGCCGTTCCTGTTAGATACTCTCTTTCTACTTTAGAATAAATCTCAGCAGTAGAGAGGTATTTTGCCACAAAATGTGGATTTACAATATCAATAATAGGGCGAAGTATTGCTATTGATGATAAGATTGCCTGTTCCCTTTCATTAGTAAGGACAAATATGTATTTGAAATAACTCCCATCTTTTGCTATTAAAACATCATTTTTTATAGGCTTGCAGCCATTTGTCACCAACTTTTCATATTCAATCCGACCAATCCATTTACAGTTTTCATATTCAAAGTGAGTGTCACGCATGTCCTTAACAGATAACATGGGTATATCTCCGTATTCGTCGTGTTTTGGACTATAATGTGAACCATCAGTGATAAGAGAAGAAATATCACTTAATTTCTTGACTTCCCACCCTTTGGGATTGTCGATGGGGTCGCCAAACATGGTGTAGAAGATGGACTGTGCGAGTTGGTCGTAGGCTTTGAGTTGTTCTTTCTTCTTCTCGATGATGCCCTGTAGCAAGTCAAGTTCTGCAACAATCCGCTCCTGCTCAGCCATCGGTGGAATTGGAACAACGACATTTCTGACAATGCTGCTATTGAGGTTATTCACAACCCCGCCAACTGCTAACTTTCTAAATTCTTGATACATGTTCGGGCTACTCAACATGTAATAAAGGAATGATTTATTAAATGTATCGCTATCATCTCTAATAACCAACCAACCATCGTGGATGCAACCATCAATATCTAAGATATATGGTTTGCCAAAACTCATGGAGTTGGATAAGATAAAGTCGCCCTTATGAACAAACCTTGTCTTCTTTAAGCCTTCAGGTTTTATCTTCTCTTTGGTCGATGTAATATACTTTGAACCCTCAACGGCATCACCTATCTTTATCCAATTTAGCCCATCATCTTCATCTGTTAGATATTGCTGTATTGGTCTAGGAGAACCACCTCGTTCAATTAAACAGACTTCCCCTAACTTTTTATATGTCCATCCCTCTTTCATAGGTATTTCTCCTTGAACTCTGCCATTGCGTTGTTGATGTCCTGTTGCAGGGTGGCAATCTTGCCGAAGATGACCTCAGGGGCTTCGTATTCGACCTTGACACGCTCCACTTCCTTGTACTTGTTGATGCTGAGGTCGTAGTCGTTCTCACGGATTTCCTCGACAGGAACGAGGAACGATTGTTCTTTGCGTGTCCTTGTCGCCTCGGCATCCATGTTCTTGAAACGGGCTATCACATCGGGAATATCATTCTCAGGGCATTCGGTGCGCTTTTGGTCAAGGGTGTAGCCATCGGCTTTCATGTCGTAGAACCACACCTTATCCGTGCCGCCTGCATTGGTCTTGGTGAAGACAAGAACAGCAGTGGAAACTCCTGAATAGGGTTGGAATACACCTGATGGCATCGATATCACCGCTTGCAGCCGTTGATTGTCGATGAGTTCTTTTCTCAATGCTTTGTGAGCAGTACTGTTGCCGAACAATACACCATCAGGAACGATGGAAGCACAACGGCCACCCATCTGGAGCATACGGATGAACAGACTGACAAACAGCAACTCGGTTTTCTTGGTCTTGGTGATGGCAAGCAGCGACTTGCTCACCGCCTCATTGTCGAGGCTCCCCGTGAAAGGAGGATTTGCCAAGCAAAGCGTATATCTGTTCTCGTCGGTGTTGTCGGTCGAGAGGCTGTCTCGGTATTGGATATCGGGATTATCGACACCGTGCAGCATCAGGTTCATTGCACCGATACGAAGCATCGTGAAGTCGGTGTCGAAGCCGTGCAGCATCTCGTTCTTGTAGTGGTGGGCATTTTCCTTCTTCAACAGTTCAGATTTGTAATGCTCACGGACATACTTGGCACTCTCAACGATGAAACCCGCACTACCCATAGCGGGGTCACAGATGGTGTCCTTCAAGGTGGGCTGCATGATTTCGACCATCATGCGGATGATGTGTCGAGGTGTACGGAATTGACCATTATTGCCCGAAGCCGCCATCTTGCTGAGCACATACTCATAGACATCGCCCATCGTGTCACGGTTGTTCATATCAAGGTGGTCAATGCCCTCGACAATCTTGGTGAGGGTGCGAGGGCTTTGAATCAGGAAGGTCGCATTCTCCATGAAACGGCTGTAAGCCGACTCCTTGCCGCTACTCAGGTTCTTGATGAACACAAACACGTCCTTGCTGACGATGCGGTACATCGTCTCAGGGTCATAGTTCTTGAACGTGCTCCATCGCAGGTCTTCGTAGGGCACGTTGCGGTCGGTCTCAGGATTGTGCCACGACCCGTAGCCGATGGTCGGCTCAGACACCGCCACACCCATAGCGTTGGCATTGGCCTCCTTGGTGCGCTGGGCATCGTCGAGCATCTTCATAAAGAACAGATAGGTCATCTGTTCGAGAATGGTGATTGAATTGGTGATGCCACCGGTCCAGAAGGTGTCCCAAATACTGTCTATCCGATTCTTGATTTCTCCTGTAATCATAGTCTGTGTTGTTTCATTGAACTACAAAGGTACAACAATTGTTCAAAACATGGCAAAAAACCGATGAAAACTGTGGGCACCGTCTATGGTGGCGACAAGTTTGTTTTTGGGTTGTTTGGAGGTGGTTATCGCAGGATTTTGGCGTTGCCGTTGAAGGTGCAGATTTCGGCGGCAAGGTTGTTCATGTTGTGGAAACGGCTGTAGTCGGTGTCGGCGGGCACGCCGTTGACTGCTGCCATCGTGTCGAGGCCCCATGGCGCAAGGATGAGCAGGCTTCCGTTAGCGCAGGCCTCAAACCGCGCCCGCTCGGGTTTCCAATAGGGGGTGATGGGCTCTTTCTGGATATGGATGAGGGGATAGCCGTTGTTGAGACATTCGTTTTTCATCATCAGTTCGCCATGCGAGATGCCGGGGGTGACCATCACCGTGGCTCCACGGAGGATGGCATCGACCCATTGCTGATGCTGGCGGGCATAGTCGGCGGTGTGCTCGTAGGGTTCCCTCGTGACGGGATGCAGGCGGTGGCACTGCACCTGTACCTTGCTTGGCCACCTCAGCAGGAACAGATTGCCGAAGGTGCCATAGTCGCGTCCTCCAATCTGGACATGCAGGGTGCGCTGCATCAACCGGGGCAAGGCACGGCGCAAAATGGCGCGGCGCGGGTTATCGTTGACGTAGGCAATCATCGCCTCGCGGTGCCGCTGGTCGAGGCACACCGTGTCGTCGTAATTCTCGTCGAAAAGCGGCTGCTGTTCCCTGCCCACCAGGGTGTAGTACTCCTGGCGCTGCCGCTTGGACAGGGCGCGGATGAGCGCGCCCTCGTTGTCGTGGTGGCGGGCCTTCTCGCGCAGCCATGCCGGCACTTGCGGGCTCGAGCAATCGACCGAGATCGGCCGATTGAAGGAATGGCCGTGGCCCTGTTGCTGCTGCCACTGGCTGGTGCAGACCGCCTTGAAAGCCTGGATGATGTCGCCCAGGCTCCATTGCATGCGCTCGAGCACTTCGAGCACACCATGGAAATGGTCGGGCATGCACACGCAGGCGTGTACTGCCACGCGGTTGCCGCGCGCCGCCTGTTTCTCGGGAGTAGCATCCCACGCCTGTTTCACCATTTCGCCCAGCGGTGACGGTGCGACCTTGGGGTGATTGACATCATCGCCCAGGCGGCCAAGCAACGGCAACCTGTCGCTCACCACCAGCGTGATGAGATAGGTGCCCCTGCCGTAGTAGTCGTGCCCTGGATTGCGTGGACGATAAGATGCCGTAATCATTGGCTTGGTGTTGTTTCATTGAACTACAAAGGTACAACAATTGTTCAAAACATGGCGAAAAACCGATGAAAACTGTGGGTACCACTTCGGGGCGGCACCATTTGCTGTTAAGGCACCAATAATGAACAAAAAGTTGCAAAATACAATTTTTTGTGGTAATTTTGCCGCGATAAAACACATTTTTCTCAACCTAAAAACAATATATCGTATGGATCCTCAAAAGAATGCCGAGGTCATCGCAAGAATCAAGTACCTGATGAAGGAGATGGGTGTCAGGCAAGTGCAGTTTGCCGAGCGCATCGGTGTCGACACCTCCAATCTGTCGAAATATCTCAATGCCCACATGCCGTTGAGCGAATCGCTGCTCAACCGTATCGTGGTGAACCTGGGCGTTTCCAAGGAGTGGCTGCTCGACGGCACCGACCTGCCCTTCGGCAAGACTCCCGTCCGCCTCGACGCCGGCGAGGGCGGCAACCTGTCTGCTTTGGCTCCTGCCGGCACGCCCGTCTATGACGTGGATGCGACGGCAGGGACGGAATCGGGCCGCAACGGGTTGTTTGCCAACGAGAACATCGTGGGCTGGGTGAACCTGCCCAACATGAGTCCCAACTGCCGCATCGTGAGGGTCAGCGGCGACTCGATGACGCCCGTCATCAACGACGGTGACTTTGTCGCCGTGCGCGAGTTGAGCAATCCCACCCAGATTTACTGGGGCCAGATCTACGTCGTGCAACTCGATGACTTCAGGCTGGTGAAGTACGTGCGCCGCCACACCGACCCCAACATGGTGGTGCTGCGCAGCGAGAACCCCAACTATGACGACATGGACGTGCGCCGCAGCGACATCCACGAGATGCTGCTCGTGCAGCATGTGCTCCATATCAATTCGCGATTGTAGCCATCAGCGATTGGCTGTGAGAGGTTTTTAAAAGAATAACTTTGACTACTTGACAATGATCAATTACCATACATTGCCCAACGGCCTGCCCCTGGTACACGTGACCACCGCGTCACAGGTGGCCTGGTGCGGCCTCGCCATCAATGCCGGCAGCCGCGACGAACGCGACGGCCATTACGGGCTTGCCCACTTTGTGGAGCACACCATCTTCAAGGGCACGAAGCACCGCCGCGCGTGGCACATCCTGAACCGCATGGAGCGCGTGGGCGGCGAACTCAACGCCTATACCACCAAGGAGGGCACGATGCTCTACTCGGTATTTCCCGGGCAGCACCTGCCGCGCGCCGTCGACCTGCTGGCCGACCTGGTGCAGTGGTCGATTTTCCCCCAGGAGGAACTGGACCGCGAGCGCGACGTGGTGCTCGAGGAGGCTGCCAGTTACCGCGACACGCCCAGCGACGCCGTCTATGACGACTTCGAGGACCTGCTGTTCGCCGGCAGCGAGTTGGGTCACAACATCCTGGGCAAGAAGGAGGACCTGGAACGCCTCACCAGCGAGGACTGCATGAACTATCTCAAGACATTGTATGTGCCCGGTAACATGGCCTTCTTCTCGGTGGGTCCCGAGCGCCCCGAACGGGTGTTCCGCCTGGCCGAGAAATGCTTCGGAGCCATGAGCCACGGCATGGCCTCGCGCCACCGCACGGTGCCCCGCGACGTCGAGCCGTTCAACCGGGTGATGACGATAGGCACTCATCAGGCCCACACCGTGGTGGGAGCCCGCGTGCCCGCCATGGGACATCCGCTGCGCCACGCCCTGATGCTGCTGAACAACATCCTGGCGGGTCCCGGCATGAACTCGCTGCTCAATGTGGAACTGCGCGAACGCCGCGGCTATGTCTACACCGTCGAGTCGACGCTCACCACATTGAGCGACTGCGGATGGATGGAAATCTACCTGGGCTGCGACCCGGCCGACGTGCGCTCCAGCCTGCGCGTCATCAAGCGCATCACCGGCCAACTGGCTGCCGACCTGCTGCCCGCACGTCGCCTGGATGCCTACAAGCGGCAATACTGCGGACAACTGGTCGTGGCCTCGGATAGCACCGAGTTCCTGGCGATGAATGCCGGGCGCGGACTGCTCTACCGCGGCAAGGTGGCCACCGTCGACGAGACCATCGAGCGCATCCAGGCCGTCACCCCTGAACAGATAGCCCAGGCAGCCGCCTATCTGGCCGCCGACAGGCTGTCGAGCCTCACTTTCCAGTGATTTTAAACATGATTATTTGCAGGTTTGGCAAAGAATAACTACTTTCGTCATCGATTTGTTGAACACGTAGCGACAAGACAATAAGCGACAATGAAAAAGATATCCGTACTCATACCGTGCTACAACGAGGAGAAAACGCTGCCGTTGCTCTATCCTGAACTGGTGAAACTCATGGAGGGACTGCCCGACTATGAGTGGGAAATCATGTTCGTCAACGACGGCAGTGCCGACAACACGTTGCACATCCTGCAGCAGTTGCGGCAGCAGGACAAACGCGTCAACTATGTGGACCTGTCGCGCAACTTCGGCAAGGAGGTCGCCATGCTCGCGGGCTTTGACTATGTCACCGGCGACTGCATGGTCATCGTCGATGCCGACCTGCAGGACCCGCCCGCACTCATTCCCGAGATGCTCAAGTATTGGGAAGAGGGCTACGAGGATGTGTATGCACGGCGCCGCACGCGTGGCAAGGAGAGTTGGCTGCGCAAGTGGCTGTCCATCAAGTTCTACAAACTGCTGCAGCGCACGTCGCGCTTTGACGTGCTGCAGAATGTGGGCGACTTCCGCCTGCTGGACCGCCGCTGCATCAACGCCCTGAAGCGCATGCGCGAGAGCGAGCGTTACACCAAGGGCATGTTCTGCTGGATAGGCTTCAACAAGAAAGAGGTGGAGTTTGACCGTGGCGACCGTGTCGCCGGCTCGTCATCGTGGGGCTACAAGCAGTTGTTCTCGCTGGCTATCGACGGCATCACGTCATTTACCAGCGCGCCGTTGCGCATCTCCACGTTTGTCGGCTTTGTGGTGTCGATGCTCGCCTTCATCTACATGATTTATGTCTTCATCAAGGCCCTCATTTGGGGCGACCCGGTCCAGGGCTACCCCTCGATGGTGATTCTGATATTGTTCCTGGGCGGCATCCAACTGTTGTCGCTGGGCATCATCGGCGAATACATCGGCCGCATCTACAACGAGACCAAGAACCGGCCCGACTACATCGTGCGCGAGTTCAACGGTGTTCCCGACATGGGGGACGAACACAAGGACTGACAAAGAACGGACAACGGACCGAAATGGCATCATTTTTGGCAAAATATTTGCAGGGTTGTGCCGAAAGGTGTAATTTCGTGACCGCTATAACGATAAATAGACTACATCACAACAAAAACAACAATAAAAAACATTAGACTATGAACGACGTGAAATTTTATCTCGACGCAGCCGAGAAGAAGATGCAGGAAGCCGTGGATTTCCTCGATGACACCCTGGCACACATCCGTGCCGGCAAAGCCAACGTGAAGATTCTCGACGGCATCCGTGTGAACTACTATGGCAGCCCCGTGCCCATCGACAACGTGGCCAACGTGAGCACCCCCGACCAGCGCACCATCGCCATCATGCCCTGGGAGCGCAATATGATCGGCACCATCGAGAAGGCCATCATCGACAGCAACGTGGGTATCATGCCCGTGAACAACGGTGAGGTGATCCGCCTGAACATCCCGCCCCTGACCGAGGAGCGCCGCAAATTGCTCGTCAAGGACTCCAAGGCCGAGAGCGAGAAGGCCCGCGTGAGCATCCGTAACGCCCGCCGCGAGGCCATCGAGGGTTTGAAGAAGGCCGTCAAGGAAGGCATGAGCGAGGACATCAGCAAGGATGGTGAGGAGAAGGTGCAGAAGATTCATGACAAGTTCATGAAGAAGATTGACGAAATCTTCGCTGCCAAGGAGAAAGAAATCCTGACGGTTTAATTGACCGTTTCCACTCCCTGAACAGTAGGGATAACAACAACGATGGATCTGGCCAAGATGATGGAATCGCCTGGCCACAGGCGCTGGCATGATGCCGCCTACTGGGTGGTGCTGCTGGCGGCCTGTGTGGTGATGTATGTGATGAACACCCTGACGCCCTTCAAGGAGGACGACATGGCCTACTCAGTCATCCCCAGCGGTTCGCTGCGGGAGTTCTGCTCATCGCTGGTCGACCATTTCATGACCACCAACGGCCGTTTTGCCGATGTGGTGGCTAATCTGTTTTGCGCCGTCCTGGGCAAGCCGGTCTTCAACGTGTGCAACGCACTGGTGTTCGGCTTGATGGCTCACTTGGTGGCGCTGCTCAGTGCGGGACGCCGTTCGCTGATGGCCCTGGCGTTGTTCCTCGCCGTGGTGGGTGTTTGCTATCCCGTTCCCGGTGAGACGATGTTGTGGGTGGCAGGCAGTTGCAACTACCTGTGGGCCGTCACGGCATCGCTGGCACTGATTTACTATCTGCTGAACCATAAGGACGGTCCTCTGGGCTGGGGCCGGGCAGCCTTGCTGCTGTTGGGCGCTTTTGTCGCGGGCAACTTCAACGAGGCGACGTCTTTTGGCGTGTTTGCGGGCCTGTTCCTGTACTATGCTTTCAACCGCCGCAAGGTAGACCGCCGCGTGGTGATTGCCATGGTGGGCTATCTGCTGGGTGTGGTCATGATTGTGGCCTCGCCGGGCGCCTGGTCGCGCCTGGCCGAAGAGAGCGGCGAGGCCAACTCGGGCCTCATTGGTCTGTTGTCGAGCCACTGGTATATCTTTAACGAGAAGATGTGGCGTTTCTACACCCCGCTGACCGCATGCGCGGCGGGCTTGGTGGTTCTGCTGAGCAAGGGCTTCGGCATGGTGCGCCGTTCGATGTGGACCTACTTGTTCGTGTGCTTGGTGCTGTTCATGTTTGCGATGGGTTTTCGTGTAATCAACGAGCGCGCCTATGCTGCGCTGGTTACAGTCGGTTTCATCATCACGGCAAGGACGGCCTGCTGGCTGCTGTCGCGTTGGCCCTGGGCCCGTATGGCGGTCGCTGCCGGCGCGTTGGCCATGAGCGCCTATGCCACCGTCCATGCCTACGGCCCGGTAAAAGCCTACAAGGCGTTTGAGGACGGTGTCGTCAGCGACATCGTCAAGGCTCCGCGCGAGGCGGTGCTGCTTGAGCGCCGTTTCGACGGTTACAGCCGTTTTGTATTCCCGCTGCGCTTCGTTTCGTCCGAGACGTTCATGCGCGAGAATGTCTATTGTGCCTACTACGATAAGGACAACGTGCAGTTTGTCAGCGACTCGGTCTATGCGCGTTACCATCAGGGTCGCCTGCTCGACGGCGCCGTCGAGGCACCCGTCAAGACCGACCGACCTGACATTGTCAATACCATGCTGACGATTCCCGGCCAGGAATATATGGTCATCACCCTCAATGTGGATACGATGCCCTTCACGTCACAACAGGCCAGTTATGTCGTGTCCGCCCTGTCACAGGAGGAGATGGAGTTCCGCAACAACTATGGCCTGTTCACCGACCACACGCCCCAAGGTTTCTACCCCTTGCGTTACCAGGACCGCCTCTTGCTCATATTCCCGTCGGTAAGCGACAGTGTAGAACACATCGAATTCCCGATTGACAATCTTGAGCCGCCCACCCATGTGACTCTTCATCTCAAACAATGATCTGGTCGGCAGATTGTCGGCCCGCACAATTGCCTTAATGGGCAGAATTCTCGTTGTCGTGCATCAGCGTCAACTCGTACTGTTTCCAGTGGTTGCGGCTGATGACCTCGAGAATCATCCCTCCCACCCACAGCAGCATGGCCAGCAGAGCGATGAAGCCGCTAACGATAAGGGTCGGGAAACGGGGCACCAGTCCTGTCTGGAAATACTCTATCAATACCGGGATGAACAGTACCAGCGCGATGACCAGCAGCACCAGCGCGATGATGCTGAAAAAACGCAGCGGGCGATGCTCGCCAAATAGCGCCAGGGCGGTCTTGATGGCCTGGTAGCCGTCGCCGAAAGTGCTCAGTTTAGAGTGGCTGCCCGCAGGCCGCTCCTGGTAATCGACGGGCAGCGAGTCTACCTTGAAACTGTGCTCCAACGCATGAACCGTCATTTCGGTCTCCACTTCAAATCCTTGGGAACGCAGCGGGAAATTCCTCACGAAGCGGCGGCTCAGGGCACGATAGCCAGTGAGGATGTCCTGCACATTGCTGTGGCACATCCAGTTGATGAGGCCGCGCATCAACCGGTTGCCGAAGTTGTGGAAACGGCGCTGGTTTACGGTGAAGTAGGTTGACGAAAGGCGGTCGCCGATGACCATGTCGGCCCCGTCGTTCAGTACTTTGTCGCACAGGGCGCGGGCCATGCCGGCAGGATAGGTAGCGTCACCGTCAACCATCAAGTAGCAGTCGGCATCCACGGCCCTGAACAGGGTGCGCAGCATGTTGCCCTTGCCCTGGCGTGGCTCACTCACCACGGTGGCTCCTGCCTGGCGTGCGGCTTGGGCGGTGCCGTCGTGGGAATTGTTGTCGCCCACTACGATGACGGCTTCGGGCAGGGTCTCGGCAAACTCGCGCACCACTTGACCGATGGTGGCTGCCTCGTTGTAACACGGTATGACTACTGCGATTCGGTTCATTAGTTTAGCGTTAAGGGTTTAGCGTTTAGAGGGGAGTTGTAGAGGTGGCGCCAAAAGAGGGCTACGCCGATGGCCAGCACGACAAAGGTGCGCCAGGTGAAGTGCAGGTGGTGCCAGGTGTGTTCCAGCAGGACGAGAGTCCAAACGAAACTCGACATCGCCACAAGCAGCATCCAACTGCAACGCTGCAATGCCTCGCGGGAGCGTTTCAGCAAGAGCGTGACGGCAGTGACCAGGACTGCCGTTGCCGCAAGTGCCGCGAGGGTTATCTTGAGGCACCAGCGCATATAGTCCTGCTCGCCGTGTCCCACGGTGCGTTGAGTCACGGCACCCATCGCGTCCTGGAAGGCGGCGTGACCCGTGACGAGCGCTGCCAGTGCCCATTTAGTCGCCCACAGCAGCCCATAGCCGGCCAGCCATGCCAGCGCCAGGATAATCACGGTGCGCCAGGTGTGACGGGGTCGGCGGTAGAGCATGTACACCGTCAACGGCACTGCCATCGCCACCATGGGTGTGGTGAGCAGGTCCATAAAGGCTGTGGTGGCACCAATGGCGAAAAACAGCAACACGGTGTTCTCCCATCGTCTGGTGGAACGGCTCCACCACAGGATAAGCAGTGAGGCGATGAGGGCGATATAGAAGGTGGGTACATAGTTCAGGCAGAGGGGCACGCTGGGAATCATCACGGCGGCGATGGGCAGTGTGATGATAAGGGCGTCGGCGGGGTGGACCTGTCGCCATAACGCGATGAGCAGCAACATCAGCAAGATGGCCAGCAACACCGCGTTGATGATGCGGATGCCGTGGACATCGGTCACGCACAGCAAGGGCCGCACGATGACTTGGTTGCCATGCCAGTAGCGGCTGTAGATGACCGTCTGCAACCGGCTGTCGTCTTTTCCCTCAAGCATCTGCTTGGCTCCGTCGATTGGTGAGGAGTCTTTCATGACGAACTTGTCACTCATGGCCGACTGTAGCGGGTGGTCACTGTCGGCCATATAGGCGATGCCCAGGATGACGCAGTCGCTGAAGGAGCCCAGTTTCCACGGCTCCCATGGTCCGGCATGAGCCGTGAACATCTTGCCGCCGGCAGTCACCTCATCGACCGATGTGCTCACATTGTGCTCGATGGCGCTAGTGGGTATAGAGAAAGCCGCTGTCACTGCCGCTGTGAAGACGAGCGTCAGCAGCAGGTAAGTCATCAATATGCGCAACCACAGCCTCATTTTAGTCAGGAGTTAGAAATACCGCCAGCCCATTGCTATCGTAACTGGTATGTTTTACCGTTCCACACCCATTGCTGGCGAGGCTGGGCATCGTTCATGGAAACCTCACCGGACTTGCTGCTGCGGGTGATGGTGAAGCGTCCCAAGGTGACTGCGGCACTGTCGCCGCCTGCCGCCGCCTGCTGCTTGAAAAGGTCCTCGATGTGCTGGGGCGAGTCGGGCAGGAATGCGGTGACCAGGTCGGTTTTGGCCTCACGGGTGAGGAATTTTGACAACAGGCTGGGCCCGTTGAGTTGTTCGTTGGTGATGAGACCCTCGAACGGGTTCTTGAGGTATTGCCTGTACAACGGTGCCAGTCGCGACGCGTTGTAGGGGCGGTCTATCTCGAGTGCTTCGCCCATGTTGATGATGCCGTCCTGTGACGTGCGCGCCTCGTTGAACATCGCCTGTTCCAGGTCCCACATCCGGTGACGGTAGCCGTACTGCACGCTGTAGATGGCGATGGTGCAGCAGGCGGACACACAAGCCAGCGCGATCTTTGTCCAGCGGTGCGTGATGGCATGGCTGAACAGTTGCAGCAGCATGATGGCGCTCAGCAACGAAATGCAGGTCAATTGCCATGCGCCGGTGTAGGCGATGATGATTGCGAACAGCAGATTCACGACGATGGCCGTGATGATGACGATGTTGTCCTTGAGGATGCGTGTCACAAGGTTACGGCGTGTCAGCGCTGCGACGATGAAGGCAAGCAACGTGAGTGCTACCACGGGCACCTTCATCAGGTCGATGAGGGCATACCAGCGGAGCCCTTGGCCCATGATGCCTGCCCGCACAAAACTGGCGGGGGCGAAGATGCAGAATGCCGCACCAATGGCATAACAGATGGCAATGGCCCACGCCATGCGGGGCACCCGCCCACGGTGGATGAGCGCGTGAACGAGGAGGCCCGCTGCGATGCCGATGGAGAAACTCTCCTGCAACGATCCCACAATCAGGGCGAGCAGTGCGGCGACAATGCCGGAGGCCAATGCCACAGGTGTGTCTCGGCGCTGGATGCGGTCATACAGGAGCAGCACCAGCAGATTGCCCGCACTGGCCCACAGGTAGTTGGTAGTGCCCGAAATGGATCCCAGGTACATCTTGAGCGCATTGGGCATCAGCAGCCAAATGACGCCAAAGGCAATGACGAGATTGGCCACATCGAGCCGTTTCTTGCCAAATGACAGCAGCACGAAGCACACCATCATCAGTGCCCACATCAGTGTGTTGGCCACAGCGATAAAAGTGTCGCCCTTGGTGCCGCTGAACCACTGCACCACGGTGTGTACCAGGAAACGCCCGTTGTATTGTTGATAGGCGTTGACCTGAGAGCGCAGCGCGTCGCCGAGGCTGTTCACCGGCTGCTCATGGATGATGATGCGGGAGCCGTCGGGCAGGTCCACCAGTTCCATGATGGTGCTGAAGCCATAGTCGTCGATGTCGCGTGTGAACCACTGGTCCTGCATGAAGTACAAGACCGATGCAATGATGACAAATGCGGCCAAAAGCCATTTCTTGGAATTCATGGGCAACTTCATTTATTTTGCAAAGATAGTGCAACCCGAATACAATGCCAAGAAAAAGGCTTTTTTCTTGAGCATTGTTGAGGCGCAGCCTGTCTTCGCCATCGAGTAAGGAAAACAAGAAATACAAGAAAAACAACAATGATTATGGCATCCGCGCCCATTGGTTTTTTGCCTGCGGATTATACGGATTAATTGGATTGGCATCCGCGCCCAGGGTTTTAAAGACAACTATAACAACTGGGACAACTTTTTATAACAGTTTCACTATGTTGTTTAAGTTGTACAAGTTGTCTTTAAATAAAACTTAGCGGCTTTGCTGCTTAGCGTGAGAGTTTCTGTCGGGTAGTGGGTGTGTGCCACTTTTTGGCAAAATTGTTGCTCCAAGTGTTGATTCTTTTCGTCAAAGTGTCTAATTTTGCGCTATAAAAATCAAAATTCAACTCAAAGAAAGAAATGATGAAGCACATAAAAGGATTTTCGCTATTGTTGTTGGCTTGGCTCTTGCTCTCGTCGATGACAATGAAGGCCTGTGACACAAAAATCAGTTCGCAATCTACTGATAAGGCCGATACAGAACAGCAGGCGGCTACCGCTGTGCCCAGCGGCGAGGTGGTGCTGGGTGCGGCCCGCACGAGTGAATATGTGCCGTTGTTGAAGGGCAAGCGCGTGGCGCTGTTCAGCAACCAGACGGGCATGGTGGGCGACAAGCACACGCTCGACCTGATGTTGGAGAATGGTGTGAACGTGGTGACGATTTTCTCGCCCGAGCACGGCTTCCGTGGCACGGCCGATGCCGGCGAACACGTGTCGAGCGGTGTCGACGAGAAGACCGGCATCCCCATCGCGTCGCTCTATGACGGCAAGACGCCGATGCCCAGCCGCGAGGTGATGAATGGCATCGACATCATCGTCTGCGATATCCAGGACGTGGGCCTTAGGTTCTACACCTACTACGTGACGATGATTAACCTGATGGATGCCGCCGTGATGTATGACAAGCAGTTCATGGTGCTGGACCGTCCCAACCCCAACGGCATGTATGTCGACGGCCCCATCCTGGACATGACGCTCAAGTCGGGCGTGGGACGCCTGCCCATCCCCACGGTGCACGGCATGACGCTTGGCGAATTGGCGAAGATGGCCAACGGCGAAGGCTGGCTCAAGGACGGCCGCAAGTGTGACCTCACGGTGATTCCCTGTGAGAATTATACCCACCAGACGCGCTACCAGTTGCCCATCGCGCCGAGCCCCAACCTGCCCAATATGCTCGCCATCTACCTGTATCCGTCGATGTGCTACTTCGAGGGCACCACGGTGAGCCTGGGACGCGGCACCGACTGGCCCTTCCAGGTCTACGGTCACCCCGACATGACGGGCTATGACTTTGAATTCACCCCGACGAGCCGCTTTGGCGCCAAGACCCCGCCCCAGATGGACCAACTGTGCCACGGCGTGGACCTGCACAACCTCAACGCCGAGGAGGTCATCGCCAAGGGCATCAACCTGGAATACCTCATCGACGCTTACCGCAACCTCACCAAGGGCGGCCACCAGTTCTACCTGAAGAGCAACTTCTTTGACCTGCTGATGGGTACCACCAAGGTGCGCCAACTCATTGCCGAGGGCAAGAGCGCCGACGAAATCAAGGCGACATGGCAGGACGATGTCGCCCTGTTCAAGGCCCAGCGCAAGCCCTATCTCCTCTATCCCGAATAACTCGAAAGGTGCTCCAGATGCTCTAGATGTCCAAGATGCTCTAGAGTTCTAGAAAAACTATTAACTGTTCACTGTTAACTATTCACTAAAAAAATAATGACTCCCTGGATTGTACTTGCCACGATTGTTGGCTACTTCATTCTTCTGTTTATCATCTCGTGGGCCGCCTCACGCAAGAGCGACACCGCCACCGCCCTGAGCGGCGGCCGCCAGGCCCCGTGGTTCATCGTCGCCATCGCCATGCTCGGCGCCCCGATCTCGGGTGTGACCTTCATCTCAGTCCCCGGCATGGTCGTCACCAAAGGCTTCAGTTACCTGCAGATGGCGCTGGGCTTCATCGTGGGCTACTTTGTCATCGCCTATGTGCTCATCCCGTTGTTCTATAAGCGCAACCTGGTGTCGATTTACGGCTACCTGGAGCAGCGCTTCGGCGGCAGCACCCACAAGAGCGGCGCGTGGTTCTTCTTCATCAGCAAGATGTTGGGTGCCGCGGTGCGTTTCTATGTGGTGTGTGTGACCTTGCAGTTGCTCGTGTTCTCGCCGTTGCACATCCCCTTTGTCATCAACGTCATCGTCACTATCGCCCTCATCTTCCTTTATACGTTGCAGGGTGGCGTGAAGACCGTTATCTGGACCGACACGCTGAAGAGTTTCTGCCTCATCCTGTCGGTGGTGCTGAGCATCTACTTTGTCGCCAAGGGTCTGGGATACGACCTGGGCGGCTTGTGCAAGGCCGTGGCGGGCGACGACACGTCGCGGGTCTTCTTCTTTGACAATCCCAAGGAGGGCACTTACTTCTGGAAACAGTTCATCGCCGGCATCTTCATGGTCATCGCCACGACGGGCCTCGACCAGGATCTGATGCAGCGCAGCCTGGCCTGCAAAAATGCCAATGAGTCGGCCAAGAACCTCATCGTGAGTGTCTTCCTGCAGGTTATCGTCATCGCCCTGTTCCTGGTTCTGGGTACGCTGCTTGCCATGCACGTGAAGGCTAACGGCATTGCCATGCCCGAGAAGACCGACGAGTTGTTCGGTACGGTAGCCTTCAGCGAGGGTATGCCAGTGTTGCTCGGCGTGGTCTTTATCATCGGCCTGATTGCCGCGGCCTACTCGGCTGCCGGCTCGGCGCTGACCTCGTTGACCACCTCGTTCACCGTCGACATCCTGGAGGCCGACAAGAAGCAGGACGACAAAGCCCTGGGACGCACCCGCCGCATGGTACACATCGCGATGGCTGCAGGTATGGGCCTGGTCATCCTGATATTCTATGCCATCAGCAACAGCGACGCCATCAGCGCGGTTTACACCCTTGCCAGTTACACCTACGGCCCCATCTTGGGTCTGTTCGCCTTCGGTATGATGTGCAAGAAGCCCGTGCGCGACGCACTGGTGCCCATTGTCTGCATCGCAGCACCCATTCTCAGTTGGTGCATCCAGTGGGGGCTCTACACGCAGTTCGAGTACACCCTTGGCTTTGAGTTGCTGCTGCTGAATGCCGTCTTGACCATGATTGGCCTTGCCTTGCTCATCAAGGGCAAAAAGTAATTAACTCCTAACCCCTAACCCCTAACTCCTAACTCCTAACTCCTAACTCCTAACTGAACAACCATGGCTCGCAACCTGATTAACCGCTACGTGTGGCTGGTGGACACCATCAACCGCTACGGGCGCATCACCCTCAAGGACCTGAACGAGGCGTGGCTGCGCAGCGACATCAGTGAGGGCAAGCCGTTGGCGCGCCGCACGTTTTTCCACTACCGTGACGGAGTGGAGGAGATGTTCGACATCAACATTCAGTGCGACAAGGCCACGTTTGAATACTACATCGACGACACGGGAAGCGAGAGCAATGCCCGCCTGCGGTCGTGGCTTGTGGACTCGGTGTCGATGAGCGACATGCTCAGCAGTGCCCAGGGCATCAGCGGACGCATTATGCTCGAGAATGTGCCCTCGGCGCGTGAGCACCTGCCCGTCGTCATCGATGCCCTCAAGCAGAACCGCCGCATCGGTTTCTCCTACAAGAGTTACACCCGCAGCCGTCCCACCGACGGCATCGTGCTCGAGCCCTACTTCGTCAAGATTTTCAAGCAGTTGTGGTATGTCATCGGCCTCAATGTCAAGGATGGGCAGGTCAAGACCTACGCCCTGGACCGTATGAGCAGTCTGAACCTCTTGCAGGAAACCTTCGACTTGCCTGGAGATGTCAACCCGGCAGAGTTCTTCAAGGACTGTTTCGGCATCATCACCAACCGCAACAGTGCCAAGCGCATCGTTCTGCGCGTCGAGCCCACCCAGGCCAAATACTTCCGTGCCCTGCCGTTGCACAGTTCACAGCAGGAGGAGGTGCATGACGATTACTCGCTGTTCTCCTACACGATGCGCATCACCTATGACCTGAAGGAAGAAATCATGTCCCACGGCGCCAGCATCGAGGTGCTGGAACCCAAGGAACTGAAAACGCTTATCCGCACCGAACTGGAGCAAGCATTAAAGAACTATCAATAAACGCGAAACCCGATGAAACGACAATTGCTGATATTACTGGCCCTGCTGCCGCTGATGCTGGCGGCACAGACGGGCGACCTGCCCCGCACCGCCCCTGCCGCCGATGGTGTGAGCACCCAGGCGGTCATCAACATGATGGACTCGCTGATGGCGCTGCCCAATTGTGAAATCCACCACGTGATGGTCTTGCGCCACGGCCATGTGGTAGCCGAACTGCATCCCGCACCCTTCCGTGCCGAGGATGCCCACACGCTCTACTCGGCAAGCAAGACGTTCACCTCGCTGGCGGTAGGCATTGCCATCGACGAGAACCTGCTGCGCCTCGACGACCGTGTGGTGACTTTCTTTCCCGACAAGCGGCCCGGCATCGTCAGCGACAACTTGGCGGCGATGACCGTTCGCGACCTGCTGATGATGGCTGCCGGCATCAAGCCCGACTGGACCATGCGTGACCTGGAAGACACCGACTGGATTAAGGTGTGGCTGGCCAAGCCGTGTGATGAAACACCGGGTTCACATTTCCAGTATGACTCGATGTGCACCTTCATGCTCAGCGCCATTGTGCAGCGCGTGACGGGACGCACCCTGCTCGACTACCTGAACCAGAAACTGTTCGGCCCCATGCACATTACCCAGGTCGATTGGGAAATGAGCCCCGACGGCATCAACACGGGCGGCTGGGGACTGCGTGTCCAGGCCGAGACGATGGCCAAACTGGGCGAGTTGCTCATGAACAAGGGAAGGTGGTACGGTCAGCAACTCGTGAGTGCCGACTACATTGAGGAGGCCTGCTCACCGCTCATCTACTATAAGGACAGGAAGGAGACCGACGCGCCCACCGACGGCAATCAGGGCTATGGCTACCAGATTTGGCAATGCAAGTGGCCCGGTGCCATTCGTGCCGACGGTGCCTTCGGCCAATACACCGTTGTCGTTCCACAGGAGGATCTTGTGGTGGTCATCTTGGGTATGATTCCCAACGGCCATCCCGAACTGGCCTGCATCTGGAACCAGTTGATGCCGGGCATCAAGAGTGACAAGCCCTTGCAGCCCGAAAAGAAACTCCAGGCGCGCCTCAATCAATTGTGCGCCACTGCATCGCTGCCGCTCCCCAAGGGCAGACCACAGACCCAGAAGGGGACGCAGATTGTCGGCATGGTCATGCAGTTGGATGCCAATCAGCATGGCTATAGAAATCTGATGCTTTCTCATGACGGGTCGCTGATGATTACCTATGCTGACGGTACTAAAGACCTCTTAAGCAGTGGCTACGGCCAGTGGCGCTACACCGAGATGAGGGGCTTCCCGCCTTATTCCATCAACGCGGTGAACCGCATGCGCGACCTCAAGCATGACTTTGTGGCTGCGTCGGCCTACGCCTGGACATCGCCCACCACGCTTGAGGTGCGGGTCCACTATGTCAACTGGATCAGCGGCACGACCTTCACCTTCGACTTCGACAAGAACGAGGTGACCATCTGCGATGATTTCCCGAGTTCCAAACCCGAGACCGTGCATTTCCTTGGATTAAGAAACTGAATCATAGAGGGCGTGTGATGAAAATTCGGCTGTCGGTCTTCAGCGTACTTTTAGGCATTTGCCTGGCCTCATGGGGCCAAGTGGGTGACCTGCCGCGTTCGCATGCCGAGGACGAGGGCATGAGCAGCGAGTTGGTCAAGTCGTTTGTCAATCACCTGACCAACCTGCCCGAGGTCGACGTGCATCACCTGATGATGCTGCGCCACGGCAAGGTCATCGGCGAGTGGCATGCCGCCCCCTACCAGGCCGAGCAAATGCACACGCTCTACAGCGCCAGCAAGACGGTCACCGCCATGGCCGTGGGACTGGCCGTGGACGACGGGTTGCTCACGGTCGACGACAAGGTGTCCAAGCACCTGCGCGACAAGATGCCCGCCACGCTGTCGCCTGCCCTGGACAGCCTCACCGTGCGCAACCTGCTGATGATGGCTGCGGGCCGCGAGCCCGACCTGACCATCCCCGAGGGCGAGGCCGACTGGCTCACCGCATGGTTTGCCGGCGACTTCAGCGGGGTGGGGCAGCGCTTCACCTATGACTCGATGTGCACCCATGCCCTGGCGATGATTGTCACGAGGGTGACTGGGCGGCCGATGCTGGAATATGTGAGGGAGCGCATCTTCACGCCCCTGCACATCACCGAGGCCGATTGGGAATTGGCTCCTGACAGCGTCGAGACGGCAGGGTGGGGCCTGCGCCTCCAGGCCGAGAGCGAGGCCAAACTCGGCCAACTGATGCTGCAGCAGGGCCAATGGCAGGGTCGGCAACTGGTCAGTCAGCAATGGATGCATGACATGACGCAGCGTCTCATCAGCACGCGTGAGGAGTCCACCGAGGATTTGTCCTGGTGGGACCGCTTTGTGCGCTTTTTCCGCACCCTTTGGCACACCATCCGCTCGTGGTTCACGGGCTACAATATTGACGATTACTACCTGGGCTACGGCTACCAGACCAAGGCCATCCAGCACCCGCGGGCCGAATGCTACTTCGCGGCGGGCTACGGTGGCCAACTCATCTATGTCGTGCCCTCGCTGGACCTTGTCGTTGTCATCAACGGCCGTGCCGCCAACTACGGTGACGAACTCAACACGCTCTACTACCACCTTGTCGAGCCGATGCTCGACGAAGAGGTCCTGAAAGCCGCTCCCGTCAACCTGGCCATCGAGATGCCCAAGGGCGAGGCAACCAGTCCGTTGGAGAATCAACTGTTAGGAATTAACTTCGGCTTTTTTGAGGAAGAGAATCTATTGGGCCTGCATTTACTCAGAATCACCCGCTCGGGCGATGACCTCGTCTTCACCATGACCGATAAGCACGGCCCCTTGCGTGCCGTTGCCGCCTGTGGCCAGTGGCGCATCACCACGGGCGACGAGCGTCCCATCTACATCATGGAGTGCCGCGAGCAACTCGTGGGCACTAAGCGGCCCTTTACGACTGTGGCGGCCTATGCTTGGCAGGGAGATACCCTGTCCATGCGCATGGACTGGCTGGACGGTGGTGACAACCGCCGCCTGAAGATTATCCCTGAGGGTGCCCACATCACAGTGATCGCCAATGATAACTTCGACCCGCTGTTGACCGACACCATCCGCGGGGAAATCGTTGAAATTGACTAGATGTGCCAATGCGAGATATCACCGACATAGTAGATGTGAAGCGCCGCTTCCTGGGCTACCTGACGCTTGAGAAGGGCATGAGCCGCAACACGGCCCAGGCCTATGGCGACGACGTGGACAAACTCACTCGTTACCTGACCGGGGCCGGTGTGGCCGTTGAGCAAGCCACGACCGATGATCTGGAGCGCTTTGTGTGCACGCTGCAGGACGTGGGCATCCAGCCGCGTTCCCAGGCGCGCATCATCAGCGGCATCAAGGGGTTTTACAAATTTCTGCGTCTTGAGGGCTATATGGACTGCGACCCCACTGAACTGCTGCCAACGCCCAAAATCGGACGTCACCTGCCCGAGGTGCTCACCATTGCCGAAATCGACAGCATGATTGCCGCCATCGACATGTCCAAGCCCGAGGGCCAGCGCAACCGTGCCATCATCGAGACGCTCTATGGTTGCGGCCTGCGCGTGAGCGAACTGGTGAGCCTGCGCCTGTCGCAACTCTTCCTCGAGGAGCGCTATGTCGTTGTCCTGGGCAAGGGCAACAAACAGCGTCTGGTGCCCATCTCACCGGTCGCCATCGAGCAGATTGCGCTCTACCTCGAGCAGACCCGTTCCCATCAGGTCGCCCAGCGGGGCAGCGAGGATATCCTGTTCCTGAACCGCCGCGGCGCCATGCTCACGCGCCAGATGATTTTCCACATCATCAAGCAACTGTGCGAACTGGCAGGCGTGCGCAAGGTCATCAGCCCCCACACCCTGCGCCACAGTTTCGCCACCCACTTGCTCGAGGGCGGCGCCAACCTGCGCGCCATCCAGCAGATGCTCGGCCACGAGAGCATCACCACTACCGAGATTTATGTCCACATCGACCGTTCGCGTCTGCGTGACGAGATTCTCGCCCATCATCCACGCAACACAGTAACACATCAAGAATCACAATCAATATCTAAAGACTGAAAACGATGAAACGATTATTTTTGCTTGCTTTGACCCTAATGGCCTTGACGGGAACCGCCCGCGCATGGGTATGGTGGAATTACCCGCCCGATGACCAGTCGGTACAACTCACATCGACCAACTTGCCCATCGTGTGGCTCGAAGTAGACGGCCAGTACATCGACCGCTATGAACGCATCACCGCCCGCATGAAAATCATCCATAACGGCGATGGTCAAATCAACTATGGCGACACGGTGGCACATCCAGGACAGAACATCGACTACGAGGGTTATGTGGCCCTGCGCTACCGTGGCAGTTCGTCGTTCAGCATGAGCGACAAGAAGCCGTATTCGTTCCGTCCCCTGGACAAGCCTCTGGAGGAGGGCGGCGTCAAGAAGAAAGTCAATATTCTGGGCATGGGCAAGGACAACAACTGGGCCCTGCTCGCCCCCTATGCCGACAAGAGCATGATGCGCGACCTGCTGGCCTTTGAGGTTTCCAGGCCGTGGATGGAGTACACGCCCCAGGGTCGCTACTGCGAACTCTTTCTCGACGGCATCTACTATGGTGTGTTCGTACTGACCGAGGTGGTGTCCGACGGCAAGCATCGCCTGAATCTGCCCAACCCGGGCACCGAGGGTGACGAACTCACAGGAGGCTACATCATGGAGGTGAACCGTACCGAGGGCGAGGTGACCCACACGTCCAAATATCACCCGCTGAGCAGTACGGGCTCGCCCTACAATAACCAGTACATCCACTTCCAGTACAAGTCGCCCGACTACGAAGACATGACCTCGGAACAGATTACCTATATCAAGGGCCGCATCGACCAGATGGAGACCGCCTTGTGGAATTACAGGCCCACGGGTTCGTCGACCTATAGCGAGTACATCGATGTGGACAACTTCGTCGACTACCAGATAGCCATGGAACTGGGTCATAACGTGGACGCTTACCGCTTGAGCGGCAAGTTCTTCAAGCGCCGCGACAGCGAGGATGCGCGCTTCAAGATGGTCGTTTGGGACATGAACCTGGCCTACGGCAACGCCGACTACTACGATGGCTGGCGCAACGACACGTGGATGTACAAGAACAACAACGTGATGAATGCTGCCGGTGACCCGCAGTTGATACCGTTCTGGTGGTACAAGTTGAACACCGATCCCTCCTACACCGCAGCGCTGAAGGCCCGCTGGGCCCAGTACCGCCGCAACAACCTGCGCGAAGACCGCATCATGGCCACCATCGACTCGCTGGCCACGGTCCTCAACAGCCGTGGTGCCGTGCGCCGCAACTACCAGGCTTGGCCTCGCTGGGGACAGTACGTTTGGCCCAACTACTATGTGGCAACGGGCTTTGCCGACGAGGTGGCGTGGCTCAAGCAGTGGCTCACCGACCGTATTGCCTGGATGGACGAGCAACTGGGCTTTGACCCCAATGCCAGCATGCGGGGCGACGTGAACATCGACGGCTCCGTTGACATCAACGACGTGACCGCGCTCATCAACATCTTGCTGACCGGCGCAACCGATGGTGTTGACCTCGAGGCGGCGAACTGCAACCTCGAAGGCGGCGTCGACATCAACGACGTGACGATACTCATCAATTACCTGCTGAAAGGCTCCTGGCCATAAGAATTCATACTGAGGCACAAAAAACGGGCGACCCAATTGCGGGCCGCCCGTTCTATTGTCTGCTAACAGTAACTGTTAACTATTATCTATTAACTGTTAACTCTTAACTCTTAACTGTTAACTGCCTTACTTCATCACCTTAACGGTGCTGGTGGTGCCGTCGGTGTAGGTGGTAACAACGATCGTCAGACCGTTAGCCTCCTGCATCTCCTGACCGGCTACGT
>ONRP01000019.1:0-50532 GCA_900320245.1 uncultured Prevotellaceae bacterium
ATGTTTAATGAAGTGACACTGGAACCTCAGGAGGGTTCCAGTGCTCATTTTTAATGGCTACTGAAAAATGCCTTGATTTTCTGAATAATAACCACTGGGTCATCCTCGTCATGGCTCAATCGTTCCATGGGACACCAGCCGTCACCTGCACGGTTGATGATGTGGTCAACGAGTTGGCTGTGCTGGACTTCGATACCATACCTTTGCAACAGTGCCAAAGCGGGCTCGCTCATGACGTCGGTATAAACCCGGCTTACACCACCCACTGCCATACAGGCTGCTGCCGCCTTGCCCACGGCCTTGTCGGCGACGAGGGCACCTTGCAGCACCTGTGGCTGTTCGGTAACCAGTGCCAGCAGGTCTTTCACGCCGCGCTGGGTGAAACGGTGTAGATTCCCGTCTGCGCTTTTAATGACCAGGGTAAGTCCTTCGTTATGCAGGATGTCGATTAACTCTTTCATGCGGCAAAAATAGTTAAAATGAAGAAAAAATACTAATTTTGTAGCGGCAAAAAACATATAATTAAAACTACAGCAATGAAGATTGGAATTATCGTAGCCATGCGCAAGGAGTTGGATCTGCTCCTGCCCCTGTTGCAAGATAGCGAGGAAAGCCGCATGAGCGGTTTTGAGTTCCACCGGGGTAAGATGGGCAAGCATGACGTTATGGTCATGCAGTGTGGCATCGGCAAGGTCAATGCCGCCATGGGTACACTCATGTTGGTCAACAATTTCACGCCTAATTTTGTCATCAACAGCGGTGTCGCTGGCGGTGCCGACACGTCGGTCAAGGTGATGGACGTGGTGGCAGGCGCACGTGTTGTATACCATGACGTGTGGTGTGGCCCCGAGAGTGAACCTGGACAGGTCCAGGGATTGCCCTTATATTTCGAGGGGGCCAAACGCCTGCTTGACCTTGTGCCCGAGCGGGACGATATCCACAAGGGACTGATCTGCTCCGGAGACCAATTTATCGACACGATCGACGCCGTGAACCGCATCAAGGGCAACTTCCCCGAAGCCCTGGCTGTGGATATGGAGTCTGGTGCCATCGCCCAGGTTTGCCATCTGAGCAAAGTTCCGTTTCTTGCCCTGCGTGTCATCAGTGACTCGCCGGGAGCCAGCCACGACAACACCAAGCAATACCTTGACTTCTGGAATGACGCTCCCCGTGAGTCGTTCGCCTTGCTCGAGGATATGATTAAAAGGCTTTAGCATCATTTTTTAACCAGATAATTCAGATTAATCAGTTGTTGAAAAGATATGGAAAAGATCGCGAGTTTCAAGATTGACCACACAAGGTTGTTGCGGGGCATCTACGTGTCGCGCAAGGATTACATGCAGGGTGGTGACGTGGTGACCACATTCGACATCCGCATGAAACTGCCCAACCGCGAGCCGGCGGTAAGCCAGAGCGCCCTGCACACCATCGAGCACCTGGCAGCCACCTATCTGCGCAACCATCAGCAGTGGGGTGACAAGGTGGTTTATTGGGGCCCAATGGGTTGCTGCACAGGTAACTACCTGCTGCTCAAGGGTGACCTTGAGAGCCGTGACATCGTGCCGCTGATGCAGGAAATGTTCAAGTGGATGGCCGACTTTGACGGCGAGATTCCCGGAGCCAATGCCCATGACTGCGGCAACTATACGCTCAATAACCTGCCCATGGCCAAGTGGGAGTCACGTAAATTCTACATTGAGGTTCTCCAGGACATCAAGGAAGAAAACCTGGTCTATCCGGCAGAGTAATCCTTCAAGTTAAGCCGCCAAGGATCTGCGGTGTATGATGCTAATTACGCTAATCATACGGATTGTGTGAATTCAATTCCGTACAATTAGCGTAATTAGCATTGAAATTATATAGGGCTAAGTGCCTATATGTCATTGCCTATGCAATCTCGCCGCCGGTGTAGAGTTGATAATACTTGCCGTGCAGGGCGAGCAATTCGTCGTGGTTGCCCCGCTCGATAATGCGTCCCTTTTCGAGAACGATGATGCAGTCACTGTTGCGCACTGTTGACAGTCGGTGGGCAATGACAAATGTCGTCCTGCCCTGCATCAGCGAGTCCATACCGCGTTGCACGAGTTTCTCGGTGCGCGTGTCGATGCTGCTGGTTGCCTCGTCGAGGATGAGCACTGGCGGATCGGCAACGGCAGCGCGGGCGATGGCCAACAATTGGCGCTCACCTTGGCTCAGGTTGCCGCCATCAGCATTGAGGACTGTCTGGTAGCCATTGCTCAGACGGCGGATGAAGCCGTCGGCATTGACCAGTTTGGCGGCCTCGATGCAGTCCTGGTCAGTAGCATCCAGACGCCCATATCGAATGTTGTCCATCACCGTTCCCGTGAACAGATGGGTCTCTTGCAGCACCATGCCAAGGCTGTGGCGCAGGTCACGCTTGCCGATCTCGTTGATGCTGATGCCGTCATAGGTGATCTTGCCGTCCTGGATATCATAGAAGCGGTTGATGAGGTTGGTGATGGTAGTCTTGCCTGCACCCGTCCCGCCGACGAAAGCAATCTTCATGTCGGGCATCGCATCAATGTCGATGTCAAAGAGTACCTGTTTCTCCTCATTATATCCAAAGTCTACCTGGTTCAGTTTGACACCGCCGTTCACCTTGCGGTAGACATAACTGCCGTCGGTCTGCGGAATCTTCCAGGCCCATACACCTGTGCGGCGATTGGTGGGGTAGAGTTTGCCGTCGCCACCGTGCCCGGCATTGACGAGCGTGATTTTGCCGTAGTCGGTCTCGGGCTTCTCATCATTGATCTTAAAGATGCGGTCGGCGCCTACCGAGGCGTTGAGCACGCTGTTGATCTGCTGGCTGATGCTGGCAATGGGACGGGCAAAACTCTTGTTCAACGTCAGGAAGGCCACCAGCGTACCCAGCGTCATCCCGCTGTGTCCGTTAAGAATCAGAGCGGCGCCGAGCACACCCATGAGCACGTAACTCAAGTGTCCCAGGTTGCCGTTGACAGGCATCACGATGTTGCTGATGCGGTTGGCATCGTAGGTGTTGCTGCGCAACTCCTCGTTGATGACCTCGAACTGTTCGATGGCTTTGTCCTCGTGGCAGAATACCTTAACGACCTTTTGGCCGGTCATCATCTCCTCGATAAAGCCGTTCACCTCGGCAAGTTTCTGCTGCTGAACGCGGAAATGCTTGCGGGAGCGCTTGCCCAGATAGGCGGTGGACCAGGCCATGATGAGCGCCATGACAATCGACAAGATGGTCATCGGCACACTCATGACAATCATGCTGGCAAAGGTGATGGTCAGCGTGATAAGGGAGTTGAAAGCCTGGGGCAGGCTGTTGCTGATCATCTGCCGCAGCGTGTCGACGTCGTTGGTGTAGATAGACATCACGTTGCCGTGGGCATGGGTGTCGAAATACTTGATGGGCAAGGATTCCATGTGGTTGAACGTGCCCGTGCGCAACTTGAGCATCGTTCCTTGACTGACGTTGATCATCAGGCGGCTATGCAGATAGGAGCACAGGGCGCCGAAAACCAGCACGATGCCCAGTTTGATGAGCGTCTGGGCCAACGGTCCGTAGTCGGGGTGCAACTGGCCCATCAGCGGCTTGATGTAGTCGTCGATGAGGGTGCGGGTGAATAGGGTAGAGGCTAGGGTAGTGCACGCTGTCACGATGATGCATGCCGCCACACCTACAAACGAGAACTTGTAATTCTTCATTACAAAGGTGAACAGCCTCAACAGGGTGCTGCGCTTGTTCACGCCGCTGGTGTCTACTACGACATTGCG
Source organism: uncultured Prevotellaceae bacterium (assembly GCA_900320245.1). Taxonomy (GTDB): domain Bacteria; phylum Bacteroidota; class Bacteroidia; order Bacteroidales; family Muribaculaceae; genus Sodaliphilus. Next base: position 3,769 of record ONRP01000019.1, read on the forward strand.
GTTGTGGGGTCCTCCGGGCATTCTCATGGTTGGGCCTCCTTTCTGTTGAAATGGGGTTTGTCAAAGTCTCCTCCGCTCTCCTCCTGAATGGCGCAAATCTCCTTATAGATAGCGCAGGATTTCAGCAGATTGTCATGGCTGTCAAATCCGGCTATCTTGCCGTTGTCGAGCACGAGTATGCGGTCGCAGTCCTTGATGCTGCTGATGCGTTGGGCGATGATGATTTTTGTCATGTCGGGCCGGTGGTCGCGCAGGGCGGCGCGAATCTGAGCGTCGGTGGCGTTGTCACAGGCGCTGGTGCTGTCGTCCAGCACCATGACCTTGGGATTCTTGAGCAGGGCTCGCGCTATGCACAGGCGCTGTTTCTGACCTCCCGACACGTTGGTGCCGCCTTGCTCAATGCGCGTGTCATAGCCGTCGGGCATCTCGGTGATAAACTCGTCGGCACAGGCCACGCGGCAGGCTTCGCGGCACTGCTCGAGGGTGGCATTCTCGTCGCCCCAGCGCAGGTTGTCGAGGATGGTGCCCGTGAACAGTACGTTTTTCTGTAGCACTACAGATACATTGTCGCGCAGGGTCTTCAAGTCATAAGTCGTGACGTCTTTGCCGCCAATCATGACGCTGCCTTTGGACGTGTCATATAACCGGCTCAACAGATTGATCAACGAGGACTTGCCGCTACCGGTGCCGCCAATCATGCCGATGGACTCGCCGCTGTTGATGTGGAGGTCGATGTTGCTGAGGGCATACTCGCCGCTACCTCCCTTGTAGGCGAAGTAGACCTTGTTAAAGTCGATGCGTCCGTCGGGTACCTCAGTGTCGGCATCTTCGGGGTTCACGATGTCAGGGATTTCGTCGATGACCTGGGCCACGCGCTGTCCACTGGCAAGACTCTGTGTGATGGTGACAAAAATCATGCTGAGCATCATCAGCGACGATAGGATGGTCATCACATAGGTGAACAGGGAGGTCAACTGGCCAGTGGTGAGATTGCCGGCAACGACAAATTGTGCACCGAACCACGAGATGGCGATGATGCAGCCATAGACCACCATGTTCATTACGGGGCCGTTGAGGGCCATCAGACTCTCGGCCTTGACGTTGAGATCGTAAAGTCGCTTGGCAGCCTTCCAGAACTTGCTCTTCTCGTAATCCTCGCGCACAAACGCCTTGACAACGCGAATTCCCGTGACATTCTCCTGAACCACACTGTTGAGCACGTCATATTGTTTGAACACCAGGGCAAACATCTTGGACACCTTGCTGATGATCACGGCAATGATGATGCCGAGCACGATGCTGGCGATAATGAAAATCACGCTCAGATGTGGACTGATGATGAAACACATCACGATGCTGGAAATCAGGTTGAACGGGGCGCGTACCGAGGTGCGGATGATCTGCTGATAGGCGTTCTGCAGATTAGTCACGTCTGTTGTCATGCGTGTCACCAGTCCCGAGGTGCTGTATTTGTCAATGTCGCTGAAGGCAAACCGCTGGATGTTCTTGTACATCGCATCTCGCAGGTTGCAGGCAAAACCGGACGAGGCGAAAGAAGCATATTTTCCAGCGAGAATCGCAGCAAACATGCTCAGGAAAGCCATCACGAGCATGATGATACCATACTTATAGACGCTGGGCATGTACCCTTTTTCGATACCCTGGTCGATGAGCATGGCTGTCACGTAGGGTATCAGCACGTCAAGCACCACCTCCAGCATAATAAAAACGGGTGTCAGCAGTGACGCCGTTTTGTATTGTTTGACTTGTTTGAGGAGGGTCTTTAACATATACCTTTGAATATTTGATGTTTAATATCAACAAAATTACAACAAAATCACCACAATCAAATCATGCTACTGATAAAAGTTATCAACAAAACCATGGAAAAATCAATCCGATGAAACGAAGAATATGCCAAAGAAGTATAATTAAACCATTGCTTTATAAGAAATTATATAATAAATTGATTATCAGTTTGATATATTACAAATACATATTAAATTTGTACTATGATATGAGGTCAGTGGGTGTTTGCCGATGTAAAGATGCTTACAGATTCGTTTTGACTTATAAAATTTATTTAAAGATACAATTTAATATAAATAATTTAAAATACTGAATAATAGCAATTAACAAATGAAAATCGAAATATAAGTACTATTAATTTTACATAATTATAGGGGTTTTCTTAAAACATCACAGTGAGGCTTTCCATGACAGATAATCAATTTAAATATTTACTTGATAATGATAATTGTAATCCAATAATTAATAGAAGAATAGCAAATAAATTTGTGTTGAAATTAAATAATGTGGGACTACAGGACCATAGCATGCAGAGTGAGATCGACTGACCTCATGTGTAGAATAGAATTCAAGGATGGGAGTTTTTCTTTGGATTATTCTGTGACGTATTGTGAATCGTGTCTCGACGGCGTGTCTAAGGCGGATTGCAGAATTTTTTGACTCAGTTAACTCGATGAGAATTGAATATTCTGAAACGTTTTTGAAATAGGTCGATGGAGCAGTGGCAAAATCGTCTTAAAACAACTGTAATTTTTTGATTATATTATCATCCGTTAGAAGGCTGATGACATTATTATATATTATCGGGGCTTTTCTTGGCTATTTTGATAAATATTGATATTATGTAAAATAGAATATCACAAATTTACTGTGGATATAATATGGGATATCCCCCATCAATCAAGAGTGGAAAAAAGAGGTAAATGAGATAAATTCTACAATCGCTGAATGAGTTTTCTGTTCATCATGAGCATGAGAATCTCATTTTTTCTTTCTTGTAGTTTTTGATTTGTAGAGTGCCTTGCGCAGTCGCTCTGCAATTTCGTGTTCTTCTTCGGCCAGGTCGTCAAAGCCAATCTTCTCGTAGATGGTTTCCAGCCGTTCGTGAGGCTCCGGGCGTTTTTTGTCGGCTTTGGCAGCCTTCTTATAAGCCTTGATAGCCTCGGGCACATCTTTGAACATCTCCATCAATTCGGCCATGGTGAAAAGTGCCAGATAGTTATTCTTCTCTATCGCTAGTGCGTTGTTCAGTTCCTGCTCTGCTCCATCGAGTTGGTCGAGTGTCATCAACAGCCGTGCTTTGCCGATCATGGCTTCTATGCAGTCAGGCATAATGCGTAGGGCTTTGTTGTAATTGGCTAACGCTGAACGAATTGCGATATCATCTAAGCGCTTGCCATAAGGTGTATTACTTTCACCCACTACCCCACTCTGGTCGATGTCCAGTGCCTGGTCTCCCATCGAAGCATACTCCAGCGCGAGTTCCCGAAGCATTTTCTTCTGACTCTCAATCACTTGCTGCAACCGCTCAATTTGTCTTGCTTGAGTTTTGAAGACGTTCAATTTTCTGGTTATCAGACGCTTGATGGCAGGATTCTGAATATTGTCTTTAATCTTCATCGCGTCGGTGAAGCAGTTGACGCACTCCTCGAAGTCCTTGAGGTCGAACGCATGTGCAGCACGCCTGTATAGTTGGTTGGCGCGCTCCTGCTCCATCGCTTCGTTGAGAATCTGCTTGTTATTGAACTGCCGGCTGAATTCCACCACAGCAGGATGAACGATGATGTCCCTCTCGTTCAAGGGTTTAAGCAATGTGATACCTTCGATAGACGTGCATCGCGACAGTGCCACATAGGTCTGCCCACCGGTAAAGGCTCCTCCCACAAAATCAATCACTACATGGTTGAAAGTCAGGCCTTGGCTCTTATGGACGGTGAGTGCCCACGCCGGTTTGATGGGAATCTGCATGAAGGTGCCGAGCACTTTTTCCTCGACTTTCTTTTCCTTTTCATTATAGGTATACTGCATGTTCTCCCAAACCTCGGGCAAGACTTCAAGTTCCTCCCCGTTCTCAAGTGTCACGTAAACCTGATCGTCACGCAACAGGGTCACCTTTCCGATTGAGCCGTTGAACCAGCGTTGCTCTTTATCGTTGCGGATAAAGATGACTTGTGCTCCCACTTTCAGCACGAGCCGTTCGGCTGTGGGCAGGCTGTTCTCGGGGAAATCGCCGTCGATTTTGCCGTAAAAGATGTATTCCGGTGTTTTCAAGGCCAGCATATGCTCGTCATTGATGGCATCAACGGTGTCGCGTCTTGTGGCCAAGGTGATTGCGAAATCGTCGCTGATTTCCTGATAATTAGGGTTGTAGCGCTTGTTCAGGTGGGCAATGTCACTGCTGTTGGCTCGGTTGATGCGCACGCGGTCCAGCAACGAGATGAAGTCGTTGTCGCTCTGGCGATATATCTTGCGCAGTTCTACCGCTACCAGGTTAATCATGCTGAAGGCCCTCGCGTTGAAGAAAAAGAAATTCTTGTAATAGCGCCTGAGAATATCGCGCATGTCATGCGTCACGACAGGCTCCAACTGGAAGATGTCTCCCACAAGCAGCAACTGCTTGCCTCCAAAGGGCTCGCGCATATTGCCCGAGAAAACCCTCAGTACGCGGTCCACAAAGTCGATGATGTCGGCCCTAACCATCGAAATCTCGTCGATGATGATGAGGTCCAGTTCGCGTATGAGTTTGATTTTCTCCTTGGTGTAACGCAGCATCTTGCGCAGCCGCGTAGTGCTTGAAATGTCTGGGTCGTCAGGGAGCAGCGGCTTGAAAGGAATCTTGAAGAACGAGTGCAACGTCTGCCCGCCCACGTTGACCGCAGCGATGCCTGTGGGAGCCAGTACCACATATTTCTTCTTGGTATTGGCACAAATGTACTTGAGGAACGTGCTTTTGCCGGTTCCCGCTTTTCCTGTCAAGAAGACGGAGCGGCTGGTCTTGCGGATAACGCTCCACGCATCCTGAAACTCAGGATTGTCAAGGTCGATATGTTGTAAGTCGCCGTCCACGGCCGGCAGGTTAGTCGAGTTTGAGCACCGCGAGGAAGGCTTTCTGCGGAACCTGAACGGTACCGATCTGTTTCATGCGCTTCTTACCGGCCTTCTGTTTCTCGAGCAGTTTGCGCTTACGGCTCACGTCACCGCCATAGCATTTGGCAGTCACATCTTTACGTACTTGCTTGACGGTCTCGCGGGCCACAATTTTGGCACCAATGGCCGCCTGGATGGCAATATCGTACTGCTGGCGCGGAATCAGTTCCTTGAGTTTCTCGCACATGCGTCGTCCAAGCGACACTGCGTTGTCAACATGAGTCAACGTGCTCAGCGCGTCCACGGGTTGGCCGTTCAATAGGATGTCCAACTTGATCAGTTTGGACTCGCGATAGCCGTTGATGTAGTAGTCAAATGAGGCATAACCCTTGCTGATGCTCTTGAGTTTGTCGTAAAAATCAATCACGATCTCGCCCAGGGGGATGTCAAAGGTCAGTTCCAACCTGTTGCCCGAGATATACTCCTGCTTGGCAAGTTCACCGCGCTTTGACAGGCACAGGGTGATGATGGGACCCATATACTCGCTCTGGGTAATGATAGATGCGCGGATATAGGGTTCCTCGATGTGCTCGATGATGGCGATATCGGGCAGACCGGCGGGATTGTGAACCTCGGTCATCGCGCCTTTCTTGTCATATACCTTATAGGAAACGTTGGGCACAGTGGTGATGACCTCCATGTTGAACTCGCGGCTCAGGCGCTCCTGCACAATCTCCATGTGGAGCAGGCCCAGGAAGCCGCAGCGGAAACCGAAGCCCAGAGCCACCGACGACTCGGGGGTAAAGGTCAGTGCAGCATCGTTGAGTTGTAGTTTCTCGAGCGAGGCACGCAGGTTCTCGAAATCTTCGGGGTCGATGGGATAGACGCCGGCAAACACCATCGGTTTCACCTCCTGGAATCCCTCGATGGCCTTTTCGCACGGCCGCTGCACGTGGGTGATGGTGTCGCCTACCCTCACCTCGGTCGAATTCTTGATGCCCGAGATGATGTAGCCCACATTGCCTGTTGAGAGGCGGTCACAAGGCTGCTGGCGCAACTTGAGCACGCCCAATTCGTCGACATTATACTCCTTCTCGGTATTGACGAATTTCACAAAGCCACCTTTTGCAATCGAGCCGTTCAAGATCTTGAAATAGACAATAATGCCACGGAACGAATTGAACACCGAGTCAAAAATCAAGGCCTGCAGCGGTGCATCCGGGTCACCCTCGGGAGCAGGAATGCGGTCCACGATTGCATCAAGGATAGCGGGCACACCTTCTCCCGTGCGGGCGCTGCAGCGGATGATGTCGCCGGGGTCGCAACCCAGCAACTCCACAATCTCGTCCTCTACCTCGTCGGGGTGTGCGCTGTCCATGTCAATCTTGTTGATAACGGGAATGATTTCCAAGCCGTTGTCAATCGCCATATACAGGTTGGATATGGTCTGTGCCTGCACGCCCTGGGTGGCGTCGACCACCAGCAGCGCGCCCTCACAGGCTGCTATCGAACGAGACACTTCGTAGGAGAAGTCCACGTGTCCCGGGGTGTCAATCAGGTTGAGCGTGTATTTCTCGCCGTCCTTCATATAGTCCATCTGGATTGCGTGGCTCTTGATGGTGATGCCGCGTTCGCGCTCCAGGTCCATGTCGTCAAGAACCTGGGCCTGCATATCCTTGCCGGCAACCGTGTTGGTGTACTCGAGCAACCGGTCGGCCAGCGTACTCTTGCCGTGGTCGATGTGCGCCACGATGCAGAAGTTGCGTATTGTCTTCATTAAAGTATGTTGTTCGGTTTTTATTCTGGAGTGCAAAGATAGTGATTTTTTTGCGAAAAAGCGTGATGGACTCGTTAATTCGTTGCGTCGCTGCAGCAATTAGTGCCACGGGAGCATATCTTTTGCTCAGTTCACTTGGCGGCAAGACCATTTTTTCATATTTTTGTCAAAATTTTATTGTACGTGAAATTCCGATGAAAAAGGTTTTACTGATATTGTCCCTGGTGATGGCCATCAATGGCTTGTGCCAAGCAGCGACTGTCGAAGAATTGAGGAATCCTGACTTGACAGGACTCCAAGCCAATGAGCAAGAGAAGGAAGCACTGCGATTCCTGTATGCCTACATGCCGCTGGCCGATGTGACCGACTACACGGTCGAGTTCCATCTGGAGAACGTGCGTGCCACCTTTGAGGCCCGCGAGCAGATGCCCTGGGGCAAAACCGTTCCCGACCTTCTGTTCAACCACTTCGTGCTGCCATTGCGTGTCAACAACGAGGCGCTGGACATGTCGCGGCCAGTGTTTTTCAAGGAATTGAAAGAGCGTGTGGCAGGCATGAGCATGGAGGAAGCCATCCTCGAAGTCAACCATTGGTGCCACGAGCATGTCACCTATCAGCCCAGCGATGCCCGCACCCTGTCGCCGCTTGCCTGCATGAACACCGCCATCGGCCGCTGTGGCGAGGAGTCCACATTCACGGTAGCGGCCCTGCGTTCCATCGGCATTCCCGCCCGCCAGGTCTATACGCCCCGTTGGGCCCATACCGACGATAACCACGCCTGGGTAGAGGCCTGGGCCAACGGCAAATGGCATTTTATGGGTGCCTGCGAACCCGAGGCCGTGCTCGACTTGGGCTGGTTCAATGCTCCCGCGTCACGTGCGCTGCTGATGCACACGCGCGCCTTCGGTGACTACAACGGACCCGAGGAAGTGATGTCGCGTACCCGCAATTTCACCGAGATCAACCTCATCGGCAACTATGCCGCTACCGCCTCCACCCGGGTGCAGGTGCTCGACAAGAAGGGCAACCCCGTCAAGGGCGCCAAGGTGGAATTCCGCATCTACAATTACGGCGAGTTTTATCCTGCTGCCACCAAGTATACCGACAACAACGGAGAAGCGTCGCTCACTGCCGGCATGGGCGATATGCTCGTGTGGGCCAGCAAGGACGGATGGTATGGCTATCGTAAGGTGACCTTCGGTAAGGACAGCAAGGTGGATATCACACTCACTCACAGCAATATGCTCCATAGCAGCCCCACCTATGAAACATTCGACATTATGCCCCCTGTTGAGAAGGCAGTGATGCCCAAGGTCAGCCCCGAGATGGCTGCTGCCAACAAGGCCCGTTTTGCCCAAGAAGATTCCATTCGCAAGGCATACGAGGCCACCTTTGTAGATGCCGAGAAAGCACAACAACTCTGTCCCGCCGCTGCTGATTTCCTTGTTAAGTCTAGAGGCAATTGGCGCACCATTTTTGGGTTTGTCACCAAACACGCCGACAATACGGACCGAGTGCTTGGTGTCCTCGGTGGACTGAACGACAAGGACATGCGCGATGTGTCGATGGCCATCCTGGAAGATGCCTTCAATGCCCGCAGCAATCAGTTGGCCCAACGCGTGGAATATGAGATGATCACGTCACCGTTCAAGTGCGAGTTGCAGGATGCCTTTGATGCGGCCACGGCCCAACAGATGCGCAACGACCCTGCACGTCTCGTGTCATGGGTGCGCGACAATATCGAAATCCGTCCCGAGGAGAATGCGCTGCACATCGCTCAAACGCCGATGGGCGTGTGGCGCTCCCGCGTTGCCGATGGACGAGGCCGTGACATCTTCTTTGTCGATTTGGCCCGTTCGCTCGATATCGAATCCCGCATGGACCCTGTCACCGGCAAGGTGCAGTACCGCAATGGAGGTGATTGGCAAGATGTGAATTTCGAGGCCGTTGAGCAGCAGAATGCCCAAACGGGCACCCTGAAGTTGCTCTACACCCCTACCCCAACCCTTGACGACCCGAAGTATTACCACCACTTCACGTTGTCACGCATCCTGGATGACGGCACTACACAGTTGCTGAACTATGACGAGGGTGACTCTGGTCTTGAGCAAGGCTCGTCCTGGAGCAATACGTTCAAGGACGGCGCCACACTCGATGCCGGCACCTATATGTTGACCAGCGGCACCCGCGCCGCCAGTGGCAAGGTGCTGGTAGCCAACAGCATTTTCACCATAATGCCTGAAGAAACGACGACTATCAACCTGACTATGCGCCAGAGCGAAGACATCGTGGCCGTCATCGGCAATTTCAATTCTGAATCCAAGTTCCAGTTGCTGGATGACAAAATGTCGCCTGTCAAGGGTGATGTCGTGAGCATCCTGTCACAGACAGGCCGCGGCTACTTTATCGTCGGCGTGCTGGGTGTGGGTCAGGAACCGACTAACCATGCCATGCGTGACATCGCCGCGATGAGCGCATCAATCGACAAGTGGGGACGGCCGATGGTACTGCTGTTTGAAAATGAGGCCGAGGCCCGGAAGTACCGCCAGGAGAATTACGGCACACTGCCCAAGAATATCGTTTACGGTATCGACACCGACGGCAGCATCCGCCGCCAGATTGCCGAAGAAATGAAGTTGCAGAGCGAGACCCAATTGCCCATCTTCATTCTTGCTGACACGTTCAACCGCGTGATGTTCTGCTCCCAGGGTTACACCATTGGGCTCGGTGAACAGTTAATCAAGGTCATCGGCAATCTGGACAAGTGAAAATGAAAAGCCTCATCGACACCTTGCATGACCGACACCGGTTGATGCCCCGTCAATACAGGGCATTGCTCACCATGCGTGACCCGCAAGATGTGGATTACCTGATGAGCCGGGCACGCGAAGTGACCCAGCAACAGTTCGGCAAACGGATTTTTTTGCGCGGCCTTGTTGAGTTGTCCAACGTGTGCCGCAACGACTGCCTGTATTGCGGCATACGCCGCAGCAACGGCCATGTGGCCCGTTATACACTCACCCGCGAACAGGTGCTTGCCTGTTGTGAACAAGGCTACTATATCGGTTTCCGCACCTTTGTGCTGCAAGGTGGTGAATGGGGAGAGGAACGCTCACAGTGGATTGCCGATCTGATTGCCGACATCAAGCAGCGTTGGCCCGAGTGCGCCATCACATTGTCGCTGGGCGAGCATCCACGGGAGACCTATGCCCTGTGGCGTGATGCCGGCGCTGACCGTTACCTGTTGCGCCACGAGACCCATAACCCTCGTCTTTACAGCCTGTTGCACCCCAATGGCATGACGATTGCCCATCGCTTGCAATGTCTTGAATGGCTCAAGGATTTGGGCTATCAGGTAGGTGCCGGCATCATGGTTGGAGCACCTTTCCAGAGTTTGGAAAACCTGGTTGAGGACATTCAATACCTCATTGAGTTTGGTCCACACATGATTGGCATAGGGCCTTTTATTCCACAACACGACACACCCTTTGGCCGCTTTCCCGCAGGCCGTGTTGATGTAACGGCCCGCCTGTATGCCATCTTGCGCCTGGCTATTCCCCATGCCCTTATTCCCAGCACTACCGCTATGGCAACCTTGGCTCCAGACGGACGGCAGCGCGGTATCTTAGCCGGAGCCAATGTCGTGATGCCCAATCTGTCACCAACGGACTATCGTAGCCAGTATGCATTGTATGACAACAAAGTCGGACTCGGTGCTGAGTCGGCCCAAGGCATCAAGTTGCTTGAGGCCGACCTGGCGACCATCGGCTATCATATCGATTGGTCACGTGGAGATTCTCCATTAGGATAACCCTATTATAAAACAGAGCAGGCTAACCGTTAACAGTTGGCCTGCTCTGTTTTAATGAGATGTAGCGTGATTATTTGGTGTGCGAGATTTTAAGCACCTGGCGCTGGTTGTCAATCTCGATTTTACCCAGTCTGCCTAATACACTCTGCCCCAGGAGCAGAGGCGCCTTCTGGTTGAGAACGACCGAGGCCTTCACATTGTTGAGCGTGAAACCGCCAAAGTCAACCTCTTTCAGATTGATGACCGTGCCCACGCTGACATTGCCATTAGCGTCCATATAGCGCTGGCTGCCCACGATATCACTGTCACTGAGGTAGCCGTTCTTCACCATGAAGGTTGCCTCCACCATCGACAAGGTGACGTCACTGGCCCCCGTGTCAAAAATGAAGTAAAGCGGCAGATCGTTGACCCGGCATTTCACCTTGCAAACACCGTCCTCCTTGGTGAACGGCACTTCGCCGATTGTCTCTTCACCCTCGGCTTGGTTATCACGCATGCCGAAAGCCGTGTCGCCGTCATCGTCAACATGGTTGAACTCATCGATAAGGGCTTTGAACTCATCGGTACCCCTGATGTTGTCCAAGTCGATATCACGGCTGATGTGGCCGAAGTGCCTGTTTCCTAACTCGAGAGACTTCCTGAGGTAGCGTAAGGCATTCTCCTTGTCATTCATGCGTGAGTACAGGCAAGCCTTGTTATAGTATCCATCAAAACTGGTGGTGTCTCGGGCAATGATGGTGTCGATACATGCTATGGCCTTTTCATTGTCGCCCAAACCCAGATAGGCATAGGGAATGCACTGATAATCCTCGGGTTTACTTTCCAGTTCAATCACTTTGCGGTAATCGTCCTCGGCGAGATCGTTCTGACCTTGTTGGGTGTAGATTAAAGCGCGTGAATTGTAATAATAGGCGTTCTTGGGCGCAAGGACGATGGCCATTGACAGGTCTTCGAGTGCATCATCGAGGTTCCCATTCAGCCTCTTGTAATAGCCTCGCTGATGATAGCCAGCGGCAAACTCCGGCACCTCTTCTATCACTTTGTCCCATATGTCGATTGCTCCTTGGTGGTCTCCCATTTCGGAAAGAACTACAGCCTTGAATTCCAAATCATCCAGGTCATCGGTGTTCAGGTTGAGCGCCGAGTTGATGCTGCTCAAAGCCTTCTTCATGTTACCCATGTCGTAGTAGCAGTGTGAAAGACGATAATAGGTAGCATCGTCAGCATCCCTCTCGTTGGCTTTGTTATAAGCCTCGATGGCTTTGTTGTACTGTCTATTGCTTTCATACATGTAACCCATCAACTCAAACCAAGAAGCATCATTGGGATTCTTGGCCGCCTGAACCTTCAGTTTTGTAATCAGCATCGAGAAGGCGGGTTCCTCCAACGTTATTGCGAGCAGAACCGCTTGCTCATCAAAGTCGTATTTCAACACTGTGATGATGTCGTCGGTGGCTTCGTCCCACTTCTTGAGCCCAATATAGGATTCGGCTCGGAAAGAGTAAACGTAGTAATAGTCGCTCGACAGTTTTGTTACATAATCAAATTGCTTGATGGCATCCTCCCAACGTTCCTGGGCATTGGCATTGCGTCCCAATCCCATGTATCCAAGCGTTTCTCCCGGTTCCAACTCAATCAACTTGCGGTAGTCGGCATCCGATAGATCATATTGGCCTAACTCATAATACAATTGGGCTCGTTTATCAAAGAGGATTACCTGGTCGGAGGGACATCTTTTAATGCCCTCGGCAAAAGTGGATAGCGCCTTGGTGGTGTCTTCGAGTACCAGGAGTACGCCAGCCTTGGCCAGGTAGGCCATGCACAGATACTCCGAATCCTTCTTGGGCAGGTACTTCAAAGCAGCATCGGCTTCGCTTAATGCCTTGCCGTAATCATTCCTGCTATAATGGATTGCCGAGACCAAGGTGTGTGCATAACCGTTCTTGGGATTGTCTTGCAACTCCCTGGAGAGGTATTCAAACGCCTCATCGTAATTATCGTTCTGAAATGCTTCGAGGCCACGCTGATAGTTATAGGTATCAGGCCGCTTGAATTTTTCGGCATGAGCCTCGATACCCATCATCATGAACCCGAAGAGGAGTATCCAGATACTAATGTTTTTCATAATCTTCAGATGCTAAAATGATACATAATCCAACTGTATAAGGGTATATATAACTCTAATCAGCAGGCTTTACGGTAAAACCTGCTGTATAGAGCCTTTTCAAGTTGCGGAATCAGAGCAGGGCGTCGATCTTGGCTGCCAAGGCGTCGCGTGTGATGGTACCCACGTGCTTGTCCACCATCTGGCCGTCCTTGAAGAACAGCATGGTGGGGATGTTGCGGATGCCATACTCCACACTCAGTTCGTCACCCTCGTCGACATTGTATTTGCCGATAATGGCACGGTCCTCGTAGACACCTGCCAAATCCTCAACGATGGGGGCGATGCTGCGGCAGGGACCACACCACGGAGCCCAGAAGTCAATCACTACGGGTTTGCCTGAATCCAATAACTCTTTGTAGTTAGCGTCGTTAATTTCTTTTGCCATTTTTTAATTCGTATTTTTGATGTTAAAGTATATAGTTATTTACTGCAAAAACAATGCCAACACAAGTCATATGCGGGCATTGACCTTGAATTTGATGCCACTCTCGTTCAAGGCGTCCATCAGTTGCTTGTCTACGGTGATGGATTTCTTGGAACGCAGCATGACATAGTTGCCGCTCATGGTGTCCTTCATGCGGAAGTAGAGTTCACACTTGTTGTCGCCATCACGGCCCATGTGCTGTTTCAGGAACCCTACGTTGATCAGGTCGTCATCATTGAGACTGATGACCAGGTTCCGCACCATTTTGCCCTTGAGGTTCTCGAGCAGGTCGATGGAACGCACATTGAAGCGGACATTTTCGCTGTAACCCTTCTCAAAAGCGCCTCTGACGACGATGGCACAGCCGGGGATGCCGAATTTCTGATAATCGATAAACTTGTTGCCGAACAGCATAAACTCGTAGGAGCCGCTGTAGTCCTCGATTTTCATGATGCCGTACTGGCCGCCTTTCCTGTTCATGCGTGTCTGGAAATCCACCACGAGGCCGCCCAACGTGAGTTCCTTGTCCAGTTGGTCGGCTTGGTTCTTGACTTCGGCCAACGGGGTGTTGCAGCCATAGGTCACCTCCATGTAATAGGGGTCCAGCGGATGTGCTGACAGGTACATGCCCACCAGTTCGCGCTCGCGATTCAGGAGTTCCAATTGTGACCAGGGCTCGGCCTTGGGGATGGCCGGTGTGGCCACCTCTACCCCGCCGATAGCGCCGAACAACGAGTTCTGCATCTCCTGCACGCTGGCCTGGTAGCGGCTGCCAAAGCGCATGAGCGTCTCGCTGAAGACCTCGCCGCGCGGGTTCGTCTCAAAGAAGTCTTCGCGCTTGATTTCCTTAAAGTCGTCGAAGGCACCGGCCAGAGCCATCGATTCCAGTGCCTTGCGGTTGCAGGCGCGCTGGTCGATGCGCTGGACAAAGTCAAAGATATCCTTGAACGGGCCTTCCTTTTCGCGCTGCTCGATGATGGAGTCCACACAGCCCACGCCCACGCCCTTGATGCCGGCGAGGCCGAAGCGGATGCGGCCGTCCTTGGTAGCGCTGAAGTTCTTGTAACTCTCGTTGATGTTCGGTCCGAGTACCTCGATGCCCATCGAGCGGCACTCGTCCATATACTTGGAGAGTTTGTCCACATCGTTGAGGTTACTGCTCAGCACGGCAGCCATATACTCGCTGGGATAGTTGGCCTTGAGATAAGCCGTCTGGTAGGCAACCCAACTGTAGCAGGTGGCGTGGGATTTGTTGAACGCATAGGATGCGAACTTCTTCCAGTCCTCCCAAATCTTGTTCAAGACCTTCTTGTCATGTCCGTTTTTCTCTCCACCCTCATAGAACAGGGTTTCCAACTCGTTCATCTTGTCGATCTGCTTCTTACCCATCGCCTTGCGCAGGGTGTCGCTTTGGCCACGGGTAAAGCCGGCCAACTGTCGCGACAGGAGCATGACTTGCTCCTGATAGACGGTGATGCCGTAGGTCTCCTTCAGGTATTTTTCCATGCAGGAGATGTCATACTCAATGGGTTCAACGCCATGCTTGCGGTTGATGAACTGCGGGATGTATTCCATGGGGCCCGGCCTGTAGAGGGCGTTCATCGCAATCAGGTCCTCGAAGCAGGTGGGATGCAACTCGATGAGGTACTTCTGCATACCGGCCGACTCGAACTGGAAAGTGCCTGCGGTCTGTCCCTTGCAATACAGTTCATAGGTCTTGGGGTCATCGATAGGAATTTTCTCGATGTCGATGTCGATACCGTGGTTCAGTTTGATATTGGCCAGCGCCTCCTTGATGATGGAGAGGTTTTTCAGCCCCAGGAAGTCCATCTTGATCAGTCCTGTGCTCTCGATGACGCCGCCCTCATACTGGGTGACGATGATGCGCTCGCCGTCGCTGTCGGTGGCGGTGCTCACAGGAACCCAGTCCGAAATGGGGTCGTGGCCGATGATGACGCCACAGGCATGGACGCCGGTGCTGCGGATGCTGCCCTCCAGTTTCTCGGCAAAGCGTATGGTCTCCCCTACTCTGGGGTCCTCGTTGTCAAGTTCGGCCCGGAATTCATTGAAGCATTCCAGACAATTCTTGACGGTGATCTTGTATTTCTTTCCCGGCTTCTCCTCGGGCATATCGTTAGGGGTGGACGGGATAAACTTGGCCAGACGGTTACTCTCGGCAATCGAGAGGTCTTCGACACGCGCAACATCCTTGATGGCGCTCTTGGCGGCCATGGTGCCGTAGGTGACAATGTGGGCCACCTTATCGGCTCCATATTTCTCAGTCACATAGTTGAGCACAGCCGCACGGCCGTCGTCATCAAAGTCGGTGTCGATATCGGGCAGCGAGATGCGGTCGGGATTCAAGAAACGCTCGAACAGCAGGTCATACTTCATCGGGTCGATCTTGGTGATGCCCAGGCAATAGGCGACAGCCGAACCGGCCGCAGAACCACGTCCGGGCCCCACCGAGCAACCCAGTTTGGGCGCCATCTTGATGTAGTCCTGCACAATGAGGAAGTAACCGGGGAATCCCATGTTCTTGATGGTCTCCAACTCAAAGTCAAGGCGCTCGCGATGCTCCTCGTCCAGTTCGGGCCAGCGTTCCTTGGCGCCCTCGTATACCAGATAGCGCAGGTAGTCATCCTCGTTATCGAATCCGTCGGGCAAGGGGAAGTCGGGCAAGATGGGAGCATGGTCAATGCTGTAGATTTCCACCTTGTCGAGAATCTCGTTGGTGTTCTGCAGCGCCTCGGGAATGTCGGCAAACACGCCATTCATCTCCTCTTGGGTCTTGAACCACTCCTGTTTGCTGTAGAGCATCACGTTGTCATCAGTCAGTTTTTTGCCGGTCGAGACGCAAATCAGACGCTCATGGGCATCGGCATCCTCCTCGTTGACAAAGTGGGAGTCGTTGCTGCAGATGAGTTTGATGTCCATCTCACGGGCAAACTGTATCAGGACGTCATTGACCATGCATTGGCGCTCGTAGGTCTCGTGGTTGGCGTGAGCCACAGTGGCTTTGTGCCGCTGCAACTCCAGATAATAATCGTCGCCAAAGACGTTCTTGAACCACTTGACCGTCTCTCGCGCCTGGTTCATCTGGCCACCCATGATCAACTGCGGCACTTCGCCGCCCAGACAAGCCGAACAGCAGATGATGCCCTCGTGGTACTTCTCGAGTTCGCTGTGGTCGGTGCGGGGATGATAATACATACCCTCGGTCCATGCATGCGAAACAATCTTGATCAGATTCTTGTAGCCTTTGAGGTTCTTGGCCAACAAGATGAGGTGGTTGCCGTTGTCACGTTTGTCGTTACGGTCATGGCGGTCCTTCCACGCCACATAGACCTCGCAACCGAAAATCGGCTTGAATTTCTCGTCATCGCCGCGTTTCTTGTTGATCTTGGCTACGTAGTCATGAAACTCCTTGATGCCGTACATGTTGCCATGGTCGGTAATCGCCATGCCGCGCATGCCATCGGCTATAGCCTTGTCGACCAACGCCTTAACAGGTGCCATGCCGTCAAGAATCGAGTATTGTGAGTGTACGTGAAGATGTACAAATGGTATCATAGTTTGCTTCTTTTTGCCTATAAAATATTGGAGTGTAAAATTACTTCAAATTTTATACTTCTGCAAAAAAAAGTTATTAACAATTTAGGCTTCGCCCGAATCAGGCTTTAGGTCTTAGGCTTTAGGGATGCTGATGTAAATCAGGCTGAAGGTGGCGATAAATCTCGTCGGCGACGGCTTGGGCTGCTTTGTAGGACCAGTGGGTATCGTTGAACAGGAAGACATCCTTCTCGCCCTGCTCGACAAGGGGCCTCAGGCAGTCGCGGGTGATGAGCAGACGGCTATCGTCGTTGAAAATGCGTTTGATGTCCTCGTTGACCGTTTTGGGCGGATAGGGATTGTCAACGATATGGTCTTGATAGAGGTCATACTTGTCGACGGGCACAACAAACATCAGGCGTATGCCCTTCTCGGCTGCCTTGTCGACCAGCGACTGCCAGGTCTTTTTCATTTTCTCCTCGTGCTGTGGGTTGATGCCCATCTGCTTGATGTCGTCGGCATAGAAGAAGAGGTGCCGCTCGTCGCCCGGATAAGAGAAATAATCACCGTCGAGCATCATGTCGATGATGGGCGCCTCGGTAAATCCTGAGCGGTAGGCAAAATAGTCCCTGAGACGGGCAAGCGACCACTGGTTGGGACTCTTCTTGGCCAGTTTTTTCTTGTCGGCGCGAACCATCTGCAGCGATGATTTAGGGTCAAAACGGTACATGAACTCGTCAACCCCTCGCTCGGCGCATTCAACGATGATCACCGGCGCGTTGGTGCTGTCGATGATGCCGAGATTCATGATTTCGTAAGCAAACGTGTAGGGGTTGAAATACAGGCGCCGCTCGCAGTTAACCACCTTGACGCCATGCTGCGCCAAATAGTTCTGGTAGCCGTCGATGCCACGTTCCGAGAATGAAGTGCCCACCGTAATCACGTCGGCCTGACTGCGATTGAGTTCGTCCAGGTCATAGACGGTGGTAAACATGATTTCGGGCAAGTAATTCTTGGCCAGCGTGCTGTCATAATCGTTGCCGAAGGGTATGAGTTGCAAACGCCCGATGTCGCCACTGGTGAGCGGACAGATGTTTAACGAGAAATAGGTCACGCCAGCCACCAGTATGAGCCACAGCGGCAACAAGGTGTAGGATATCTTGATGAGAAATTTTTTCATATCAGTTATCGGTTGGCGTTTCTAGAATTGGAAATAGATGAACGTCTGGACCTGCCCAGAGAATAATATCATAATCACTAACAGAGTGATATAGAGCGCGTAGCGAGCCGCGGCATAGCGGAAGATTCCCCAGCCGTCGATTTGTAACGCGTGTTGCTTGTCTCGCTGTAGCCACTCATAATAAAGGAGGGCCATACCCAGCATCAAGTCACTCTTCCCGACAATAGCCGAACGGAAGTCAAACATTGACGTGAAAAACTTGTAAAGGAAACCCGCAGCCTGTGTAATCGACTCTGAACGGAATAATGTCCAGCCAATGATGAACAGGAAGAACGTCAGCGCCATCTGAAGGAATTCCTTGAGAGACGGGAAAAAACGGCTGCCGGTGATAGTGTCAGCATACTTCTGGTTTGCCCCAAAGAAGTTATACACGGGTATCAGCACCGCATAGAGCAAACCCCAGCAAACAAAAGTCCAGTTCGCTCCGTGCCACAAACCGCTCAGGCCAAAAACGATAAGTATGTTGATAGTCCTGCGTGCCTGTCCGTTGCGGCTGCCTCCAAGAGGGATATAGATATAATCCTTGAACCATGACATGAGCGAGATGTGCCAACGACGCCACACCTCGGGTATATTGCGGGCAAAGAAAGGGTTGTTGAAATTGCGCATCAGGTTGAACCCGAACAGGCGACCGCAGCCGATTGCGATGTCGCTGTATCCCGAGAAATCGCAATAGATCTGTATGGCGAACAGGACCATTAGCACCAGCAGGGATGGTCCTGAAAGGTCTTGATACTGGTCCCAGTACATATTGACCGTAACAGCAATATTGTCAGCGACAAGGAGTTTCTTAACAAAACCCCATAACATCTGACGCAAGCCGTCAACTGCTTTGCAGTAGTCAAAAGAGCGTTCATGTTGGAACTGTGGCAACAGGCTGGTGGCGCGTTCAATAGGTCCCGCCACAAGTTGTGGGAAGAAACTGATGTAGGCGAAGAATTCCACCACATCGTGTGTGGCATGCACTTTATGCCGATATGCGTCGATAGTATAACTCAGGGCTTGGAAAGTATAGAAACTGATGCCCACAGGCAGAATAACCTCGGTGGTTACCCAGTCGAGTTCGTAGCCGAAGGTGGAGCGCAGCAACAAATTCAAGTTGTCGATAAAGAATCCGAAGTATTTAAAATAGCATAGTATCAACAGGTTCAATACAATGTTAGCGGCACTGATAAATTTCTGACAACCTCGCTTGTCTTCAAATCTTTCAATCAGCAAGCCGCTGTAGTAACTGCAAAACGAAGTCAGCACTATCAGTCCGAGGCACCGCCAATCCCACCAGCCATAGAACACGTAACTGGCAATGACCAGCAACAGGTTCTGCCATCGCCGTCCCTTGAAGACGAACCAGTAGAGCAGGAACACTACTGGCAGGAATATCAGAAATGGAAAAGAGTTAAACAGCATGATTCACTCCATTATGTCTGCATAGAACATGCAAAAATACTACTTTTTTGTCACACGGCATCAATTAAACGGCAATAATTGGTCATTAACGGATAATTAGAAGTTGAAGTGCAACTGAATGCGCACACCATGTCGGTCGGTGCCCGCATGCTCACGGTAAGTGAGGCGCCAGACGTAGTCCACACGCAGCACAGTCAAGATATTGTCCAGGCCGACGCCGACCTCCATATAGGGTTTGCTGCCCATCGGTTGGCACAGGGCATCGGCGGGAAACATGAACAGAAGATCATTGCAGCCGGGGTCATTCTTCTCGCTCAGGCTGCCCCACACGCCCCGCCACGAGAACACTTCGCGTAACCGCAACCGTTTAATCAGCGGCAACCGGTTCATCAACACGCCGTTACCCCAGTAGGTCACATCCCACGACAGGGATTGGTCGTTGATGAATTCCATGGGTTTCATCAGCGAGAAACTCTCAGGCTGGATAGTGTATGAGAGGTTCACGTTGGGCAACAGCAGGTCGGGATAAGCCACTTGGCTCCACACCTTCTCACCCTTGAGGATGACGTCGGCATAGCCAAAAGCCGAAAACCAGAATCGCTTCTGCAGGGCCAGTTCGGTCTTGTTCACCTCGTGCAGGCTACCCATGAATCCCTTGGGCATATAGGTCTGGCTGAGCGTGATGATGGGGGCATCCATATTGATGGGAATGCGATAGGAACGCGATTGGTAGAAAGTCTCGCCAGGAGCGTACCGCAGTTGCACCGTGAAGCCGGCCTGGGTGTAACGCTCGTGCATGGTGCTGTCGGGGCACATAAAGGGTACCCATGGTGTCGCCTCGTGGATGTTGTGCTCGATGCCCAGTGCCAGCGAGAAGTGGTTGTACCACTCGTGGCGATACTCGAGGCGCGTAGTGCACAGATACTGCATCATGATGTCCTTGTGGCGCCTGAGTGAGAGGAATACGTTGTCCTGGTTGGTGTAAAGGTAGTGCTGCGCCAGTTTGTCCACATCGTAGCGATGGGTGAGCCTGAGGCTGTGAATGGGAAATTCCTGGTCCATCGCCCGCTTGGGCAGGAAGGAATATTCCAGCGAGCCCATGTACTTGAACTTGCGGTCGTTGGTGCCATAGGCCACATAGCCGCGTGCAAACCAGTGCCGGCTCAGGTTGACGTTGGTCATACCGCCCAAGCGCAGGCGCAAACCCTCCAGCGAGTTGCCGCTGATGATGGTGTTTAACGGTCCGATGTCAAACCGGCTCATTTTGGCTGTGGGAACGTAGCCGTTCACTAATGTAACAATCACCTGCTCAGCCCAATAGAATAGTTTGGAACCGCGCAGTCGCTGCATCAGGCTTTGCATCGTTTCGGTGGTGGTTCGTGCTTCAGGAGGACGGTATTCCATCCAGAACTCCTCGGGCATAAAGGCTGCACTGCCGTCGGCGTGCTGTTCCTCCTTGAAGTTGAACACACCACTCTCGGGGCGTTCGAAGTTGTGGTCACGGTAGGACGTCTCACGGCGCGCAAACAGTTCTGGCAGTCCAGGCATCACTTTCAGGTTGATTTCAACATTGTCGCGCACCTTTAGGCGGCATCCGTTAGGCGCCCGCTCAAAATCTTGCTCGATGCTCATGCGTTCCACGTAATTCAGGTTGATATCATGGGGAACCCCCATCGATACGCGCTTGATGAACATGGTGGTGTCCTCGAGCGAGACATACAGCCGCCCCAGGAAACCGAAAGTCTGTGGTGTGAAAGGCACGAAACTCAAAACGGCGCAGCGCTCACCGTCGACGATGACCGTGTCGTTGAGGTAGAACTTGTAGAAATCCACCGCGATGCGCGATAGCGGGCTGACGAAGCGGTTGGTCAGCAGGGTGACGTCGTTCTGGAAGATGTCGACCTCGCCCATGTAGTCGTCGAGCAACTTCTTGATGTTGGTCTGGTCGATGTGCTCGTCGATGCCGGCACTGCGGCTGCCCAGGATAAGTTGCTTGTGGGTGTCGGGGTCGTGGGTGAAATGGTCACGCGCCACGGTCTCCTTGATTGAGAACGGCAGCACGCGCTGTCCCGTCAGCAGCGATGTGTCGGCATATTGGTCAATCCACCGCTGCTCCTCGGGCTTGTTGGTAAGGGCTTCCAGGTTGCCGAAGCCCACCATCATGCGTTCATACTGGCAATAGCCGTAGTGCGGCATGCGGCTCGGGTCTCCGTCATCACGGCGGGCACGCAACTTCTTGATCATATCGACAGCGGGATTGTTCTTCTTGCTGTAGTGTTCCTTGCCGCGCCTGACGACTACTTCGCCCAGTTCAACGCCAGTGGCCACCAGGTCTACGAGCACCACGTTGCCTTGGCCCGGCTTGATGTCCACCACCTTGGGGCGGTAGCCCATCGCCGTAATGCGTAACTGTCTGAATGAGGCCCTGGTGGAAACTGTGAAACCGCCCTTGTCGTTGGCCAGTACCCCTTCGCTGGTACCCATCAGGGTAACCGAGGCATAGGGCACTCCGTCGCGCGACAGCGAGTCGCGCACCAGGCCCGTGATCTGCGTCACGGGATTGGCGTGCTGACCCCATGCCGCAATCGCGTAACACAATAGCAGTGCCAGCAGTACAATATGCCTCTTGATTGGTTTCACGCGGCAAAATTACTGCATTTTTTCTCGCTGCGTTGCATCACCGCTTTTAAATATCACATTTATTTTATAGCAGTTAGCCACAACCCCGTTTTAAAATGCGTAATTTGTTTATGATATGAAAGACGAAATGAAATGCTTCAATCTATCAAAAAGTATCCCTGTTTTGACTATGATAATTGTCTGAAAATCAAAAAACTTAGCGTCTTTGCGACTTAGCGTGACATTTGGTGGCGGGTGTTTTGGCTGAATAGTTACCGCAGGGTTTTGGGTCATCTGGAATACGGTTCCTAAGAAAATATAGGATTTTTCTTGGCATTGTGTTCGGCTTGCACTCCCGTTGGCTTCGCCGAAGGTAGGCTGCGCCTCAACAATGCTCAAGAAAATTGGGATTTTTCTTGGCATTGTGTTCGGCTTGCACTACCGTTGGCTTCGCCGAAGGTAGGCTGCGCCTCAACAATGCTCAAGAAAATTGGGATTTTTCTTGGCATTGTGTTCGGCTTGCACTACCTTTGCAGGTTATTAGTGCGCAATGCTGATGATAAAAGTCAAGAGGCTATACACGTTCATGCTGTCCAGGTTCCTGCCCAGGTTCCTGATGACTTTCTGCATCTGTCTGTTTATCGTGATGATGCAGTTCTTGTGGCGCTATATCGATGAACTGGTAGGCAAGGGACTCTCTATCGGGGTAGTTGCCGAACTGTTCTTCTATGCCGCACTGTCGATGGTGCCCTTGGCACTGCCCCTCAGCATCTTGCTTGCTGCGTTGATGACTTTCGGCGACTTGGGCGAGCACGTCGAATTGACAGCGCTCAAATCGGCCGGCATCTCGCTCACCACCATCATGAAGCCTCTGGCCATCCTGATGGCCATTGTAGCAGTGGGGGCATTCTTCTTCCAGAATAATGTTCTGCCCAAGTCACAGGTCAAGATGTGGACACTGCTCTTCTCGATGCGGCAGACCTCCCCCACCCTTGACATCCCCGAAGGAGCCGTCTACAGCCAAATCCCAGGCTACAACATCTATGTCAAGCGCAAGGATAAGGAGCGCGACATGCTGTATCAGATGCTTATCTACGACGTGTCAAACGGCACCATGTATCCGCGCATCGTGGCTGCCGACTCGGGTCGCTTGACCATGACCGAGGATAAACGGCACCTGGTGCTCACGCTCTACAAGGGTTCGTGGTATGAGGAAATGAAGGGTGGCGGTGGCGTCAGCGGCATGAGTGGAGAACTATATCGTCGTGAGACCTTCCACGACAAGGAAATCATGATTCCCTATGATGCCAATTTCACCCGTATGGATGACGAGACGATGCGTTCGCAATACATCGGCAAGGATATCACCGAACTGCGGCAGACCATCGACTCGGTGCGCCTGAAGGTGGACTCGGCGGCCACCTTGGTGCTGGCCCGTATGCGCACCAATCCCGAGTGCGGCGTGCCGCTGCAACGCACTGTGGTCAAGGACGGACACACCGCATTGGAACCCGTCGCCGAGGTGAAACTCGACAAGCCGCTCGACTTGGACAAAATGATTAAGGAACGGCCCGCCTTCGAGCAGCAGGAAATCTACAACCAGGCTATCATGCGCGCCACTAATGCCATGCAGGACCAGCAATTCCAGGGCTATACCATCAACGACGACAATTTCATCATACGTCGCCACCAGATTGAGTTGATGAAGAAATTCACCCTGTCGCTGGCATGCCTCATCTTTTTCTTTATTGGTGCGCCGCTCGGTGCCATCATCCGCAAGGGCGGCCTGGGAATGCCCATTGTGGTGTCGGTGCTGCTGTTCATCGTGTATTACATCATCGACAATTCGGGCTATAAACTGGCGCGCGACGGTCGTTGGCACGTGTGGCAGGGCATTTGGCTCAGTTCGGCAGTGTTGCTGCCGCTGGGCATCTTCCTCACCCGCAAGGCTGTCAACGATTCGGCAGTGTTTAACCCCGACGCCTGGCTGGCTGTGCTGAGGCGCTTCACTGGATTGCATCAGACACGCAAACTCGTTGCCAAAGAAGTGGTTATCAACGAAGTGGAAACTGATACCGCCATCGCCAAGATTGAAGACCTGAAGAACGACTGTCAGCAATGGCTCGACAGCCACCCTGGCCGTCAACGCTATATCGATTACTGGCGTCAGGGATATGACAAGCCCGCCATCAAGGAACTGGCTCAAAAAGTTGACTCCGTGGTTGAGTATCTCTCCAACTCGCGTGACCAGATGGTGCTCAACAAGGCCATGGACTTCCCCTTCATCCGCCAGTTGCTCACCTACCAGCCTGTGACCAACAGGAATGTGGGAACCGCTGTGGCAGCCTTGTTCCCCATCGGCTTGCCCGTATGGCTCTTGGGCTTGCATCATCAGCATAACCTGAAGCGCGACATCCGCCTCACCATCAAGACGTGTGACCAACTCGTGGCCATCTTCAACGGTGAATACAGCCGTGAGATGGAGTACAGTGACACCGTGTCGTGACGGATTCATCAATTTAACGAAAACAAGACATTAGACAGAGGACTGTTTTTAAGAATGGACGAAATCAAACTCAATACTATTGACGAGGCAGTTGAGCAACTGCAACGTGGCGAATTTGTCATCGTTGTCGATGACGAGGACCGCGAGAACGAGGGCGACTTTATCATTGCCGCCGAGAAGATCACCCCCGAGAAGGTCAACTTCATGATGCGCGAGGGGCGCGGCGTGCTGTGTGC
Organism: uncultured Prevotellaceae bacterium; assembly: GCA_900320245.1. Taxonomy (GTDB): domain Bacteria; phylum Bacteroidota; class Bacteroidia; order Bacteroidales; family Muribaculaceae; genus Sodaliphilus. The sequence goes on from ONRP01000019.1 coordinate 28,404, forward strand.
CCCTGTCACCGTTGAGCGCTGCCACGAGTTGGAACTCAATATGCAGGTCGACGACAACACGTCGATGCTTGGCACCCCATTCACCGTGACTGTCGACCTGTTGGACGGCTGCACTACAGGTGTGTCGATGCACGATCGTGCAATGACCATCAGGGCTCTTGCCAATCCTCATAGCAAACCTCAGGACTTCGGCCGTCCGGGCCACATCAACCCCTTGAGGGCCGTCGACAAGGGCGTCCTCAAGCGTGCGGGACACACCGAGGCCTCCATCGACCTGATGCGCATCGCCGGCCTCTACCCTGCCGCTGCACTCATCGAGATCATCAACCCCGACGGCACCATGGCACGCCTGCCACAACTCGTCGAGGTGGCCAAGAAATTCAATATGCCCATCATTACCATCAAGGACCTTATCGCTTACCGCCTGCGTACCGAGAAGGTCGTCGAGGTGGGCGACGAGGTGGAACTGCCCACGCAGTACGGCCACTTCAAACTCATTCCCTTCCGCCAAATCAACAACGGCTTGGAGCACATTGCCCTCATAAAGGGCCAGTGGCGCCCCGACGAGCCCATCCTGGTGCGTGTCCACTCCTCGTGTGCCACCGGCGACATCTTCGGCTCGATGCGTTGCGAGTGCGGCGAACAACTGCACATGGCGATGCAGATGATTGAGAAGGAAGGCAAAGGCGTGCTCGTCTATATGAACCAGGAGGGGCGCGGCATTGGCCTGATGAACAAAATCAAGGCTTACAAACTTCAGGAGGATGGCTATGACACCGTCGATGCCAATGTGCATCTGGGCTTCAAGCCCGACGAACGCGACTACGGCGTCGGGGCCAACATCCTGCGAATCCTGGGCGTCACCAAGATGCGGCTGATGACCAACAACCCCGTCAAACGCGTCGGTCTCGAGAGTTACGGCCTTGAGGTCGTCGAGAATGTGCCCATCGAGGTCACTCCTAACCGATACAACGAGTTCTACATGCACACCAAGAAGGCCCGTATGGGACATGACCTGCACAAGGTCGATTGAGCATCGGGTCGCTCGCAGTTTAAAGGTTAAAGGTTAAAGTTTAAAGAAGCATCAGCACTCCTTAGTTCGTAAATTCAAGACAGTGATGATGGAACATGGATTCAGTGAAATACAGGAGTTTGTCGAGCACGAAATCGTGCCGCGCTATGATGACTTTGATGCCGGTCACGGGCGCGACCATGTCCATACGGTCATCGAGCAGGCCCTAAGCCTGTCGCAGTATTATCCCGAGGTGGACCGTCGCATGTTGCTTGTGGCGGCCGCCTACCACGACCTGGGGCTGGCCTACGGCCGTGACGAGCACCACATCCATAGTGCGCGCATCGTTCGCGAGGATGAGCGCCTGCGCCGATGGTTCAATCCCGACGAGATTGACACCATTGCCGATGCTGCCGAGGATCACCGCGCCTCAAGCGGCCACGAGCCGCGCACCATCTATGGCCGCCTTGTTGCCGAGGCCGACCGTGTCATCGACGGTGAGACCATTGTGCGCCGCGCTTTGCAATACGGCATGAAGCATGAGCCGGGCCTTGACCGCGAGGGGCAATACCGTCGACTGATGGAGCACATGCGCGAGAAATATGACTACGGCGGTTACCTCAAGTTGTGGATTCCGCATGGCGACAATGCGCGGCGGCTCGAAGAATTCCGCCAACTCCTTGCCGACCCTAAGGCTTTCCTCCGCCTGTTTGATAAGATATATAACTCACTAATACATTAACGATATGAAAAAGACAATTACATTATTTATCTTGGCTGTGATGACGGGCTTAAGCGCGTCGGCCGATATTCCTGCAGGCTATTACACCCTTGCCGTCGGCAAGAGCGACGAGGCCTTGATGACCGCACTTGAAGGTATCATCAGCATGCATCGTGAACTGAGTTACAATGCCTTGTGGGACAGTTACCCCTATACTGACGCGGGCAGCGATGGCTACTACATCGACATGTATTCCACCTGCAAGTACAACCATGACTCCCCTCACCCTGGAGGCGCATCCTACGTGGGTCAAGGCCTCAACCGCGAACACTCGTTCCCTAAGAGTTGGTTTGGCGGCGAGGTGGATCCCATGTTCACCGACCTGATGATGATCATCCCTGTCGACGCCTTTGTCAACCAGCGCCGCAGCAACAACCCCTATGGCGTGTGTGCCGGTGGCGTGACCTATGTCAACGAGGAGTTGGGCGTATCCATGCTCGGCAAGTTGGGTACGAGCACCTACAACGGCTACACCTCGACGGTCTACGAGCCCGATGACGAGTACAAGGGCGACTTTGCCCGCATCTATTTCTATATGGTCACCTGCTACAAGGGCCTGGTGGGTTCTTGGCCCGGCTGCGACCAACTGGACTATGCCGACAATGGTTACAAGGCGTTCTCGGACTGGTCCATCCAGATGCTCATGGAGTGGCACCGTGCCGACCCCGTCAGCGACAAGGAACGTGCCCGCAACGAGGCGGTTTACAGCAGCATTGACGGCAATAAGGACTATGGGCAGGGTAACCGCAACCCCTTTGTGGATCACCCCGAGTTGGCCGAATACATCTGGGGAACCAAGCAGCACGTCTCGTGGACTGGCCAGGACACCCCCGTCGACCCGATTGTCAAGCGCACACCCGAGATGCTCCCCGTCGACACGACAGCGATTGCTCCGGGAGCCTTCCGCGCCGACTGGACTTCGGGTGGTGACGTCTCGAGTTACACGCTGCACGTCGACCGCATCGCTTCCAGCGAGGATGATCTCATCACGTTGATGATGTCCGAGAACTTCTCGGGTATCAACGCCTCCTCGGACGGCTCGGGCGACATTGGCAAAACGCTTGACCGCTATACCGACAACCCGGGTTGGACGGGCTACAAGGTCTATACCGCGGCAGGACAAGGTGTCAAGGTTGGTACTTCCAATGCCATCGGCTATCTTGTTACTCCTGAACTCGATCTCGAGAGCACCGTGACCGTCGTGTTCGATGCCAAGAACTGGAGTGGCTCTGCAGGCAGTGACAACAGTTCGGTTATCGTTTCGTGCGGCGATGTGAGCAAGACGATTCCCCTCGCTGACACTACTGCCACCTATACCGTAGTCCTGCGTGGCTGCACTGCTAACAAAGTGCAGTTTACCATGACGGCTGTCAGCAAGCGCTTCTATATCTACCATGTAGATGTGTATAACGGAGACCTGTTGCTGAATCCGCCCACGTTGCGTGAAATTGTCGAGGAGGGAGATTCCACCTGGCGCACCGTCAGCGGCATCACCGATACCTGCTACACCGTACAGGCGCTCGCCAAAGGTGTCTATGAGTATTATGTCAAGGCCATCTATACCGATGGCACCGAGAGCGTGTGGTCCAACATCCAGCACGCGACCATCACGGCCGGCGGCGACCTGCCGCTCAATGGCGATGTCAACCTCGACGGTGAGGTCGATATCAACGACGTGACGGCACTCATCGGCTATGTGCTTAGTGGTAGCAGCCAGATTGATACCGATGCTGCCGACCTCAATAACGACAAGCATATCGACATCAATGACATCACGGCATTGATTGACATGGTGTTGGGCAAGCGGTGACCTTCCCGCCCTGACCCGATGTCCTGATAACATGCCAGGGACGCCGACGTGATTCAGAATGAGCACGCCCCGTCCCTGGCAGTTTTTTGGAACACCCGACTTGAAAGACTGGTTTGGCATGGTGTTTGCTCTTGCCAAATAATGAAGTACAAACAATCATCCAAACACATCGAAGATACAATCAAGCAATATGAGCGACAAGCAACAAGATAAAAGGCTCCAGCAGCAGTGCTGGCGCCAGCAGTCCGCCCTGCCCATTGCAGGCGCGGACTTTGCCGGCGATGACGAAGACGAAGATGACGACATGTTGCCCGGAGGTGGTGACCAGGGCGACAGCAGTGGTGACCAGGGTTCCTACCGTGAGACCCGACAGCGACGAAATGTCAGTCGAGGTGACAATTCGGCCACTCCCGTCATCGACAAGTATGGCAAAGACATTACCCGTGAGGCGGCTGAAGGTCGTCTGGACCCCGTCGTGGGCCGCGAACAGGAAATCGAGCGCCTGGCACAGATTCTGAGCCGCCGCAAGAAGAATAACCCCGTGATGATCGGTGAACCCGGTGTGGGCAAGAGTGCCATCATCGAGGGCTTGGCCAAGCGCATCGTTGAGCGCAAGGTAGCCCGCACGCTGCTCGACAAGCGCATCGTGTCGCTGGACATGGCCGCCATCGTGGCAGGCACTAAGTACCGTGGCCAGTTTGAGGAACGCCTCAAGGCCGTCATCGACGAGGTGAGCCAGAACAAGAATGTGATCATGTTCATCGATGAGATCCACAACATCGTGGGTGCCGGCAACGCCAGCGGGTCGATGGACGCCGCCAACCTGCTCAAGCCCGCCTTGGCTCGTGGCGAGTTCCAGTGCATCGGCGCCACCACGCTTGACGAGTACCGCAAGAGCATCGAGAAAGACGGAGCCCTGGAGCGCCGTTTCCAGAAGGTGCTCGTCGAGCCTACCACGCCTGAAGAGACACTCGAAATCCTGAATAACATCAAGGAGATGTATGAGAAGCACCACGGTGTGTCCTATACCGACGAGGCCCTGCGTGCTTGTGTGACACTGACCGAGCGCTACATCAGCGACCGCTTCTTCCCCGACAAGGCCATTGATGCCATGGACGAGGCAGGTTCGCGTGTGCACATCACCAAAGTGGATACGCCCAAGGAAATCGAGGACCTGGAGCAGCGCATCGCCGAGGCGCAGCAGAACAAGTTCAATGCCGTGCAGCAGCAGAACTTTGAGAGTGCTGCCAGTTATCGCGACCAGCAGGAGAAACTCAAGGAGGAACTGCAAGAGGCCAAGCAGCGATGGGAGGCTGAGTTGGACAGCCGCCGCGTGACCGTCAACGAGGGCCACATCGCCGAGGTTGTCGCCATGATGACTGGTGTGCCCGTGCAACGCATCGCCCAGAGCGAGGGCATCCGCCTGCTGGGTATGACCGACGAACTCAAGAAACAGGTCGTCGGTCAGGACGAAGCCATCGACAAGATTGCCCGCAGCATTCGCCGCAACCGAGCCGGCCTGCGTGACCCCAAACGCCCCATCGGCTCATTCATGTTCTTGGGACCGACGGGTGTAGGAAAGACCTTACTGGCCAAGAGGCTGGCCGAGTTCCTGTTCAACAGCGATGAGGCGCTCATCCGCGTGGATATGAGCGAATATATGGAGAAATTCAACGTGTCCAGGCTTGTTGGTGCACCTCCGGGCTATGTGGGCTATGAGGAGGGCGGACAGTTGACCGAGAAGGTGCGTCGTCACCCCTACAGCGTGGTGCTGCTCGACGAGATCGAGAAAGCCCACCCCGACGTGTTCAACATGCTGCTGCAGGTGCTCGACGAGGGCAACCTGACCGATGGCTTGGGCCGTAAGGTGGACTTCAAGAACACCATCATCATCATGACTTCGAACATCGGTACTAGGGAACTGAAGGACTTCGGCGCCGGTGTGGGCTTCAATACCAGCGAACTGACCAAGGAGCGCAGCGACTCGGTCATCCGCAAGGCCCTGAACCGCCAGTTCTCGCCCGAGTTCCTGAACCGTGTTGACGACATCGTCACCTTCGGAGCCCTGAACCACGACTGCATCCTCAAGATTGTCGACATCGAACTCGCCTCGTTCTACAAGCGCGTCGAGGAGAACGGCCTGAAACTGGAAATCACCGCTGCCGCCAAGAATCTGGTGGCCGACCGCGGATTTGACATCCAGTACGGTGCCCGCCCGCTCAAACGCGCCATCCAGAGCGAGATTGAGGACCCCTTGAGCGAGATGCTGCTGCGTGAGGAGGCCAAGACGGGTGACACCATCGTCATCGATGTCAAAGACGATAAAATCACCACTTCTATCAAGAAGGCGCGCGCGTCCAGGAAAGAGCCCCAACCGGAACAATAAAATACACAGCCAATAATTATCCCGAAGATTTCAGCGTCGATATCGACGCTGAAATCTTCGGGTTTTTTATGTGATGTTTCTATGTTTAGAACGGGTAGCCGATGGCTATGTGCATGGCATGACCGCTCTTGAAACTGGCCATATTGAAATATCCGCTCTTGCCCGTGTCATAGGGAGCGTGGATGACGATACCCAGGTCGGCGCGTACGACAAGCATCGACATGTCGAAACGCAATCCCACACCGGTACCCACCGCGAGTTCGTCAAAGAAATTCTTCATCTTGAGTTTTCCTTCGGGACGCAGGGGGTCGTCCTGAAGAAGCCAGATGTTGCCGGCATCAAGGAATACGGCGCCCTTGAAATAACCGATGATCGGGAAACGGAATTCGGTGTTGGCTTCAAACTTGAATGTACCCGTCTGGTCATAATAGGTGAAGTTGTCTCCTTCACTGGGATGGAATTTGCCAGGACCGAGCGTGCGTACCGAGAAGGCACGAATAGAGTTAGAACCACCGACATAGAATTGCTCACGATAAGGCAGTTCCTTGCTGTTGCCGTAGGCATGGGCTGCACCTAGAAAAACGCGCGTCGCCAATTCTGTCTGGGGGGCAAAGCGACGGGTCCACACGACTTGCCCCTGGGCCTTGACGAACTGTGAGAACGGCGTACCCAGCAACTGCTTGGTGCCATCGGCGCCAAACAATGCCCACAAGCCCGAACAGATGTTGCCCGCCTCGCTGAAACTTGCCGTGAAGTTGATGTGGTCCCGGTAAGTGATGTCGCGTTCAAAGGTATAGGTGTATTCAATTTTAGGGATAAACACATTTTTGAAACTCTCCTTGAGCGCCGGGTGCCCCTCAATCTGATTTTCAAACTTTTCGCTTTTGCTTAGCAAGCGGTTGTAGTTGAGTTTGAAGGGTGTCAGCATATGGCTGGAATAGCGGTTGGCATGCCACTCCCACGTAGCAGCAAAAGACAACTGCGACATCTTGAAGTAGTCGGGGCGATTCATCAGGTCGGCCGACAGCGAGAAACGTGTCCAGTTGGTATAGCGTCGTGACGGATACAGGAACTTGGGCGCCAGCAGGCGGGGAAAATCCAGTTTGGTCTCGATACCGAACTCGTAGGAGTTGAAATCTGAGCCCTTGTATTGGCCAGAGCCGCCCGTCTGCCACTCGTAGTCACCGTAGATGTCGACCGAGAACTTCTCCCCTGCCCCGAAGGCGTTCTTGTGGGTTGCTCCAACCTCGAGACCCGGGCCAATGAAACTGTTGCTCTTAGAAGTGCCATGTGCTTCAACTGTCACCTCCCACGGCTTGTCCAACTGGCAGTTAATGGTCAGGTCAAGTAATCCTTCGCCGTCGGGGGTGATACTGTCGAGCGGGGTCACCTGGATGTCCACCATGCTGAAGATGCCTAACCGTGACAGTGCCGCCTGGGTCCTGTCAATGCTGTTGACACGGAACAGGCCACCCTTGCGGGCTCGGATGCACGACGGGATGACGTGATCCTTGATGTAGACGGGCTCATATTTGATGAGTGTGCATCGGCTGGTTTCGATGGTATCGGGGTCACCGTGGCCATCGTCATTGACGACTGTGGCAACGATGTCGTTGGTGCGGTAGCGCATCATCGCATTGTTGGGAATATCGTTGGCCTCGATCAGACGCATGTGAATCACTCCTTGGTCCTGCACGCTGTCGGCAAGATACTGGATATATTCCGGCCTGAAGAAGTAATAGCCACGGTTGCGCACGAAGTTGGTGATATCGATGCGCACAGCGCTCAGCGAATCCAGACAATAGCGGCTTCCCGTCTGCAGATAACGGTTGGCGCGGGCCAACGAATCCACCATCATCATAAGCGGGTCCTGGCTGTTGATATACTCCACATTGCCGATGGTGAAAGGCGGATTCACGTTCACATCATAGGAAATCTTGGCCTTCTTAGGGTTCTTCTTGGGATGAATCTGGTAACTGGCCGAAGAAGTGAAGTAACCGTTGTTGCGCAGGATTGTGTTGATCATATCGACACGGGCCTCGGGATTGACACGCCTGATGAGCACGGGTTTTGCGGCAAAGTGCTTGTAGAGCCAGCCCTTGAAACCGGTGGCATCCTCGTCGATGTTGTTGTAAATCATCAGGCCAAAGGGGAACGGCGTGCGGTAATAGGGCGAATACAGGGGGTTGTTGGGCTTGACATTGATGGCCGTGAAAATGTCTTCCTTCACGCCTTCGTCCAACTTGGTACTGTTCTCGTGGTACTTGAGATGCTTCACGCCCGTGTAGAGCACATCGTTCTCACCCAACTTCTTTGTCGTCGAGCATGCGACAGCCATCCATGCGAGCACAGAGACAATCACAATTCCAATGTATTTCCTATTCGTCGCTCTCATCTTCTCTCTTTCGGGTTACTGTGGGTTTATCAATCTCCTGCCCGCTGCCGTTGTTGTCCAGAGGTACGGTGAACGTGCTGTTCTGCTGCTCTTCCGACATGGCGTCGATGGCATTCTCCATCAGTTTCAACTCTGCCTTGCGGGCCTTCTCGAGGGAGTCACGCAGAAGGTATTCGCGCGAGTGCTTGAATGTGAAGAGGTTCTTCAGATTGGTGAGTTTGCGCTTGATGACATAGGCGACACCGGTCTCGGTCACCGGCCCCTCAAGCACGTTCTCGTAACTGGAGTGGCGGAAGAGCCTCAGGTAGCGTGAGCCGGTATCGTTGAGGTAGTATTCCAGCGACACATCGTTGAAGAGTTTGCTGGCAATCTGTTCGGATTCAATCGCTTCGGGGCTGTATTCACCGCCCACAACAATCTTGAAGCGGTCGTTGAACAGCGATTTAGCCAATCGGTAACTGTAACTGGTTATGGTATTGCCGTTGATTGCACCCTGATATTGGTTAACGCCGAACGAGAGGTCAATACCAGGCAAGGTCGCGGCGGCCCACGCGTTGAGCCTCGATTGCAGGAATGAGAACAGAGCCGACGTAGCCATCGTCGAGCCGTTGAATTTGAAGTCGCCACCGGTTCCCAGATAGGTGTTGTACATCAACAGGCTCATGGCGTTCTGCAAGCACTGGCTCTCGCTCATCGTCTGCAGTTCGTTCTTCACGTTGGTGACGTGCTCGCCCTCGCAGGATAAGTCAAATGACAGGTCGATATTCTCAAGTGTGCCACCCACCTTGGCATCGATGAGGAAATCTGCGACATGCTGTTGGTCGTCATCGCCGGGTACGCTGGTCTTGATATGTGTGTTGCCCCGGAGGTTAAGTTGCGGATTCAGCATCTCCCCGATCCAATTGATGGTGCTGCCGTTATTGATATCGAAGATTCGCTGGGTGATCAGTGGCGGTGTGTACCGCAGATTGCCGTTGGCAATCGTGTAGGTGCCGGTGAGGTTGTCACGTCCGGCGAAGTCCAGCGTATATTTCAGGCGTCCGCTGCCGTCGACGGTCGCGCGGTTCTGGCCGTCCTCCGAGAGGTAAGCATTGATTTTGGCTCCTTGCTGCACCTCGATATTGGCCAGGATGTTGAGGGCGCTGCTGCCCTTGCCGGTCACCAGAACGGCTGTTTTATTCTCGGGGTGGTTAAAGTCGACGAAGGTCACCATATCCTCGTCGACGGTCGAGGACAACTGCGAGATGTCGTCCATCATCACATAGGTGATGTTTGAGCCCGACAGCAGCGTGGCGTCGGCCCGCACATTCATCACGTTGCCGCGGCTCTTGACGGTGGCGCTGATATCAGCAAGACCTTTACCGAAGATCTGTGTCATTTCGTCCTGTTTGCTGTTCATGAACTGCACCTCACGGCCATTGGCCTTCAGGTCGATGACCATATCGTCGAGGTTGCGCAGGTCGACGATGCCGTTCAGCATCACCGGGCTGCGGTTAGCGCCGGTCAGCCTGTAATCGGTGAAGGTGATGACGTTGTCCTCGATGGGCACCCTGTCGGTTGCCAGAGTCAACGAACTGCCGTATCGGGGCAGGTTGACCGTGGCCATTTCGGCTGCGAAATAGCCGTTCACATGCAGGTCGTCGAGCGAGCCGCTCACCTTGACGTTGCCAATGGCATAGCCGTCGAGCCACACATAGTCGCCGGGAATGAACGGGTTGGCTCGCTGCAGGGGGAAGCGGTTGAACCGCGTTTCCATGTTCAGGGGCGATCCTGTTGTTATGTCGTTCAATGCTCCCTCGAGCACGAGTACCTCATTGTCGTCGAGGACGACATTGGCAGTGAGGCGCGTCGTCGACGTGGCGGGATCCAGGTCAAAGTCTGCATTGAGCACGACGTCGCCCTCGTACTTGCCGTTATAGACAAAGTCTTGGATTGATATGGTGCCATCACCATCAGCGTTGGCGCCATCCCAATTGATGTCCACCTTGGCATTGACGGTGCCGCTTGTACGGTCCAGCATGGGCACGATGCGTGTCCACTCTTCGAGCCTCAGGTTGTCGATATTGAGCAGCACGTTTTCGTTATTCTCGCCGGGGATGCGTTGCGTGAGCAGTTCGATGCTGCTGCTGTCGCTGCGCAGTTTCAGGTCGGCATCAAGCATACGGGTACGGTAGTCCAGGTTCACGTGGTTGTCCTCGTTGAAGGTCCAGTGCCGGTATCCGATGACGGGATCTTTGCCGAATAGCCTCATCCTCACCTCGTCGTCGGTCAGGCGGGCATTACAGCCCAGTCGGTAGCCCGTTTCACCCTTGATGTTCTGCTGGTGCAGCATGAAATCGACGGCAGGCCCCTTGATGCCGCCCTCGATATCCACCTGTGCAAATTCGTCCCACGTGCCTGGTCGGTTGCCCATGTGGGCATTGAAGGCCAGGTACTTGTTATGCAGTTCGTTGGCATGGATGGTGATGGTGTCGATATTGGTCTCGCCGTAACTGATGCCGTGTGCCCTACCGTCGATGAACAGGCTGCTGTCGCGGCTCATCTCGCAACTGATGTCGCGGAAGTCGAACTCATACTGCTGCAGGTAGCGTTGTGCCAGTCCGTCGGCACCCATGTGCATGTCGAAGTCGAAGCGCGGCATGGACTTGACGAGGCGTTCGATGTCAAACCAGCGTTCGCCGAGTTGGCGCTGTACCTCGTCGGCGGTCTTCTGCAAGTCTTCGATCAGGGGCATCATGCTGCAGGGGGCGTTGATGTGGGCGTAGTTGTCCTCGTTCTCGACGGTGATGCAGGTCTGCCACGGTGTGCTGTGCAGCGTGCCGCGGGCATCGTCGGCGACAAGGCGGCTGCTGTCGAGTTGCCAGTCCAGGTCGGTGAGTTTCAGGTCGGCATCCCATTGCTGGGTGCGCAGGTTGATGTCGCCCTCGGCATGCAGTTTTGTCGAACCGTTGCACGGCCCGTCATACAGGCCCATGCGCTGGAGGTCCAGGTCGCGGATGTTGCCGTCGGCAGTGAAGACGTAGTGGTCGTCACAGATGGTGCCATGGGCATTCACGTCCAGGTCGCGCCCCTTGGCGCTGCTCGAGGCATACACGTCGGCATAGCCGCCGCGCAGTTTACCACGTGCCCTGATGTTGCCATATTGCTTGCCGTTGTAGCGCACATTGGCCAGGTTGACGGTGGCATCGGTCCAAGTGCTGCCGCAGTCGGTGAAGTCAAAGCCGTGGCCCCTTGCGTCGATGCTGCCCGTGAGGTTCTTCACGTCATAGTCGGGCAGGAATGACTGGACGGGGAAATTGTTGAAGTCGGCGTTCACGTCATAGTCCTCGTTGCACACGTCATAGTAGCCGTCGCCACGCATCGTACCTCCACCGGTCGACACGCGCAGGTTGCGTGCCACCCATCGGCAGCCCTGCTTGCTCACCTTGCCGCTCATCTTCATCGGCGGCAACTTCACGCCGTCGAGTCCCAGCATCTTGTTCAGCACGCTGGGATCACGCAGGTCGACCTCGGTGTCCAGGTCGGCTTTCATGCGGTCCATGTCGGTGGGGTTATAGATGGTTCCCTTGCCCTTGATGCGGCCCACTCCGGGAACGTCGGCATCGAGCGAATGCACGTCCAGGCGCTTGTCATTGCCGCGGGCTTTGGCCTTGATGCGCACGGGCTTGTTGTGCGGCAGGTCCTTGAGGGCTTTGCGGGCCTCGGGCACCAGTTTCTCGACCTCGTTCAGGTCAATTTTGCTGTCGGTGTCGATACTGGCTTTGCCGTTAGCCTTGCCGTCGAGCATATCCTGGTCGACATGGGCATCGAGTTTGATGTCGCTGCCCTTGGTCTTGAGTTTCATGTCGTTCAAGTCAAGGCCGTTCTTGTTCTTGTTGACGGTGCCGCTGGCATCCTTGACCTGGAGGCCGCTGCGCTCCTTGCCGCTCAGGTGCTTGACGGGCACGCTCATGTTCTCGCCGTCATACTCAAAGTTGTCGACTTCGGCGTTGACATCGTCCACCTCGATATTGTTGGGGTCAAGCGAGGTGCCGGGCTTATTGGGCTTGTGGCCTGTCTGGCTGTATTTGCCCTTGCTGTTCGAGAGTTTCACCTTGTCGGCTTTCACCTTCCATGGCTTGTCGTCGCCGTCTTGCGGGGTCTCCTCGGGCATTGGATGGTCCTTGCGATACTGCTTGGCATCCTTCTCGCTGGGATACTGGTAATCGACGTCGGCCTTGTCCACGTCGAGTTCGCCGACATCAACGGTCTGTTCTCCGGTATCCACTTTCACGTCTTTGGCCTCGGCATGGCCCACCTTGGCATCCAGTTTGTCGATAGTGGGTTTCATGTCCATCTTGAAGTCCACGTCGTCGGCGGTGACCTTCTTGGCATTGACCTTCCATGGCTTGCTGGGTTCCTTGTCGGGATCGGGCTTTTTCTTCTCGGGCTTGTAACTCATCTTGGCCTTGCCGCCCTTGAGCGATGCGTTGCCCACATCTACCTTGTTGTTTTTCAGGTCGATGTCGGCCTTGTCGACCTTAGCCTCGTCGAGGTCCACATCCAGGTCGGTCGAACCGTCCTCGGTCTTAATCTGGCTCTTGGCGCCCTTGAGCGAAACGTTGTCGGCATCAATTTTTTTGTCGAACAGGGGACCAGGCTTTACGTTGGCCTTGACCTCATCGGCGCGGAACAGCGTGTCACCGTTCTGGTCGATGACCTGCACATCGGTGGCACTCACGTCGAGCGGAAACCTCACTCGCACATCGCCCACGCTGATGTCCATACCGGTCTTTTTACTGGCAATGTCGGCAGCGATGTCGGCAGCCTTGTTCTGCACCCAAGGGATATACATCGCGGCAGGCAGACCGATGGCAAGCGCAGCCAGCGTTGCACCGGCCCAGCGCGCCACCTTGCCCATGATATGTCCCAGTTTGCCAAACATTACTCCCGCAGAACAATGGTGATTAAAACCTACAAATGTACAAAATTATCGGAAACAACAAGAAAAATTACCGATTTTTATGTAGTCTTTTCGCAAAACTTATGCCAATGGACAACAAAAACGGCAACCCGTTCCCCAGTGGGGTTATGGCGGGTTGCCGTTGATATCGGTAATTGATGATGTACCCCGTTAGGGGTAATCTTGTTGCCGGAGTGGGTCGCTTAGAACCACTTCAGGTAGGCGAAGTCCTGGCGATGAGGCAGGTTGTCGCTCCAGGGGTATGCACGGTAGGCATAGCGGAAGATGCCGTTCTCGTGGAAGGGCTGCTTGCAGTTGTAGGTCAGCACGTCGCCGTCCTGAGCCACCACCTTGAAGGGTGCGGTGCGGAAGAACTTGGTCTGTCCGTCCTGCTCCTTGTAAACCACGAGTTCGAGGCGCACGTCTTGTCCCAAGCCTGCAGTGTCGATGCGCATGGTGACGTCGATGTCGGCCTTGCCGCCGGCGATGGCCTCGCGGTTGCCCATGATGTCACCCACCAGATGCACGTCATCCCAATGTGCTGCTACATTCTCTTTCCAGTCGACGATGTTGCGTGCCAGGGCATAGTTGCGTGCCGTGAGTCGATGGGCGCGTTCGGCCTGGGGGCAGTAGAACTTGTCGAAGTAGTCCTTCATCATGCGTGACATCGTGTAGTTGGGAGCGATGTGGCAGATGGAGTTCTTGATGTACTGGATCCACTCGGGCGAGTATCCCTTGCTGTTCTTGGCAAAGTACAGGGGGATAATCTCGTTCTCGAGCATCGAGTAGATGGTCGCCGAGTCGAGCCTATCCTGCTGAGCCTGCTCGGTGTAGGTGCGCTTGCTGGTCAGAGCCCAACCGGCACCCTCGCGATAGCCTTCATACCACCATCCGTCGAGCACCGAGAAGTTAAGCAAGCCGTTCATCTCGGCCTTCTCGCCAGAGGTACCCGAAGCCTCGAGGGGACGCGTCGGCGTGTTGAGCCAGACGTCAACGCCCGTGATAAGGCGCTTGGAGAGCGTCATGTCGTAGTTCTCGAGGAAGATGATCTTACCCAGGAACTCGGGCATCTTGCTGATTTCGATGATGCGCTTGATCAGGCCTTGTCCGGCACCGTCGGCGGGATGTGCCTTACCGGCAAAGATGAACTGCACGGGGTAGCGCTCGTCGTTGACAATCTTCTTGAGACGGTCAAGGTCATTGAAGATCAGGTGGGCACGCTTATAGGTGGCAAAGCGGCGAGCAAAGCCGATAAGCAGGGCGTCAGGGTTGATTTTATCAACGATGTTGGCAATGCGTGTGGGATCGCCCTGGTTCTTGAGCCAACTCTCCTTGAAGTCGCGTTTCACGAAGCGGATAAACTTGTGCTTCAGGGTCATACGCATCTTCCAGATTTCCTCGTCGGGGACATTCATCAGGGGTGCCCAGGTGGACTCGAGTTCCTGGTTGTCCATGAAGTCGTCGCCCAGCACCTGCTTGTAGAATGCTTTCCACTCGCTGGCGGCCCAGGTGGGCATGTGCACACCGTTGGTGACGTAGCCCACGTGTGACTCCTCGGGGGCATAGCCCTTCCAGATGCCACTGAACATCTTCTTGCTCACCTCGCCGTGGAGCCAACTAACGCCGTTGCTCTCCTGGGTGGTGTTCAGGGCGAAGGTGCTCATGCAGAAGCGCTCGTCACTGCCGGGGTTCTCGCGGCCCATGTCCATGAGTTCCTGCCAGGAAATGCCCAGGCGTTCGGGATAGCCACCCATGTACTTGCCGAAGAGTTCCTCGTCAAAATAGTCGTGGCCGGCAGGCACGGGGGTGTGGACGGTGTAGAGCGAGGTGGCACGTACCACCTCCAGAGCCTGGTTGAAGGTCAGTCCGTCTTCCTGCACGTAGTCGACAAGGCGCTGCAGGTTGAGCAGTGCGGCATGTCCCTCGTTGCAATGGTAGATGTCGGCCTTGATGCCCAAGCGCTTGAGCAGCAGCACACCGCCGATGCCGAGCAGGTATTCCTGCTTGATGCGGTTCTCCCAGTCGCCACCATAGAGTTTGTGGGTGATTTCGCGGTCATACTCGCTGTTCTTGTCGATGTCGGTGTCGAGCAGATAGAGCGTTACGCGGCCCACGTTGACCTTCCACACGTTGGCATAGATGGAGCGGCCGGGGTAAGGTACCTCATGCACGAGTTGTATGCCGTTCTCGTCGAGCACGGGCTCGATGGGCAGTTGGTGGAAGTTCTGGGCCTCGTAATTGGCAATCTGCTGGCCGTCCATGGCCAGTGTCTGGGTGAAGTAGCCGTAGCGATAGAGGAAGCCCACAGCGGTCATTTTGACGCAGCGGTCGCTGGCCTCCTTGACGTAGTCGCCGGCGAGAATGCCAAGACCACCGGAATAGATCTTGAGGGCATTGCACAGACCATACTCCATGCAGAAGTAGGCGATGGAGGGCTTGTCGGTGCGCAGCGGCTTCTTCATGTATTGCTTGTAGAGTTCGTAGGTGTGGTCAATGCGGGCCATCATGGCGGGATCCTTCTGGATCTCGGCAATCCTCTCATTGGAGAGGTACTGGAGCATCTTCACGGGATTCTCGCTGGTGGCACGCCACGTGTCACGGTCGATGTCATGGAACAGGGTCTTGCCCTCGGCGTTCCATGCCCACCACAGGTTGCGGGACATCTCGTTGAGTTTGTTTAATTTGCCTGGCAACTCAGACTTTACAGTGATGTTTCTCCACTGAGGTTCGTTGCTGTTACTGACTTGAAGTTTCATAAATGTATATTTAGTATTGAGTTTTTATTTACGAGTTTTAGTTGTACGTTTGGGTGCTACCGTGGCGTTGGGGACTTTGAGCCTCTCGGCGGCACAGAGCAGCGCCTGTTCGTAGGCCATGTCATAGCACTCCATGAAGTTGTCCCACGAGGCGGCTTTGCTGGTCGTGCGGTTGGCATTGCGGATGGCACGGTTGTCCTTCTCGCTCATGACATACAGGTTCATCATGCTCATCGCAATGGCCCTGAAGGTCTCATCATAGTTGCTGTCGGTGCGGTGGAGGACCTTCACACCATAGCGGTCGGAATCGTCACCGAACCGGTCAAGGACCCACTGCCCGAATCCTGCCAGGTCGGTGGTGATGGTGGGAACACCAAAGGCTGCGCTCTCGAGCGGCGTATATCCCCACGGCTCATAGTAGGACGGGAACACTGCGGCATCCAGACCGGGCAACAGGTCATAGTAGGACAAGTCGACGATGCCGTCGTTACCGTTCAGGTAGCATGGCACATCGATGACGGTAACCTTGTCCTCAGGATCGTTATGGAAGCCCAGCGCATTGATGCGGTTATAGATGGAATCGTGGTCCTGATTGTGCAGGTGATGGGTGATTACCGGGTCAAACAGGCGGTGAGGCTTGGCGGCATGGAGGTTCTCCAGCAGGTCAGCCCGGGGCGCCTTCATCCAGGCGGGCACAAGCACCAGGGCGACCACCTTGCGTGCCTTGCTCGACACAAACCTGAGGGAGTCACGCAACGACGCAACGGCGTCCAGATAGACGTCGATGCCCTTGTTGCGCATCTCAAGGCGGCCCGAGGTGGCTACAATCAGTGTATCGTCGGCGTAAAGTTGTCCCGTGAGGGCTGATGCCACCTGCAACAAGCGCTTACGCGCGGCTGCACGCTTGGCATTGAACTTGGAGCCCTTGGGGACATAGTTCTGCTCAAAGCCATTGGGCGTCACCATCGGGTAACGCTCGAGCAGTTGTCGGCACTCGCGGGCAGTGACATCGCTCACGGTGGTGAAGACGTCGGCGGCATGGGCCGCAGCCTTCTCGAGCGAATGCTTGGACTGCATGTTGAGTTCGTCGGCCATCTGGTCGCCGTTGTAGCCGTCCATGTAGTCATACAGGGGCTTGCCGTTACCGCAGATGCTGCGGCCAATGCTCGTGGCATGGGTGGTGAAGACTGTGGCTACTTGGGGCAGATGCGACTTGACGTGAAGCAGTCCCATGCCTGTGGTCCATTCGTCGAAGTGGGCGATAACCTTGAGGCTTGGTTTGTTTTTCCACTTGATGATGCTCTCGATGACAAGGGCAGCAGCCAGGGCAAACATGCATGATTCATCGTAGTCGCCATAGCCGTGCAGGGAGTCCACACGGTAACGACGCCACATGTCGGCATAGAGTTCGTTCTTGCAGGGATAGAGCGCGTCATAGGTGACCAGCACAGCCAGGGGGCGGCCCGGCACATCCCATCGCCCTACCCTCACCTTTTCGGCACTCCATAGGTCGGGGCCGATAAAAATGAGATTGTCCTTATATCGTTGTTGAAGGGTCTTGGCCTTGGTCGAGAGTACGGCATAGATACCGCCGACCTTGTTGCAGACCTCCCAACTTGTTTCAAACAGTAAGTCTATCATTATCTTTTGCTTTAAGACTCAAAATTTGGGCGCAAAGGTACAAAAAAATCCTCAAAATCAGATGATAAACAGCAGATAATCTGCAACTGTATTGCATAATTATCTAAACATCAAAGCCTTAGGAGTTATAACGAACTGGCTGTAAAAATGCGGTTACACGTTGAAAATCAATAAGATGCTGCCGAATGCAATCGTTTCCGCAACAAAAAAAGGCGCACTGCGTGATTGCAGTACGCCCTCCATTAGTTTTTTTCAATCTGTGTTACTTCACTTCCTCGTAGGTGGTGTCTTCAACATTGTCGCCACCCTGGCCGGGGTTGCCGCCCTGCTGAGGACCGCCCTGGAAGCCTGCGCCGCCCATGTTGCTGGGGTCGAAGCCTGCGCCCGGTTGGCCTTGGGCACCGCCTGCCTGCTGGTACATCTTCTCGAACAGCGAGTTGAGTTCGGCTGTTGCAGTGTCGATGGCAGCGAGGTCTTGGCTCTTGTGGGCATCTTTCAGTTTGCCCAGCGCGCCCTCGATCTGGCCCTTGATGTCGGCGGGAAGTTTGTCACCGCTGTCCTTGAGCACCTTCTCGGTTTGGAAGATGAGGGCGTCGGCACCGTTGATCTTGTCGATGCGCTCCTTCTCGGCAGCGTCGGCAGCAGCGTTGGCCGTGGCCTCGTCCTTCATGCGCTGGATTTCAGCGTCGCTCAGGCCGCTGGAAGCCTCGATGCGGATGCTCTGCTCCTTGCCGGTGGCTTTGTCCTTGGCGCTGACGTTCATGATACCATTGGCGTCAACCTCAAAGGTCACCTCGATCTGCGGGATGCCACGCGGTGCGGGAGCGATGCCATCGAGGTGGAATCGGCCCAGGGTCTTGCAGTCCTTAGCCATGGGACGCTCGCCCTGCAACACGTGGATCTCAACCTCGGGCTGGTTGTCGGCAGCGGTCGAGAACACCTGGCTGCGGCGGGCAGGAATGGTCGTGTTGGCCTCGATGAGTTTGGTCATCACGCCGCCCAAGGTCTCGATACCTACTGACAGGGGCACAACATCGAGCAGCAGCACGTCCTTGACGTCACCGGTGAGTACACCACCCTGGATAGCGGCGCCCACAGCAACCACCTCGTCGGGGTTAACGCCCTTGGACGGAGCCTTGCCGAAGAATTTCTCCACAATCTGCTGAACAGCGGGAATACGGGTCGAACCGCCCACGAGGATGACCTCGTTGATATCGCTGGTGCTCAAGCCAGCATCGCTCAGCGCCTTGCGGCAGGGCTCGATAGTGCTCTGAATCAAGTCGTCGCACAGTTGCTCAAACTTGGCACGTGACAAGGTCTTTACCAGGTGCTTGGGCATGCCATCGAGTTGAGTGATATAGGGCAGGTTGATCTCAGTGCTGGTCGAACTGGAGAGTTCGATTTTGGCCTTCTCGGCGGCCTCTTTAAGACGCTGCAGGGCCATCGGGTCCTTGCGCAGGTCCATATTGTTCTCTTGCTGGAACTCGTCGGCGAGCCAGGTGATGATACGCTGGTCGAAGTCGTCACCGCCCAGGTGGGTATCACCATTGGTGGCCTTTACTTCAAATACGCCGTCACCGAGTTCAAGGATAGAGATATCAAATGTACCGCCACCCAGGTCAAACACAGCGATGCGCTTGTCACTGTTGTCCTTGTCAAGGCCGTAGGCCAAGGCTGCCGCAGTGGGCTCGTTGACGATGCGCTGCACCTTGAGGCCGGCGATTTCGCCTGCTTCCTTGGTGGCCTTGCGCTGTGCGTCATTAAAGTATGCAGGTACGGTGATTACCGCCTCGTCGACGGTAGTGCCCAGATAATCCTCGGCGGTCTTTTTCATCTTCTGAAGAATCATGGCCGAAATTTCCTGGGGTGTGTACTGGCGGCCGTCAATCTCGACGCGAGGCTGGTTGCTGCCGTTGTTCACCACCTTGTAAGGCATGCGGTTCACATCCTTGGTGACGTGGTCGAATGTTTCGCCCATAAAACGCTTAATGGAAAACACGGTACCTGTGGGGTTCATGATGGCCTGGCGCTTGGCAGGGTCGCCGACGATGCGCTCGCCGCCATCCTTGAAGGCGACTACCGAGGGCGTGGTGTTGCGTCCCTCGCTGTTGGGAATTACGACAGGCTTGGAGCCTTCGAGAACCGAAACACAGGAGTTAGTGGTTCCTAAATCGATACCAATAATCTTTGCCATAATAAATGTCTCTCTTTCTTTGTTTTTATTTTGTTTGTTAATGTTTATTCTGATCTTTGGGTCGGCCAGCATGACACTAGTCAACGACCATACCGTTGCAAACGATGTGCCAAAAACGGTGTACTGACACATTGGCAGAAAAACTGACAAGGATTACTCACTTTTATGCTCGCTGCGCTCGCAGTTTAGAGTTTAGGGTTTAGAGTATAGAGAGGCATCCGCTTTTATGCTCGCTGTGCTCGCTGTTTACAGGATTCTGATGCTTGAGAATGATTTTGTTACAAATAATGGCGATGGATTCTGAAAAAAGAATTATCTTTACGGGCAAAATTCAGATGATGGATACTAAAAGAATACTTGTTGTTGATGACGAGCAGGACCTGTGCGACATCCTGGTCTTTAATCTGAATGCCGCTGGCTATACGGCCCACGCCGTACACTCGGCTGAGGCTGCGTTGGAGTTGGATATGTCGGATTATGACCTGCTGCTGGTGGATGTGATGATGGAAGGCATGTCTGGCTTTGACCTGGTCCGCAGGCTGAAGATGGATGCCCAAACCGCACGTGTGCCCATCATCTTCCTGACGGCTAAAGACGGTGAGGAGGACACCTTGTATGGTTTCAGCATCGGTGCCGACGATTATGTCACCAAGCCGTTCTCGGTGCGCGAGGTATTGGCCCGTGTCAAGGCCGTCCTGAACCGTATGTCGCCCGTTGTAGCCGATGAGGCTGCACGTGTATTGGTTCATGAGAGCCTGTCGATGGACGTTATGAACAAGACCGTGACAGTGGACGGCGAAAGCATTTCGCTGACCAAGACCGAGTTTGAATTGCTGCGGTTGTTCTTGAGTCATCGTGGTGAAGTGTTCACGCGCCAGCAGGTCATCGAGCGGGTATGGCCACCGCATGTGATCGTGAGCGACCGCACTGTGGATGTGAACATCGCCCGCATGCGCAAGAAGATAGGCCGCTATTCGTCGTGTATCGTGACCCGTCAAGGCTTCGGCTACATGTTTAAGGTATGAGGAAGTTGACCGAGGGCAACAAGATGTTCATCAGCGTGATGGTGGTGTTTGCCGTCTATGCGTTGATTTTCGTTCTCTTTGAAGATATCGACCGCCTGTTTCTGGAGCCAATCGAAGAAATCACGCCGTGGCACATTCTTGCCTTCTCGCTCGTGGTGATGGGCGGCCTGGCCCTGTTGCTGCACCGCTATGCACGCCACATGGATGAGCGCATCAGCCGTGAGCAGGCCGAAAAGGAGAATCGCATGCGCCGTGAACTCACCCAGAATATTGCCCACGAACTCAAAACTCCCGTGTCCAGCATCCTGGGCTATGTGGACACCATCTTGGAGAATCCAAACATTGATCCTGAAACGCGACATCAGTTTGTGGTACGCACAAAGGCCCAGGCCGAACGGCTGACATCATTGCTGCAGGACATCTCGACGCTCAACCGCATGGATTATGCCCAGGACCAACTGGTGCGAGAACCGGTAGATATTACGCAGATAGTGAAGGATATCGTTCAGGAGACAAGACTTGCCGCCAGCGAGAAACAGATGACGGTTCATAACCGTCTGCCTGACGGGATTACTGCGGTTGGCAACTACTCGCTGCTTTACAGTATCTTCCGCAATCTTGTGGACAATGCCATCAACTATGCCGGTCGGGGCGCTGATATCGAGATTTTGGCAATGGAGAAGGATGACTGTTGGGATTTCGTCTTCCAGGATAATGGGCCGGGCATTCCAGCCGAGCATCTGTCGCGCATCTTCGAACGCTTCTACCGCATCGACAAGGGGCGCAGCCGCTTGCTGGGCGGGACAGGCCTGGGGCTGTCGATTGTCAAGAATGCCGTGCAACTGCATGGCGGGACCATCAGCGTCCACAATGTGGATGGTGGAGGCTTGTGCTTCGAATTCTCTATAAGTAAGGAATAGCAAGACTGGCAATTGGCTGTGGCTGGCGATTCCTAACGAAAGTCTGATAAATAATAGACCATTTGTTTGGCATTCCGCTCGGCTTGCACTAACGTTGGATTTGCCGAAGATAGGCTGCGCCTCAACAATGCTCAAGAAAAATGGTTTTTTTCTTGGCATTGTCTTTGGCTTGCACTATCTTTGCCTGCAGCGAAGATAGGCGGCGCCTTGGGATAAAAAACAAAAAACTTTGTTTTTCGTTTTGTTCTCCGCTTGGCTTGCACTAAC
>ONRP01000019.1:50557-59153 GCA_900320245.1 uncultured Prevotellaceae bacterium
TTTGCCGAAGATAGGCTGCGCCTCAACAATGCTCAAGAAAAATGGCTTTTTTCTTGGCATTGTCTTCGGCTTGCACTATCTTTGCAAGTTGAAATGTGGTTATGTGCCATGTTTGATATCAACAAGTGATACTAAAACAGGTTTAATATTATGATTATTATCGGTATTGCCGGCGGTACCGGCTCAGGTAAGACTACTGTTGTGCGCAAAATTATGGAACGCCTGCCCGAGGGCGAGGTCGGTGTGATTTCTCAGGACTCCTATTACAAGGATTCAAGCCACGTCCCCGTTGAGGAGCGTCAGAATATCAACTTCGACGAGCCGGCAGCCTTTGACTGGAACCTGTTGCTCGAGCACGTCAAGATGCTGAAGCGCGGCGAGTCCATCGAGATGCCGACCTACAGTTACCTGACCTGCTCGCGCCAGAAGGAGACGGTTCCCATGGGACCTCATGACGTGGTCCTCATCGAGGGCATTATGGCTCTGGTGGATGCGCGCCTGAGGAAGATGATGGACATCAAGGTGTTTGTTGATGCCGACGGCGACGACCGCCTGATCCGCGTCATCTCGCGTGACTGCATCGAGCGCGGACGCACTGCCGAGGCCGTTATCGAACGCTATCAGCGCGTGCTGAAGCCCATGCATCAATTGCACATCGAACCCACGAAGAAGTTTGCCAACATCATCATTCCCGAGGGCGGCAACAACGAGGTGGCCATCAACCTGATCACCGATTACATCAAGGGCCGCCTGACCACCGGCAAGAAGAAATGAGACTGCCCTGGCATAACAAAGGCAAAACGACCGAGGAAGGCCAACCCGCTCCCGCCAAACTCAACGACAAGGAAACTGCCGCAAGTCTTAACGCGTCGGGCGAGGCGGGCACACTGGTGCTCAGTACCGACAACCTGGTGAAGAAATACCGCCAGCGCACTGTCGTCAACCACGTGTCCATCAATGTGCATCAGGGCGAGATCGTCGGGCTGCTGGGACCCAATGGTGCCGGCAAGACGACGACATTCTACATGACCACCGGACTGGTTACTCCCAACGAGGGCCGCGTCTTCCTCAACGACGTGGACATCACTTCCCTACCCGTTTACCGCCGTGCACAACTGGGTATAGGTTATCTGCCGCAGGAGGCATCGGTGTTTCGTACCCTGAGTGTCGAGGACAACATCCGCACAGTCTTGGAGATGACCACGCTCACCCCAGCCGAGCAGAAGGACCGCCTGGAGCAACTCATCAGCGAGTTCCACCTGCAGAAGGTGCGCAAAAACCTGGGTAACCGCCTGTCGGGTGGCGAGCGCCGCCGCACCGAGATTGCCCGTGGCTTGGCCATCAACCCACGCTTCATCATGCTCGACGAGCCGTTTGCCGGCGTCGACCCCATCGCAGTGGAGGACATTCAGAGCATCGTCTACAGCCTCAAGAGCAAAAACATCGGAATCCTTATCACCGACCACAACGCGCCCGAGACGTTGAGCATCACTGATAGGGCCTACCTGCTGTTCGAGGGCAAAATCCTGTTCCAGGGTACGAGCGAAGAACTGGCCGACAACCCCACCGTTCGCGACAAGTACCTGGGCCGTAACTTCGTCTTCCGCCGCAAGCACTTCGACTGATAGCGCAACTTGAACAACATAACAACAACCGGGACAACATTTTTTGATGGATGCTGTCCCGGTTGGTTTTTCTCTGCACTGCTGTTAATCGCAGGAGATAGTTGCGTATGGATTGGAGATGCGCCAGATGGTGCCCTCGATGAGGGAACAATAGATGTCGCCGGTCGCGGGATCGAGTTCAAAGCCGTTGACCTCGCTCGTGCCCAGGCGATAAGTGAACTCCAGTTGATGGGTGCTGGCATTGACTACAGCCAGCATGCCACGGCGGGAGCCGCAGTAGATATAGCCGTTATGTTCAAGGACGATGCAGGGGGCATGTTCGTAGCCAAACCCTAAATCCACCTTCCACAAGAACTGATATCTTTCGCCAGTGCTCATGGCGACCAGTTCGCCATCCATCGTCTTGGAGTAGGCCACCTCACCATCGGCGCTGCATCCCAGACTCTCGCGCACCTTGTTCTCGTTCTTCTCGCGCCAAATTTCCGCGCCGTTTTTGCGGTCAACAGCGGTTGTCACGCGGTCGGGGGCAACGATAACGACACGCTCGGGAGTGACGACCGGCACCACGTTGCCGGGGCTGTAGAGGTTGGCGGTCTTGCCGTTGTTCCACTGCCAACGAAGGGCTCCTGTGCGGCGGTCGAGGCAGCGCAGATAGGTGTCCCAGGCACCAAAGATGACATCATTGCCATCAACGACGGGCGCGGCCTGACAATAGTTGTTGATACTGTCATAGTGCCACAACAGGCGGTGCCGCTTCACATCCCATGCCTGGAAGGTCTTGAAACCACCCTGATAGAGGATGCCGTCCTTGACCACGCCGTCGGCCACATAGGGGCCATCGGCTTCATATTGCCATTTGACTTTTCCCGTCTGTTTGTCTATCCATACAAGACGCTTGTCGCTGGTGGGCAGCACAATGTACTTGTCACCCACTGCGGGACGCGAGAACAGCATTGCGCCGGTCTTGTACTGCCATCGCAGTTTGCCCGTCTTTTTGTCCACAGCCTTGCAATAGCCAAGTGAGTTGCCGAAGTACAGATTCTTCGCATCGATGCCCACGCGTGTGAAGATGGAGGCGTTGTCGGCCACTACGCGCTCAATGACGATGTCTTCTTTAGGCAACGAATAATGTTCCTCGGTAAGTTGGGGCGAGTAATAGTCCTGGTTGATGCGATAAGAGAACATCACCTCGGGGTCCTTGCCTATCACCTTATTATATACATATATCCAGTGGCGGTCCAGATCGATGTTCATCAAGGTGTAGCCATAGTTGCCGTTTCCCATGTCGAGGGCACGCACCATCAGGCCGTTGATGCCGTCGGTCTCATACAAGCGCCAGCGGTGGTAATGGCCACACTGGTGGGTGATGACTGGGTATTTCTTGAGGATATCGACATAGGCGCGGTAATTATCCAGGTCATCGAGGATGGGATAGTGGTTCACGCTCAGCACCTGCATGCCCGGCTTGACCATGGCAGTGAGGGTGCTGTCGAGCCACAAGAGGTCTTCCTGCTTGATGTGGCCGTCGCCCATCTTCATGAACGGGCCGCAGTTCATGCCGATGACCACCAGGTTATCGACCGTGAAGACAAAGCGGTCGCTTCCCCACAGGTCGTTGAACGTCTTGCATGCGCTCTGGCTCCAATTGTTCTCGTGGTTGCCGGGGATGACATACAGCGGATGGGTGATTCCGTCCAGAATGCCCTTGACATTCCTCAACTGCACGTCGCTGCCCTCGTTGGTGAGGTCACCTGTCATCATCACGGCATCCACATCGGCAGCATTGATTTCGGCCACAGCCTCTCGCAGTTTGCCCTCGTTGGCATTGCCCGGCGTCACATGCACATCACTCAGGATGGCCAATCTGACCACCCCACCCTGCACAGCCAGTGCCACCAAAAATACTGAGGTTATTAAAGAGATAAATCGTTTCATTGATTCACAGGTCTGGTTATTTTTCACAAAGATAAGTCAAAACCAACAACTAAAGACCATCAACTGACAACTTTTTTGTACCTTTGTCAGTTGAATGAATCATGAAGTGTACATAGCGCGGCGTATGAAACTCAACGATGAGCGGCAAAAGGGCTCTCCCAGCCTGACTGTCGCCCTTGTGGGTATCATCCTTGCTGTGGTGGTGATGATACTGTCCATCGCCATCGTCATGGGATTCAAGGGTGAGATTTCAGGTAAGATCATGCACCTGGATGCCCACCTGCGGGTCACCAACGCTGCACTCGGCATTGACGAGAACTATGCCACGCTCAACGGGCGTGAGGTGCGAGAAGCCATCACCGAGAACAATGAATTCCAGCCCAAGGTGGAGAGCATCAGTTTGATAGCGGACAAAAGCGCTATTCTCAAGACCGACCAGGACTTCATGGGCGTCATCATGCGTGGTGTTGACAACGGTTATGACTGGCGCTACCTGCAATCGCGTATGGTTGCTGGCCAGCCCCCCGTGACCGGCGATACTGCCCAGGCTAACAGTATCGCCATCTCCAAGGTCATTGCTGACAGGCTTGAACTCCATGCCGGCGACAAGGTCATGACCTACTTCATCGACGACAAGATCAAGGTGAGGAACCTCACTGTCGCAGGCGTGTTCGAGACCGACCTTGACGCGTTTGACAATGCTTATATCCTGGGCGACATCGGCATCGTGCAGGGCGTGAACGGCTGGCACGGTGATATCGGCACCCAAGTTGCCATCAACATGAAGGACACGCGCGACCTTGAGGGCGACGCCTATCAATTATACTCCCTGCTTGCCGGCAACACCGTGGAGCATGAGAGCAAGAACCTGTTTTTTGTCACCACGACCCACCAGAATAACCTGCCGTTTTTCGCTTGGTTGCAGATGCTCGACATGAATGTGGTCATCATTCTCACGCTGATGATGATTGTTGCCGCCTTCACGCTTATCTCGGCTATGCTGATGATTGTGCTGGAGCGCATCCGTGTCATCGGCAATTTCAAGGCTATGGGCGCGACCAACGGTTCGATTCGTCGCATATTCATCTACCTGACGGGGAAACTCATCCTCAAGGCGCTCATCATCGGCAACATCATCGGCATCGGCTTGTGCCTGTTGCAGAAGTATTGCCACATCGTGCGCCTCGACCCCGCCTCGTATTATATGCCCTATGTGCCCATCTCGCTCAGCATTCCCGCTTTGCTGGCGCTCAATCTGGGCATCATCATCGTCTCCTACCTCACCCTGCTGGGTGCCAGCCACATCATCTCGACCATCAAGCCCACGTCGACGATGCGTTTCGAGTGATGGATCAGGTTGAAATCAGTGAAATTATAGAAATAACCAAAATACTATTGATATGAAAAAGCAAATGAACATGAATGAGGAAGTGGCACGCTGCCTGTTGTGTGAGAATGCGCCTTGTAGTCGCGCCTGCGGCAAGGGTGACGTTGCCAGGGCCCTCCGTGCCGTGCGTTTCGGCAACGAAGGAATTGCCCGCAAGTGGTTGGCATGTTGTGAAGAGAGTGACTTGGAGCGAGCCGAGCAGGCGTGTATCCACTATGACCGCCCCATCCGCATCCGTGAAATCGTCAGCCAGTTGGCCGAGGCGCCGCGTGCCGACCTGCCAAGCCTGGCTATTGACTTCTGCGGGCTCCAGTGCGAGAATCCTTTCTTCCTGGCTTCCTCGTCGGTGTGCACCAACTATGAGATGGTGGCACGTGCCTTCGATGCCGGGTGGGCAGGCGTGTTCTACAAGACCATCTGTCTGGATGACATCAACGAGGTGTCACCGCGCTTTGATGTCGTTCACCGCGAGGGCGACAAGGGCGACTTTGTAGCCCTGCGCAACATGGAGCAACTGAGCGAGAATCCCGCCGAAGTGGATTTTGAAATCCTGAGCCGTCTCAAGAAGAACTATCCCACCAAGATTGTCGTCGCCTCCATCATGGGCTCTACCGAGGAGCAGTGGATTGAGTTGGCCAAGATGGCCGAGAACGCTGGCGTTGATGCCGTGGAATTGAACTTCTCCTGCCCCCAGATGCGACTGGCAGGCATGGGTAGCGACGTGGGTCAGGATCCCGAGTTGGTGACCTTCTACACCGCCTATGTCAAGCGTTCCGTTTCAATACCTGTCATCCCCAAGATGACACCCAACATCACGATGATGAGCAACCCCGCCATGGGCTCCTACTTTGCCGGAGCCGACGCCATCAGCGCCATCAACACCATCAAGAGCGTGACCATGGACGAGCGTGCCGAGGTGTCGGGTCAGTGGACCGTGTCAGGACTGTCGGGACGTGCTGTCAAGCCCATCGCTCTGCGCTTCATCCTCGAGATGTCACAGAATCCCGTGATGAAGAACCTGCGCCTGAGCGGCATTGGCGGCATCGAGACGTGGCAAGACGCACTCCAATTCATCCAGTTGGGCTGCAGCAACCTGCAGGTGTGCACCGCGGTCATGCAATATGGCTACCGCATCATCGACGACCTTACCCTGGGACTGCAGCACTATATGGCCAGCCGTGGCATCACCAAACTCTCGACCCTTGTAGGCGAGCAACTGCCCAAATTCGTCAAGCCGAGCGACCTGGACCGTGACACCGTCGTCTTCCCCATCTTCGATACAGAGAAGTGTATCGGCTGCGGCAGGTGCTACATCTCCTGCATGGACGGCGGCCATCAGGCCATCACCTTCGGTGAGGACCGCAAGCCCCATCTCATGGGCAACAAGTGTGTGGGCTGTCACCTGTGCCGCCTGGTCTGCCCCGCCGGAGCCATCGGCGTCTCGAAGCGCGTCCCCAAACGCAAGGGAGTATAACGAAAAAATAACGAAAAAACGCGACCCAACAGATGGCAAGGGTGCTGGCAAGACGTTCCAGCGCCCTTGTCGCTTTTTCTCGTGCACTTTGAGAAAAGAGGGGGTTGCATTTATCTGTTCATCCATTGGTCCAAACATGTGTGAATGAGGAGAAGATGGAGAGTTAGGCTGATATTTTTCCTCTCCTCTGCTGTTGCTGCTTGTCTATTCGTCTATTCGACTACTTTATTTATATATAAATAGATAAATAGATGAATAGACAGATTGTGTCATCGCAAGTTTTGACACAATCCTATTTTATTTTTAGACCCTCTACACTAACCTCATCAGCCCGTCCACTCATCCATTCATCTAAACGGACATGTAACCGTGAAAGCATTGCCTTGTTTTTTCTCATACACACACACATGCCTGGATAGATAGATGAATAGGCAAAGTGAATCAAAGAATAAGTCCCTCATACTCAAGCGAGTATGAGGGACTTATTATGTCTAAGTGATAGTTATTACCAATTACCAACTGCCATTCAGCATGCGGGCAATGAGGGCGGTGATGTCGTTGATGTCAACGGTGCCGTCACCTCCTTCAACATTGCAGTCAGAAGCAGTCTCATTATATTCGACTTCCTTACCCAGTTTAACGTCGATCAGGCGGGTCACGTCGTTGATGTCAACAGCACCATCCATGTTCACGTCGCCACGCTTGTAGCCATAGGGGTAGTGCCAAATGGATACCTCCTTGGTGGCCTCGTTAAAGTTGATGGTCACTACATAGTTACCATCCTCTTCGATGGTGTATTCATAGTTATCGTTAGGATAAGCGGGATTATTCCATGAGTGATCCTCAACCACCTTGAAACTGATGGTACCGGCGGTGAGGGCTACATTCTCCTTCTTCAAGGTCAAAATACCATTGATATTGGGATACATGTCATTGTTCGTGTTGGTGGGGTCCCACTCAGTGCCGAACAGGGCAGCGGGTGCACCGGCAACGGTGTAGGTGTGATGAGCGGTGTCAGGAACCAACTCGATCAGATCGGCATCGCAATCAACAATCTCATCCTCAGGGTCGAAGGTGATCTTGATGTTGTAGCGTCCCCTGTTATCAATAGCCTGATAGTAGTTGTTGGCAGGCCATGCAGCAGCATAGTCGGGATCGTGGTCGGCGACAACCTTGAATTCAAAACCACCGGCGTTGAGAATAATGTCCTTCTTTTCCCAAGTGTAAAGGCCTTCAACGAGGGTCATGTCGTTGGCGGTGTTGGTGGGATCCCATGCGGTGCCGAACAAGGTGGTGTTGCTACCAGCCACAGTCAGGGTTTCGTAGGTGATATGGGCTTCGTTGCCGTCAACCCGGAAAGAATCGTTGTTCGTATCATAGAAAAAGGTATAGACAGTGCCGTCGCCAACCAATTTGTATGCGCCATAACCGTAATTATAAGCGAGAATCCACTCATTGACATTGATATTCATATCACCCTCGGCGGGACCATGGCGGTACTGGCTGTTGAAGGTGTCCCAGTCGTTACTCGATTCACTCAGGCCTTCGCCGAACACAAATGTCACAGCGCCATTGATGACAGCCTGATAGGAATATATGCCGTCGCCGATGTCTTGCATTTCCACGCCATTGGCGGGGTCCCAGCCGTTGAACGGTCCACTACCAACAATGTACATTGCCGCATTGGCATTCAGGCCAACGAGGGCAATCATGACTGATAAAATTAAAGTTAATTTCTTCATAATTGAATAGTTGTATTTAATTAAACATATGAATAAAGCCAATTTGTTTCTATTGCCTGAAACTTTTACAACCCACAAAATTACTATTAAATTTCATTAGTACATAATTTATAATTCACTTTTTTTCAAAAATCTGCTCAATCGTTTGCAATGTGCCCCGATTGGCCGAATGCTTGTTGTCTGTTGCTGGATTCTTTGCTTATCGACCATAGATCAGCAATGAGGCTGATTGTTTTTGATGATACCCGTTTAGAGCGCAAAAACGGGCCGATAACACATCAGAATAGCAGGTGTTTTTGGGTTTTGAGATAATTTTTTGAAAAAAAGTTGGATTTTTTCTTGGTGGTAACAAAAAAAGCAGTACCTTTGCAGTCGCAATTAGGAATTGTCCTGTGGTGTAATGGTAGCACATCGGATTCTGGTTCCGCTTGCG
>ONRP01000013.1 GCA_900320245.1 uncultured Prevotellaceae bacterium
GGAGGAGCGTGAGGAGAAGGAACCGATGATCAAGCGCTACTACGAGGAAGTGCAGCGCGACGCCGTTCGCCGTTGCATCCTCGACGAGCACATCCGTCTTGACGGCCGCAAGACCGACGAGATCCGTCCCATCCTGTGCGAGCCCGACTACCTGCCTTATCCCCACGGCTCGGCCCTGTTCAAGCGTGGCGAGACCCAGGCATTGGCAACCGTCACCCTGGGCACCAAGGACGATGAGAAACTCATCGACGACGTGCTGCGTCACGAGAACGAGCGTTTCCTGCTGCACTACAACTTCCCCGCCTTCTCGACGGGTGAGGCCCGTGCACCGCGTGGCGTGAGCCGCCGCGAGGTGGGCCACGGCAACCTGGCACACCGCGCCCTCAAGCGCATGATCCCCGAGGACAACCCCTACTGCATCCGCATCGTCAGCGACATCCTGAGCAGTAACGGTTCGTCATCGATGGCTACCGTGTGCGCCGGCTGCATGGCTCTGCTCGACGCCGGTATCAAGTTGAAGAAGCCCGTTGCCGGTATCGCCATGGGTCTGATTACCGACGAGGGCAACGTGAAGCACGCCGTGCTGAGCGACATCCTGGGTGATGAGGACCACCTGGGCGACATGGACTTCAAGGTGACGGGTACCGTCGACGGTATCACCGCCACTCAGATGGATATCAAGTGCGACGGTCTGCCTTACGAGATTCTCGAGCAGGCTCTGCGCCAGGCCAAGGAAGGCCGTCTCCACATCCTGAACCTCATCAACGAGGCCATTCCCGCACCCCGCGAGGACTACAAGCCCCACGTGCCCCGCATCGTCACCATGGTTATCGACAAGGAATTCATTGGTGCTGTTATCGGCAAGGGTGGCGAGGTTATCCAAGGTCTGCAGGAAGAGACGGGTACCACCATCAGCATCGAGGAGGTTGACGGCAAGGGAATCGTCGAGATCGCTGCTGCCAACAAGGAGAGTATCGAGGCTGCCGTTGAGCGCATCAAGGCCATCACCGCAGTTCCCGAGGAGGGTCAGATCTACACCGGTAAGGTGGTCAGCATCCTCGAGTTCGGCGCCTTCGTTGAGTTCATGGCTGGCCGTGACGGTCTGCTGCACATCAGCGAGATCAGTTGGGACCGCCTCGAGAACATGGAGGCCAGCGGCCTGCACGAGGGCGACGAGGTCACTGTCAAACTCATCGAGATTGACAAGAAGACCGGCAAGTTCCGCCTGTCGATGCGCGCCCTGCAGGACAAGCCCGAGGGTTATGACGAGCGTCGCCAGGGTGGCGGCCCCCGTGGTCCCCGTGGCAATGGCAATGGTAACGGTGGCAATCGTGGTCCCCGCCCCAACGGTGGCAATCGCCCCATGGGTGGTGGCAATAACCGCGGTCCCCGTCCCAACGGCCCCCGTCGTCCCCGCCGTGACGAACGCCGCGACGACGAGTAATCCCGCGACAACACATCTGTCAACAATAGCAAGTGCCGGGGCTACACAGCCCCGGCACTCGTTTTCATCCCTTCAAATAAAAAACAAGAAATACAAGAAGTACTAGGGCATCCGCACTCCTGGTATTAAAGACAACTTGGACAACTCATACAACTTCTTTATAACAACTGAATAATCTGAAGGTGTTGATAATCAGATATTTCAGGATATTCAGTTGTCTTATTGAGTTTCCGTCTGCCGTCCGCCGTTCTTTAAAAGACAAGAAAAACAAGAAGTACTAGGGCATCCGCACTCTTGGCATTAAAGACAACTTGGACAACTCTTACAACTTTTGTATAACAACTGAATAATCTGAAGGTGCTGATAATCAGACACTTCAGAATAGCCAGTTGTCTTATTGGGTTACCGTCTGCCATCAGTCGTTCTTTAAAAGACAAGGAAAACTAGAATACTGGCCATGCGGTGCATAGCGAAGGTTAAAAAACAACAGTTACAACATGATTGAGAACAGTTGTAACCGTTGTTTAAGTTGTCTTTAATCTCAAGAGCGCGGGTGCCCTCTAAACTGCGAGCGCAGCGAGCATTAGTCGTCCATGCCCAGGAACTTGCCTGACTGGTCAAAGTTCAGTTCCATTCCGTTGGAGAGTTCAATCTCATACAGGTTGTACTTCTTGTGGACTTTGACGATGGGCGTGTTCTGATAGTTGTTTTTCACGTGCGTGGCGATAGCCTGCGGGATGAAGGCTGCGGGAACGCTCGGATTACGGCATTCTATCGATTCCCACTGGTTGTTGGTGTCAAAGTCGACCTCGGTGCCGTCGTTCAGATGGACGTCATATTCCACACCGCCATGATCGTTGTCGGGCTCCACGCCGACAATCGTGGCATTGGGGAAATACTGCTTGATAAAGGTGTTGATGGCCTCGGGCACGGCCTGGGTCGTGGCAGCGGGGGCTGCAGGTTGGGCCTGGGCATCGGCGGGAGGGGTTTGTGCCGGCTGCTGCTGAGCCGTGGGCGCGGGAACTTGCTGTTGCATTTGCTGGTTGTCGTTGTTGCCCGTGCATGCAAACAGGCCAATGGCCAATAAAATAATGTAACTAAACTTTTTCATTTGTTCTGATATTATTGTTAGTGCGACAAAATTACAACAATTCTCGGAACCACAAAGGGTTTATCAGAAGTTTGCTTCATGATAATTCTTAGAATCAATAGGTGACAGCATCCACCTGCGATGTGCGGACCGACATACTTGATTTGAGAAATCACGACGGTGATACTATTGAACAGTTCCTTATAAGATATATTCGGTATAATACCCGACGATGTCCAGCGCTTCGATAATCGAGTCTATCATCGTGGGGAAGAACAACCAGATCAATAGCATAAAGGAAAGAATGATGCAGATTGAAACCAAACCTTGGCGCCACAGGGTGCCCCATATCCCATAACCGAACAATTGCTTATAACTGAT
The DNA here is from genome assembly GCA_900320245.1 of uncultured Prevotellaceae bacterium. Lineage (GTDB taxonomy): Bacteria > Bacteroidota > Bacteroidia > Bacteroidales > Muribaculaceae > Sodaliphilus. The sequence continues at coordinate 2,916 of ONRP01000013.1, forward strand.
GAAATAATAGGCCATAATAATCAAGTCGTAAACAGCAGTGCTGAATAAGGATTGGGTGAAGTCAAGCGGTATTGTCAGCAATGACACCACGATGGTGAGCGTTTGCAGGAGCACTTGGATGAAGAAGCCCTCGGGGATCGTGTGGTGAGAGTTGCGTGGCGAGTTCCTGAAGATGACCCATGTGGGGACAATGGCAAGAGCCGACATGACCAGCATGGCCAGACCGTAGTGTTCCCTTATCCACAACTTATACCCCGTGATTCCCTGTTCCTCCAACGGCAGGCTCAACACTTCGGGGAAAAACCAATAGTAGATATTAGCATAGATAAAAGTGATGATAAACAGCATCTTGACAGGCGGAAAACACAACTGCCGCTTGCCACTGATGTAGTCACCAATGAAATAGCCCGGGCGACATAAGAGTTGCCAGATTGAGAAAGGCATCGTTCGCGAGCCCAACCCCCAGACGTCCATCACACCCTTGGCGACATTGCTCCACGTCATGCGCCAGCGCCCCGCCTTCTGGGAACAGCGTGGGCAATAGTTCCCCTGATAGCGGTGCCCGCAGCATTGGCATTGATGCTGCTCTTCGCTCAAGGGACGGAACGCGGGAGTGCGCCGTGCCCAGCGCCTGTAGCGCTCAAAGGGTCTTTTCAGTTGTTGGAGATTCATAGGATGAATATCTTGTACTTGAAGTAAGTGCAAAATTACGCAAAAACCTTTATCAAACAACCCCTAACCCCTCAAAAACTTACAATTAAGTAGCGATTATCCTGACACGGGAGTTCTGCAGCCCCTGACGAGCGTTCACGGCGCCCCGATATGGGAATACAGCACTATTTTCGTGAGATTCTTGTTTTGTTATCAATAAAAAGTGTATTTTTGCAGAAATTTTTAAACTTTGAAGAAAGATGAAGAGTTATATTCTGACAGGCATTTTCGCCTTAGTATTGTTGATGACGTCCTGCTCTGACAGGCCGGTTGCGCCTGCCGAGTTGCCTGCTCCCATCACCGCGTTCATCCAGCAGAACTTCCCCAATCAGGCCATCACGTTTGCCCAGAAGGACCTTGAAATCACGGGTTGGCAATATGACGTGGTGCTTGCCGATGGCACGCAGATTGAGTTTGACACCGACCAGATGTGGGACAAAATCCAGTGCCCGATGACGAACCCCGTTCCCGCGGTATTGATTCCCGCACCCATCATGTCCTACCTCCAGGGCAATTTCCCCGGGGTTATGATTCAGAAGATTGACAAGGATAGTTTCGGATATGAGGTTGAACTGGCCAACGGACTTGAACTCAAGTTCAACCAGGCTGGTGCCTTGATGGAAATGGACGATTAGTTATGCTCGCGTTGCTCGCAGGTTAAAGGTTAAAGGTTAGAGGTTAGAGAGGCATCCGCGCTAATGCTCGCGTTGCTCGCAGTTTAGAGTTTAGAGGTTAGAGTTTAGAGAGGCATCCGCGCTAATGCTTGCCGCGCTCGCAGTTTAGAGATTCTTACCCGGGGCCAAAGATTAGAGAGAATAATTAGAAACTAAAAAATAATCACCTTTTATAGAACTGAAAAATGAAGAATTTAAAGTATTTACTGTTGATGGCTATGGTCATGACCATGAGCCTGACGATGAGTGCCGATGACGACGACCGCGTAATTACTTTTGACCAGTTGCCGCAGGTTGCACAGGCGTTTCACAAGGCGCATTTTGCTGCTAAGGTTCCCTTGTTGGTGACCGCCGACTGGGACGATTACACCATCAGGTATGAGAGTGGTGAGAAAATAGAGTTTGACAGGAATGGAGAGTGGAAGGAGATCGAGTGCTACAACACCAAGGTCCCCACTGGCGCTATCCCTGAGCAGATCAGCAACTACCTCACTCAGAACTATCCTGGCAAGACTGTCGTTAAAATTGAGCGCCACCGCAGCATCTATGAGGTGAAACTCAATAATGGCTTGGAGGTTGAGTTCAACCGCAATTTCCAGTTCATCGGCGTGGACTACGACGACTAATCTCGTTACAGTAACAATCACACGGGGAGGGAATGGCATGACCGAATAGTGGCATTACCTCCCTTTTTATCAAGCAAGAGTGGATATCAAAGCAGCATATCGGCGTTTCAGGCAATGGCAACTCGACCCGTTTGAGTACAAGGCCAAAAGTCCGTCATCGCACCGTTGCAGCAACTGCGGCACCGAGTTCGTGGGCAACTTCTGTCCCATCTGCTCGCAGCGTGAGGGCATGGGTCCCATCACGTGGAGCAGTGTGTTTAGGAGCATCGGCGAGGTGTGGGGACTGCACAACCGTTCGCTGGTCTACTCGCTGGTGCAACTGTTCCTGCGTCCGGGTTACTTCATCGGTGACTACATCAGCGGCAAGCGGCAGGTGAGTTTCCCGCCCGTCAAGATGCTGGCGCTCGTCGCCCTGCTTGGGGTGTTGGTCGACTATCTTATCGGCTCTCCCATCACCGGCGTGTTCAACAACGACTTCGATTTTGCGGGCGACAAGATGCTGTTCATCGACAACGCCTTCGAGTGGATGAACCTGCACCCCGATGTGATGTCGCTGATCTTGCTGTGCTATCTGGTCCTGCCCAACTACTTCATCTTCCGCTATGCGCCGCGCAACACGCGCCACACCCTGCCGCAGGGCTTCTTCATCCAGGTGTTCACGGCGATAGCGTTTCTGGTCATCAACATATTCTATGACCTCACCTCACTGATTTGGGTTGCGTATGTGCTGGGAAATCTATGGCAATTCTTTGCTTATAAGCAACTCTTCGGCTACGGCTATTGGGGTACCCTGTGGCGCATGGTTGCAACACTGGTCTGTGCCCACCTGCTGGCGCTGTTGATGTTGGGCATCGACTTCAGCATCCACATGATAAAGGCTGGAGAGTCTGATTTTGTCGATGGGTTTAAACTCTTTATAAAACTGCTTAACAGGATGTTGACTAACTCCGATGTATAGATAATCATCAAAAACGGTTTTTGCTTCATCAGGGACATGATGAGTTAGACTTTGGCCGACAATGGATATCAGGAAAACATACAATCGCTTCAAGCGTTGGCAACTGAAACCGCATGATCACGAGTTCAGTTCCCACGACACGCAGCATTGCAGCAACTGCGACCATGACTTTGTGGGCAACTACTGCCCCTACTGCTCACAGAAGTCGGGCCTGGGACCCATCACGTGGCGCAGCGTGCTGAAGAGCATCGGCGAGGTGTGGGGCATGCACAACCGCTCGTTGCTCTACTCGGTGGTGCAACTGTTCCTGCGTCCGGGCTACTTCATCAGCGACTACATCAGCGGTAGGCGTCAGGTGAGTTTCCCGCCTGTCAAGATGCTGGCCATCATCGCCGTGCTTGGTGTGATTGTCGACTTCCTGACGGGTGCCATCCACGGTATGGTGCACATGGCGCATAACGACAGGCTGGGCTACATCAATGACGTGTTCGAGTGGCTTAATGTCCACTTCAACGGCGCCTTCCCGCCGCCCAGCGATTACCTCAACGATGTGTTCATGTGGCTCAATACCCACCCTGACCTTCTGTCGCTGATACTGTTGTCGTTCCTGATTATCCCCAACTATTTCATCTTCCGTTTTGCACCGCGCAACACGTTTCACACCCTGCCTCAGGGTTTCTTTGTCCAGGTGTTCAGTTCGGCCGTGTTCATGATATTGAACATGTTATACGATATCACCGCACTGGGTTGGCTCGTGGTGCTGTTTGGAGCCGTCATGGTTTTCATGACCTACAGGCAGTTGTTCGGCTACAGTGTGTGGGGCACCCTGTGGCGCGTGATAGCGGCCTTTGTGTGTGCTTTTACCTTACTGTCGGCCCTGCTGAACACCAATTATGCCATTCACCTGTTGCGTGAGCAGCAGGGCGACATGGCACGGGTCTTTTTCCTCAACATTCCCATCGTCCTCGTTGTACTTATCATCATCTTGGGCATCTGCTACACCATCAGCCGGATGGACTGGCGCAAGCGGACAAAACGCACCGCAGCGGCCGCCGAGGCCGCCGACGAATCTGAGGCCGGCAATTGATATCAATCCCTTATTTGTTGTTCTGCAGCATTTCGTCGATTGAGACGAACGAATAGCCGCGGCGCTTGAGTTCCTTGATGAGGGCGGGCAGGCGGTCGTAGAATTTTTCTGTACGTCGCTCGTCGGTGCCGAAGTGTATCATCAACAGGTGGCCGTTGAGCGTCTTTTCCCGCTCACAGCGCATGATGCGGTCCCACAGCCAGCGGTTGTCGCGGTAGGGGTTGCTGCCGGTGATGCCGGGGTAGGTGTAGTCGTTGCTGCTGGCGGTGCCGGGCGAGAAGTTGACGAGTTGCACGCCCATCTCGCGTGCCCATGCGGATATGGTGGCATTGTGCCACTCGTAGGGCGGAATCATGTAGGGTGCCTGTTGCGGCGTGATGCCGAATTGGGCGAGTTTGGCATAGCCCTTGACAAGGTCGTCGCGGAATACCTGCTTGCTGACCAGCAGTGAGTCACGCTTCTCCCAGTCGCAGTAAAGCAGGTGACCGTAACTGTGGCTGCCCACGTAGTGGCCGTCGGCAATGAGCCGTTGCACCACGTCGGGATACATGTCAAAGAAGCGCCCCGTGAAGAAGAAGGCCCCCTTGATGCCGTTTTTCTTGAGTGTCGTGATGATGCGGTCGGCGCCGTCGGCCCGGTCGTCGGCGGTGAAGACGAGGCAGATCTGCTTCTTGGTAGCATCGCCGCGCACGATGGCGCCCTCGTCCCACAGGAAGTCGCCGCTGGTGCCGTGGCCCTCGGTCTCGTAGAACGAGAAGGGGAACGTAAGCGCCGCGGTGCCGTCCATAGTGGGCTCGTTGGTGCTGTAGTCGTGGGTGTTGTCGTGATATACCACGTCGCCGGGCTGGAACAGGTCGTAGGTGTTGCCCTCGATGTTGAGCATGTCATCGGCCAGGTTCACGCCCTTGAGGCTGTTGAAGATGGTGGCATAGACGGGACCGTCGACCAGTCCGCCCGTGGGCATCCCGACGCGTTCCATCACATAGTTGCTGTGGGGCGCATGGGGATAGGTGCCGCCGCGGGGCAGTTCCACAATCATGCTCGTGCCCCAGGGGTTGCAGCCCAGCAGCCAGTCGCGCAAGGCCGCTTCCATCTCCATGAACTGGCGGTCGCCCGTCATCTGGCGGTAGAGGATGCACTGGGTGAGCATCGCCGTGGTCAGGTTGTTGCTGCACCAGATTCCGGGCACGCCCCACATGAAGGGGTTGCCCGTCTGCTCGGCACGCTGTTGCACACGCTCGATGCCCGCACGGATGTTGCGGACAAACTCGGCCTGCAGCCGTCGGTTGCCATCGGCTTGCTGGGCCACGCGGATGTGTCCCATGTTCATGAAAGGGTACCACTGGTAGTGGCGTGCGCTGTCGGCGCCCATCCACGGCGTGACGGGTTCACGGCGGCCGTATTCCACCGCCTGGGCGAGATAACTGCTGTCGCCCGTCATGCGGTAGAGTTCCACGGCCCCCAGTTCCATATCGTCGACCCAGTTGTCCTCCTCGTAGATGTAGGGCGAGACGACGCTTACCGTCTGGGCATTGCCGGGCTTGTCGACGCCCACCTGATAGGCATCGGCGGCCTTGGCGCGGATGCGGGCGGCGAACTCAGGGTAGTAAGGCTCCAGGACCTCGGCCCCCAGGGCGAAGTCGCTGGCGAACTTGCCTGCCGTGCTGGCGGCGCCCATCGTGGCGTTCATGAACTTGCCGCGCTGCTGCGGCTTGCCGTCGATGTAGTAGACGGGCCGCCCGTTGTTGGGTCCCCAGCCATAGTCGGCAGGGTCGTCCTTGGGCAGTTTCATGCCGATATGGTCGCGGTCGTCGGCAATCTGGTTGTATAATTCGCCTTTTGACGGGTTCATCTTGTCGAGCCAGGTGAGACCCCAGTAGATTTCGTCGATGATGTCGGGGATGCCGTTGGCGCCCTCGAGGCCGTTAGCCTGATAGTGGTCGCCGAAGGCCGACGGGCACTGCTGCCAGGCCAGCATCATCTGGTAGATGGCATTGGCGCTTGTGGTGGTGTATTGCAGCAGGTCGGCCGCATCGTGCCAGCCGCCCGTGACGTCGATGCGCTGTCCCTCCTTGTCGGGGTGGTAGCGCACATAGGCGTCCTTGGTGTGGCAACTGTCGCGCTGGAACGGGTTGTAGCCGCAGCGCTGCTGCCGCATGTAGTTCAGCACAAAGTCGGCTGTGCCGTCCCACACCCGGTCGTTGATGGGGAACACCGGCGACTCAATGCCGCAAGCCACGATTCGGAAGGCCCCCTCGCCGTGGAATCCGCTGAAGTCCAGGCGGCAAGTCGCCGCCATCTGTCCCCAGGATCCCATATCGCGGGTCGCGGTCGAGCGGTAGACGGTCTCTTGGGTGTAGGCATCCACCAGCACGAATTCAGTGACTTGCACCTTGTCCTGGCTCATGAGGACAGCCACCTTGGTGGCGTCGGGCAGGTATCCCAACTGGTTGACGCGTATCCACCCTGCGGCATGCAGGTGCTGCAGGCCGGCCAGCAACAAGGCAGCAGCCAGGGCTGCCAGCAGCCGGCGGTTGATGGATATCGGTTGTTTTTGTGTCTTGAACGTCATTGTCGTGATTGTTTTCGCAAGGTTCTAATCTATAGTGACAAAGATAGTAAAAAAACCGTTTCGCTACATCGTTGATTGATAGGATGTGGTGAAATATGGAAATATTTCTATATTTTTTGTTGATAACTATTGCAAAGTCGGATAATTGTGTCTACCTTTGTCGCAGTTTGAAGCGATATGTCTGGTGCTTTATGGGCTTTTATCGCACCAGTCGCGTTATGATGGATGCCATGCACGTGAAGCACGCGCTTGGTGTCTTTAGTATACGCTGCATTAAATGAGGAATAGTGTTTAACCTGAGAAAAAATGAAAAAATTAACCTGTTTACTGAGCACTCTGTTGCTGGCTCTGGTTTGTATGGCTCAATACACCGGACCAGGTTTTTATCGTGTACACAACGTGAACACGGACAGTTACATCTGCATCAAGGGAACCCACTTTGAGAAAACCACGGGTCCCGATGCCTTCTGGCCTTGTGCCCTGATGCAAAAGGATTCGGCCCAGGTCAATGACCCCGGCTCGATCATCTACATCCCCGACACCATCCAGGTGGGCCTGTACAGCCAGGGTGTGGACACCTACACGCTGACCCATCTGCTGCTTGACGTGCATCCCGCCCCCGTGATGCAGAACGGCTTGCCGACCTATGTGGCCTACACCGAGTATGAGCCCGATCCCATCGGCAATCCGGGCAAGATGTTCCCGTGCTACTTCCGCGACAAGGGCTTCGGCATGACCGCCGGCAGCAGCCCCCGACGTGCCGAGTCGCACTGGTGGATTGAGCCGGTGAACGAGGGTTCGATGGATACTTCCTACTTTGCCGTGAAGCCCGCGAGTGACCTGATGGTGGATGCTGATGGTTACTACTGGACCTCGCTGTGCTGCGACTTCCCCGTGCTGATTCCTGTCGAGGGCGGCGTCGAGGGAGCGTATACCGTCACCCAGGTGAACGGCGATGAAGAGGGACAGTACATAGCCGTACCCGAGAAGGTCTATGACCGCGGCGAAATCGTGCCCGCTGCCACTCCCGTGCTGCTGCGCTGCACCTCGCCCTATATGAGCGAGAACAAACTGTTGCCCGTGGGCGACATCGCCAACCACCGCGACATGCCCATCGCCAGCGACCTGTTGATGGGTAACTACTTCAGCGTCTTCCAGAACCATTGCTCAGCGACCGACATCACCGCAATGACCGACTATATCCCCGAACAGGCCACCCTGGCAACAGGCCATGACCTGGCTCTGGGTATCGACGAGCAGGGACGCTTGGGATTCTTTGCCCAGGAGGAAGGCTCCTATATGGTCGCCAACACGGCATGGCTCAACACTGCCGGCTTGGAATTGCCCGAGGACGTGACGGCTGTGCTGCTGGGCGAAGTGAAAGTGGACGATGTCGAAGAAGTTGTCCAGGGCGACATCGATGGCGATGGATTCGTCAATATTGACGACGTGACGATGATGATCGACTACTTGCTGGGTAGAGAGCCCAACGACGAGGAAAAATCTGACGATGTCAACTTCAAGCGCTTCGACGTGAACAACGATGATGCGGTCAATATCGATGACCTGACCATGCTCATCGACATCGTGCTCGGAAAATAACAACTCAGTAACAGGTATACTGATAGCAATGCCCCCGCGGTTCCCGATTGAACTGCGGGGGCATCGTGTGTCTTGCGGCCACGCATGCGCTTGCGTCAGAATACCAGCAGGCCGGTGATGCCGGCGAGGATGATGACCAGGATGGGGTGGACGCGCGTGAAGTAGACGATACAGAACGACGCGGCACAGATGGCGATGGTGATCAGGCGCTCGCTCACCTCATAGCCGAAATTCTCGCTGTTCATCAGCAGCAGGGCGGCCGATGCGATAAGTCCGACAACAACCGGGCGCAGTCCCATAAAGGCACCCTTGATGAACGGGCTCTGGCGATGGCGCTCGATGTAGTGGGCGGCAATCAGGGTGAGGATGAACGGCGGCAGCACGACGGTGAGGGTGGTCACCAGCGAGCCGAGCACGCTGCCCGTGACGACATAGCCGATGTAGGTGGCGCTGTTGATGCCGATAGGGCCAGGCGTCATCTGCGAGATGGCGACGATGTCGGTGAACATCTGGCTGGAAATCCATCCCGAGTCCACCACCTCGCGCTGGATGAGCGAGAGCATCGCGTAACCCCCGCCAAAGCCGAACAGGCCGATTTTCAGGTAGGCCCAGATGAGTTTCAGGTATTCGTTAAGCATCGTTGGGCTCCTTTCCGCTCTTTCCGTTCAACAACGTGTGCATATAATAGATGTATCCCCCGATGGCCCCCAGCACGATATAGACGATGGGGTTGGAGATGTAAGGAATCTTGCTGTAGATGAGCAGGGCCACGGCCACGGGGATGATGACGGTCTTCCAGTTGATGCCGGCACTGCGGGCCGTGGTGAGAACCGGTGCGATGATAAGGGCGACCACAGCGGGGCGGATACCCTTGAAGATGCGTGCTACCACGGCATTGTTCTTGATAGTGTCGGGGGTGAGGAAGATGGCGATGGCCAGAATCATCAGGAACGACGGCAGGATGGTGCCGATGGCGGCGCAGATGCTCCCCTTGAGCCCCCGCAGCCTGTCACCGATGACCACGCTGATGTTCACCGCCAGGATGCCCGGCATGGACTGGGCCACGGCAAGCAGGTCCAGGAACTCGGCCTCCTCGATCCACTTGTGCTTCTCGACGATTTCGCGCTGGATGATGCTGATCATCGCCCAGCCGCCGCCAAAGGTGAAGGCACCGATTTTGGCAAAGGTGAGAAACAGTTGCAGGTACAGGTTGTTCATGGGGCGGGCTGGGGAAGAGGGCTTACTTGCCGGGCTGGCGTTCCAGCAGGCGCTGCGCTCTGATAAAGCCGTAGTTACTCTTGTTCAGGTGGGTGCGGATGAGCATCAGGCTGTCGACGTAGGCCGCCTGGCCGCGCTTCATGTCGTAACCCACGTAGCCATACACGCGTCGCACCTGTCGGGCCGTGTCGCTCTGCACGTCGATGATGACCCAGCCGTCGCTGTTGGTGCTGCGGGTAATCTGGGAGGTGCCGCCGTCGGTGTAATCCACGTTCAGGCTCACCTTGAAGTCATTGCCTCCTCTCACGAGTTTGTAGGCCAGTTGGTAGCGGTCGCCGGGCTGCTTGGCGGCATCGGGCTGCACGTCAAAGGTGAGGAAACCGCGTTGGGCGCCCTGGGTGAGCGTGTAGTGGCGGCGTCCTTGCCACAGGTCGGTGCTGTCGCTATTGGCGTCGCTGGTGATTTTGCCGTAATTCTTTGTCCGCGAATTTTTGGCGTCACCGGGAGTAATCTGGTGGGTGGGGGCACCGTCGACACCGCGGGGACCTTCGGTCAGGTCACCGGGCATGGAATTGCCGCCGGACTTGATTTTCTCGTAGCGCTTGTTGAGTTTAAGGATTGCCTTGTCGTAGGCCTTGGTGTAGTCCTCCATGTTGTGGGCATACCACACCAGCGAGGAGTCGTAATCCTGTTGGGTGATGCCGTGTTTCTTGAACACCGACTGCTTCATGACCATCTTGGCCGAGTCGGTGGGGAAGTCCTCGTGATGGTGGTCGATGTAGGCCTCGGCGAGTTGCATATCCACAATCAGGTCGGCCATATCGTCGACGCTCAACACGCCGCCTGGCGTCTTGTCACAGGCCAGCAGCGACAGGGCCACGGCCAGCAGCAGCGTTATGTGGAGCGATATACGGCGCATCTTTTCTTAGTGGTGGGGATTCAACTGGGTCACTCTTGCGGTGTCTCGTCGGTCTCAGGCTTGTCGGCAGTCTTGGCCTCGTTGTCGTCGCCTGTCTTGCCGTCGGCCAGATAGCGTGCATAGAACAGGATGAGCAGAATGACACTCACGCTGAGGGCAGCATCGGCGACATTGAATACGGGCTGGAAGAAAACGAAGTGGTCTCCGCCGATCCAGGGCATCCACTGCGGCCAGTTCCACTCACACAGGGGGAAGTAAAACATGTCCACGACGCGTCCGTTGAACAGCGTGCCGTAGCCGCCGTCGGGCGGGAACATCTGTGCCACTTGGGGCGGTGCGGGCGCGTTGAATATCAGGCCGTAGGCGATGCAGTCGATGACGTTGCCCAGCGCTCCTGCGGTAATCAGCGCGATGCACACGACATAACCCCTGGGAATGTCGCTGCGGTTGCGCAGACGCCACAGGTAGTAGATAAAGGCAATCGAGGCAACGATACGGAACAGGGTGAGCAGCAGTTTGCTGCCCAGTTCCATACCGAAGGCCATGCCGTTGTTCTCGACGAACAATAGCCTGAACCATGATGTCACCTGCACCTCCTCATGAATGTAGAAGTGGGTCTTGACCCAAATCTTCACGGCTTGGTCGATGACAATAACCAGCGCAATGATGAGCGCTGCAAGTTTGCCGTTGGAGATTTTCATCTGAAGGACTCTCTGGCGTCAGGATTTCTTCTTGTTGCGCGCTTCAATCTCCTTGCCCTCGATGGACAGGGTGGCGTGAGGCACGGCGTGCAGGCGCTCCTTGGGGATGAGTTTGCCCGTGATGCGGCACACGCCGTAGGTCTTGTTCTCGATGCGCACCAGCGCAGCCTGCAACTTGCGGATGAAGTCCAGTTGGCGCTCAGCCTGCTGGCTCGATACCTCCTTCTGCAGCGTCGAGGCACCCTCCTCCATCATCTTGAAGGTGGGATTGGACTCGTCCACCATGATGGTGTCCTTCAAGCGTTTGTAGTTCTCTTGTGCCTGATCGATTTTGGCAAGGATAAGTTCCTTGAACTCTTGCAGTTCCTCGTCGCTGTATCTTGTCTTTTCTTGTTTGTTGGCCATTATGATAAGTTTTAGGTTGATATTGTCATAATAAGTCACACTTTCTCGACCTTGACGGGCAGCGTCCAGCCGTCCATGTCCAGTTCATCGGCTTCGCCGGGCACGACAGGCGCCACTTTGATGCTGGTAGCCAGCACCTGGCGGGCGATGTAGTCGCTGTAGGCGTTGACGGCAGCGTCGGTGCGCTCGTCGGGAGCGATGGTGACGTTGATGCGGTCGGTGATGTCAAACTTCTTGCTCTTGCGCAGGTTCTGGATGCGGTTCACCAGTTCGCGGGCGATGCCTTCCTGCAGCAGTTCCTCGGTCACGGTGATGTCAAGGGCCACGGTGAGGTTGCCGTCGTTGGCGACGAGCCAGCCGGGGATGTCCTCGCTGATGATTTCCACATCGCCGAGTTCCACGGTTGCCATCTGTCCGTCAACGTCGATGTCCAGTTTGCCGTCTTTCTCAAATTGGGCAATCTCGGGCTGCGACAAGCCGGTAATCTTAGCGGCCAGCGCCTTCATGATTTTGCCGTATTTCGGGCCGAGTTTCTTGAAGTCGGGTTTAACGCGCTTGACAAGGATGCCGGCGTCGTTGCCCACCAACTTGATTTCCTTCACGTTGACCTCACTGCGGATGAGGTCGGCCACGGCCTCGATGTCCTCGCGCTGGCTCTCGTCGAGCACGGGCACCATGATGGCCTGGAGCGGCTGGCGCACCTTGAGGTTCTGCTTGCGGCGCAGCGAGTGCACCATCGAGGTGATATCCTGGGCGGCCTGCATGCGTTTCTCGAGTTGCTTGTCGATGACAGCCTCGTCACACTTGGGGAAGGCGGCGAGATGTACCGAGTCGGTGCTGTGCGTCAGGTCGCGGTACAGGCGGTCGCTGTAGAACGGGGCTACGGGAGCCATGAGCAGGGCCACGGTGGTGAGGCACTGATGCAGCGTCTGGTAGGCGGCCAGTTTGTCGCGGGTGAGTTCCTTGCCCTCCCTGAAGCGGGCGCGGTTCAAGCGCACGTACCAGTTGCTCAGGTGGTCGTTGACAAAGGTGCTGATGGCGCGTGTGGCCTTGGTGGGCTCGTAGTCCTCCAGGTCGGCCTGCACCTGTGCGATGAGCGAGTTGAGCAGCGAGATGATCCAGCGGTCAATCTCGGGACGCTCGGCCAGGGGCACCTGCGGAGCCTCGAGGTCGAAGCCGTCCACGTTGGCATACAGGGCAAAGAACGAATAGGTGTTGTAGAGGGTGCCGAAGAACTTGCGGGCTACCTCGATTACACCGGCCTCGTCAAACTTGAGGTTGTCCCAGGGCGACGAGTTGCTGATCATGTACCAGCGCAAGGGGTCGCTGCCGTAGGCCTCGATAGCCTTGAACGGGTCGACGGCGTTGCCCAGGCGCTTGCTCATCTTGGCGCCCACCTTGTCGAGCACCAGACCGTTGCTGATGACGTTCTTGTAGGCCACGCTGTCAAACACCATCGTGGCGATGGCGTGCAGCGTGAAGAACCAGCCGCGAGTCTGGTCCACACCCTCGGCAATGAAGTCGGCAGGGAAGAAACCGTTGTTGTCCACAGCCTCCTTGTTCTCGAACGGGTAGTGCAACTGTGCATAGGGCATGGCGCCGCTGTCGAACCACACGTCGATGAGGTCCAGTTCGCGTTTCATGGGTTTGCCCGAGTCGCTCACCAGCATGATGTCGTCGACGTAGGGGCGGTGGATGTCAATCTTATTGTAGTTCTCCTCGCTGTAGTCGCCGGGAACGAAGCCCTTGTCCTTGTAGGGATTGCTCTTCATCACGCCGGCGGCCACGGCCTTCTCGATTTCGTTGTAGAGTTCCTCGATGCTGCCGATGCACTTCTCCTCGCCGTCCTCGTTGCGCCAGATGGGCAGCGGGGTGCCCCAGTAGCGGCTGCGGCTCAGGTTCCAGTCGTTGAGGTTCTCCAGCCACTTGCCAAAACGGCCGGTACCCGTGTGCTCGGGTTTCCAGTTGATGGTGTGGTTGAGTTCAATCATGCGGTCGCGGCAGGCAGTGTCGCGGATGAACCAACTGTCGAGCGGGTAGTAGAGCACGGGCTTGTCGGTGCGCCAGCAGTGGGGATAGTTGTGGGTGTGCTTCTCCATCTTGAAGGCGGTGCCTTCCTGCTTCATGCGGATGCAGATGTAGATGTTCAGGTCCTCGGCCTTGGCGGCGGCGACTTCGTCAAACTTGCCGCCCACGGTGTACTGCGGGTCGTAGGCGTTCTTCACCCAACGACCGGCGTACTCGCTGTAGAGGTCCACATTCACGAAGTTCTTGACGAATTCCTCGTCCAGGTCCTCGATGGTGTAGTATTTACCCGTGAGGTCCACCATGGGGCGGGTCTCCATCTTCTTGTTGATCATGTACAGGGCGGGGATGCCGGCGGCCTTGGCCACGCGGGCATCGTCGGCACCGAAGGTGGGTGCGATGTGCACGATGCCGGTACCGTCCTCGGTGGTCACGTAGTCACCGGGGATGACACGGAAGCCGTTGTCGTTGCCCACGACCTTGCCGTCCACCTTGTCCACGGGCTTCACCCAGGGGAACAGTTGGGCATAGCGCAACTCGAGCAGGTCTTGACCCTTGAACGAGGCGATGACCTTCCAGGGCACCACCTTGTCGCCGGCATTGTACTCCAGCGGCTGGTCCTTGCCGTCGGCCTTGAAGTAGGCATCGACGCGGGCCTCGGCCAGCAGGTAGATGGCGGGCTTGCCGCTGTAGGGGTTGAAACTCTCGACAGCGACATAGTCAATCTTGTTGCCCACACACAGGGCGGTGTTGCTCGGCAGGGTCCACGGGGTGGTCGTCCATGCCAGCACATAGGTGTCGTTGAAGCCCTCGTCGGCGGCCTCGCGGATTTTCTTGATGACGGGATGCTCGTCGCCGCTCAACACGGTGAACTGGGCGGTGACCGTCTGGTCCTTCACGTCGCGGTAGCAACCCGGCAGGTTCAACTCGTGGCTGCTCAGGCCGGTGCCGGCAGCGGGCGAGTAGGGCTGGATGGTGTAGCCCTTGTAGAGCAGACCCTTGTTGTAGAGTTGCTTCAACAGCCACCACAGGCTCTCGATGTAACTGTTCTTGTAGGTGATGTAGGGGTGCTTCATGTCCACCCAGTAGCCCATGCGGTGGGTCAGGTCTTCCCACTCGCGGGTGTATTTCATCACCTCCTTGCGGCAGGTGGCGTTATAGTCGTCGACCGAGATTTTCTTGCCGATATCCTCCTTGGTGATGCCCAAGGCCTTTTCCACGCCCAGTTCCACGGGCAGGCCGTGGGTGTCCCAACCGGCCTTGCGGGGCACCTGGTAGCCCTGCATCGTCTTGTAGCGGCAGAAGATGTCCTTGATGGTCCTGGCCATCACGTGGTGGATGCCGGGCATGCCGTTGGCGCTGGGGGGACCTTCATAAAACACATAGGTGGGCGCACCTTCACGCTCGCTGATGCTGCGGCCGAAGACGTCCTCCTTGTCCCACTGCTGCAGGACTTCCTTGTTGATGTCGGAGAGGTTAAAACCGTTATGTTCGTTAAATCTTTTCATCTTTTTTAATAATGTAATCGTTCAAATTTGGGTGCAAAGGTAGTTAAAGCCTTGCACAGAACAAAAAGTTTTTATTCTTTTTTTATAATTATTATCCAGGCACCTGTGAAATGGTCAAATAAATTTGCCATTACGCCGTGGTTGCACTACCTTTGCGGTTTAGAAATATGCAATCTAACGACAAAAAACTGATCATAACATTATGAGTAAAGAGACTTTTCCGCACCTTGAGGCACTGCGCGAGGAGATGCGCCGTGTGAATGTCGATGCCGTCATCATTCCCGGCACCGACCCGCACCAGAGTGAATACATCTGTGACCACTGGAAATTCCGCGACTGGATCAGTGGTTTCACCGGCAGCAACGGCACGGCCGTCGTTACCCTCGACAAGGCAGCCCTGTGGACCGATTCGCGCTATTTCCTGCAGGCCGGCATCGAGTTGGAGGACAGCGGTTTTGTGATGATGAAAGAGAACATGGGCAACGACCCCACCATCCACGAGTGGCTGAGCGAGGTGCTCGAGGAGGATTCGGTCATCGCCATCGACGGACGCCTGTACAGCGCCCTCGAAGCCAACCAACTGGAGCGTTTCTGCGGCGAGAACGGATTCATGTTCGTCACCGAGTTCTACCCTGCCGACAGGATATGGACCGACCGTCCGGCACGTCCTTCCGGCCCGGCCTATGTCCATGACGTGCAGTATGCCGGCGAGGAGGCTGCCGACAAGATTGAACGCCTGCTCAAGGTCCTCGACGATAACGAGGCCACCGCTATGCTGGTAACGGCCCTCGACGACATCGCTTGGCTGCTGAACCTGCGCGGCAGTGACGTGGATTTCACGCCGGTAGTGACGGCGTTTGCCTATATCTCGCATGATACCAGGGTCCTGTTCATCGACCAGGACAAGGTGACCGACGAGGTGAGCGCCCACCTCAAGGCCTGTGACGTGAAGGTGCGCGACTATGATGATATACAGCACTTCCTGGAGCGCGTGAGCGACCACGAGGTGGTGCTCGTCGACCCGAACCGCGTGAGCGATACGCTGTCGGCTGCACTGCCTTGCCAGAAGGTCTATTTCCGCTCGCCCATCACCGACCTCAAGAGCATCAAGAACGAGGTGCAGATCGAGGGCTTCCGCCATGCCATGGAGCGTGACGGCGCCGCCCTGGTGCGCCTGTTCATGTGGATTGAGCAGATGGCTCCCACGGGCTCAATCAACGAGGTGGACGTGTGGAACAAGGGCAAGGAACTGCGCGCCCGCGGCGACCTGTACCGTGAGGACAGTTTCGGCATGATCTGCGGCTACAAGGAGCATGGCGCCATCGTCCACTACGAGGCTACCGACGAGAGCGCTTCGACGCTGCACGGCGAGGGCATCCTGCTCGTCGACAGCGGCGGCCAGTACCTGGACGGCACCACCGATATCACCCGCACCATCACCCTGGGCAATCCCACTGCACAGGAGAAGCATGACTTCACCCTTGTGCTCAAGGGTCACCTGGCCCTGCAGCGCGCCAAGTTCCCCGTGGGCACCACCGGTTGTCAACTCGACGTGTTGGCACGTCTGCCGCTGTGGCAAGAGGCTATGACCTACGGCCACGGCACCGGCCACGGAGTGGGGCACTTCCTCTGCTGCCATGAGGGTCCGCAGAGCGTCCGCACCAACCTGGTCGACGTGAAACTGATGCCCGGCATGATTACCAGCAACGAGCCTGGACTGTACAAGACCGGCGAGTACGGCATCCGCACCGAGAACCTGTTGCTCGTTGTCGAGGCCGACAAGACCGAGGAATTCGGCAACTTCCTCACCTTTGAGCCGCTGACGCTCTACCCCTATGACCTGGAACTCATCGACCGCTCGATGCTCACCGGCGAGGAGGTAGCGCAGATCAACGACTACCACCGCATGGTGCGTGAGCGCATCACCTCGCTGCTCAACGCCGACGAGGCCGCCTGGCTGGCTGCCAAGACCCGTGAGATTAATTAGGAGTTAGGAATTAGAAATTAGGAGTTTTCCTCCTCTACATTATCATAACTTGAAACTAAGGACTAGGGACTAGAAACTAAGGACTAGGGACTAGAAACAAAAAACTAAAACAATGGCTATCATCAAGAAAGTGAGGGGCTTCGAGCCCAAAATCGGAGATAATTGCTTCCTGGCCGACAATGCCGTCGTTGTGGGCGACGTGACCATGGGACGTGACTGCAGCATCTGGTTCAACGCAGTGCTGCGCGGCGACGTGAACACCATCACCATCGGCAACCGCGTCAACATCCAGGACAACAGCGTGATACACACCCTCTATGAGAAATCGGTCACCGAAATCGGCAACGACGTGTCCATCGGCCACAACGTGGTTGTCCACGGTGCCAAAATCGGTGACATGGCCCTCATCGGCATGGGCAGTGTCATCCTGGACCACGCCGAGATAGGCGAGGGTGCCATCATCGCTGCCGGCAGCGTTGTGCTGGGCGGTACCAAGGTGGGTCCCCACGAGTTGTGGGCAGGTTCGCCGGCGAAGTTCAAGAAGATGGTTGACCCCAAGCAGGCCAGCGAAATCAACGTGAAAATCGCCAAGAACTACCTGATGTACTCTACCTGGTACGAGGATTAGTCTTTTGTTCGCTGTAAGGCCGGAGGACAGGATTGACCAGAATTCAAGATGAAGAAGTATTATTTGATGACCGTATTGGCTCTCGTGCTGGCTGTGTTGCCGGCACGGGCAGCCATCTATATGGTGGGCAACACGCCCTTCGGTGACTGGAATCCGGGCCGTGGTGTCGAGATGACCGACCAGGGCAACGGCGTCTACACGTTCACCGTCAACGTGGGCGGCACCGTGTGGTTTGTGTTTGCCGACGGGCAGGACAGCGATTGGAGCGTCTTCAACTCCACCTATCGTTACGGCCCCGCTGGCGGCACCGAGGAGGTCGCCGTCGGTGAGACCCACACGACCCAGAAGAGTAACAACAACCACTCCTATAAGTTCACGGGCCAGGGCAAGGACTACACCTTCACGTTCAACCTGAACAACCTCACATTCTCGATTGCCGAGTATCAGGAGCCGGTGATGCCCGACCCGTTCGGTTTTGAGGTGGGAGATGTCAATGCCGACGGCGAAATCACCGTTGCCGATGTCAGTGCGCTGATCAACATCCTGCTGGGTGGCTTTGCCAACTATGACACGCGGCAGCGCGCCGACGTCGACTATGACCTGGAGACGAGCATCGGCGACGTGACCACCCTGATTGCCTACCTGCTGGGTGGTTCATTCCCCGAGCATGTCAAGGAGGGCTACGACTATGTGTGGGACCGTGGCGCCATGCCCGAGGTACACCTCAGCGTGAGCCTGAGCGAGTGGAACAGGCTGCTGGCACTCTATGACGCCAATGCCTACACCACCCAGTACGTCATGGCCACCTTGTCGTTTGTCAAGGACGGTGAGACCACCGTCGTCGACAGCGTGGGCCTGCGCATCAAGGGCAACACCTCGCGCCGCCGCCCCGAGGGCCGGTGGGGCGAGACCCATCAGCGCGACAACACCGACTGGCACCATGCGCACTTCGGTGTGAACCTGCGCAAATATGTCGACGACGATGACCACACCATCCAGGGCGTGCGCAAACTGCACCTCAAGTGGTTCAAGGACGACCCGATGTGTGTGCGGGAGATATTCTGCTACGAACTGTTCAAGCGCGCCGGCGTGTGGACCGCCGTGCGTAACGACTATTGCCGCATGTGGCTGCATGTCGAGGGCGACAGCCAGGAGGCCTACTATGGCGTGTATGAACTGATGGAACCCATCGACAAGCGTTACCTCAAGGACCGCAAAAACCGCTTCGGCGCCAGCAACGGCTACCTGTGGAAGTGCCGCAACGGGGCAGCGGGCCTCAACAACCCTAATGGCGACATCTGGTATGACGACGACAGCGATGACCGCCATGCCTACACGCTCGAGACACAGACCGAGGAGTTTGACAGCGCACGCGTGCAGTTGGTGGACTTCATGAACAAAATCACCAACCTCAACGACAGTGAGTTCTACGTCTGGATTCAGCAGGTGACCGATATCGACCTGTTGCTCAAGACCTATGCTGTCAATGTCGCTGTGGGCATGTGGGATGACTATTGGAACAATGCCAACAACTACTACCTTTACTTCAACGGCACCCATCTGACGGGTTACAAGTTCTACTTCATTCCGTTCGACTACGACAACACGCTCGGCACCAGCCTCGGGTGCGGCAACCAGAGTGATGCTGGCCGCCAGGATCCCCTGCATTGGGGTGTCGACAACAACCGGCTCATCGCCAGGATACTGAAGTATGACGACTTCAAGGCCAAGTATGTGGCCTGCTTGAAGGAACTGGTGAAGCCGGGTATGGCCCTGATGGACCGTGCGTCAGCCCAGGCGCGCATCCGTTCGTGGCAGGCGCTCATCGGGCCTTATGTCGACAACGACACGGGCGAGGACACTTTTCTCGAGGACAAGCCTGCCCCGTGGGGCAACCACAGCGAGTACAACCTGCTGAAGAACAACAACGACAACTTCTTCAACGCCAAGGCCGCCTCGATCAACGCCCTGCCGTAGCCGCATCGCCTGCCGGCAAAAAAATCACTGCCCCCGCTGTTCAGTTCAGCGGGGGCAGTTGCTATGTTGTCGGTTTACGTTCAAGCGAGGCCCAGGTCGAAGTCTTTGATGAAGTGGGTGAAGTTGGGGTTGTGCTGTTTGATTTGCTCAACGACTTCGCGCGGTGACAGAATCTTTGGCGTGTCGATGGGAACTTCGCTCACCTTCACGTCGAGCATGAGGCTGTCATTCTTCACGGCATCACACAGGAACTTCATCAGTTCCGTCTTGTGCTCCTCGACGTTTTTCTGCTCGGTGGGACTGCCCACGGTCATGACGTAGTGCACATCGCTGTCGCCGCGTTTGGGCTGTGAATAGGACATCGTGGTCACCAGTGCCCTCTCCTGCGGGTGCGCGTTGATGTAGCCGTTCCAGGCCTCCATCAACTGTTCGCCAGTGAACGGCTCGTTGCGGAGCGTGGCGGCTACGGCTGCAGGCGCCGGCGCAGCAACGGTGGGGTTGGGGACGTTGACCATGATGCGCGGGGCATTACCTGCGGCACGGGGCGCCGGGCGTGGTGCCGGGGCTGCAGGCCGTGTGGCAGCGGGGTGGGGTGCTGCGGGCGGTGGCGCGGATTGCGCGGATTGCGTGGCCTGAGGGGCCGCGGCCTGCGGCTGACTCGCCTGCGGCTGTGATGCCTGGGACGGGGTAGCCGGGCGGGGCTGTGCAGCGGGTTGAGCGGCTATCTTCTGGATGGGCGGCTGGGCTGCCTGTTGGGGCTGTGGCGTTACCAGTTGGCACAACTTGATGAGCGTCAGTTCCACCAGCAACTGCTTGCTGCTGGCATTGCGGTAATTCAGGTCACAGGTGTTGCACAGGTCCAAAGCGCGGTAATAGAATGCCGGCGACAGTTTGGCGCTCTGCTGGCCGTAGCGTTGAGCCACCTCGTCGTTCATCTCAAGCAGTTTGCGCGTCTGGGGGGTGCTGGCGACCATCAGGTCGCGCATGTGCTGTGCCAGACCGTTGATGAAGAATTGCGAGTCAAAGCCCTTGTCGCGTATCTCCTTGTAAATCAGCAAAGCCTCGTTGACATTGCCGCCCAGGAAGGTATCCACGAGCCTGAAGTAGTAGTCGTAGTCGAGGACGTTCAGGTTCTCGAGCGCGCTCTGATAGGTGATGTGGCCCTGGGTCGAGGCGGCTACCTGGTCAAAGATGGACAGGGCATCGCGCATGGCGCCATCGGCCTTCTGGGCGATGACGTTGAGGGCGGCGGGCTCGGCCTCGATGCTCTCCTGCTCGCAGACGTACTGCAACTGCTGCACGATGTCGGGCACGGTGATGCGCGCGAAGTCATAAATCTGGCAGCGCGACAGGATGGTGGGGATGACTTTCTGCTTCTCGGTGGTGGCAGGGTCGTAGATGGCATACTCGGGCGGTTCCTCAAGGGTCTTGAGGAAGGCATTGAAGGCCGCCTGTGACAGCATGTGCACCTCGTCGATGATGAAGACGCGGTAGCGTCCCGTTTGCGGCGGAATGCGCACCTGCTCGGTCAGGTCGCGGATGTTGTCCACGCTGTTGTTGGACGCGGCATCCAACTCGTTGATGTTGTAGGAGCGCTGTTCGTTGAAGGCTTTGCACGAGGTGCACTCGTTGCAAGCCTCGCCCTCGGGTGTGGGATGCTCACAGTTGATGGTCTTGGCAAAGATGCGGGCGCACGTCGTCTTGCCCACACCGCGTGGGCCGCAGAACAGGTAGGCGTGCGCCAGCCTTCCGCTGGCGATAGCCGTCTTCAGGGTGTGGGTCAATGACTGTTGCCCCACCACGCTGCGAAACGTCGAGGGTCTGTACTTACGCGCCGAAACGATATACTTGTCACTCATCAGATTACAAAATAGTCGGTTTGTCTATCCTGCAAAGATAGTGCAAACCGAGCGGAGAACAAAACGAAAAACAAAGTTTTTTGTTTTTTATCCCGAGGTGCCGCCTATCTTCGCCGCAGGCAGAGTAGTGCAAACCGAGCGGAGAACAAAACGAAAAACAAAGTTTTTTGTTTTTTATCCCGAGGTGCCGCCTATCTTCGCCGCACTCCTGGAAAAATTTAAATGGAAAACAAGAAATACAATGAGTACAAATGTGCATCCGTTTCCTGTCAATAAAAAAACAACTCGAACAACTCTTACAACAGCATTAAAGTCAAGTCGTTAAAGTTGTTTGAGTTGTCTTTAAATCTAGATTCGTCAAATTCGCGTAATCCGTAGTTTTTGTAATGAATAGCGTGTGGCGATGTGGTGGTTAGACGTCGGCGGCGTGCAGGATGGACGTGATGGCCTGCCACAGGACGGTGAGGGTCACCACGGCCATGGCGGCGTTGTACAGGATGTCGCGCACGGTGACGGCTCCCCAGTCCTGGCCACGCAGCATCACCAGCCAGCCGATGGCACACACGACCAAAGCGATGACATAGACTATCGTCATCGCCCACGAGCCACGCGCCTGTTTCTCCGGCAGTTTGTTGAGCACACGACGGGTGAACCAGGGGTTCTCGCCCGGGTCATGTGCGCCCTGCTTGAGTATTTGGGCCAGTTTCTTGTCTTCTTCGTTGGTATTCATATCTTGGTAACGGTTTAATTGTCGATAAATTGTTTCATTTTGCCCTTGGCACGATATATCAGGGACTTCACCGACCCTTCGGGCATCTGCAGGATCTTGGCCACCTGCTTGAGGGGTTGGTCCTCGATGTAGAACAGGGTGACGGCGGCGCGCTCGTTCTCACCCAGGCGGCTCAACGCTTCCTGCACGGTCATCGTGGCATCGATGGCGTCGCCGGCGGCCGTGCTCGCCTCTCCCATGGCCGCGATGTCCTCGACGTGCTCCTCGTGGTGGCGGCGTGTGTGGTTGTAGAACTCGTTGTAGGCAATGCGGTACAGCCAGGTGCCGAAAGACGAAAGCCCCTTGAAACTGCGAATGCCCACATAGGCTTTGATGAACGTATCCTGCGCCAGGTCGTCGGTCAGCATCTCGTCGCCCGTGGTCAGGTTCAGCAGGAACCGGCGCACGCGCGGCTGGTAGGCCTCAACGAGCCTGCCGAATGCGTCCCGGTTGTCGGCCAGGGCGCATTGCGACAGCAGTCTTATTTCATCAAGTTTGGAAAGCATGGTCAAGCCATTGCAATGGTATCAATCGTTGGATGAATTATTCTCGTTGAAGACGGGCGGCACGGGAGTTCCCATGGTGGCCTCGGTGGGGGTGTTCCCTTGCACTGGAGCCTGGGACTGCTTCTCTTGGGCCCTGCGGAAAGCCTCCTGAAGCGACTTCTGCTCGTTGTAGAGGATAAAGCCCTTGCAGATGCCTACTAACATCAGTGCCAGGCCAACGGGCCAGAAGGGGTTCTCAAGGTCTATGCAGAGGCCGAAGAGGGAGAATGCCAAACCCCAAGCGAGCCATTTCACTGCAGGCATCAGGGCACGCCAGTTGACCATACCGGTCACCACGGGAGCGGGCGTGCCGGGGAGCGGCGTGCCGACGGTGGCTCGGTTGCCGGGATGGTTCATGGACGGTTGGTTCATGGGCGGCATCGGCATGACGGGCTGCTGCACATAGATGGCACTGCGCTTGGCGTCGCTGAGCGGGAGGTGCTCAATCGGGTAGTTGTTCTCGATGGCACGCTCGATGACGCGGTACCTGTTGCGGCGGTTCAGGAAGCGGAAGAACATCACCAGCAGCACAAGGAGCAGCAGGCCAATTATCGAAGCGCAGGCAATCACTTGGGAAGTTACAGCCCACTGGCCGCTGATGACCTTGATGTCCTCGGGGGTGAGGTCGCCTCGATGACTTCCGATCTCAATCGTCGTGCCGTTGCCAGCGGTGAGGGTGTCGTCGAGCGTACGGTTGATCTTGTCGCGCATCTTCTGCACGGGCAGTCCGCTCACGGCTGCCGATTGGTCGCTGTCGTTGACGACAAGCGTGTCACCGGTTAACTCTACACTGGGCTTGTTCTCGGCCGGAGCAGCCTTGCCGGTGGGACCTGCGGTGGCGACGAACGCCATCATCAGCGTCATTGCGAGTGTTAAAATCGTCTTTCTCATTTTTTCTATCAGTTTTAAATTGTCATTATCTGTTGGTTGTGATTGGGCTTTAAAAGCCGTTTTCATGCATTAGACGCAACAGGGTGTCCAAAAAGTTGCACAAAGATGAGAAATTTTTCGAAAAAATGCGCTAACTTTGTGGCTATTAACCGAAAATAATTTCCAAACATTTAATACACTCGATGATGAAACGGATTTTTTTATCGCTTTTAGCCATAATCCTTGCCGCTTCGGTAACGATGGGTGCCCAGGAGGCCCGCAAGCGTGAGATGCGTGCAGCGTGGGTTGCCACCGTCTGGGCCATCGACTGGCCGTCGACAATGAATAATGTTGCGGCCCAGAAGGCCGAAATCAACGCCTATCTCGACAACCTGAAGGCGCAGAACTTCAATGCCATCTTCTTTCAGGTGCGCTCGATGTGTGATGCGATGTACCAGTCGAGTTACGAGCCCTGGTCGAGTTACCTGACCGGAACCCGTGGCAAGAATCCGGGCTACGACCCGCTGCAGTATGTCGTCCAGGAGTGCCATGCCCGCGGCATCCAGTGCCACGCGTGGGTCAATCCCTATCGCTGGAGTACGGGCACCAACTGGAATACGCCCCAGGACCAGGAACTCAAGAACTCGGGCATGCTGCTCGCCTACACCAACAGCAGCGGCACGACGACCATCCTCAATCCCGGCCTGCCCGAGACGCGTCAGCGCATTGTCAACGTCATCCGTGATATCATCACCAACTATGATGTGGACGGCATCGTGTTTGACGACTACTTCTATCCCAACGGCATTCCCACCAACAGCAGTGCCGGCGACTACAACCTGTGGAATGATTCCGGCGTGGACATGACCCTTGCCGACTGGCGCCGCAACAACGTCAACATGATGGTGCGCGACGTCTATAACATGATTCAGGACACCAAGCCCGAGGTGCGCTTCGGCATCAGCCCCGCCGGCGTTGCGGGCACGGCCAGCACATCGGCTGCTCAGCATGGCGTGACCCCGTGTCCCAAAGGCAGCGACTGGCAATATAACGGCATCTTCAGTGACCCGTTGGCATGGCTGGAGCAGGGCACCGTCGACTACATCTCGCCGCAGATTTACTGGCAAACTAATCACCCGACCAACCCCTTCGGCCCTCTCACCGACTGGTGGAGTTACATCGCCAAGCACTACGGTCGCCATCACTATGCGAGCCACAGCATCTCGTTCCTCGCCACACAGAGCAACACCACAAGCGACTGGGCCGAAATCACCCAGCAGATCAATTATTCGCGCGAGTATACCGAGGACAATGCACCTGGAGCCGTGCTGTACAGCGCCAAAAACATCAACGGCAACAACAACGGTGTCGCTGGACTGGGCAACTATCTGCTCGCCAACGCGTTCCAGCATCCTGCCATGATTCCCGCTGTGACCTGGAAAGCCGCTCCTGATTACAGTGCACCGTCCAACCTGGCCAGGGAGGGCAATACCCTGGCGTGGACGGCCCAGCAAGGCACATTGGTGAAGTATTCAGTGTATGCCGTGCCCAACGACATCACCATCGAGGACGCCGCGAGCACGGCATTTGACGGCATCAGGAGCGACTACCTGTTGGGCATCTCCTACAAGCCCGAATTTGCCCTGCCCAGTGGCTACCAGGAGGGCTATTGGTATGCCGTGTGTGTCGTCGACGGCTACGGCAACGAGAGTGCTCCCGCCTGCCTGAGCGAGGGCGGCAACCCGGAAGACCCCGAGCAGCCCACCCAGGTCACCTACAGCATTGAGAAAGTGTGGGAAATCAACGACATCTCCTTCCTCAGTATGCCCGACACGCGGCAGGGCTTCGGCATGAACGGCCGCTTCTACATCAACGACAAGGTGGCAGCCACCATCTATGAGGTGGACAGCAACGGCTTGACGGGCAGGACCTTCACGGGAGGTACCAACTGCGGCATCTCGCGCGACGAGGCCGGCAATCTAGTGGTGAGCAACGCCCGTTTCTCCTACCCATGGACCAGCAATCCCGAAATCAAGGTCATCGACCCCGCCACCGGCGCTGCCGTGACCTACACGTTGCCCACGAGTGTCATCAACTTCGGGCGCAGCGACAACATCGGCTTTGCCCGTGGCAACATGCTTGACGACGGCGAACTCTACGTCGTGGGCGCGAACAGCGGCACCTCGATCAGCCGCATCGCCATCGCCGGCGGCGCGCTCGACACCGACAACACCTATCTGGCCAACTGCGACGGCGTGGAAACCAGCAACACCACCGTGCTCAACTATTACAACGACCTGGCGGGAGAGCCGGCAGTGCTCTATATCACCCGCAATAAGGTGCCCGTCAAGATGGCCTTCGATGGCGACGACTTCGTCGGGACGACCTTCTCCCTGCCCGGCAAGGGGGCCTGCAACGGTGCCTTCCCCTTCGTCTGGGACGGCAAGGAACTCGTGGTGTATCCCACGCTGGACAACTACCGCGACGGCTTTGCTGTGGCCGAGATGAACGCTGCCGAGCCGCTGGTCAACGTTCCCCAGACCGCCACGACCGATGCCAACAGCCACACCAACAACTGCCTCAATGCCGAGGTCGTTGATGCCCGCCATGTCACCATCTACCAGTACTACCCCGGTGGACACATCACCGTGTGGCGCCTGACCAAGCACGGCGGCATCAAGAGGGGTGATGCCAACGGCGACGGGAATGTGGATATCAACGATGTCACCGTCCTCATCGGCTTCATCTTGAGCGGCGAGGGCGAGGGCATCAACCATGACAATGCCGACTGCGACCTCGTGCCCGGCATCGACATCAACGACGTCACCGCCCTGATTGGCTACATCCTCACCGGTGCCTGGAGCGACGAGTGACCAGGCGCGGGAACCGCTACAGCGGCCTTGCCGGTTGGATGTACGAGCCACAGGCTCGCAATACACCGACTGGCAAGGCCGCTGTTTTGGGCAGATTGGTGAAAAAGTTGGCACGCAATTTGCAGAATTCTGGCTGCGCCTCAACGATGCCCAAACGAACAAAAATCGGATTTTTTTTGGCATTGTGTAAGGCATGCACTAATTTTGCAGTTTGAATTTACATCTTATAATTAAGAAGAATGAAGATTATCAGCAAGGTCAATGAGTTGCGCGAGGCCGTTGAGGCTTTTCGCCAGGCAGGTAAGTCAGTAGGTCTGGTGCCCACGATGGGCGCCCTGCACGAGGGTCACAAATCGCTCGTTGAGCGGGCCCGTCGGGAGAACGACGCCGTTGTGGTGAGTTGCTTCTTGAACCCCACGCAGTTCAACAACAAGGAGGACTTGCGCACCTATCCCCGCACCGCCGAGCGCGATGCCGCGTTGCTCGAGGCTTGTGGTGTGGACGTGGCATTCATGCCCACCGTCGAGGAGATCTATCCTGAACCCGATACCCGCGTGTTTGACCTCGGCCCCGTCCAGCAGGTGATGGAGGGCGCCATGCGTCCCGGCCACTTCAACGGCGTGTGCCAGATTGTGAGCAAACTCTTCTCGTGGGTACAGCCCGACCGAGCCTACTTCGGTGAGAAGGACTTCCAGCAGATTGCGGTCATCCGTGCGATGATCAAGCAACTGGGCTTTGATATCGACATCGTGCAGTGCCCCTGCGTGCGCGAGGACGACGGCCTGGCCAAGAGCAGCCGCAACGTGCGCCTCACCCCCGAGGTGCGCAAAGTGGCTCCCCAGATTTATGCCACCCTCAAGCGCAGCGTTGAGTTCGCCAAGGACCACAGCGTCGAGCAGACCCACGACTGGGTAGTGGCCACCATCAACGCATGGCCCGAGATGGATACCGAGTATTTCTCGATTTGCGACGGCATCACGCTGCAACCCGTTACCGATTGGGACGAGAGCGACTACATCGTGGGCTGCATCACCGTCTACTGCGGCGACGTGCGCGAGATTGACAACATCACCTATAAGAGGCTTTAGGCATCAGGTGTTAGGCGATAGTAATCGTACTTAAAACTTACAACTACAAACTTTCAACAGAGAAGAAGATATGTACATCCAGGTCATGAAATCCAAGATTCACCGTGTCACGGTGACCGATGCCAACCTCAACTATATCGGTAGCATCACCATCGACCAGGACCTCATGGATGCCGCGGGCATCATCGAGGGCGAGCGCGTCTACATCGTCGACGTGAACAACGGCGAGCGGCTGGACACCTACACCATCGCCGGTGAGCGCGGCAGTGGCACCATCTGCCTGAACGGTGCTGCAGCCCGCAAGGTCGAGGTGGGCGACATCGTTATCATTATGGCTTATGCCATCGTCACCCCCGAGGAGGGACGTGAGTTCAAACCCCAGGTGGTGTTCCCCGACACGGCGACCAACCGCCTCATCAAGAAAAAGAAATAATAACTTATCGTTGACATCCCCGCAGTGACCGGGGATGTCAATTCAGCAAATATAAAAAACCTCAATCACAATATGTTTGAAAATTTATCTGAGAAACTCGAACGGTCATTCAAGGTCCTGAAAGGACAAGGCCGCATCACCGAGATCAATGTAGCATCAACCCTGAAGGAAGTGCGCCGAGCCCTTGTCGACGCCGACGTTAGTTATCCCGTCGCCAAGAAGTTTGTCGATGACGTCAAGGCTAAGGCTATG
This sequence comes from uncultured Prevotellaceae bacterium, assembly GCA_900320245.1. GTDB lineage: Bacteria > Bacteroidota > Bacteroidia > Bacteroidales > Muribaculaceae > Sodaliphilus. The sequence continues at coordinate 31,203 of ONRP01000013.1, forward strand.
GGCCAAAACGTCATCAACTCGGTCAATCCCAGCCAGTTGATGGTGAAAATCGTGCACGACGAACTGGCTGCCCTGATGGGCGGTGAGGAGGCCACCTTCAGCATCGAGGGCAATCCTGCCGTCATCCTGATGTCGGGTCTGCAGGGTTCCGGTAAGACCACCTTCACCGGAAAACTCGCCAACCGCCTCAAGAACGGCAAAGAGAAACGTAAACCGCTGCTCGTGGCTTGTGACGTCTACCGTCCCGCCGCTATCGAGCAGTTGAAGACCATCGCCGAGCAAATCGAGGTGCCCGTCTACAGCGAGCCCGAGAGCAAGGACCCCGTGGCCATCGCACAGCATGCCATCGAGCATGCCAAGCAGAATGGCTACGACCTGGTGATTGTCGATACCGCCGGCCGCCTCGCCGTCGACGAGGCGATGATGGTCGAGATCAAGGCCATCAAGGATGCCATCCACCCCAACGAGACCCTGTTCGTGGTTGACTCGATGACAGGTCAGGATGCCGTGAACACCGCCAAGGCCTTCAACGACCGCCTTGATTTTGACGGCGTCGTGCTCACCAAACTCGACGGTGACACCCGTGGTGGTGCCGCCCTGTCGATCCGTGCCGTTGTCGACAAGCCCATCAAGTTTGTGGGTATCGGCGAGAAGATGACCGACCTGGACCCCTTCCGTCCCGCCGGTATGGCCGACCGTATCCTGGGCATGGGTGATATCGTGTCGTTTGTCGACCGCATGCAGCAGCAGTATGACGAGGCCGAGGCCGAGAAACTCGAGCGCAAAATCAAGCAGAACAAGTTTGACTTTGACGACTTCATCAAGCAGATCAAGCAAATCAAGAAGATGGGTAACCTCAAGAGCCTGGCATCGATGATTCCCGGCGTGGGCAAGGCCATCAAGGACATTGATATCCCCGACGACGCGTTCAAGGGTGTGGAAGCCATCATCGGCTCGATGACCCCCGAGGAGCGTTCCAATCCCGACATCATCGACGCCAGCCGCCGCAAGCGCATTGCTAAGGGTAGCGGCACCAGTGTCGAGGAGGTGAACCGCCTGTTGAAGCAGTTCATGCAGATGCGCAAGGTCATGCACCAGGTATCGACCAATCCTATGCAGATGATGCGCGCTGCCAAGGCCAACGCCAAGGCTGCCAAGAGGGGAAGGTAAATTCAAATGAGCAAACGGCTGTTTGCTCATTTGAAGTTTAGAGTTTAGCGTTTAGAGAGGCATCCGCATTGGTGCTCGCTTTGCTCGCATTTTAGAGAGGGTTTCTCTCGACTAAAGATTATATACAGGAATGAAGATTCTCTCCATATTACTGCTCTCGGTCGTGCAGTTGCTTCAGAGCAACAACACGGTCAACTTGACCTTTGTGGGCGATGCGATGCAGCATGCGCCCCAGATCACGGCTGCCCAGCAGGCCGACGGCACCTACGACTACAGCCCGTGTTTTCAGTACCTCAAGGACGATATCGCGTGGGCCGACCTTGCCGTGGTCAATCTCGAATGCCCGTTGGGAGGCAGCCCCTATACGGGCTATCCGTGTTTCAGCGCCCCCGACAGTTATGCGCGGCAGTTGCGCGATGTGGGCTTTGACCTGTTCCTGACTGCCAACAACCACTGTCTGGACCGGCGGGACAAGGGACTGGTGCGCACGTGCGAGATGCTCGACTCGATGCAGATCCCGCACATCGGCACCTATCGCGACCAGCAGGAGCGCGCCAAGCGCATCCCCTATATCGTGAATATCAACGGCATAAAAATCGCCTTCCTGAACTACACCTACGGCACCAACGGCATTCCCATCCAGGGTAATGTCGTCGTCGATTTTCTGGACCGGCAACTCATTGCTTCTGATATCGCGCTGGCGCGGGAACGCGGTGCACAGGCCATCTGCGTGAACCTGCATTGGGGCATCGAGTATGTGCTCCAGCCCATCGAGGAGCAGAAGACCCTTGGCGACTGGCTCGTCTCCCAGGGTGTTGACCTGATTATCGGCGGCCATCCCCATGTGGTGGAGCCGATGGAGGTGCGCTATAGCAAGGAGTATGACAAGGATGTGCTGCTTGTCTATAGCATGGGTAACTTCATCAGCAACATGAGCACTATCGACTGCGTTGGCGGAGCCATGGTCAAGGTGTCGTTGAGGATGGAAAACGGCCATCCGGTCATCGACCATCCGCGCTACAAACTCTTCTATGTCCAAAAGCCTGCTGCCCACGGCGAGAACTATGTGCTCATCCCCGAGTCACGACCCGACCTGCTGCGTGCCGATTGTCGCGGCGAGTTTGACCGCTTCATGAAGCGCACCCACGACCTGGTGACGTCACACAACGAGTCGGTGCCCAACGAGCGCTGACCTTCCCGACGGCAGCCCATGTCCCCAAAGATGGGCAACGGGCAGCACGATGACCGAAATTTTTTTCAGCAAACAGATTAGATGATGATTACGTCCAATGTTCCCATACCCACTCCTGACGGAGGCTCGGCCGACAAAATCCAGCAAGTGACCGATGTCGTCTCGTCGCACGTCGACTCGCTGGCCAGCCGTTTGAATCCCGACTCGTTAGCGGCGATAACGCCGGGCAAAGTCGTGGACCACTTCAGGTATCTTGACGTGGGGAGCCTGGTCACCTCGCTGTCCAGCCAACTGGTGTCGCTGGGTTTGCGCATCCTGGCCGCCGTCGTGGTCTTCTACCTGGGCAAGTTCATCATCAATAAGATTTATAATGTGGCGCGTGCCGTGATGGTGCGCAAGAACTTTGAGCGTTCGCTCACGTCGTTCCTGCTGTCGCTGATACGTTTCACGCTGATGTTCCTGCTCATCATCACCGTGATTGGCGTGTTGGGCATCGAGACGAGTTCGTTTATCGCCATCTTTGCCAGTGCCGGTGTGGCCATCGGTATGGCTTTGAGCGGCACGCTGCAGAATTTTGCCGGCGGAGTGCTCATCTTGCTGCTCAAGCCTTACAAGGTGGGCGATTACATTGAGTTCGGCGAGTTCAAGGGCACGGTGCGTGAAATCCAGATTTTCAACACCGTCATCAATACCTACAACAACGACCGTATCGTCATCCCCAACGGCGGCTTGGCGACCGGTTCGCTCAAGAACGTCAGCGCCGAGCCCTATCACCGCGTGGAGTGGCGTGTGGGCATCAGTTACGGCGACGACGTGGACACCGCCCGCAAGGTGGCCCTCGACATTCTGCTGGCCGATGAGCGCATCGTGAACACCGAGGCCGACGTCAAGGAAACCGTCGAGCAACCCCAGCATGCCGTTGAGCAACAGCCGACGGCCGAACACAAGCCGTGGTGGTGGCGCCTGTTCCACTGGCACCGCCGTCGTGTGGAACAGTGGCACGAGGAGCAAGAGTCAAAACTCGAGGCGCTGATTCCCAAGCCCAACTACAGGCCGGTGGTCGCTGTTGAGGGCCTCGACGACAGCCAGGTGACCCTCGTCGTCAGAGCCTGGACCGAAATCGCCAACTATTGGAATGTGCTGTATGACGTGAATGAGCAGATCTACAAGCAGTTCCCGCAGCACGGCCTCCACTTCCCGTTCCCGCAGATGGACGTACACGTTAACAGTTAACAGATGAGAGATAAGAGATAAGAGATAAGAGATAAGGGATGGGGCATCTCTAAACACTAATATTTAAACTGTGAGCATTGCGAGCATATTTGTTTTGAAGAATTCCAGTTTGTTTCGTTTCTTGAGTGTGGCGCGGTCATTGTTTGTCGTGATGGCCGTGGTGCTGACGTGGCAGCAGGGTGGGGCACAGGTGGTGAACTCCATCGGTGACGAGAACATGAAGGTACCCCAGGGCCTGAAGCCGCAAGAGAAGAAGGCCGTGTCGCCCTACATCGTTGACCTGGACACCGAGACACCCTATTTCCAGTATGTCGACTCGGCACAGAACTGCATCTACAGCCACGACTGGTCCGAGGCTGAGCAATGGCTGCTCAAGGCCATTAAAGCCGAGCCCGATAACCCCAACAACTCGCTGCTGCTGAGCAATATCGCCACGCTGCAGCGCTATCAGGGTCGCCTGTCCGATGCCGTGAAGAACTACACTCTCGCCCTGGACATGACGCCCCATGCCGTGACGCTGCTGCTCAACCGTGCTGCCCTCTATGTCGAGATGGACAGCGTGCAGCGGGCCATCGACGACTATGAGCGCGTGTGCGAACTTGACATGTATGACACCGAGGCGCGTTATTCGCTGGGCGTACTTGCCATGGAGCGGGGCGACAACAAGCGGGCCGAGGACCTGTTCAACGAGATCAAACGCATCAACCCCAACTCGGGCCTCTACTGCGAGGGTATGGGGCTGCTGCACAAGCGCAATGGCAATTATGCCCGCGCTGCCGAGTTGTTCACCCAGGTCATTAAGGTGCAGCCCAATGTGCAACTGCTGGGCAACCGGGCCGACTGCTACCTGATACTCAAGCGCCTGAACGATGCCGAAGATGACATCCGCACCGCCCTGGAGATGGCCCCCGACGACCCCTACCTGTACGTGCTGCGTGCCAAACTGAACAAACTCCGTTTTCAGCGCGAAGATATGGACCGCGACATCGACACCGCCGTTTCCCTGGGTCTGAGCCGTGAATACATCAACCAATCCCTCAACGAGTAGGACAACACCACCAAAGACAACGTACTAAAAGGAAAACAAGAAGCACAACAAGTGCAAGCCATGCGGTGTGAAGCCGTAGTTAAAGACAACTCAAACAACTCGAACAACTTAGAAATAATAAAGTTGTAAAAGTTGTTTGAGTTGTCTTTAATCACAGCAATGCGGATGCCATAGCACTTGTTGTATTAGTTTTAGCCATATTTGCCGTTGGGGGTGTTGTTGATGTGAAATAATTGTTGATTTATTTGTGGGGTAACCATTCTTTGACTATCTTTGCATTCCGTAAAGAGTAAGTCCTGACGCTTACTATGGCCAAAAGTAAGCCATGGCGCTTACTCGAGGCGGAAGTAAGCCGTTACGCTTACTATTGGTAGTGTGCCACAATAATAAAACGTTTTGTATGATAATGAAGAAATATGCTGCAATATCGGCTGACATTGTCGCTTCGACCTCATTGTCCCGCGAGGCCTTGATCAGGCTGACGGGAGGGCTGAAAGCCTTGCTTGACCGTGCTGCCCGTGACTATCAGGGATTCTGGGGGCGCCTGGTCAAGGGCGACACCATCGAGTGTGTGATGGCCCGTCCTGGCGATGCCCTTCGTGTTGCGCTGCTGCTCAAGTCTTATATCAAGTCGTTCGCGCCGACCGACGGCATTGCCGATGCCAAGTTCAAGCAGTTCGGCCTGCGCCTGGCGATAGGCGTGGGCGAGATGCGCATCATTGACAAGTCGCTCGACATGATGGATGGCGAGGCCATCTACCTGTCGGGCCGCGCCCTGTCTGATATGCGTGACAAGACGAGCGACAGTTTCCAGATTGTCATGGCCGATGATGTGAGCCATGGAGCCTTGGCGGTCGTCTTGTCGCTGCTCAACCAGTTGATTAACAGGGCGACTCGTCGTCAGTGCGAAACCCTGTACATCAGGTTGCTCAGCAAGGACGATGCCGAGACGGCCAAGAAGATGGGCATTTCGCGCCCTGGCGTGAACCAGAATCTGCGTAATATGGGTTGGGATGCCATCGAGCGCTCCTTGAAGTATTTTGAACAACTTAACTTTGAAGGAGAATGAGCCAACTGTTCTGGAATCTGCTGCTCGCTCATGTGATAGGCGACTTTTATTGCCAGACGGGGCGTTCCTGCTCCGGCAAGCGGGAGCAGGGCCTGCTGGGCATCGACCTCTATGTGCATGCGTTCATCATCCTGGTGCTCTCATGGGCAGTGACGTGGTCATGGGCCTTCTGGTGGGGTGCTCTGGTCATCGGCGTGGTGCATCTGTTCATTGATGCCGGCAAGGCCGCTGTCGAGCGCACGCTCAAGGTGGGCGGTGAACCTATCTACAGGACGCGCTATGCCGTGTGGCCGTTTGTCGTGGACCAGTTGCTGCACATCGCGCTGATTGCCGTGGTGGCATGGTGGTGGCAGCGCTATAACGATTGGAGCCAGTTGGAATGGGTCAATGACGGCTGGCTGATGATGGCCATGGCACTGCTGTTGTGCTGGAAGCCGGCCAACCTGTTGACGAAGCACATCCTGCGTTACTGCCAGGTGAAAATACTGCAGGACCAACCCGAACAGACCACCTTCAAGAGCGGTGCCCTCATCGGCACGCTCGAGCGCTGGCTGATTGTGTTCTTCATGTTCCTGCAGCAGTACGAAGCCATCGGATTCCTGGTCGCCGCCAAGTCGATTCTGCGCTTCAGCGAGACCAAGGAGAGCGAGAAATCAGAGTATGTGCTGGCGGGCACGCTGGTGAGCATCGCCATTGCCGTTGCATGCGGCATTCTGGTGCTTGCCACCCGATAACACGATATGAATTAGGACTATTGTTTTAGAATGATTAGACGTGATGAGTAAGAAAAAAGATATTCCTGTAATTGAGAATTTTGAGATAACGGGCGTGGCGGCCGAGGGCAAGAGCCTGGGACGCTGGAACGACCTGGTGGTGTTTGTTCCCTTTGGCGCTCCCGGCGATGTGATTGACCTGAAAATCGACCGCAAGAAGCACAGTTATGCCGAGGGGCACATCGAGCGCCTGGTCAAGCCAAGTCCGCTGCGCGTCGAGCCGATGTGCGAGCACTTCGGGCTGTGCGGCGGCTGCAAGTGGCAACACCTGCCCTATGAGTACCAGTTGCAGTGCAAGCAGCAGCAGGTGGTCGACGCTATGGAGCGCATCGCCAAGGTGCCCATTCCCGCCATCAACCCCATTCTAGGCTCGGCGACGACGACACATTACCGCAACAAACTGGAATTCACCTTCTCCAACAAGTGCTGGCTCACCCGCGAGCAATTGGACAGCGGCGTTGAGTTCCCCGACCGCAACGCCGCGGGCTTCCACATCCCCGGCGCCTTTGACAAGGTGCTCGACATCAAGCGCTGCTGGCTGCAGGACGACATCAGCAACGAGATGCGCCTGTTCATCCGTGGCCTCTGCGTCGAAAAGGGCTACTCCTTCTATGACATCCGCGGGCAGCAGGGCTTCATCCGCATGACCATGACGCGCACCGCCTCGACGGGCGAGATCATGGAGGTCATCGTCTTCGGCGAGGACAACCAGGCCGCCATCGACGACGTGATGAGCGCCGTGCGTGACCGTTTCCCTCAGATTACCTCGCTGCTCTATGTCGTCAACCTCAAGGTCAACGACTCGCTGGCCGACCAGGAATTCATCACCTTCAGCGGCCGCGACTACATCGAGGAGGAGATGGAAGGTCTGAAATTCCGTGTGGGTCCCAAGTCGTTCTACCAGACCAACTCGCGCCAGGCCTACGAACTCTACAAGGTGGCGCGCCGCATGGCCGCTCTCACCGGCGGCGAACTGGTCTATGACCTGTACACCGGCACGGGCACTATCGCCAACTTCGTGGCCCGCCAGGCCCGCCAGGTCATCGGCATCGAATATGTCCCCGAGGCCATCGAGGACGCCAAGTTGAACTCCCGCGTCAATGGCATCGAGAACACCCTGTTCTATGCCGGCGACATGAAGGACGTACTCACCGACGACTTCATTGCCGAGCACGGTCGCCCCGAGGTCATGATTATCGACCCGCCCCGCGCCGGCATGCACGAGGACGTTGTCAAGGTCATCCTCAACGCCGAGCCGCAGCGCCTCGTCTATGTGAGTTGCAACCCCGCTACCCAGGCGCGCGACATCGCCCTGCTCGACAAGAAATACCGCGTCGTGGAAATCCAGCCCGTCGACATGTTCCCCCACACCCACCACGTCGAGAACGTCACCCTGCTGGAGAAAAAATAAGGGCAACTGCTATATCATAAAAAAATATGGGTGCAGCACCTTTTGTCGTGCCGCACCCTTATTGTATTTTTGGGGGACTGTTCATCATCAACCCTGAATCAGGTTAATGATTGCCGTTGCAACCAGTGTTACGAAAGCAAAAATGGTGTACATAACTGTTACTGTTTTAATTGTTAATATTTATTGTCAATACCGACAAATTTTTACTCTTTTTTACATATCTACTGCAAATATCATGCCGAAATGTGTTTTTTGGGCAGATAATCGCCAGTAGGGTGATTCTTTGTAATACAACCAACTGTCCTTCAGAGACATCACAGTTCGGTTTTGTCGACGAGGAAGCCGTCAAGCATGTTGATGACCCGGTGGGCGTAGGTCGCGTCGCGCTGGCTGTGTGTCACCATGATGACTGTAGTGCCCTCTTCATTGAGTTTGGCTAGGATTTCCATCACCTCCTTGCCGTTCTTACTGTCAAGGTTGCCCGTGGGCTCATCGGCTAGAATGAGTCGAGGCTTGCACACCACGGCACGCGCGATGGCCACGCGCTGCTGCTGGCCACTGGACAACTGGTTGGGGAAATGCTTGGCGCGGTGTGAAATGTTGAGTTTGCGCAGCATTTCAATCACACGTGTTTTGCGATCGTTGGCGGTCAAGCCCATGTACTTCAACGGCAGTTCGACATTCTCTTTAACGGTGAGTTCATCAATGAGATTGAAACTCTGGAAAACAAAGCCGATATGGCCTCGGCGACGTGCGGTTCTCTGATTTTCCTTGAGCCCGGCCATCTCCTCGCCGTCAAGCAGATAATTGCCTTCGCTGGGGTTGTCCAGCAGTCCCAGGATGTTGAGCAGGGTGGTCTTGCCGCATCCTGATGGTCCCATGATGGCAACGAACTCCCCGTCATCGACGTCAAGGTTAATGCCAGCCAGGGCCACGGTGTAGCCTTCCTTGTATCGGTATACTTTCTTGATGTCTCTTAGTTGTATCATATATCGTTGTTTTGTTATATTTATTGTTTCTTTTATTCGCTCTTGAGGCTGTCGGCTGGATTCTCTCTCGTTGTGAGCCAACTCTGCATGGCGACAATTCCCAGTATGATACCACCCACAATCAGTAGGATCAACGGGAATAGCCACCAGTGGATCGTCGTGCGTTCTTCAAAGTATTGATCAAGGGTGAGCCTCCCGATGAAGTAGGCCAGCGGAGCCGCAACGGCAAAAGCGGTGCCGATGAGCCACCCGTAATGGCGGCACAGCATCCAGATAATCTCGCCCGAAGTCGCACCAGCCACTTTGCGGATGGCGATTTCCTTGCGTCGATACTCGGTTTCAAACATTGTCAGGCAGAACACGCCGACGATGGTGATGATGATGCACAACAGTGAGATGATCATCATTTGCCTGATGAAACGGAATTCATAGCGGTAGGTGTATTCAAGTTGGCTGTCAAGGTCTGACACTTGGTCGGGCTGATAATCACCATAATTTGACAGAATAGCCAGCATCTGCAGTTTGATGCCTTCTTTGTCGGCCTTGTCATCTACACGCACATTGAGCCAAGCGGCACCCTCATCATAGAGCCAGAAGATGATGGGTTCGTCGCGCGTGTTAAGCCTGGTGGTGCCGTAGCGGATGTTGTTGCACACGCCGATGAGTGTCGGCTGGCTGCCGTCAGCCGATGGTTTGATTTGTGCCCAATCCCATTTCTTGGCTGTAGCCTGGGTGGTGATAAAACATTGTCCGTCAGGGTCATCGGCCTTGAAAGGCCGTCCCTCAACGATATCAATGCCCATCGTTTTCAGGAAATCGATATCTCCCGTGATTGAAAATGCTTTGACCTCGTGGCCGTCAAACATGCCCATCGTGCTGTTATAGAAATCCTGGGTGCCGATGGCTTGGCTGGAATAGGCGGCGCTAGTGACTCCGTCGATGTTCAAGACCTGTTCCTTGATCGTTTTGCGCTGCTGTGCGGTAGGGTGGTCCGAGAGACGGACGAACATGATATGCTTGACATCAAAGCCATAATCCGAATTGTGGATGTAGTGGAATTGCAGGTAGACGATGCTGGAATAGATGATGACAAGGAAGGAGACGAACAGTTGCAACAGCAACAGACACTTGCGGAGTTTGATGCCCTGCGGTGTCAGGCCGAAGGACCCTTTCAGAGCCATTGCGGCTTGGAAAGACGTGACAAAAAAGGCGGGGTAGAGGCCGGCGATGACACCCACCGCAACGGCCAGTGCAAGCGTGGCTGCCACGATGCCGGGATGGGCCTGCAACGCGATGTTGTTGTCAACGAGTTTAGCGGTGGCAGGCACTTGGGCGAGCAGTTGGCACACGGCCAATCCCACGATGCATGCCACCACCGAGGTAATCACGCATTCGGCTACCAGAACCGATCTGAGGGAGCGCCGTGATGCCCCCAGTACCATGCGCGTGTTGATGCCGCGAATGCGCGTTGGGCTCTCGGCAAGCGTGAAGTTCAAGAAGTTGACGGTTGCCACGATGATGACCAGCAGGCAGATGATTTCCAGCATCCGCAGCATGGCCAAGATGCCGGTGTCGGTATTGGTGATATTCGAGAAATAGGTGTCTTTCAGGGGTCTTAACTGAAAGGACACGTGCTCGCTCCAATCCTCTAGTTGTGCGATCTCCTCGTCTTTCTCGCCGTTGGGATACGTCTGCTTCAGGCTGCTGATGACAGAGTCCCTCAACGAGGCGACAACCTGGCTGCACTCGTCCGGGTCTAGATGCTTTTTGGTCTTGACCAGGCACAGGTAATTCAGGCTTGTGATGTTCTGGGCTGCCTCGGGCGGGATATGTTGCACCATGCAGTTATTGGGAAGACTGTTATCGGGAAAATCCTGATAAACACCGCGCACCAGGCATGTAGCACCTCCGGCATATTTCATCTCCCTGCCTGCAACGTGAGTGGTGCCAAAGTACATTTGCGCTATGCTTGACGAGATGATGACGCCATCCTGGTCATCATCGGTCCATTCGATGCTGCCGTCAACGGCGTGGCTTGTAAGGGTGCTGATGGCTGTGTTGCTACCCAGGACGGCAGGGCAGATTAATTTGCCGAAATCATTCTCGAAAATAAAGGTGCTCCAGTCCCAACTATCGGAGACCATCGATACTGATTCCACTTGAGGCCGTTTCAACAGTTCATCACCGATGGGGTAGGTCATGCTGGTCCCCCATTGGAGTTTGGCAAAATCAAAGCCCGTCATCTCGAGGCGGTAGATGCGGTCATAGTCCTCAATACCGCGATTATAAGTGACCTGATAGATGATCTGGGTCATCATCAAGTAGAAAGCCGCAAAAGCCACAATCAGCCCTGCCAGGTTGAGGGCTGTCGCTACCTTGAAGCGTCGAGCAATGTGAAAGAGGTTATTGAAGATTTCGCCCATGTCTTTTTTGTTGGTTTCAAGGGTGAGGCTATGTCTATAACGCAGGAAAAGGAATGATTATTATACTGGAACAGGTTGTTGCCCTTGACCGTTTTCCACTGACAAGGGCAACCATCCTGTGTGGCATGGAACTGCCGTGGACTTACTTTGCTTCTCCAAATTCAAATGTGGTCTTAGGGATGAATCCGCCCAGGTAACCGTCCATGTTGATCGTGTTGGAACTTTGACCGGCACCTTCAATCCAGGTCTGGTAGTTGTATTGTGCGTCACTCTCGATGGTAACGCTCAGCACCAGGTTGCCGCCGGTATAGACAAAGGGCTTGTCAAAGTGGCAGACAATCTCTTTCTCCCCAGCCGACAGGCTTGCGGTGCCCACTTGGGTCAGCCCGGTGATGTAGTCCTTGCTGGTAAAGGACGCCTCCGTCGAGATGCCCAGTGATGCTCTGACCTTGCTGCAGTCAATGCCATTGCCATGGGTGCCGTCCATGTAGTACATCATGGCGTTGATCTGTTGGCCTTTCATACTGCTCAGGGCGCTCTCGGGGTAGATGACCTGGAAACCCTCTCCAGACTTGAAGGTCATCGTCATGTCCTTGTCGGTGAAGCAGCACCTGTGGCCATTGTCAAACACTGTCAGGCTTTCGGCCTGGGCTACACACACGCTGAATACAGCCATCATCACTACTACTGAAAAATTGATCATCGTTTTCATAATCGTAAAAATTTAAAAGTTTGTAAATGTTTAGTCGTTGTCTTGAAACTGATGCAAAGGTATAGGGCGCTGGAGGGCTGTGTCAAACTTTTTTGTTGTCAAATTGGCGTTTGTAAAAATATCATACAGCAGATTGTCTAATTTTTTTACAGTTGGCCTAAAAATCAGGTGTTTTTCGGCGAGAAACTAAGAAAAACAGCGTGCGCGTTCAGTTGGAAAACATTAATTTTGCTGACGTTATGAAAGATTACGGAACGATATTGGTCATAGATGACAATGAGGCGATACTCACGGCATTGAAATATTGCCTGGCGGGCACCTTTGGGCGGGTAAGAACCCTGACGGCTCCTGACCCGGTCATCTCGCTGCTCAATCAGGAGCAGGTGGATATCATCTTGCTGGACATGAATTTCACCTTGGGTGTGAACAGTGGTCAGGATGGCTTGCTGTGGCTGCAGGCCATCCGCAAGCACCATCCCGAGATTCCTGTGGTGCTGATCACAGCCTATGCCGACGTGTCGCTGGCGGTACGAGGCCTCAAACGCGGCGCTGCCGACTTCATCACCAAGCCTTGGGACAACGATGAGTTGGTGCGCAAGTTGAAGGATGTGCTGGATGCGGCAGGTGAGGTGGCGACGCTCGACGAGGTCGAGGCCGACCACATCCGTCGCGCCATCGACCGTTATCACGGCAACTTGTCCAAGGCTGCTGAGGCGTTGGGCATTACTCGCCAGACGTTGTATAACAAGATGAAGAAACTGCAATGAGTATCCAGGCTGTCATCGGTGTTTTTCTCGCCCTGCTGCTGATATTAGGGTTGTGGCTCTGGCGCCATCAGCGCCTGTTGTCGATGCGTGCCCATCTCATGAGCGAGGCGTTGAGAAACCGTGATTTCTCATTCAAGTTGCCCACCACCAGCCTCTTGAGTGGTGAGCGGGCTCTACAGGAAACGCTGAATAAGTTAGGCGACACTATCCGTGAGCAGGTAAATTTGGGAGAGGTGGAATCATGGGAAAAACTGACACGTGTGCTCACCCATGAAATCATGAATGCAACTGCACCTATCGCCAGCATCAGCCAGTCGATGTTGCACCATCCCGCCGTGAAGGATTCTGAGTTGGAGGAAGGCATCATGGCCATCCACAACACGGTTACCCACCTTAATTCCTTTGTTGACGGCTATCGCAAGTATTCTGCCTTGCAGAAGCCTGTCCCAGAGTCGGTTAACTTGTCGTCTGCAGTCAAGGATATGGCTTGCCTCTATCCTGATGTGCTCTGGCAAAACGCCATTAACGAGGACGTCATGGTTAAGACCGACCCCAATCTGCTGAGGCAGATCCTCATCAACATTGTCAAGAATGCCGTAGAGGCCGGCGCCAAGACGATGGGCTTGGAATGCGAGGCTACGAGGGACGGCAAGGTGTTGCTCTACATCAGCAATGACGGTGAAATGATTCCTGCCGAGGCACGTTCCTCGATTTTTGTCCCTTTCTTCACCACCAAGCGCAAGGGCAACGGCATTGGGCTGTCGTTGAGCCGTCGCCTGCTCGCTATCCAGGGCGGCATGATGTCGCTCCTCGACGAGCCCCGCAGCGGTTTCCACACCACCTTCCTCCTCGAGTTCCCCTGCTGACCGTCCACCCCCATGACAACCTTATGATGAAAACAAGAAATACAAGAGGAACAAATAATAAATCCGACCATCGGGATGGGTGGTGTATTGTGTCTCTTGTTTTCTGTTGATTCGTTTAAATTGTCCATGGTGGGGTGTTGATAACTATTTGGGGCGGTTGTGTGGCCAATTCAAATAATTGCTGTAAATTTGCTCGTTAAAACAAAACAGTAGCAATAATGAAACTCAACCGACGTTTATTTGTATTGGCAGTGAGCGCTTTAGTACTTGCTGGCGCTGTTGCTGCACCCGACTGGCAACAGCAGGTGGACCAGTATATCGCCCAGGGCGAGTTTGCCCGCGCCGAGAAGGTGATGAAATCGCTGCCCAAGAAGGTGCGTCAGGCCGATGCCGTGCGCATCGACTCGCTGATGACCATCATGCAGCGCATCCGCACCGACTTCCGCATCACCCCCGAGGAGGGCGTGAAAATGATTCGCGAGAAGATGCCTGAGGCCACCGACGCCCAGATCCAGCACTGGAAAGACACCCGTGCCCTGGAGGTGATGAACATCGACGGCAAGGAGATGTGGTTCCGCAAGAGCGTGGGCAACCTGTGGCTGCTGGGCAAGGAGTTTGCTGCACAGAATGCCGCCGACAACCACGAGAGTTTCCTCACCCGCCGCAAGTACTACCTGGAAGCGATGCGCACCCCTGCCGACGCTAACAACGTGCGTGACTGGCGCCACGTGAATATCACGTTCACGCTCGACGTCAATGCCGATGCTGTGCCGGCCGGCGAGACGCTGCGCGTGTGGATGCCGTTCCCCTACGAGAACCTGCGCCAGCGCAACATACGCCTCGAGAGCAGCAACCGTCCCGTGACTTTCAGCGAGGGCAGCCTGCACCACACCGTGTACATGGAAGCGGTGGCCGAGAAGGGCAAGCCGACGCACTTTGAATACACGTTCTCCTACGACGTGGGTGAGCGCCATTACAGCCAGCAGGACCTGATTGCCATGCTGGAGCCCTACGATACCAACAGCGAGGTGTACAAGCGCTATACCGGCGACGAGCCGCGCCACGTCATCATCACCGACGAGATGCGCGCCCTGGCCCGCAAAATCGTGGGCAACGAGACCAACCCCGTGCTGCAGGCAGCCAAGATCTATGAGTGGATCGGCTACAACCTGCCGTGGGCCGGCGCCCGTGAGTACAGCACGCTGGCCAACATTCCGCAGTATGTCCTCGAGAACAATCACGGCGACTGCGGCCAGGTGGGACTGCTGTATATCACCCTGGCGCGCTCGTTGGGCATTCCCGCACGCTGGGAGAGCGGCTGGATGCTGCATCCCGACGAAATCAATTGGCATGACTGGTGCGAGACCTACTTTGAGGGCATCGGCTGGATTCCTACCGACCCATCATTCGGCCGCAGTGCCGTGGGCACCCCGCTCAACGATTACTATGCCACGGGTATAGATGTGTACCGAATGGCGACCAACGAGGGCGTTGGCGACAAGTTGAGTCCCGCCAAGACCTACATCCGCAGCGAGACTGTCGATTTCCAGCCCGGCGAGGTCGAGTGGCGCAAGGGCAACCTGTTCTATGACAAGTGGGACAGCCATCTGAAAGTAAATTCAATAACACCGATAAAATAATGAGAATCAAGTCATTTATCATGGCGCTGCTGCTCGCAGTGACGGGTTTTGCCGCCCTGGCGGTGACTCCCGACGTGGCGCTCGCCGACCTGAAGCAGCGCATCGCCCCCGATAAGCGTACGGCCGTGTGGGACGTCAAGGCCACCAAGCAGGGCAACCAGTGGGTGCTGACAGGCACCGTGGGCACCCAGACCCAGAAAAAGGCCATCCAGGCCGCGATGCTCAAGAACGGCTATAGCCGCTACACCGATAAGATTACCGTCCTCGAGGACGGCATCCCCGCATCGCGCAAGTGGGCGCTGGTCAAACTGAGCATCGCCACGCTGCGCACCGAGCCCAAGCATAGCGCCGAAATCGCTACACAGGGCATCATGGGTGCGCCGGTCAAGGTGCTGCAGAAGTGTGACGACTGGTACCGCGTACAGATGGCCGATGACTACATCGCTTATGTGCCCGAGAGTTCGCTCTCGTTTAAGACTGCAGGGCAGATGTCGACGTGGCGCAAAGCCAAGCGCTACATCGTCACCGCCTATGACTCGCGCTTGGTGACCCAAGCCGGTGGTGACGAGACCGTCAGCGACCTGGTGATGGGCAACATTCTCGAGTTCAAGGCCGTGTCGGGCAGTTGGATTAAACTGGCCACTCCCGATGGCCGCACAGGCTGGGTTCCGGCTGCCGATGTCGCCGAACTGTCGCAATGGAGCAAACAGTCCTTCAGCGCCGCGCAGATTGAGAAGACTGCCCGCCGCATGATGGGCTCGAGTTACCTGTGGGGCGGCACGTCGACCAAGGTCACCGACTGCTCGGGACTGAGCAAAGTGTGCTACCTGAGCAACGGCATCATCCTGCAGCGCGACGCCTCGCAACAGGCGCTCACGGGCAAGATCATGAAGAAGGGCACCGACTGGCGCCAGTATGAAACGGGCGACCTGCTGTTCTTCGGCAACGAGAAGACGGGCCGCGTGACCCACGTGGGCATCTATCTGCGCGACGGCAAGTACATCCACTGTTCGGGACAGGTCAAAATCAACAGTCTGGACCCCAAGGCCAGTGATTATCCCTACTTGTACTCTCCCTTGAGCGCCAGCCGCATCAAGGGCATGGTGGGCACCAAGGGCATCGTTGCCCTGAAGAACCACCCGTGGTACTTTTAAAGTTGGGAGTTAGGAGTTAGGGGTTAGGAGTTTACTAGTCTAGAGCATCTAGAGTATCTAGAAAATCTAGAGCATCCAGTGAGTAATAACTTAAAATTCAATATTTATGGATCGTAGAAAATTTTTAGCAGGAATGGGTCTGACGGCTATCGCCGCCGCGTCGCCCTTATCAATCGAGGCAGTAGAACGTGTCACCAAGGGGAAACGTCGCCGCCGTGCCGTGCCCAGTGTCAACCAGGTGCCTAAAACCGGCAAACTGAAACTCTCGTTCTTCCCCTATGAACTTCAGTTGCGCCACGCCTTCAACCTGGCACGTTACAGCCGCACCACCACGCCCGACGTGCAGGTGACGCTCGAGTATGAGGGTATCAAGGGCTATGGCGAGGCTTCGATGCCTCCCTACCTGGGCGAGAGCGTTGAGAGCGTGACCACGTTCCTCAACAAACTTGACCTGGACCAGTTCAACGACCCCTTCCGCATCGAGGATATCCTGGACTATGTGGACCATGTTGACGAGAACAACCGCGCCGCCAAGGCCAGTATCGATATCGCCCTGCATGACCTGTTGGGCAAGATCATGGGTCAGCCCTGGTACAAGATCTGGGGCTACAACCCCGATAAGACGCCGGTCACCAGCATGACCATCGGCATCGACACCCCCGAGGTAGTGCGCCAGAAGGTCGAGGAGGCCCGTCCCTACAAACTCATTAAGGTGAAGATGGGTCTGGACCGCGACCAGGAGACCATCGACATCATCCGCGAGATGATGCCCGACGTGCCCATCTGCGTGGACTGCAACCAGGGCTGGAACGACAAGGAGCATGCCTTGGAGATGTGCCACTGGCTCAACGAGCGCAACTGCCTGTTTGTCGAGCAACCGTTCGACAAGACGTGGATTGACGAGACCGCATGGCTGCGCGAGCGTTCGCCGCTGCCCATCATTGCCGACGAGGCCTTCCAGCGTCTGCCCGACATCGTGAAGTTCAAGGGCGTGTATGACGGCATCAACATCAAGTTGATGAAGAGCACCGGTCTGCACGAGGCTCACAAGATGGTGACCCTGGCCCGCGCCCTCGACATGAAGGTGATGATCGGCTGCATGACCGAGACCTCGTGTGCCGTGACTGCCGCCGCCAACCTGTCGCCCGTGGTCGACTATGCCGACCTGGACGGCAACCTGCTCATCGCCAATGACCGCTTCACGGGTATGACTGTCGAGAACGGCAAGATCACCCTGCACGACCGTCCCGGCATTGGCATCGAACTGCTCAAGTAACCCCTATTCACTGACATCACGGATGCGGCACTCGCGAGCCAGATACGAGGGCCGCATCCATTACCAACACCACTCGATTTAACACTGAATGAACAAACCATACTGGGGACTTTGGACCCTGCTTCTCGTGGCACTGCTTTTCTTCGTCGGCCTATCGTTCTGGACCGACGGCATCAGTATTGGCGGATTTGAAATCAAGACCGCCCCATTTGCCCAACAGACCTCTGAATACATCAGCGGCAAGGACAGGGCACGCGCCGACAAGGATGCCGACTCGACAAGTTGGCGTGCCCCGATGGATACCACGGCCAAGAGCATCCTCTTCATCGGCGACTCGATGCTCGAGGGACTGGCACCGCGCCTGGCCGCCTACTGTGACAAGAACGGGCATACCCTGGTCGAGGTCATCTGGTACAGCAGTTCCACCCTGTGCTGGGGCGAGACGGCGCGATTGACCGAACTCATCAAGGAGCACCACCCCGACTACATCTTTGTATGCCTGGGGGCCAACGAACTGTATGTGCCCGACATCAAGTCGGCGCGCAAGCCGTTCCTGAAGAAGATGCTTGCCGAGATTGGCGACATCCCCTATGTGTGGATTGGACCGCCCAACTGGGACAAGGATACGGGCATCAACGACATGCTCGCCGAGAACCTGGCCAAGGGCTGTTTCTACCTCAGTGCCAACGACGAGTTTGAGCGCAGCCGCGACGGCGCGCATCCCACGCGTGAGTCGGCCCACAAGTGGATGGACCGCGTGGTCAAGTGGATTGGCGAGTCGGGCGCCCACCCCTTCCGCCTCGATGATCCGGGTCCCGGCATCAGCCGCGCTTCCCGCATTGTAGTTTATCAACCCCCTAAGTAAACCATGTTGCCCAATACCATCGATATCACCCATCTGCTGTCACTGTTCTCGTTCGACCGTGACGAGCCGATGCTGTTCACCAGCGGACTGTTCTGGATTCTGTTCCTGGTGTTCCTGCCGCTGTATGCCGTCATCAAGTCGCGCCGCAAGCAGATGATGCTCTTTGTCATCGCTTTCAGCCTTTATTTCTTCTACAAGTCCAGCGGCTGGTTCTTCCTGTTGCTCGTTGCCACGTCATTCATCGACTGGTGGGTGGCGCAGTTCATCGACTCCAGCAAGAACCGCACCGAGCGCCGCATTGCGCTCACCGTGTCGATGGTGCTGTCGCTGAGTGTGCTGCTGTTCTTCAAGTACAGCAACTTCTTCATGACCAACCTGGAGTCGCTCATCGGCGGCAATTTCCAGCCTTTGGACCTGATTCTGCCGGTCGGCGTGTCGTTCTACACCTTCCGCACCATCAGTTATGTGGTCGACGTCTATAAGGGCAAGATCCAGCCCGTCGACGACTACATCGACTACCTCTTCTTCCTGTCCTATTTCCCCTGTCTGGTGGCTGGCCCCATCGTCAGGGCGCGCGACTTCATGCCGCAGTTGCAGCAGAACAAGCCCGCCACGCGCGAGATGATCTACGGCGGTCTGTTCCTGGTCATGCTGGGTATCCTGAAGAAGGCCGTCTTTGCCGACTATATCGCCCAATACAACAACATCGCCTTCGGTAATCCCACGGGTTACACGGGCTTTGAGTTGCTGATGGCGGTGCTGGGCTTCACGATGCAGATCTACTGCGACTTCTCGGGCTACAGCGACATGGCTATCGGTCTGGGCAGCATCATGGGCTTCAACCTGGGCATCAACTTCGACTATCCTTACCGCTCGCTGAACGTGACCGAGTTCTGGCACCGCTGGCACATCACGCTCTCGACCTGGCTGCGCGATTACGTCTACATCCCCCTGGGCGGTAACCGCAAGGGCAAAGTGCGACAGCACTTCAACCTGATGGTGACGATGCTGCTGGGCGGCTTGTGGCATGGTGCGGCCTGGACGTTTGTCGTCTGGGGTGCGGGCCACGGCATCGCCCTGTGTATCCACAAGATATGTAAGCCCTGGCTCGACAGGATTGCCAGCACACCGCTCACCCGCTTCATTTCGTGGCTGTTGACGTTCACTTTCGTGACCACCCTGTGGATATTCTTCCGTGCCAACTCGTTCCATGCCGCCGGACAGGTCATCAGCGGCATTGTGACCGACTTTGAATGGGCCTATCTGCGTGTCTTCGTGGAGCGCCGCTTCACGTGGTGCCTGATGCTGGCCATCATCTTCGGCCTGCACTTCGTGCCCCGCCGTGTGTGGGACAAGATGCGCGACTGGTTCGTCAACGTGCATTGGGTAGTGAAACTGCTCCTCTTCATCGTCCTCATCCAACTGGTCCTCCAGTTCGCCAGCGCCACCGTCCAGCCCTTCCTCTACTCCCAGTTCTAAAAGAGGTACCGAATTTTTAGATATAAGATGAAAATTATTCGCAAATTTGCGAATAATTCAAAATTTATTTGTACCTTTGCTGCTGAAGTTTAGGTTATTTTCTTTTGAAAATGAACTTGAAAAATGAATATTGCATTTGAAACAAAGGCCTTAGAAGAACTTTATACCACAGGAACCACTGCCGACGGCAATTACAAACGCCTGCCCAAGGATGTGGTCAAGCGGTATGTTAAAGTTGTGAATTATCTCAAGGCTGCAAGGCGCATCGAAGACCTGTTCCTGATTAAATCTTTGCATTACGAAAAAAAGAAAGGGGACTTGAATGGCGTGGATGCAGTGTGGATAAATGCTCAGTACCGCCTACTGTTTCACAGTTCTCCCGATGAAACGGGGATTATAGTTAACGCATTGTTGTTTGAAATATCTAAGCATTATGAATAAGAAAGAATATACTCCGATTGTTGCAACCCATCCTGGTGAACTGATTCGCGATGAACTCAAAGAGCGAGGCATGACTCAAAAACAACTTGCTGCAGCGATGGATATTAAGCCATCGGTCCTGAGCGAGACTGTAAACGGTAAACGTTCGATATCTGTTAATATGGCTTTGGCTTTAGAGAGGGTTTTAGGTATCCCTGCTGATATTTGGATGAACATGCAGTCGCAGTACGACTTGGATGTTGCCAGTATTGCCGAACGCGAAAACCAGCGTGAAACCATCAAGGTGACTATCCCTGTGCGTGATCGAGGTCTGTTGAAAGAGATTGCACGCAAGTTCGGTTGGGCTTGTATGATGTAGTTTATCAAAACATCTTCAAGCATTCTCAATTCCCGTTAAATAACTCTAATATCCACCAATGTGTTGTGCTGTTGAGGGAAAAATTGTACCTTTGCAGTTTGATTAATAAGAACATTATCAACCAAAACAATATAACTAGACAACTGAACAATGGCAAAACAGGAAGACGTTTTCAAGAAAATCGTGTCGCACGCCAAGGAATATGGCTTTGTGTTCCCCTCGAGTGAAATCTATGACGGCCTCGGTGCTGTCTATGATTATGCTCAGAACGGCGTGGAACTGAAAAACAATATCAAGCGCTACTGGTGGGAGGCAATGACCCTGCTGCACGAGAACATCGTGGGCATCGACAGCGCCATCTTCATGCACCCCACCATCTGGAAGGCTTCGGGCCACGTGGACGCGTTCAACGACCCCTTGATTGACAACCGCGACAGCAAGAAGCGCTACCGCGCCGACGTGCTCATCGAGGATGAGATTGCCAAGATCGAGGAAAAGATCAACAAGGAATGCGAGAAGGCTGCCAAGCGCTTCGGTGACAAGTTCGACGAGACGATGTTCCGCCAGACCAATCCCCGCGTGCTCGACAACCAGAAGAAGCGTGACGAACTGCATGCCCGCTACGAGAAGGCCATGAACGACAACGACCTGGCCGAACTCAAGCAGATTATCGTGGACTACGAGATCGTAGACCCCGTGAGCGGTACCAAGAACTGGACCGACGTGCGTCAGTTCAACCTCATGTTCAAGACCCAGATGGGCAGCAGCGCCGACTCGACGATGGACGTCTACCTGCGTCCCGAGACCGCACAGGGTATCTTTGTGAACTTCCTGAACGTGCAGAAGACCGGCCGCATGCGCATCCCCTTCGGCATCGCGCAGATCGGTAAGGCCTTCCGCAACGAGATTGTTGCCCGTCAGTTCATCTTCCGCATGCGTGAGTTCGAGCAGATGGAGATGCAATTCTTTGTACGTCCCGGCGAGGAGTTGAAGTGGTTCGACTTTTGGCGTGAGACCCGTCTGCGCTGGCACAAGGCCCTCGGCCTGGGCGACGAGAAGTACCGCTTCCACGACCACGAGAAACTGGCCCACTATGCCAACGCTGCCACCGACATCGAGTTCAAGATGCCGTTCGGCTTCAAGGAGGTGGAGGGCATCCACAGCCGCACCGACTTCGACCTGAGCCAGCACGCCAAGTTCTCGGGCAAGAAGATCCAGTACTTCGACGCCGAGTTGAACGAGAGTTACACCCCCTACGTCATCGAGACCTCGATCGGCGTGGACCGCATGTTCCTCTCGGTGATGTGCTCCAGTTACGAGGAGCAGCAACTCGAGGGCGGCGACACCCGCGTGGTGCTGCACCTGCCCAAGGCGCTGGCTCCCATCAAGTGCGCCATCCTGCCGCTCGTCCGCAAGGACGGCATGCCCGAGAAGGCTCACGAGATCATGAATATGCTCAAGTTTGACTTCGCCTGCCACTACGAGGACAAGGACACCGTGGGCAAGCGCTACCGCCGCCAGGATGCCATCGGCACCCCCTATTGCATCACCGTCGACGGCCAGACCCTCGAGGACAACACCGTCACCCTGCGTGACCGTGACACCATGCAGCAGGAGCGCGTCGCCATCGCCGACCTGCCCGCCATCCTCGCCCGCGAGTGCAGCCTGAACAATGTCCTGCGCAAACTCATGTAAATTATCAACGACAATGAAGAAGTTTTTCTATACTGTCATCCTGGCTGTCCTGGCCGTCACGATGCTCGACTCGTGTCTGGGCAATAACGTGTATGACGAGTACAAGGACTGGCGCCAGAAGAATGACGAGTGGTTCAGCCGGCAGGCCGCTTCGGGCCAGTACACCAAGGTCACCGCGCCCTGGGACCCCTCGGCCACGGTGCTGATGCGCTGGCACAACGACCGTAACCTCACCAAGGACAACCTCATGCCCTTGATCACCTCGACCGTCGACGTGAAGTACTACCTGCGCCTGTATGACGGCACGCCCGTCGATTCATCTTACTACATGACTTCGCCGGCCGACAGCATCTACCGCTCGATGGTTAACTCTAATGTCGAGGGCTGGATGATTGCGCTCACCAATATGCACGTGGGTGACAGTTGCACGGTGGTCATTCCCTACCAGCAGGCCTATGGCTCGACAAAGAGGAGTGAAGTCCTCATTCCCTACAGTTCCCTCGTGTTTGATGTCAAACTGGTCGACATCTACAAGTACAAGGCCAACTAAGTAAGTATTCAGTATACAAGAATCCCCTCAAGACTTGGGCCTTGGGGGAATTCTTGTATACTGAAGTTTAGAGTTTAGGGTTTAGAGGAGCATCCGCTGTCATGCTCGCGTTGCTCGCAGTTTAAAGGTTAAAGTTTAAAGGTTAAAGATGGCTGCCGCATTCCTTTGCTGGAGTGCGGCAGCCTTTCAGTTTTACCCGTTAAATCCGCTAAATCCGCAGGCAGTCATTCCTGGGGTGCTTGCTGCGGTCGCGGTTTAGGGGTTGTTCTTCTCTACCTCAGCGACAACTGGTAGTTGTAGTACTTCTCGTTGCCGGTGATGTCCTCGACCACCTCGATGAAGGGCGGGATTTCCACCTCGTCGCCCTCTTTGATGCCTTCCACCTCCAGGATCTGCATGCCCAGTTTGGGTTCGATGTAGGTGTCCAGTTCGAAGTAGTGGTTCTTCCACACGAAGCACTTGCGCATCTTGCTGATGGGCTTGCGGTTGGGGTCGGCAATCTGCAGCAGGTCGACATACTGCTGGGCCGTGATGCGGCGCTCGGTCTCGATCTGCTTGTTGCTGCTGACGGTCTTCTTGATGGTCTGGAAGTAGACGTAACTGCCCTGCCAGCCGCGTTTGCGCACGCGCATCTCGGTGCCGGGCTCGCTCAGCAGGTAGGTCTGCGTGATTTCGCTCTCGATGTAGTCGGGAATCTCGCCAGTGACCTTGACGATGTACTTGCGCTCCTGCTCGATGGGGCTGGGAACGCCGAGCACGGTAGAAATTTCGTTGAGCACCTGACGCAACTTGTCGTCAAAGTCGGTCTGGTTGCCGATGACGCGCAGGTGGGGATGTCCCGTCCATGCGCTCAGCACCTTGCGGTCCAGTTCGCGCGCCAGTTCCACGTCCTCGCTGCGGAACTTGTTGTTCTCGTTGGTGTAGAACTGCTCGGCGCCGGCGGCAGCGGTCACCATGTGCAGGATGGCCTCGTAGCGGGCGTCACGCAGTTTCACGGTGTTGGTGCCCATCTCCTCGGTCAGCGCCTCCCAAATCTCGGGCGAGACGTATGCGCTGATGTCCATCGTGCCGCGGTCGCACACGATGAGCACGGGCTTGTTGCACTGCTCCGCCATCTTGGCGAAGTGGTCCTCGAGCGCCAACTGGATGTTGAGCGTCGATTTCTCGGCCTCAAAGAACAGGGCCTTGTTTTGCGTCAGGTAGTTGATGCCGGCGCTGCTGAACATCGTGGGCACCTCGGGGATGGCGAACACCTGGAAGCCCAGGCCGCTGAAGTGCTCGATAATCCTGGCCATCGCCGTCGTCTTGCCGGCGCAGGGGCCACCGGTCAACACAATCTTAGTGATTTTATTGGTGATCTTATCAGTCATTTGGTTAATGATAATTCCGGTTTCACAAAAAGAAAGCCAAAGATACACACAATCTTCCACCCCCACAACCTTTCCATCCTAAAAGATGTGAAAAGCCATGCGAAACCGCCAGCATGTTACTGCCAAGAGCAAATTCCGCAAAAGACATCAAAAAACGATGTTCTTTTTCCCTTCTAGTTCTGTGTTGCTCGCACGGCACGCACAGCGTATCCGAAGTAGCGGTTGTAAACATTACAGTTACGAACCCCTTCGGCAATGCGAAGCCGATAAGCACAGTCGGGATGGATATCATAGAGGTCGCGAGACCAATAATGACCTTCAAAATAACTATAGTAAAGTGAACTGTTGTAGCGATAGCCCGTAGCAGGCAAGAATAACTCGTTTCCGTTCGGACCGATGACTCGATACCCGTTTATCCCGTTTCTCGTCGTCCACTCCCAAGAGCACTTGTTGATCAATTCTTTGATTTGAACCATGGTCGGCATTCTCCATGACGAACCCCAGTTTACATAGGCGGCATCGTCTTCTGTATCCAACTCAATCTTGTTATCAACCGGACCGTAACCGCTGTTTGTGTTGTACTTTGTGATATGTAACTTCGAGTTCTCGTCATAATACCCCCACTTATTGGTGTTCCAGTTATAGTCATCCTTGGGCTCAGTCTCGCCCCAGGCGAAATAGTCACCGTAATCTTCGGGGTTGTTGGCACCGATGTTCATCGTGGCCCATAGCGTGCCGCTGGGAAGGCCCAAGTCAACGTACTCGTGTCCGTCTGCAACATCAACATCAGGGTTAAGTACAAGACGCAATCCTGTGCTACCATCCTTTTCCCATGGGTAAGCGTAGTTCCTATACGACACGCGGCAGTAATCTGCTTTATAGTGCCAATAGCCACCACGGAGTACACGTTCAGAGCCCGCATCAGGACCAATGGGGTTCGTCTGAGCATTACTGCTGTAATCACCAAACCAGTCATGACACCACTCATTAACGTTGCCGCTCATATCATATATGCCCAACTCATTAGGAGCCTTAGTGGCGACAATCTGTGGACCATAGTTCTCTGCATCGCTAGACTGTGCGGGAATATTGTTTAAGTACCATGCCACCTCGTCGATGTTATTGCTGCCGGCATACCTATAGCCTTGGCTCTTATTGCCGCCGCGTGCGGCATACTCCCATTCGGCTTCGGTAGGCAAACGGAAAGTCTTGCCTGTCAACTGATTTAATTTGGTGATAAACTCCTGACAATCATTCCATGTAACCATCTCCACAGGTTTGTTATTGCCCTTGTTATAACTTGGGTTGTTGCCCATCACGGCTTCCCATAGCGCCTGGGTGACCTCGGTTTCACCAATGCTATAACTCGACAATGTAACCTGATGGGTAGGATACTCCCAATCAAGGGCATAACTGCCCTGCTCGGGGGTTGCGCCCATCATGAACGTGCCTCCCTCAACTTTAACCATGTTGAATGACACGCCATTCACGGTAATGGTCTCGATTTCTGTAGGGTTCGGTGCAGAACCGCCCAGGATGATGTCAATAATTGCGTTGACATCGGCGATGTTGATCTCACCGTCACCATTCACATCGCCGCTTGGCTCGGATGCGTCGGTCAGAATGATGTCGGTGACGGCATTGATGTCGGCGATATTGATTTCGCCATCGCCATTCACGTCACCAGGAAGCATTTCTGGATCTATAGGCTGGATATTGACGAATTTTTCCCAAACGGGTGCATTGCGATAGAGTTCTACAGCATTGGCGGGAACATACAAGGTTGCACTCTCGTAGTGGGGGCTGTCAAAGCATTCCTCATAGTACATCGCTGGTGGTGTCGTCAAGGGACAAGTGATGGTTGTCAATGCCGAGCACATCGAGAAGGCGTGTTTTTCAATGACAACCGTAGGGGTAAGAAGATTGACACAGGTCAGGCTCGTACACAGGTAGAAGGCACAATCCTTGATGGTGGTGATGGATTCAGGAATGGTGATGCTCGTCAATCCCTGGCAGTAATTGAACGCATAATAGTCAATTGTCGTGACAGGGTAGGTCACGTCCTGATAAGTCACGGTGCTGGGAATAACCACGTCACCATGGTAATCACTCAGGTGCATGCCACTTGCATAGCGCTGGAAAGTGACACAGGCTACGTCGCCTTCAATCTTATAGTAGATACCATCCACCTCAAACTCATAGTTGTCGTAGTCGTACGGGGG
>ONRP01000018.1 GCA_900320245.1 uncultured Prevotellaceae bacterium
TTCTGCCGATGCCCCGAACCGCAAATGGGCGACTGATGTGACGCAGATAAACATAGGCTCTGTCAAGCTCTATCTTTCCCCGATACTGGACATGTTCAACGGAGAGATCATATCCTACAACATCTCCAAAAGTCCGAATCTGGAACAAGTGTACGATATGCTGGACAAGGCTTTCGTCAAGTTCGACAATCTTGACGGCCTCATATTACACTCAGACCAAGGCTGGCAATACCAGCACTTCGGCTACCGTCAACGGCTTGCGGAGCATCACATTGTGCAAAGCATGTCACGCAATGAAGTGCACCCCAAAAGTTGGACACAAAACTTTTGGGGTTCATTATCATTGAGCATCATATATTATCAGTAAATATCATTTGGAACTGGGTGTTCCAATAAAAAGCGAGCAATCATCTGGTAGTCAGATGGTTGCTCGTAATTTTGTGGAGCTGGAGGTTTTATCGAATGATATTACACACTAATCACATACTGATTGTGTGATAGTATAAACTAATGAAAATATTTGGTTATCAATTAGTTGCAGACTGATGATTAATTTGTCGTATCACACGATTAGTATGTTATATCCCAAAAGGGGGGAATACAAAATAGGGGTTATTCCCCCCTTTCTTGCCGAGTTGAAGGCTGCCATTATTCGATGGGATATCACCCCATCTTGCAATTATCCTTGAGAAATGGAACAGCAAAATAATGATTTAATTCTGATAAAATGTTCCAATCTTGCACATTATTTGCAAATAAACTGTAACTTTGCACATGAAAGTGTGCTGTGATGCCTCGGCATTATCGGTGAAATAGAACAATAGGATATGAGCAAGTACGAGATTCCATTTTTGACAGCCTGCATTCGGGCTTTTGGCCGTCGGTTTGACATGACACGTCAAGCTGCTTTCCGTTATTTGCATGAGCATAAGGGATTGGCGTTCTTGATTGAGTTCTATGACGTGGAACATCTGCAGTCGATGGACGAAACGATAGACGACTTGCTCATCATCTGTCAAAAGAATGGAGGAACCTTGGCATGATGCTTTACCACGGAACAAATGCGGACATTGAGTCAATAGACATTACAAAGGGTTTG
The DNA here is from genome assembly GCA_900320245.1 of uncultured Prevotellaceae bacterium. Taxonomy (GTDB): domain Bacteria; phylum Bacteroidota; class Bacteroidia; order Bacteroidales; family Muribaculaceae; genus Sodaliphilus. The sequence goes on from ONRP01000018.1 coordinate 1,100, forward strand.
CGGTACAAGGATTTTGGCAAGGGCTTCTATTTGACTCCTAATAGGGAAACCGCTTGCCGTATGGCGCTAAAGAGAGCGCGACTCTTCGGTGGAACTGCTACGTTGATTACCTACGAATTAAATGACTCTGCCTTGCAATCAGATTTGAAGGTGAAAGTTTTCCCCGAAAAGGCGAGCGTGGAATGGCTCTTATTCGTGGATGCCAACCGCGACAGGAATAGCCAACAGCCCGTGCATGACTATGATATCGTGGTCGGCCCGATTGCAGATGACGGTGTTGTCTTACAGTTGACCAACTACCGAGAGGGAATCTACTCACCAGAAGAAGCCGCCAGGTTGCTTCAAGACAGATATCTTGACCAGCAGTACTATTTTGGGACAGAAAGGGCTCTTAATTTCCTTCATAAAATAAACGTAGAGACGATATGATCCAGCCCACACATCAACAAATAGCGACCTATCTGACTGATTACGCTCTGAGCGAATTGGTTAAATATGTCATAGAAGATACTGGATGCACCATTGAGCAGGCAATGGAGCGTGTGTATAACTCACCCTTGATCCCTGCCCTGCAAGACGAAGAAAACGAATTATACGTCCAAAGCCCCGCTTATCTCTACGAACTGATGAACGGCTATTTCGCCACAAATTAAGGCTTTTCATTGGCAATGAGTTTTGGCCAAAACGATTCTATTTTCTTTGTTTTGGATGAAACTCGATAGCATTGCCTCAAGTTTTGAGGATTATTTATTGTTGGATGATGGTACAGATTTTCATCACATCGTCGTCAAAGGTGTCTTTGTTCAGCGCTTTATTTTTCGTGACGGAGCGGCAGTTATAGATGGTCTGGTTGGAAAGGAATAGCAGACCAGCAATGTCGGCAGTGCTTTTCACTCCAAGGCGGATCAATGCGAAGGTTCGCAGTTCTGTCGTCATCGTGCCAGGTGACTTGGGGGTGAAACGTTCACCATCCTGAAGCAGCGCATTGAATTCCTTAATAAAGGTAGGATATAGTTCGAGGAATGCTTTGTCAAAATTGTGGAGGAATGTCGACGCGTCCTCTTCCGACAAGCGGTTTGATGTTATGGAGTGGAGCAATTCCTGTTCTTGCTTTGCCTTGATCTTGCGTTTCACCAGCGTCTGATAATTATTGAGTTTCTCAATATATTTGGCACACAGCTTGATGCACACCGACGCCAGCGTCTCGCGGTGCCGGTTGGTATCCAAGAGTTGCTGATTCAGTTCGTGTAGCTGGCTGTTCAAGGCTTGTTGTTCCTGGTTGCTTGCCGACAATTGTCCATTGAGTTCCTTCAATTGCAGGTTGTTGGCTGCTAACTCGCTACGGCGGGCAGCAAGCAGTTTGTTCTGACGGTGGATGTAAAAAGACGTAAGCAGCAATCCTAAAACCAGCAGCGATATAAAAATGACAGAATTGCGCAGGTTCCTGTTCTGCCCTTTAATCATGGTCTCATAGGCAGTGACAATCTGGGGCATGGTGCGAGAGATTTCAAGAATACGCAAACGGTTGTTGTAGAATTGAGCATCTTCGAGTGATGAGTTGATGTAATTCTGAGCACGGGCTAAATCATGATCCCCATTTTCAAATAGTGATAAGGCAAGTTGTTGCAGTGCCACATTTTCCATTGTGCAGCCTTTAACATCGGCCAAAGCCGCCTTAATGAGATGATCAACATAACCTTTTTCATCGCCAGCCATCCTATATTGTCCTGCCAGGGCGAAAGCCGCCATAGCATAGGGCCTTGAGTCGGGCGCCGCCGTCAACAGCACCTGCTTGTAATGGTTTTGCGCGAGACTGTCGTTCTTGTTTACATACACATATCGCTCGCCTTGGAAAAAGTCATATAAGGGGTCTCCGGCATCCAGATATGCTAATGCTTGACTCAGATATTGATGAGAGCATTCACGGTATCGAGGAGCATACATCTGGTCTCTACAATAATCTGCCCAATAAGAATAGACGGTGAATAGGGTATAGTAATACTTAAACCGGATCTTTTCATCGATTTGTTGTTCGTTCAGCCCTTTTAGACATTCTTCTGCTTCAGCAAACAAGCCTCCGATGGCGAGAATTTCAGCCTTGTGGCATGTGAACAGGCATGTGTAATGATTGTCCTGCAGTGCACGCGCCAGTGTCAAGCCTCGCTCGGCATAGACAAGCGCCGAGTCAAACTTGAAGACGTGATATTCGTTATAGAGGTCATCGAGCGTCTGTAAATCCTGCTTATTGCTTAAAGTGGTGCTAAGTCTTTTTTTCAGGACCGAGATTTTTGCCTCCTTGGCCTTGATGACTTCCCCCTTGTGAAGGATGGCGTCATCAAGCTGACTGAGCAACTCCTTCTGGGCGGCAAATGCCCCAAAGCAAACAAAGATGGCGGACAGTATTAATAGCAGTCTATTCATAATTCAAGAGATTTTCGGCAAAAATAATGCTTTTTTCTGAATTTAGAGAATTTACTATATGATTTTTGCTTCTTTTTGTAACTTTCGGATTTTCAATTAGATAAACTATTGAAAAATCCCCATGGATTTACCGTTGCTTTACTGAGGTGTACATTCCATTATAATGGACAATAAATTTGCGATAGTTTTCAAACCGTTTAATATCGATTAATATGAACAAAATGAAGCAACTTCTATCAAAACGATTGGTCATCGGCTTGCTGACGCTGCTGATGCCCATGATTGTGCTTGCGCAGGACATTACCGTGCAAGGCACTGTGACAGATGAGGCTGGAGAGACTCTAATCGGAGCTACAGTCCAGCAGAAGGGGACGAGTAACGGAACTGTGACCGATTTTGACGGCAATTTCACGCTGACCGTTCCCTCGAATGCCATTCTCTCGGTTTCCTATATCGGTTATACATCGAAGGAAATAGCAGTCAACGGACAGACCAATCTGACTATTGTATTGTCCAGCGATGACCAGATTCTGAATGAGGTCGTGGTTATCGGTTACGGAACGATGGACAAGAAGGAACTTACCTCGGCCATCTCGCATGTGGGCGAAAAGGACTTCTTGACCGTCAGCTCCCTTGACCCGTCAATGATGATTCAAGGCAAGGTGGCTGGCGTCTCGATTACCAATACAGGTACCGGTGACCCCAACAACCAGGCAAGCATCCAGATTCGTGGCGTCTCGTCGCGTTCGGCTGGCTTGGGCCCGCTCATCGTTATCGACGGTGTGCCTGGAGGTAACCTGACTAACATCAACCCCAATGACATCGCCTCGTTTGACGTGTTGAAGGACGGTGCCGCTTCAGCTATTTATGGTACGCGCGGTTCTAATGGTGTGATTGTTGTCACGACTAAGAAAGGCAGCAAAGACGGCCAGACCCACACCTCCTATTCTGGGCAGTATTCTTGGGACTTCATCAACAAGGAATTACAGATGATGAATGCACAAGAATACCGTGACGTCCGTCTTGGATGGGGTGACACAGGCGTTGACCTGGGCGGCAACATCGACTGGCTTAATGAGGCCAGCCGCACAGGCAGAGCCATGCAGCACACGCTGACATTGAGTGGCGGTAATGACAAGAGCAATTACCGCGTGAGCGCCGACTACCGCAATGCCCATGGTATCGACCTGAGGTCAAAGCGTGAGGAGTATGGCGCCCGTGCCGCGGTCATGCACACGACCAAGAACGGCCTGTTCACCCTGACCGCCAATATTGCTCCGCGCATTATCTACCGCGACAATGCTGACTGGAGCGTGTTCAAGGATGCTATCGAGGCCAACCCGACCACTCCGCTGATGAATCCCGATGATCCTTCCCTGTATTATAATTTCCAGGGCCAGGTCGTTGGCTCCAACCCCGTCGAGCGCCAGCGCATCGAGAAAGACCACGCAATCACCAAGCTCCTGGACTGGGACGGCACAGTGAAACTGAATCTCTTGCCTCTGCTGGCCAAAAATGAAGATTCGCCCCACCACTTATCAACTCAGGTGATGTTTGCCGACCACCAGTACAGTAACGACAACAGCTGGTTCCGTCCCTCGACGAGCACAATCGCCATCAACAATGGCCGCGAGGGTGAAGCCAGTCGTTCCTACGGCAAGGAAAGCCAGTATGTTTTCGAGTGGCTGACTAACTATTCCGGAAAGTTCGGCCTGCATTATATCAAGGGTATGGCGGGCTATTCCTACCAGTATTCCAAGTACTCCGGTTTCAATGCCGAGAACAAGGACTTCCCTAACGACGGCCTGACCTCCGACAATCTGGGTTCTGGCGAGTATGCCAAGGAAGAGGGTGAAGTCATGATGGGCAGCTATCAGAATGATGCCAAGCTGATTGCCTTCTTTGGTCGCGTGAGCTACAACTACGATGACCGCTATATGCTGACGGCATCGCTGCGCCATGAGGGTTCGTCAAAATTCGGTATCGACAACAAGTGGGGTAACTTCCCCGCCATTTCGGCCGGTTGGCGCATTTCGTCCGAGAAGTTTATGAAGGACGTGACTTGGGTCAATGACCTGAAGTTGCGTGCCGACTTCGGTGTGACGGGTAACCAGGACTTCGGTAGCTATCTGTCGCTCAACACAATGACTGGCTTTGGCTACTATTTCTACAATGGCAAGTACTTCCAGGTTTGGGGACCCTCCAAGAATGTGAATCCCGACCTCAAGTGGGAGAAGGGCAAGAACTGGAACGTCGGCCTTGATTTCTCGCTGTTCAACAACCGCCTGTACGGTTCGCTCAACTACTTCAGCCGCCGCCAGCAGGATCTGCTTGGTAACTACAAGGTATCGGTTCCTCCTTACCTGTTTGACGAGACCTTTGTCAACGTGGGAACTATGAAGAATACAGGTTTTGAGTTCGACCTGAACTTCAGGGCAGTGGACACTCCGACCTTTGGTTACGACATCAACCTTGTGGGAACCACAATGAGCAATAAGTTCTTGGACTTCAGCAACTCGCAGTATGTCGGACAGGACTACTACGACGTGTGCGGCACCGAGGATCCCTATCCTTTCTATAACCTGCAGCGCATCCAGAAGGGCGAGTCCCTGGGCAACTTCTTCATGTGGAAGTATGCTGGACACTCCACCGAGGGCGAGTGGCTTGTCTATGACCGCGACGGCGACATCATCCGCGCCTCCCAGGCCAGCGACGCCGACCGCCAGCAGGTGGGCAACGGTATGCCCAAATTCACGATGTCGATGAGCCACACCTTCCGCTATCGCAACTTCGACTTGTCGCTCTTCTTCCGTGGAGCATTCTTCTTCGACATTTTCAATATCCATGATTTCTACTACGGCACCCGCAACTTCACCGGCAACCGCCTGAAGAAAGCCTATGCCAAGAATTTTGAGATTTCATCGTCGGCCAACCCCGTGGTTTGTGATTACTTCCTCGAGCGTGGTGATTATCTGAAACTCGACATGGTGACCCTGGGCTACACGTTCAGGCCCAACAATTGGCGATTCCTGGACCGCGTGCGCGTGTTCACCACAGCCAAGAATCTGTTCACCCTGACCAAGTTCAGCGGTGTTGATCCCTCGACCTATCAAGTGAATGGTTTGACTCCCGGTGGACAGGGTTCACGCACCTATTTCCCCTCTACACGACAGCTTATCGTCGGTGTGCAAGTTGATTTCTGATAATCCTATTAAATCATGAAGACAATGAAACGAATCCATTTATATATGATAATGGCAGCCCTGTGCCTCGGCACACTGGCAAGCTGCACCGACCTGGACGAGACACTGTATGACCAGGTGGGAACCCAGAATTATTATAACACCAAGAATGACGTGGTAAGGGCAACCTTCCGTCCGTTTGAACACGCCTTCTGGAGCATCCAGAGCCGTCATGTGCTCAACGAGCTGACAGCCGACCAGTTGATTACCCCAACCCGCGACGGTTGGTGGGACGACGGTGGCAAGTGGCGTCGCCTGCACTACCACGAGTGGAATGTGGAAGACGGCGGTGATGCCCAGAGCGAATGGAACGGCTGTTTCCAGGGTATCATGCAATGCAACTATGTGATTGAGGACCTGGAAAAGCTCACGCCGAAGAATTATGGTTTCTCGGATGCCGAGTTTGATAACCTCAAGGCACAGTGCAGAGTGCTGCGTGCGTGGTTCTACCTGCGCCTGCTCGACGGCTTCCGCAATGTGCCTCTGGCAGTGAGCTATAGCGACATTTCCAAGAATACCGAGACCCAAGTTGAGCCCAAGGTCATCTTTGACCTCATCGAGAGCGACCTCAAGGAGTGCATTCCCATGCTTGCCGAGAAGACTTCGCTCGGTTCCAATGCCGGCATTCAGGGCCAGTGGACCAAGGCCGGCGCTGCAGCACTGTTGGTACGTCTGTATCTGAATGCCGAAGTTTACATCGGCCAGGCTCGTTATACCGAGTGTGAGCAAGTGGCCCAAGCCATCCTTGACGGTCAATACGGTCAATATGAGGTAGCCGACCGCTGGGATGCAGCCTTTGACTGGAACAACGACGAGTGCGACGAGGTCATCTTCGGCTTCCCCGGTGCTCCCGGTTACAGTTTCTGGCACTATCAGGGCGACACCTACTGGTGGACCGTTCCCGCGCGTGCACGTTACTATCTCAACGATTCCAAGAGCAAGGGCGGCGACCACAACACCAAGTATGCCGCTTCGCCCAGTTTTGCTCCCAACGGTGAGAAATACAACTATCAACTGGGTATGCCCATCGAGAAGTTCCGCAAGTATGAGGGCGATGAGCGCATGAAACTCTATCGCAATCTGGGCAACAGCACCCGCGAGGGAATGTTCATCTATGGCTATCTGGAGTACAAGGACGAGAATGGCGCCACCAAGCGCGTGCAGGCTCCTGAGGTGGCCTATGACCTGTACATCCGTGATGCCGTGGGCAAGTTCCAGGGTCTTGCTCCTGACAGGTGGCTTTCAGCTTCAAGCAGCACGCTGCGTGACGGTGACCACAATTCGGGCTGGCACTTTGCCAAATACCCGTTCTATAGCGACGATGATGCCCACCAGATGGAGAGTGACTACACCGAGATCCGTCTGCCCGAGATTATCTACTCGCTGGCTGAATGCAAACTGCGCTCTGGTAAAAAGGCCGAGGCCGGACGACTGCTCAACAGTGTGCGCCGCCGCAACTATCCCGAGGCCAACCTTTCAACGGTGCTCTATGCCCCCGAGGGTGCAGCCGTTCTTGACATGGACGAGATGCTCGACGAGTGGGGCCGTGAGTTCTTCGCCGAGAGCCGTCGCCGCATCGACCTGATTCGCTTTGGTAAGTTCACCTCTGGCTCATGGTGGGACAAGAATCCTGATACCGATGATCACACCAAGATTTTCCCCATCATGCGTCCCATCCTCAACGCCAATCCTGCCCTGGTGCAGAACCCCGGTTATAACAAATAATGTTTGTCACCCATCTAAATCAATAAAAAGATATGAAACTGAAATATATAATGTTCGTTCTTGCCAGCATCATGCTGGGTATGGGCCTGACAGGCTGTGAGGACGAGAAAGACCTGATTATCATTGAGGGCGACCTGCCCATCAAGACCTCTACACTCTACATGGTGGGTGATGCCACGCCCAATGGTTGGGACATCGGCAATCCCACGCCGCTGACGGCTACCGAGGCAGACCCCTTGATTTTCACTTGGGAGGGTTCTCTAAACAAGGGAGAAATAAAGCTTTGTCTGACGACGGGCAGTTGGGATGCTCCCTTCATCCGTCCCCTCGTGAACGGTACCGAGATTTCCCGAACGGCCATCACTAACGCGAAGTTTGGTATGCATGCCGGTGACCCCGACGACAAGTGGCGCGTTGTGGATGCAGGCAAGTATCGCTTGACATTTGACTTGAGGAACTGGACCATGTCCACCGAGTACACCGGTGAGCCCGACGCTCCTGTTATCGAGCCTATCGTGACCGATGTGGTCTATATGGTGGGTGACGCTACGCCTAACGGCTGGAACATCGATGCTCCCACCCAGCTCGAGAAGAAGTCCACTTATATCTTTGAATATGAAGGCCCGCTCAATGTGGGTGAAATGAAGGCCTGCATTGCTTCAGGTGACTGGGGTGTGCCTTTCATCCGTCCCACGTTTGCAGAGTGCAAGATTAACAAGGACGGCGTTGAGAGTCCTGAATTCATCTTCGTAGCCAATCCTGATGACAAGTGGAAGGTCGAGGATGCTGGTAAGTACCGACTGACCTTTGACTTGGAGAACTACACGTTGAAGGCTGAATATCTGGGTGAACTTGATCCTGTTGGGCCTGAACCCATATCAGCGGAGGCCGTTTATATCGTCGGTGATGCCACCCCCAACGGATGGAGTATCGATGCCCCGACACAGTTAACCAAGGTGTCGCAGTACATCTTCAAGTATGAGGGCACCCTCGTGCCCGGCGAGATGAAGGCCTGCATCGCTACTGGCAGCTGGGATGTGCCCTTTATCCGTCCCACCTTTGCCGACTGCAAGATCAACAAGACTGGAGTTGAAAACCCCAACTTCGTCTTCACCAACGGTCCTGACGACAAGTGGCGTGTCGAAGAATCGGCCAACTACCGCATCACCTTTGATCTGGAGCACTGGACAATTCAAGTGGAAGAAATCACCAATGACTAATTAAAAACATAAGATATGAAAAAGAGCATATTATTATCCATCGCATTGGTTGCCCTTACCATGCTGGGCGCATGTAACGATGATATCGAAATGCGTTATCCGCCTAAGGCCGAATTGCCCGATCTGCCAGTCGTTGAGGGTATTCACGACGGCGTGAAAGCTCCCCTGTACTGGAGCGTGTGAAGCCTTATGGCTATGACATGGTGTGCACCGACGGTTTCATCCCCATGCTGGCCAACGATGCCTCGGGATACATGACACATTACGGCTCAATGTCACTTGCCGATCTCGTGGCCAAGTGCAAAGCCCGTGGCCTCAAATTGGGCGTCTATGACAACCCGTTGTGGATTCACGGTCCGCTGAACACCAAGGTTCAAGGGACAAATTACACTTTTGGGGACCTTGTGTATAACGGCAAACAGGCCGTTCAGAATCCTAATGCCCAAGACATGTGGTTCACGTGGGTAGTGAGCGAGCAACCCGGTGCACAGGAGTATATCGACGGATTCTTCAAGCACTACAAGGAACTGGGCGTGGAATTCATCCGCATGGACTTCCTGTCATGGTATGAGGACGGCAAGGATCGCTATATCGGTACGGTGGGCCGAGGTTACGGCCGTGAGAGCTACGACCGAGCCCTTGCTTACATTGCCCAGGCTGCCAAGAAATATGGCGTCTTCACCTCGCTGGTGATGCCCCATCTCTTTAATGATGCCGAGGTCGAGGCAAAATACGGTAACATGGTGCGCATCGTGGCCGATACAGGCGATGGCGGGTGGAGGCACACTTCATCGCATGACAAAGGCAAGTCCTATTCCAATTGGCCCAACTGCATGAACCAGTTTGACGGGTTCAGTTACTGGGCACACATCACCGGCCGCAACCAGGTCATTCTCGACGGTGACTTCCTGCGCCTGAACAAGTATGACACCGATGCCGAGCGCCAGACTGCCATCTCGTTGCAGCTCATGGCTGGTGGTCCTGTTGCAGTGGCCGACCAACCGTCCACGATCGGCAACAACGTGTCGTTCTATACCAATAGCGAACTGCTTGCACTGCGTGCCGATGGCTTTGTAGGCATGCCTCTCAACGACCAGTTGGGTCTGAATAATGTGATATGGTATGGCACTATGCAGAATGGTGACTACATTGTTGGCCTGTTCAACCGCAGCGACCAGAACGCTACCGTCAATGTGGACTTCAGCCAACTGGGCGCCAGTGGCGAGTGGAAAGTGCGTGACCTGTGGCTGCATGCCGACGAGGGCACAGCAAGTTCACTCTCGGCATCCATTCCTGCCCATGGCTGCAAGATTGTGCGACTGAGTAAATAAGTTTGTTTTTAAGGATGATAATAATAGATATGTTACACTGCTTCAAAAAACAATTTGTGACCCTGTGTCTCGCCATGGCCTGCATGGCCATGGCGGCACAGACCGTCACCTCGCCCGATGGCCAGATACAAGTGAACTTCTCGCTCACAGCAAGTGGCCAGCCCACTTATGCCGTGACCTATAAGCAGGGGCCCGTGGTCTTGCCGTCACACCTTGGCTTTGATCTGGCCAACGCCGAAGACCTGCTCGAGTGCTTTGTCCTCAAGGGACAGGAGACTTCGACCTTCGACGAGACGTGGCAACCTGTTTGGGGCGAATATAAAAACATCCGCAATCACTATAACGAGTTGCTGGTGCGTTTGGCTCAGCCCAAGACAGAGCGGTTGATGAATATCCGCTTCCGCGTCTATGACGATGGTGTCGGCCTGCGATATGAATTCCCTCAAGAGGGCAAGCTGAACTACTTCACTGTCAAGGAAGAACGCACCGAGTTCGCCATGACTGGTGACCACACTGCATGGTGGATTGCTGGCGACTACGACACGCAGGAGTATGAGTACACACGTTCCCGCCTGAGCGAAATCAGCAGCCTGTTGCGCGGCACCATCACCGGAAACCTGTCACAGACCATTTTCTCGGACCACGGTGTGCAGACCTCGCTGCAACTCAAGACCGACGACGGTATCTACCTGAACCTGCATGAGGCCGCATTGGTGGACTATCCTGCCATGCACCTTGAACTCATGGGTAACAGCAATACCTTCGTTTCCCACCTCACTCCCGATGCCAAGGGCATGAAAGGCTATCTCCAGACGCCTTGCCACACTCCCTGGCGCACGATCCTCATCACCGATGACGCGCGCAAGGTGCTCGCCTCAAGTCTCATTCTCAATCTGAATGAACCCTGCAAAATCAAGGATACCAGTTGGATCCATCCCACCAAGTACGTTGGCGTGTGGTGGGAAATGATTTCTGGAAAGGGCGATTGGCACTATACCAATGACTATCCCTCGGTAAAGTTGGGACAGACCGACTATAGCCGTGCTCGTCCATCAGGTCGCCATTCGGCCAACAATGCCAATGTGCGCCGGTATATCGACTTTGCTGCCGACCATGGCTTTGACCAGGTTCTCGTTGAGGGCTGGAACATCGGCTGGGAAGACTGGAGTGGTAACATGAAGGAAAAAGTCTTTGACTTCCTGACTCCTTATCCCGACTTTGATATCAACGCCCTGAACGATTATGCTCATTCACGTGGTGTTAAAATCATGATGCATCACGAGACATCGTCGTCGGTGATGAATTACGAGAAGTATATGGACCGTGCTTACCAGCTCATGAAGGATTACGGCTATGATGCTGTCAAAACCGGTTATGTGGGTAATATCATCCCTCGTGGTGAGCACCACTACAGTCAGCTCGAAATCAACCATTACCAGCATGCCGTCGAGCGGGCAGCCGACTATCACATCATGGTCAACGCCCATGAGGCCGTACGTCCCACTGGACTGTGCCGCACTTGGCCCAACCTTGTCGGTAACGAGAGTGCTCGCGGTACCGAGTATCAGGCCTTTGAGGGCACTCGACCCGGCCATACCGCCATCTTGCCCTTTACGCGTCTGCAGGGAGGCCCGATGGACTACACCCCGGGTATCTTTGAGATGAACACCTACAATGGCAACCATTGCAACAGCACCATCTGCGGCCAGTTGGCACTCTATGTGACCCTGTACAGTCCGTTGCAGATGGCAGCAGACTTCCCCGAGAACTACGAGCGCTTCATGGATGCCTTCCAGTTCATCAAGGATGTGCCCTGTGATTGGGATGAGTCGCTCTATCTTGAAGCCGAACCGATGGAGTATATCACAGCCGCCCGCAAGCAAAAAGGTAGTGGAAACTGGTTCGTGGGATGTGTGACTGGAGAACACCCTCACACATCTAATCTCAAATTCAACTTCCTGGAGCCAGGCAAAAAGTACATTGCTACGGTCTATGCTGACGCGATGGATGCTGACTATAAGACCAACTCGCAGGCTTATGTCATCCGCAAGGGCATAGTAACCTCTAAGAGCGTTGTGAACCTCACAGCCGTGCCAGGAGGTGGCTATGCAATCAGCATTGTCGAAGCCACCGCCGCCGATCTCAAGGGCGTGAAATCATTGCCTAAAAAAGTTCAATAGTGATGACTTGGTAGAATAGCTTCTCAATATTACCTGCTGTTAGGGGGCGCGGTTGTGATAGCCGCGTCCTCTTTGTCTTAGTATGAGGGTCTAGTCATTCGTATTGGACTCTTAAGACAATAAACGGGGGAATAAAGCGGCGATAGAAATACATAAATCACTGAAAACCAATAACTTGAAAATAAATCTATTGGAGCTATCTGCTCCAATAAAAACAGACGAGTAAGTATCTGTATATCAGATAGTTACTCGTGCTCTGTGGAGCTGGAGGGGTTTGAACCCTCGTCCAAACGTGGAACCAATAAGGTTTCTACATGCTTAGTCCCGGCTTAGTTTTCGATTGGCGGCAGGCCCGGGACGGCCAACCGACAACTTATCCTCTAAATTTCGGACTTGGCTCGAGGCTCGCCTCATCCTATCGCCGATATTCCTGCACCACCGGTTCAACCCGCCTCGGCGCGAGGGCAGTTGGGTGATGTCTCGTCACTGCCCCTTGGGCAATGATAAAGCCGAACTTACTGTGCTTCGGTTAGGCAGCGAGAGCGTAGTTGTTTTCGCCATTTAATTGTGTCAATGACTGAGATTAAAGAGCATTGCCATTATCGCTCTGCATGCTTGCTTACCGCTTCTACACGCTGTCAAAGCCAGTCAGCCCCGATAGTATGTGTCCGCGTAAACGGGCTGCAAAAGTACTACAATTTCTGTGCCAAACAATGGATTTTGCCGATTTTTTCATGGAAAAAGTGCTTTTTAGGTGCTTTTTTCTGAGAAAAACGGTTTTTTCGGTGGTTTGTCAGTGAGAATCAGCCTTGTTGGGTGTTTTTTTGCATGGTGTCAGTCTTGCTCGATGACTTCGTGCCAGAAGGGGGATTCTTGCGGGATGAAGTTGCCGGCCATGAGGTGGTTGTAGATGCGCAGACAAGCCCAGGCGTCGATGGCGGCATAGCGCTGCTGGGCTTCGGTGAGTTGCGGGGCCTCCCAGTTGGTGAGTTGTTGGCTCTTGCTGATTTTCTGGTGAAAAATGATGGCGTAGATCTTCTGCAGGCTCATGTCGGTGATATGGTATTGCTTGACCATCTGCTGGAGTTCGATGAAGGCGGCGGGCTTCATGTCGCAGACGCGTGTGAGTTGGTGGAAGTCGTCGTTGGTCGACAGTCCCACCTTGGTGATGGTTTTGTCCTCGAGGTATTGCTTGAGTGGGGTGGGGATGCCTGTCCTGTTGATGCGGAAGAGGAAGGCGTCGTTCTCGTTGGATAACTGCAGCAGGGCCATCTGGTGCCGCTCGCCGCGCCGGAAACTCGGGCGGGTCTCGGTGTCAAAGCCGACGATGGGCATGGTGCGCAGGGCGCTGACAGCGCTCTTGACCTGTGAGACGGCATCAATGATGTGGATGCGCCCGGGGAAGGCGACCACGGGCATCTGGTTGATGACTTGTTTTTCTATCGATATGGCGTGCATGATGCCTGCAAAGGTAGTGCTTTTTTGGTGAATTGTGAATAGTTATTAGTGAATAGTTGCGTGCTGTAGTTGGTTGGCGATGGGCTTGCCGCTGGTTTACAGTCGGTTGACTTGCTTGACTCCCTTGACGTTGAGAATCTTCTGGGTGAGGTCGTCAAGCAACTCGTTGCTGCTGATGCTGACGGTGAGGAAACCCTCGAACAGGCCTCCGTCGGCATGCACCGAGATACCGCGCAGCAGGCTGTCGCCGCTCTTGTTGATGACCGAGGTGATGGATGCGACGATGCCGATGTCGTCCTTGCCCAGGACTTGCAGGGTGACGAGAAACTGGCTGCCGGCCTTGCCTGTCCATCGGGTGCGGATGATGCGGTATGGGTAGCGGCTCCTGAGGTGGTGCAGGTTTTTGCAGTCGGTGCGGTGGATCTTGATGGCGCCGTCGCTGGCGATGAAGCCCTCGATGCGGTCCCCGAAGATGGGGTTGCAGCACTTGGCGAGCCTGTAGTTGATGCCCTTGACGTCCTCACCGATGACCAGGATGTCGCTGTCGTGCCGTGGCTGGTGCTCATTGTCGTGCTGCTGCAGGACGAACTGCTCGGCGGTGCCTCGTGCAGTAGCCGTCGCCGGTCCCTGGCTGATGGCCTCGTATTGCTCGACGACGTCGCTGATGTCGATGGCTTCTTCCTGGATGGCGACATAGAACTCGGTGGTGGTCTTGAATCCCATCTTCTTGATGACGCGGGCCAGGATGGCGTCTTCGGGTTCGATTTTGCGGTTCTTGAAGCGCCGTTGCAGGGCCTCGCGCGCCAGCAGCGATTGGTTGGCGCGCCGCTCGTTGATGGCATTCTTGATCTTGTTGCGCGCGCGGCTGGTGGTGGCGATGCCCAGCCAATCGAGGCGCGGTGTCTGTGTTGATGACGTGATGACCTCGACGGTGTCGCCGCTGCGCAGGCGGTAGTTGATTTTCTGGTTCTTGCCGTCGACCTTGGCACCCATACAGGTGCTGCCCACGCGCGAGTGGATATGGTAGGCGAAGTCGAGCACGGTGGCTCCCTGCGGCAGGCGGATGAGGTCGCCCTTGGGTGTGAAGACGAACACCTCGTCGTTGTAGAGGTTGGTGTCCATGTTGCGCATGAGGCTCATCTGCCCTTCCTGCCCACTGGCTTCGAGCATCTCGCGCACCTCGTTCATCCACTTGTCCACGTCGCCGTCGCTCTTGATGCCCTTGTACCGCCAGTGTGCTGCCACACCGCGCTCGGCGCTCTCGTCCATACGCTGTGTGCGTATCTGTACCTCGACCCACTTGTCGCCGGGACCATAGACGGTGATGTGCAGCGACTCGTAGCCGTTGCTCTTGGGGACGGTAATCCAGTCCTTGAAGCGTGACGGGTTGGCCTTGTAGATGTCGGTGACGATGGAGTAGGCGAGCCAGCAGGCGCGTTTCTCGTCGCGTGGCTTGGTATCGAGGATGATGCGTATGGCGAACAGGTCGTAGATGCCGCCCAGGTCCACACCTTGTTTCTGCATCTTCTGCCAGATGCTGTTGATTGACTTGGTGCGCCCCTTGATTTCGTAATTCAGGCCTTCGGCCTTGAGTCGCTCGTCGATGGGCTTGATAAAGTCGCTGACATATCGGTCGCGCTCCTGCTTGGTCTCGGCCAGTCGGTTGGCAATTTGTGTGAAGACCTTGCGGTTGAGGTATTTGAGAGAGGTGTCCTCCAACTCGGTTTTGATGGCATACAGTCCGAGTTTGTGGGCCAGTGGGGCGTAGAGATAGCGCGACTCGCTGGCGATCTCGTGAACGAATTTCTCGTTGGGGTGGTGGTTGATGGCGCGCATCAGGGCCAGGCGGTCGACCGTCATGATGAGGATGACGCGCACGTCCTCGGCAAAGGTGAGCAGGAGTTTGTGGAAGTTCTCATTCTCGACGGCTGCCTGCTTCTTGTACAGGGGCGCCACATGCAGCAGGCCGTGGACGACGCGGGCGATGTCGGGCCCGAACAAGGCCTTGACGCGGTCCACGTCAAGGTAGTCGCCGCGGCACAGGTTGTAGATCAGCGTAGCGATGACCATCGTGCGGTCGGGGGCGATGCTGTCGCACAGGGTGAGCGCGGTGTTGAGGTGACGCACCACGGGGTTGAGCCCATACTGGTCGCGCTTGAAGATGCCTGCCTCGACGATGCCGCCCTCAACGAGCCTGTGCACGGTGTTGATGTCCTCGGTCGACAGTTGCCCTTCGAGCCTGTCGTTCAGGCTCTTGACAAGGCGGAGCACCTGTTGCCGCTCCTGTGGTGTGAAGTATTCCTGCATTGCCTCCATTAGCCTTGGATTTCCTAAAATTCAGGCAAATTTACGCTTTTTATGCCAATTTGCTTGCAGGAACCTCACTAAAAATGTAATTTTGGAGAAAATTCTAAACCATCTGCGATATGTTTAACGAAAAAGACCAAAAACTGATGGCCTCCAAGGGCATTACCGAGCCCGTGATCGAGGCACAACTGAAGCGGTTCGAGACGGGGTTCCCGTGGCTTAAACTGGAAGCCGCCGCAACCGTGGGCAAGGGCATCACGAGGCTCGATGCCAAGCAACAGGCCCAATGTATCAAGTTATGGAAGGAATTCCAGGGTGGCGGTGCTTCCATCGAGAAGTTCCAACCCGCATCGGGTGCTGCCAGCCGCATGTTCAAGAACCTGTTCGCTTTCATCAACGAGGGCAAGAGCGCTCCCGAGACCGACTTCGAGAAGCAATTCTTTGAGGGTATCACCCAGTTTGCTTTCTATCCCCAGTTAAACAAGACCTGCGTGGCTCTGTATCAGAACAACGTTGCCGAACTCATGGCCGCTGGCCGCTACGGCGACGTGATCAAAGCGTTGCTGCTCTCCGATGGCATGAACTACGGTTCCCTGCCCAAGGCCTTGCTCAAGTTCCACCGCGCTGCCGCCGGCACGGCCCACACACCCCTTGAGGAGCACCTCGAGGAGGGCGCCCAGTATGCTGCCGACGCCGACCGCCGTGTGCGCATCCACTTCACCGTCTCGCCCGAACACCGCGACGGCTTTGAACGCCTCATCAGGGCCAAAGTGCCGCTGATGGAGAAGGTGTGGGGCGTGAAGTATGACATCACGCTGAGCGAGCAGAAAGCCTCGACCGATACCATCGCTGTCAATATGGACAACACGCCCTACCGCGATGCCAACGACAACCTGCTGTTCCGCCCGGCCGGTCACGGAGCCCTGCTCGAGAACCTCAACGAGCGCGACGCCGACGTGGTGTTCATCAAGAACGTGGACAACGTGGTGCCCCTGCGCCTGCGCAGCGTGACCACCCGTTACAAGAAAATCCTGGGTGGCTACCTCGTTATGGTGCAGCGCCAGTTGAAGAAATATCTTGAGATGCTCAATAAGGGCAACGTCAAACCCGCCGACCTGAAGTCGATGTTGCGTTACGCACAGCAGACGCTGTGCATCATCGACAAGGCCACCGACGCGATGGACGATGCCGCCCTTACCGCTTGGCTGCGCGACAAGTTCAACCGTCCCATCCGCGTGTGCGGCGTGGTGCCCAACGAGGGTGAACCTGGCGGTGGCCCCTACCTGGCCTACAATGCCGATGGTTCGGCATCGCCCCAGATTCTGGAATCAGCCCAGATCAATCCCGACGATGCTGCTGCCGTCGATATGATGAAGGGAGGCACCCACTTCAACCCCGTTGACCTGGTTTGCTACATCAAGGACTACAAGGGCATCAAGTTCGACCTGCGCAAGTTTGTCGATGCCGAGACAGGCTTCATCAGCGTCAAGAGCAAGGACGGCGTCGATATCAAGGCCCTGGAGTTGCCTGGCCTGTGGAACGGCTCGATGAGCAACTGGAACACCGTCTTTGTCGAGGTGCCCATCGACACGTTTAACCCTGTCAAGACCGTCAACGACCTGTTGCGCAAGGCCCACCAGTAATAGCAGACAGCACTTGACAATGAGAAGGATATTGTTTCTCCTGCTGGTGGCGTGGTCACTGGCCTTCGCAGCCAGCGCCCAGCGCTATAGTGCCGACCTTGACACCGTCTACACCGTTCATTCCATCAGCCAGGACCGTTTCAAGGAGGTGATTGCCGACTATGCCGTCCGCGACTGGGTGATGCTCAATCCGCGGCCTGTCATCGTGGACTTCTATGCCGACTGGTGCCTGCCGTGCAAGCGCTTGGAGCCCATCCTCAGGCGCATTGCCCAGCACTACAACGGCGAGGTGGACTTCTACCGCATCAACGTCGACGACAACAGCGACATCGCCGACGTCTTCCAGATTCGCAGCCTCCCCTTCCTGCTCATCTGCCCCCTCGAGGGCGAGCCCAAGAGTGTCATCGGCCTCTACTCCGAGCAGGAATACATCCGCGTGTTCAACCAGGCCCTGGGTCGTTAGCAGCCATCAGCCAACTACAGAGTACGCTTTAAAAACTACGAATTACGCGAATCTAACTGATACGGCATCCGCATGATTATCTCACGCTAAGCCGCTAAGTCGCAAAGTCAATAAATGGCATCCGCATTCCTGTAGGTTGGAATGCGGATGCCATTGTCATTCTTGTCATTCTTGTCTTCCCTTTATTGCAGGATCGCAGATGCCATAGTGTTTCTTGTATTTCTTGTTTTCATTTTATCAGTAGCGCGGATGCCAAACATTTTTTTTGTTTTCATTTTATCAAAAGCGCCGATGCCAAACTCCTTCTTGTCTTTAAATCCTAGCGTCTTAGCGCCTTAGCGTGAGGCCGGTTAAACTTGCAATTTGGGGTGGGGGAGTAAAAATTATGGGGCAAATCATTGCTGGGTGAGAAATTTGTTGTAACTTTGCCCCGCTTTTTAGCGAAACTTTTATTAATCAACTTATTTTAAACGATTTATGAACAAGTACGAAACCGTTTTCATTTTAACTCCCGTTTTGTCTGATGATCAGATGAAGGAAACGGTAGAAAAGTTCAAGAGCGTGCTCACCGACAATGGTGGCAAGATCGAGAACGAAGAGAATTGGGGACTGCGCAAACTCGCATATCCCATCGAGAACAAGAACACTGGTTTTTACACCCTGATTGAGTTTGAGGGCGAACCCACCATCGTCGGCAAGTTGGAGACTGCTTTCCGTCGCGATGAGAAGGTGATCCGTTTCCTCACCTTCCGTTTGGACAAGTTTGCTGCCGAGTACGCCATCAAGCGTCGTGCCGTGCGCAAGGCCAAACAGGAAGAGCGCGCCGCTCAGGAGGCTGCCGAGAAGGAAGCCGCTCCCGTTGTCGAGGAGGCTCCCAAGGCTGTTGAGGCTCCCGTAACCGAGTCTAACGAAGAAACCAAAGAGTAAAACTTAATGATTAGGAGGTAAAAACTATGGCACAAGAACAAGTAAGACCCAACAATCAGGGCGAAATCCGTTATCTGACTCCGCTGTCGGTTGACAATCGCAAGAAGAAATACTGCCGTTTCAAACGCAGTGGCATCAAGTACATCGACTACAAGGACCCCGAGTTCCTGAAGAAGTTCCTCAACGAGCAAGGCAAAATCCTGCCCCGCCGCATCACCGGCACTTCGCTCAAGTTCCAGCGCCGCGTGGCTAAGGCCGTGAAGCGTGCCCGTCATCTGGCATTGCTGCCCTATGTGACCGACTTGATGAAATAAACAACCCGATTACACAAAGGAGGAAACAATTATGAAGATTATATTGAAAGAAGATATCGTCAATCTTGGTTTCAAGAACGACGTGGTGGAAGTGAAGAACGGCTATGGCCGCAATTATCTCATTCCTCAGGGCAAGGCTATCCTGGCCACGCCCAGCGCACTGAAGGTGCATGCCGAGAACCTGCGCCAGCAGGCTCACAAGTTGGCTAAGGTGAAAGCCGACGCCGAGGAGGCTGCCAAGGCATTTGAGGGCGTATCCCTCACCATCCCCGTTAAGGTGAGCCCCACGGGCACCATCTACGGTTCGGTTGGCGCTGCCCAGGTTCATGAGGCTCTGCTCGCTGCCGGTCACAATGTTGACCGCAAGATCGTGAGCGTTCACGAGAGCATCAAGACCCCCGGCAAGTACACCGGTATCGTTCGCCTGCACAAGGAAGTGGCTGTCGAGATTCCCTTTGAGGTAATCGCCGAGAACGCCGAGGAACTTGCTGCCGAGCGTGCTGCACGCAAGGCCGAGGAGGCTGCCCACCAGGCTGCCATGGCTGCTGCCAAGGCTGCTGAGGAAGGCGCCGAGGAGGTTGCCGAGGAGGTTGCTGAGGAGGTTGCTGAGGCTACCGACGAGGCTACCGAGGCTCCTGCCGCAGAATAATAAAACAACATGATAACGATGAAGACACCGGCCCTCTCCACATGGCCGGTGCCTTTTTTTTGTTTATGTTTCAACTGTTAACTGTTAACTGTTAACTCTTAACTCTTAACTCTTATCTCTTATCTCTTATCTTTTAACTGACATGACCAAGCACATTGTAATGTTCAAACTGCAGGGAAGCGACCAGGTGCGCCGCGAGACCGCCCTGCGCTTCAAGCAGGCCCTTGACGCTCTGCCCACCCAGATCGACGTGCTCCAGAGCATCGAGGTCGCCCTTAACGAGAATCCCGCCGAGGACTGGGACATCGTCCTCACCGCCATTGTGCCCACCATGGCCGACGTGGCCGTCTATGCCAAGCATCCGGCCCACGTGGCTGCCGCTGCCATCATCAAGGACGTGAAGCAACTGCGCGCCTGCGTGGACTATAATTGCTGAGCACCACGCCGCGGCTTCCCTTCAGGCAATAAGGGTGGCGGTTATATTGGCCAAAGAAAAAGGACAGGATCCCATTGCGGGGTCCTGTCCTTTATTTCAAGGATTGATGTGAATCAGGGATTAGTTAGCCCAAGCACCTGACAGTACACGGGCAATCAGTGCGGTAATGTCATTGATGTCGATAGAGCCGTCACCACCATCGATGTTGCAGTCAGCGGCTGCAGCGTCATACTCAACAACCTTACCAAGGTTAACGTCGATCAGGCGGGTCACGTCGTTGACATCAACGGTGCCGTCCATGTTCACGTCGCCACGCTCGTAGCCTGCAGCCTTGGTGATTACCAGGGTCATGTCGTCAACGTTCAGAGTCAGGTTCCACTTGCCGGCACCAATCTTGAATGCGTTGGCCACATTGATCAGATCAAGTTCCTGACCGAGCAGGGCCTCGGTCACCTCAAAGTCGTTCGTTTCAGCACCGAAGCGGTCGCCAGCGATCTCGTCCCAGCCACCATTCTCCCAGGTGTTCTCGGCAATCTTCTTGGTGAAACTGAAGTAACTGTAGCCATCGTTCTCACCAGCGGTGGTGATGGTAGCGGTGTAAACATTGTTCTCAGCGTCGCGGGTCATCTGGACACCAATGTTGGGGAACCAGCCGCCATTGTCGTTCACCTCGCCCAGGATGTAAACATCACCGTCGTAGGGCTCGGGACCAGGAGTGTCAGGCCACTCGCCATTGATCTTGAGGAGGCCGTTAGCCAGGTCAACGGTAACGGTCCAAGTGCCCTCGGGAATAGCAACAGACTCGTAGCTGCCTTCAAGGTCAAGCTCGATGCTCTGGTTCAGCAGTTCCTCGGTCATCACGAATGCGCCTTCGCTCACGGGGCCGAAGCGGTATTCGCTCATGCTTGCCCAACCAATTGAGTCGTTGGTCTCAGCCAGCTTCTTGGTAAAGCCAAAGTAGGCGATGCCCAGGTCACCCTGATTTTGGGTGGTAATTTCAGCAGTGTAGATACCCTCGTTGTAGGTCATCTCAACACCTTGAGTAGCATCCCAACCTATGTTGTTCACATCGCCAATGATGTAAACAGGGTCAACGGTGGGTTGGGGAGGTTCGGGAAGGTCACCAGTGCGGACAGCGGTCAGATTGATCTCCTTGGTCTCCTCGTTGAAGGTAATCGTTACGGCGTAAACACCATCCTCTTCAAACTGGTAATACCAGTTGTGGTCGCCCTCTTCGTCACTGGGAGGCCAGCAGGTGTTCCAGTTACCGTTGGCAACTACCTTGAACTCAACCTCAGTGCCGGCGGTAGCCTCAAAGCCTTCCTTGGTCCAGACGAACATGCCTCCATCAATCTCAGTCATCAGATTGAGGGTGTCGGTGTTAGACCAGTTCGAACCAAACAGATTCTCGGTACCGGCTACGATGTAGTAGTCGTCAACCACGGGACCATCCTGAACCTTCTCGGCAACCAGCGATACGGTCTGGTTCTCAAGATCAAACTTGAAAGTCAGGTTGTAGGTACCGCTCTCCTCGAAGTAGTAATCCTGATTTTCGCCATTGGGAGTCTTACCCCAGTTGTAGGCGTAGTTGGGGTCGTGGTTGGCAACCACTTTGTACTCCAGGGTGTAAGCAGCCGGAATGGCAATACCGTTTTTGACGAGTTTGTACAGACCGTCGGTCTCGTCAAGCGTCATGTCGTTATTGTCATTGGCAGGATTCCAGATGGTACCGAAGATGTCCTCGTTGTTGCCAACAACAGTGAAACTGTTAAATACAGGCTCGGGAACATATCCTTCTACCTTGAACTTCATCGTGTTGGTGTCGAATGTGAACTGATAAGACTGACCAAGGGCGCCGGCAAAACTGTAGGAGACACTGCCGTTGGTCGATTTCTGGGTGGTGTACTCAACACCGGGTTGGATTGCTTCACCAGAGGTGAGAGGGCCATAGCGGTAGTTTGAGTTGAATGTGTTCCAGTCATCAGAGGTTCCAGTGGTCAGACTGTCAGCAAACACAAACCATACGGTTGAGCCGATCTGGTCGGTTACATAAGTGTAGACACCATTTCCATTGTCGGTCATCTCGACACCAGCATAGGTGTGCCAATCGCCGAAGGGATTGTTGCCGACAATGTACATTGCCGCATTAGCGTTAAAGCCAATGAGGGCAAGCATCATTGATAAGATTAACGTTAATTTCTTCATGAAAAAAACTGAAATTATTAATTAAACATGTGAATAAAGTTGGTTTGTTCTTGTACCTGAAACTTTTTAGTTTTTAAGCGGGTCAAAGTTACTAACTTTTTTATGAATACATTAATTAAATAAGAGATTCTGACTAAATTAATGCGCAAACGATTGCATGACAGCCGTTTTGCGACTGCCGGGGATTATGGCTCAAAAAAACGGTGAGTAGGCTATTCTGCCTCGCCAATCAGTTCAAAAGGTAAAGCCTGCTTGATGTGCACTTGGGCGAAATTACCCACGGTTAGTGACTTGTCTTTGGCGATGAGCACTTCGGGGTCGACCTCTGGGCTGTCCCACTCGGTGCGGCCAATGTAATAGTCTTCCTCCTCGCGGTCCACGATGACGCGCAGCGTCTGGCCAACTTTCTGCTCCTGGATGTCGAGCGAGATGTCCTCTTGCAGCGACATCAACTGCTGCAGGCGGTCCTGCTTGACCTCCTGGGGCGTGTCGTCGCTCAGGTTTTGTGCTGCCCAAGTGCCGCCTTCCTCGCTGTAGGCAAAGGCTCCCATGCGCTCAAACCGCGCTTCGCGCACAAACTCCATCAATTCCTCAAATTCCTCTTCTCCCTCACCGGGGAAGCCAACCATCAGCGTCGTGCGGATGTGGATGCCCGGCACCTCACGGCGCAGGCGTGCCAGCAGGTCGAGCGTCTCTTGGCGGGAGATATGGCGGCGCATGTTGGTCAGCACCTTGTCGCTGATGTGCTGCAAAGCGATGTCCAGATAACTGCACACGTTGGAACGGCTCGCCATCACAGGCAGGATGTCGTAGGGGAATTGAGTGGGGTAGGCATAGTGCAGCCTAATCCATTCCACACCCTCAATGTCGGCCATGCGGTCGATGAGTTCGGGCAGCATCATGCGGCCTTCCAGGTCAGTCCCGTAGGACGACAGGTCCTGTGCGATGATGTTGAACTCCTTGACGTCGCCGCGGGCCAGCCGCTGCACCTCGTCGAGCAGCAAGGGCATGGGAACCGACGTGTGGCGCCCCGTGATAAGGGGAATGGCACAGAAGGCGCAAAACCGGTTGCAGCCCTCCGAAATCTTCAGGTAGCAATAGTGGGGTGGGGTGGTCAGGCAACGCTCGTTGGACAGGTCGTCGCGATAGGCGTGCCCCAGGTCGGCCAGCATCGACTTCCAGTCAAACTTGCCGTAGAAACGGTCCACCTCGGGAAGTGTCTCGATGAGGTCGGCGCGGAAACGCTCGGCAAGGCATCCCATAACGAAGAGATTGCGGATGCGCCCCTGTCGCTTGGCCTCGCCCAGGCGCAGGATGGTGTCGATGGACTCTTGCTGGGCATCAGCGATAAAGCCGCAGGTGTTCACCACTACGGTCTCGCCGTCAACGCGGCTCGCATTGTGCGCGACACTGTAGCCTGAGGCCTGCAGTTGGCGCATCAGGTGCTCGCTGTCCACCAGGTTTTTGGAACAGCCCAACGAGATGATGTCTATCTTGTTCCTCCTCATAGCCAATGCTCTAGATGCTCTATAGACTCTAGATATTCTAGATGATTTGGTGTTTACTCCTCGGTGATGCCGAACAGTGATTTAACGAACTCTTGCTTGTTGAAGATCTGCAGGTCAGTCATCTGTTCGCCCAGGCCGATATACTTCACGGGAATCTGGAACTGGTCGCTCACACCGATGACCACGCCACCCTTGGCAGTGCCGTCGAGTTTGGTGATGGCAAGAGCGTTGACCTCGGTAGCAGCCGAGAACTGTTTGGCCTGCTCAAAGGCGTTCTGGCCTGTCGAGCCGTCGAGCACGAGGAGCACCTCCTGGGGTGCATCGGGCAACACCTTGCGCATGGTGTTCTTGATTTTGGTCAACTGGTTCATCAGACTCACGTTGTTGTGCAGGCGGCCTGCGGTGTCGATGATGACCACGTCGGCCTGCTGGGCGACGGCACTCTGCACGGCGTCATAGGCCACGGCGGCGGGGTCGGTACCCATCTTGTGCTTGATGACGGGAACACCCACGCGGTTGCCCCAGATTTCCAGTTGCTCATCGGCAGCGGCACGGTAGGTGTCGGCAGCGCCGAGCACGACCTTGTTGCCCGCCTGCTTGAATTGGTAGGCGAGTTTGCCGATGGTGGTGGTCTTGCCCACGCCGTTCACGCCCACGACCATGATGACATAGGGTTTGCTGTCCTCGGGCACGGTGAAGTCCTCCAGTTCGGCATTATTGTTGTCGGCAAGCATCTGCGAGATTTCGTCACACAGCAGCGCGTTAAGTTCGGCGGTGCCCACATACTTGTCGCGGGCCACGCGGGCCTGCAGGCGGTCGATAATCTTGACGGTGGTGTCGACGCCCACATCGCTGGTGACAAACACTTCCTCCAGATTGTCGAGCACGTCGTCGTCAACGGTCGATTTGCCGGCTACTGCATGCTTGATTTTCTCAAAAACGCCCTGTTTGGTCTTCTCCAGGCCTTTGTCGAGCGTCTCTTTCTTCTCACGTGAGAATAATTTCTTGAAAAGTCCCATATTTTCGATATTGTTTTATTTTAGAATGCAAAGGTACACATTTTCTTGTGCTTATGCATTGGGAGAAACGATTTTTTTGCTTTTGTGCTGTGGTTTGATTAACTTTGCACTTTTCAACTGGAATTAAATGTCATGATACGGTATATAGCAGTATTTGTCTTGTTTGTGCTGTCGCTGGCCTCGTGTGGCTCCAAAAAGGCGGAGCAACCCGACGGACCCTCGCCCCTGGAACAGGAGATGGCGGCCCTCTATGGCGAGAACAAGGTCATCGAGGGGGAGTATCCCGACTCGTTGGCGGTAAGGACTGCCAATGGCACCTTTGTGGGCAAGAGCGAGGATGGTCTCATGACGTTCATGGGCATTCCCTATGCCTTGCAACCCACTGGCGAACGCCGTTGGCAAGAACCGCAGCCCGAGCCCGACGGCCAACTGGTGCGCGAGGCCAAATATTTCGGTCATACGGCCATCCAATGGCGTTCACAGGGCAATGCTGCCTCGCTCTATCCGCAGGGCGAGGACTGCTTGACGCTCAACGTGTGGACAGCCTCACAGGGCATGCGCTCGGCGCGTCGTCCCGTCATGGTGTGGATACACGGTGGCTCCTATGTGTGCGACGGCACGGTGAATCCCCGCAATTGGGGTGACGCGTTTGTCAAGGCTCATCCCGAGGTCGTATTCGTCTCGGTGAACTACCGCTTGGGACTGTTGGGTTTCCTTGACCTCTCCTCGCTGCCCGACGGCAAGAACTACAGCCGCAGCGGCAACTTAGGTATCCTTGACCAGGTCGAGGCCCTGAGGTGGATTCGCCGCAACATCGCGGCCTTTGGCGGTGACCCTGATAATGTGACCATCGTCGGACATTCGGCTGGAGCGGGCAGTGTATCGCTGCTGGCCAGTATCGACGAGGCGCAGGGCCTGTTCCGTCGTGCCATCATGCAGAGCGGCAGCGTGGCCTTTACCAGCAGCCGTGAGGACTGCCAGTCGTTGACCAGACGCGTGCTCGATGCAACGGGAGCCAAGACGGTGGCCGAGTTGAAGGCGCTATCCACCGACGAGATAATCGCTCTCAACGACGAGGTGGGCAAGTTCTTCCGTTTCCCCGAGCGCGACGGTGACCTCATCCCCGAGAACCCCTACAGCCGTTTCGATGGCTTCAACTCAACTATCGATATGCTCATCGGCTCCAATGCCGACGAGGTCCGATATTGGATTGACGCCATGGGCGGCGAGCGCAAGTTTGATCTTGCCGCTGAACTGTGGTGCCGTTACATCATGATGTCGCTCGACAGTGCCGAGAGCAATAGTGCCAACAGTTATTTCAAGTATTTCCGTGACCAGGATGAACACATGGAAGGGCCCCAGACGGCGCAAGCGTTCTTGAATGACTTGATGTTCCGCGGCCCTGCAATTGAGATGGCAAAGCGACATGCTCAATCAGGTGGCAAGACCTACATGTATCTTTGGCGCCAAAAACTGCAGACCAGCCCACAGGGCACTTATTATGGGGCCTGTCACGCCTCTGAGGTGTGTTATGTCCTGAACACGGGACGCCAGATAAAAACCGATGAAGTGACTGACTCGGCATTGGCAAGTGAGGTGCAGCAGATGTGGGTCAACTTTGCCGCGACAGGCAATCCCAGCACGCCATCACATTACTGGCCTGCCTATGAATCGCTGCAGGGTGCGACAATGATTCTGGATAAAACCTCGATGACTGTTTATAACAACGATAAGTTGCCGGGGCAACTTGTTTATATCAGCCCGCTCTTGAAGGAGTACATATCGCCCATCTTCAGCGACTTGCTCGACAAGGCTCCGTGGTATGCGGCTGTCGCCATCGGCACGCTTGTCGCCTTCCTGTTGCTGCTCACTTGGCTGATCGTCAAGTTGCGCCACCGCTTTAAGAAAAATCAATCCAATAAAACCAATACTTCCAATGAATAAAATCACGCTCATGTTTGCAGCCCTTGTCGTGTGCATGGCTGCCAATGCCCAATCGACTGCTTATGTGCCCACCGATGAGAACCTCAAGGCCCGCGAGGAGTTCCAGGACAACAAACTCGGCGTCTTCATCCACTGGGGCGTCTATTCGATGCTGGCCGACGGCGAGTGGGTGATGCTCAACAAGCACATCGACCGCGACGAGTATGCCCAACTGCCTGCCGGCTTCTATCCCTCGCGCTTTAACGCTGACGAGTGGGTACGCGCCATCAAGGATGCAGGTGCGCGCTACATCTGTATCACTTCGCGCCACCACGATGGCTTCTCGATGTTCAAGAGCGCCGTCAGCGACTACAACATCGTTGATGCCACCCCCTTCAAGCGCGATGTGCTTAAAGAACTTGCCGACGCCTGCCAGCGGCATGGCATCAAATTGCACTTCTACTATTCCCACCTTGATTGGCACCGCCTGGACTATCCGTTGGGGCGGCATCAGAAGGAGTTGCCTCACGACCCGTCTACCACCAATTGGCCCCAGTATTACCAGTTCATGAATGCCCAGTTGACGGAACTGTTGACCAATTATGGCCCAATCGGTGCCATCTGGTTCGACGGCAAGTGGGAGCACGATTCCGACCCTGTCCCCTTTGACTGGCAACTTGATGAGCAGTATGCCCTCATCCATCGCCTGCAACCCGCCTGCCTCATCGGCAACAACCACCATGAGGTGCCTTTCCCTGGCGAGGATATCCAGATTTTTGAACAGGACGTCCCTGGCGAGAACACTGCCGGTTATTCGGGCGAGAGCGGCATCAGCCAGTTGCCGTTGGAGACCTGCATGACGATGAACCAAACCTGGGGTTATCGCATCACCGACAAGAACTACAAGAGCAGCGACGAGATTATCCGCACCCTCGTCGGCGCTGCAGGTCGCAATGGCAACCTGCTCATCAACGTGGGACCGCGCCCCGACGGATGCCTGCCCGACGAGGCCTTGCAGCGCCTGCGTGACCTGGGCGAGTGGATGCGTGCCAACGGCGAGACCATCTACGGCACTCGTGGCGGACTCATCGCTCCCCATGACTGGGGCGTGACCACCCAGCGCGGCAACACTCTGTATGTCCACATCCTCGACCTCCAGGACGATGCCATCTACCTGCCCCTGAGCAGCAAGCGTGTGAAGCAGGTGCGCATGTTCAGCGACAAATCCAAGTTGCGCTACACCGCCACCGGCGACGGCATCACTATCCAGTTGCCCTCGGTTCCGCACGAGGTGGATGCTATTGTTGAAATCACATTAAAATAAACCGATAAAATGAAAAGAAACCTTCTCTTTGCCATCCTGCTGATGGCTTTTACCGTGAACATCAACGCCCAGGATGCCGAGCGCATGACCGAGTCGTGCACGAGCATCATGGTGGGCAAGCAAGCCAGTGCCGACGGCTCAGTGATTACCTCACACACCTGTGACGCCCGTTACCGCACCTGGATGACCATCGTCCCGGCCCGTGACTACGAGCGCGATACGGTTGTCGCCGTCTATCGCGACCGCTTCCACACCACCGCGCCTGGTGATGTGACGGGAATGGTGCAGTTGGGTACCATTCCACAGGTTCGCCACACCTACCGCTTCCTGGACACGGCCTATCCCTGCCTCAATGAGAAGCAGTTGGCAATGGGCGAGACGACCATCTCGGGCCGCGACACCCTGCGCAACGACAAGGGCATCTTCATGATTGAGGAATTGTCGCGCATTGCCCTCGAGCGCTGCTCGACAGCCCGCGAGGCCATACGCCTGATGGGCGAGTTGGTGAAGCAATACGGCTACGGTGACAGCGGTGAATGCCTCACCATCGCCGACAAGAATGAGGTGTGGATTTTTGAAGTCTTCGGTGAGGGACCCAAGAAGGTGGGCGGCGTGTGGGCTGCCGTGCGCATCCCCGACGACGAGATTGCCGTGTCGGCCAACATTTCGCGCATCGGCACCCTTGACCTCAACGACCCCGACCACTACATGGCCTCGGACAATGTCTTTGACGTGGCCAAGAAGTTGAAACTGTGGGACGGAAAGGAGCCGTTCTGCTTCTGGAAGGCCTACAGCGGTGCCAACTACCTCAAGGAAGTGAAGAACTATAGCATCCGCGAACTTTACATCATGCAGCAACTCGCCCCGTCACTGGGCCTGACCAACGACATCGAGAACCTGCCCGTGAGCGTCAAGCCCGACAAGAAGGTGAGCGTTGAGGACGTTTCCCGCCTGCTGGGAAGTTACTATGAGGGCACTGACCTCGACCTGAGTGCGCGGCACAAGATTCCCAACCCGAAACGCAAGGATAAAGATGGCAATCTGGTCGAGAACGAACCCGACAGCATCGTCTCGCCGGTTGCCAACCCGTGGATTACCAACGAGCAACTTGCCATGTATTATGCCATGGGCGACTCGGCGATGAAGTGGACACGCACCGTCAGTGTGCCCTGGTGCTCCTACAGCACGGTCATCCAACTGCGCAACTGGCTCCCCGACGAGGTGGGCGGCGTGGCATGGATTGCCTTCGACAACCCTGGTCAAAGCCCCAGATTCCCCGTCTTCTGCGGCAATACCGACCTGCCCGCGTCGATGAAGGTGTGCGGACACAGCGCCGAGAACGACAACACGCCGTTGTGGCAGTTCCGCAAGGCAAATCGCTTGGCTTCGTTGCGGTGGGGCGTCTTCCGCAAGACGCTGGAACCCGCCCGCGACCACTTCCTCGAGAAGGGACTGCGCGAACTCCCCATGGTGGAACGCACCTGGCAGGAACTCAATGCCACCGACAAAGAGAAGGCCGCCCAGTACCTCAACGACTACACAGGCGATGCCCTGGGCGCTTCGGCCTACCGATGGCAGCAGATGGCCCATGACTTCTGGCTACAAACCTGGAAGGGCTTCTAATAAGAAAAGTCGTTAAGGATTTCCTTAACGACTTTAATTTTTTCTATTGGATTTTACTTGTAGCGGTCGCGGATGTTGTAGATGGCCTTGTAGATGTCGCGGTCAACATCAGTGAGGGCGATGTTGCGTCGGGCCATCACGCGTTGGGCGATGGTGAAGAAGGTCTCGAGGGGGACGTCCTTGAAGCCGGCTACCGAACTGCCCTCCTGGAACGAGGCCACAAAGTTGCGCGGGAAACCGGCACCATGGATGTTGACGCCGACGCCGAGCACGGTGGCCGTGTTGATCATGCCGTTGACTCCGATTTTGCTGTGGTCGCCCATGAACAGGCCGCAGAACTGAAGGCCGGTGCGTTCGAAGCGTTTGCTGGCGTAGTTCCACAGTTTGATTTCGCCGTAGTCGTTCTTCAGGTTGCTGGCCGATGTGCCGCCGCCGATGTTGCACCACTCGCCAATGACGGCGTCGCCCAGGAAGCCGTCGTGGGCCTTGTTGCTGTAGCCGATGAAGACGGTGTTCTCGACCTCGCCGCCGATCTTGACGTGCGGGCCCAGGGTGGTGGCGCCGTAGACCTTGGCACCGATGCGCACCTTGGCGTCGTGGCATGCGGCAAAGCCGCCGCGGATGCAGGCCCCCTCCATCACCTCGACGTTGTGGCCGATGTAGATGGGACCCTCGTTGGTGTTGAGCGTGGCTCCCTCGACGTAGGCTCCCTCCTCGATGAAGATGCGAGACGGGTCGCCGATGACGGTGTTGGTCGCCGACAGCGACTGGGATTCGCGACCTGCGGTGAGGCGCTCGAAGTCTTGTGTCAGCACCACGCGGTTGAACTCGAAGATGTCGTACAAGTGCTTGACGATGAGCGGCAGGGTCTTGGGATAGTGGACGCGGGTGTAGTGATGAGCGTCATAGTCGTGGGCGCTGCCGTTGAAGGCTATCAGTTCCTCGCCGACCATCAATGCCTCGCCGACCTGCAGCGCGAGCACCTGCTCGGCCAACTCGGGAGTGGGAATGACGTGTCCGGCGACCATCAGATTGGTGGTGCGGCGCACGTGCAGCGGGAATTTCTTTTTCAGGTAGCGGACGGTCAGGTAACTGTAGTTGGCCTCGCCGAGCAGGGCCTGCCACTTCTCGCTGATGGTGTCGATACCGATGCGCAGCAAGGCGGTGGGACGTGTGTAGGTGAACGGCATCAGGTGCTTGCGCACCTCGTTGTCGTCGAACAGGATGATATTGCGTGCGGTCTTCTTCATTATCTTTCTTTTGATGGTTTGTCGGCGGCAAAAGTACTTTATTTTTGTGGAATAATCTTGTTTTCTGCGCTAAAAAGGCTAACTTTGCAGGTTTAAATATCATTACTCATAGGACAATGAACTTTATCGAACAAGATATTAAGGGCGTATGGGTCATCGAGCCGCTACGCTTTGGCGACAAGCGCGGATACTTCAGCGAGGTGTTTAAACAGGCTGAATTTGAGGCCCATGTTGGACATGTAGGCTTCATCCAGGACAACGAGTCGTTCTCCCGCAAGGGGGTATTGCGAGGGCTGCACTTCCAGCGGGGCGAGTGGAGCCAGGCCAAACTGGTGCGCGTCTCCCAGGGCGCCGTCCTCGATGTCGCTGTCGACCTGCGTGAGGGTAGTCCCACTTGGGGCCACCATGTGGCCATCGTGCTCGATGCCGAGTCGGGCCGGCAGTTGTTCATTCCGCGTGGTTTCGCCCACGGTTTTGCCGTGCTCAGCGATGTGGCCCAGTTCCAGTACAAGGTGGACAACATCTATGCACCCGACAGCGAGGCGACCCTGCGCTGGGACGAGCCCGCATTGGGCATCGACTGGGTCATCAAGCCCGAGGAGATGATTCTGAGCGAGAAGGACACCCACGGGCGGCCGTTGGCCGATATGACTCCCGTTTTTCTGGGATTCTGAACCATAACTGTATATAATAAACGAGGGCGACAGTTTCAATACTGCCGCCCTCGCTATTAGAGAGTCATCAGTTTAATTCTTGAAGACAAGTTGTCCGTCTTGGGCATCGATGATGATGGGATGCTCGCGGTTGACCCGCATGGCGATGATGTCCTTGCTCAACTGGTTGAGCACCATGCCCTGGATGGCACGTTTGACGGGACGTGCGCCGAATTCGGGGTCGTAGCCGGCCTGCGCCAGCAGATTGATGGCGGCATCGGTGGCCTCGAGGGTGATACCGTTGTGGGCCAGCATCTTCTTCACGCTGTTCAACTGCATGGCGACAATCTGTCGGATCTGCTCCTCGTCGAGCGGCGAGAACATGATGATTTCGTCGATACGGTTGAGGAACTCGGGACGGATGGTCTTTTTGAGCATATCCATCACGTCGTCGCGGGTGCGGCCGATGACCTCGTCGTGGTTCTCGGGAGTCAGGTGTTCGAAACGCTCACGGATGAGGCTCGACCCCAGGTTGCTCGTCATGATGATGATGGTGTTTTTGAAGTTGACGGTGCGACCCTTGTTGTCGG
Organism: uncultured Prevotellaceae bacterium; assembly: GCA_900320245.1. Taxonomy (GTDB): domain Bacteria; phylum Bacteroidota; class Bacteroidia; order Bacteroidales; family Muribaculaceae; genus Sodaliphilus. Next base: position 33,511 of record ONRP01000018.1, read on the forward strand.
TCAGGCGGCCGTCGTCAAGCACCTGTAGCAGCACGTTGAACACGTCGGGGTTGGCCTTCTCGATCTCGTCGAACAGCACTACCGAGTAGGGCTTGCGCCTGACGGCCTCGGTGAGTTGTCCGCCCTCGTCATAGCCCACATAGCCGGGAGGCGAGCCGATGAGCCTGGTGACCGAGAATTTCTCCTGGTACTCGCTCATGTCGATGCGCGTCATCATGTTCTCGTCGTTGAACATGTAGTCGGCGAGCGCCTTGGCCAGTTCGGTCTTGCCCACACCCGTAGTGCCCAGGAAGATGAACGAGCCGATGGGGCGCCGCGGGTCGTTCAGGCCTGCACGGCTGCGGCGAACGGCATCGCTGATGGCCTTGATGGCATCGTCCTGTCCCACCACGCGCTTGTGCAGTTCCTCCTCGAGGTGCAGCAGTTTTTCTTTCTCGCTCTGCAGCATCTTGGTCACGGGAATACCCGTCCAGCGCGACACGATTTCGGCGATGTCGTCGCTGTCAACCTCCTCCTTGATGAGGGCTTTGTCGCCCTGCATCTCGCGCAGGCGGTCCTGTATCTGGGTGTTCTCGTCCTGCTTCTGCTTGATGAGCGAGTAGCGGATTTCGGCCACGCGGCCGTAGTCGCCGTTGCGTTCGGCACGCTCAGCCTCAAAGTTGAGTTGCTCGATGTCGATTTTGTTCTGCTGGATCTTGTTGATGAGTTCTTTCTCGCTCTTCCACTTGGCGTTGTAGTCGCTCTCGCGGTCTTTGAGTTCGGCAATCTGCCGGTCCAGGTCAGCGATGCGCTCCTCGTCGCCGTCACGCTTGATGGCGGCACGCTCAATCTCCAGTTGCGAAATCTTACGCGAAATCTCATCCAGGCCCTGCGGCACGCTGTCCATCTCGATGCGCAGTTTGGCGGCGGCCTCGTCGATGAGGTCGATGGCCTTGTCGGGCAGGAAGCGGTCGCTGATGTAGCGTTGGCTCAACTGCACGGCGGCGATGATGGCGTCATCTTTGATACGCACCTTGTGGTGGTTCTCGTAGCGCTCCTTCAGGCCACGCAGGATGGCGATGCTGCTCTCCTCGTCGGGCTCATCGACCATGACAACCTGGAAACGGCGTTCCAGTGCCTTGTCTTTCTCGAAGTACTTCTGGTACTCGTCGAGCGTGGTGGCACCGATGCTGCGCAGGTCGCCTCGGGCCAGGGCGGGCTTCAGGATGTTGGCGGCATCCATCGCGCCGCTGCTCTTGCCGGCACCCACTAGCGTGTGAATCTCGTCGATGAACAGGATGATCTCGCCCTGTGCCTGGGTAATCTCGTTGATGACCGACTTGAGGCGCTCCTCAAATTCGCCCTGATACTTCGCGCCGGCAATCAGCGCACCCATATCGAGCGAATAGACCTGTTTCATTTTCAGGTTCTCGGGCACGTCACCGCGCACGATACGCTGTGCCAAGCCCTCGACGATGGCGGTCTTGCCGGTACCCGGTTCACCGATGAGGATGGGGTTGTTCTTGGTACGGCGGCTCAGAATCTGCAGCACGCGGCGGATTTCGTCGTCGCGCCCGATGACGGGATCCAGTTTGCCCTGGCGGGCCCGTTCGTTCAGATTCACGGCATACTTGCTCAGGGCGTTGTACTGCTCCTCGGCACTTTGGCTCGTGGCGCTCTTGCCCTTGCGCAACTCGTCGATGGCTGCGCTCAGGCCGTCGTGCGTCATGCCGGCGTCCTTGAGCATCGTCGATACGGACGACTTGACCTCGAACAGCGCCATCAGCAGGGTTTCGACGGTCACATATTGGTCTTTGTTCTTGCTGGCGATGTCGTTGGCTTTCTCCAGCACCTTGCTGGCATCGTTGCTCAGGTAGGGCTCGCCGCCGCTCACGCGGGGCAGCCGCTGCAATGCGGCCTCGAGGACCTTCTCCACACCTGCCGGGTTGATCTCCAGTTTCTGGAAGATAAAGCGCACCACGGCCTCGCCTTCGGTCATGACGCCCTTGAGCAGGTGCTCAGGCTCTACGGCCTGATTGCCGCCCGTTCTGGTCAGTTGGACGGCCTTCTGCACAACCTCTTGTGCTTTGATAGTAAAATTGTTGAAATTCATATCTGTTGTGTCTCCTTTCTTCTCGTATCATCCTCAACACTTGTGCCAAAGGAACAAAACCTGCCATTTTGTCAGTTTTGTCATATTGATGACGAACGGCCCATCCCGTAGTGGGATGAGCCGCCGTTAAAGTGTCTTGCGATGACTGTCTGCCGTCTCGCGGTGAATGTCAGTCCTTGTTATTTCTTGCCTAAGACGGTGAAGAACGTGACGAGCGACATGGCCGTGCTCAGCAGGCCGAGGCCGAAGGCCAACTGAGGAGGCGAAGTCCATGACGAGCGGGCCTTTGACTCATTGGGCTGAACGTACAGAATGTCGTTCTGCTGCAATTCAAACTCGGGCTTCGTGATGAAGTTGGCGTCGGTGAGGTTGAAGCGCGTGATCGTGCGCTGGCCGGTTGGCGTGGTGCGGAGGAGCAGCACGTTGTCGCGGCGGCCTTGCAGCGTCAGGTCGTGGCACATGGCGATGGCCTCGAGCAGGTTCAAGCGGCCGTTTTCTGCCCGGATGACACCGGGGGAGTTGAAGTCACCGATGCAGTACACGCGGAAGTTCTGGATGCGCACCTCCACGTTGGGCATTTCGGTCAGGTAGCGGGGACAGATCAGCGAGGCGATGTACTCCTCCACCTGGCTCTTGGTCATGCCCTGCACGTGCAACTTGCCCAGCACCGGGAAGTCGATGTTGCCGTTCTTGTCTATCAGATAGAACATGGTGGACGCGTCACCCATGCTGACCGACACGTTGCTGCCGCTGATATCGGTGATATAACGGACTTTGTTAAAGGGCTTCACAGCGTCGGCATTGCTGCCCGATACGGTGATGTGCAACATGTCGCCGACTCTCATCGTGAAGTCACCGGCCTGGCTTGAGACCGAAGCGAGCGACTCGGCGGGAATCTGGTCGATGTTCTGCATGTAGGGCACCTCTTTGGCACTCTTGCAGCCCACGAACAGCAGCGCGACGGTCGCCATGATAAGGAATTTACCGAATTTCATATACGTTACATTTTTATGTGTTGATATTCTTCTAAACTGCAAAGGTAGTAAAAAATGCATTAGATGCGCGTTTTTTCGACAAAAAGACGTCGGCAGAGCGGTTTTTTTCTTTTTCTTTGCATCATGAACGACAATCAACCTGCTATCGAGCGCCACCCGTGGCCGCCCTATGTCCCCGACGGGGCGCGTTATCTGTTCCTGGGCACTTTCCCGCCCAGGCCCGAACGGTGGTCCATGCCTTTCTTCTACCCGAACCGCATCAACGACTTCTGGCGCGTGATGGGTGTCATCTTCATGAATGACCGTGATGCCCTGTGGGACAGCGGGACACGCAGTTTCGACCTCGAGGCCATCAAGGCCTTGCTCGACCGCGAGCACATCGCCCTGTGGGACACCGCGATGGCCGTGCGCCGCCTGCGGGGCAATGCCAGCGACAAGTTCCTCGAGATTGTCGAGCCCATCGACCTCGAAGCCCTGCTCGACGCCCATCCCACCATCGCCTGTGTCATCACCACCGGCGAGAAGGCCACCAGTGTCATTGCCGAGCAGGCGGGTGTCGACCTGCCGCCCATCGGCCACCCCGTGCGGGCTTGCGTCGGCTCCCATGCCTTTGTGCTGATGCGCATGCCGTCCACCTCGCGCGCCTATCCGCTGCCCCTTGAACGCAAAGTTCTGGCCTACAGGACGGTGTTCGACCAGCCGCTGTGATGCCGCGGGCGCTGTTAATAACTTTTCACGTCCAAAATTTTGCCTGTCCCGCCCAAAGCAGTACCTTTGTATGATGTTTTCAATTACCGAACATATAGAATATCTGATGGCGCGTCACGACTGCGTCGCCATTCCGGGGTGGGGGGCATTCATTGCCAACTACAACACCGCCCGCTATGACGAGGAGCGCGAGGTCATGGAGCATCCCTGCCGCACGCTGGGCTTCAACGCCGGTGTCGACCACAACGATGGTCTGCTGGTCAACTCGATCATGCGGCGCGAGGGGATGGACTATGACGCTGCGATGCGTTTCATCGCCGACACGGTGACAGCCTTCCGCCAGCAGGTGGACATGGGCTGCGAGGTGTCGATGGGGCGCCTGGGCTATTTCAGGCCCAACAGCGGCGTCGCCGAGTTTGTGCCCTTCGGCCACAGTTATGGCTATGATGCCTACTACGGCCTTGACGACGTGCCCCTCAAGACGGTCGCTGCCCTCGAGCAGCAACAGGCCGCCCAGGAGCCGGAGCAGCCCGGTGCCGTTGTCGTGCCCGAGGGCCGCAACCCGTTCGTCCGCAGGGCCGTCAAGATTGCCGCCTCGGTGGCTGTGCTCATCGGCCTGGGCGTGGTGCTCTCGACCCCCATCGTCGTCGACCGTACCAACCAGCAGTTGGCCAGCATGGCACCCACGGTGACAGCGCCGCACAGTCAGCAACTGGGCGAGGTGACCGTCGAGCAGGGCGTGGTGGCACAACCGGTTGCCGCTGTCGAGCAGCCGCAGCAGCCCAGCCTCGCCAACGTGGGCAACGACGCCGGCCAATACTACATGGTCATCGCCACCCTGCGCAACGACCAGGAACTGGCCGCCTTCAAGAACAAATATCCTCAGTTGGTGCCCTCGATGAAGTTGCTTGACTACAAGGGCATGACGTGTGTCTATGTCGCCCGCAGCGACGACTATAACGCCTTAATGAGCCTGCGCGACCAACTCCCTGAGCCGTTGCGCGACGTCTGGATTTATAACTGATGACGGCAGCATCAGGCAGGTGTAGCGCCTGCCGCCGCCCAGCATCAGCAGCCACGCGTCATCTTTTTCGATGATATTGAGCACGTTGTCCCACGGGATGACGTGCTTTTTCATCCGCTCGTCGGTGAACGTCAGCGCCAGGCCCTCATCGGTCAGGTCCACCTGTTTCTCCATGATGGACCACCGGGCCTCGGGCGAGAAGCCGTAGTAGAAGTAGAGCAGGGCCAGCAGCATGGGCAGCACCATCAGCACCACCATCATCGCCACGATGACAAAGCGCACGTCGACCCATATGGCCAGCACGGCGCACACCGCCACGGGCAGCACCAACCACAGCCAGTTCTCGGCCAGGAACAGGGCCCCCAGGTGCCGCATATAGGCCCCAGCCGTCACTCTGCCTCCATCAAACCTCATCTAATCGTATCATTTGCAATCAAACAAATCTCTCTTTCAAACAACATGAACAACTTGGAACAACCCAAACAACAGGATTGATGTAATTAAAAAAATGTTGTTCAAGTTGTTCATTGATAGTTTGAGTTGTTTGAATTGTTGTTTGGTTGAATACCGTTGTTTGAACCGTTGCTTTATTTTTTCTTTTTCTTGGCGTACATCGCGCGGCGGCGGGCGATTTCCTCATAGCCGCGCTTGTAGGCCTGGCGGTTCTTCAGCGTCAGCGTCTGGCAGTAGCCCGTGCCCTCGTTGTTATAGAGTTTCGACAGGTTCAGGTACTGCTTGCCGTTGCCGCGCACCACGGGAAAGACCTCCTCCTTGCGCTTGTTCACCTTATCGCACTGCACCGAGTGGTTCTCGGCCGTCGTGCCTGTCAGTTCGGGGGCCACACCGTCTTCGCCCACCCACACGGCATACACCTCGGCACAGGGGGGATAGCCCAGGGCAATCCACATCGTCGTCAGGCGCGGATTCTCGCCCGGCACGATGCCCTCAATCACCACGCTGGCGCTCGAGATGCGGCGCGGGATGAAGTCCTGGTCCACAATCCACGTGTCGCCGCTGCGTGTGTAGTCCTTGCCGATGAGCGAGTTGTAGAACGTGCGCGACAGTTCCTCGGTGAACACCGCCGGCGTGATGTCCTGGGCGGCGATGTGCGGTGCCAGCAGCGATTTCTCGTTCTTCTCGCGCACGTAGCCCATGCCCTTGTCCTTCGCGCCGCTGTAACTGTAGTTGGTGCGCGTCAGGATGCCCTCGGGGGCGTCGGCCAGGTCAAATTTCACATATTTGTAGTTGCCCGTCTCGAAGTAGGCGCCGTTGCCCTGCGCGTCGATCACGCCGAAGTTGGCCTCCACGCCCAGCGGCTTGGGCCGCGTCTTCAGCAGGTTCTCAAAGTCGTCCACCGTCTTGCAGCGTTCCAGCGCGTAGCGCATCAGTTCGCCCTCGCGGTCCATGTTCTTCACGCCGTCGTTGCCGTTCAGGTTATAGGACGCCGTGTTCATGATGGCGAATCCCGCCTCGTTAAAGCCCATCCAGGCCGCCGTGTCGTTCAGGTCGCGCGCATCGAACAGCGCCACAAACTCCATCAGCCCGTCGTGGCCCTTGATGCGTTCCACGCGGTTGTTCAGGTCGTTGGTGTCGCGGTTCTTCCACATCAGCGGACGCCCGTTGGCCGTCAACTTGCCGCTCACGATGGCCGACGTGCAGGCATCAGCAGCAATCACTATGCTCAACAGTGCCACCAGGGCAATCAGCAATCTCTTCTTCATATCCTTTGAATCATTTTGGTTATTATCTCTTGACGGTGAACGACTTGCCGCATCGTGGACATTCGGTCCTGAAGTAGTTCTTGCCGCGCAGGCCGGCCAGGAACCCCCAGAAGTGGTCTAGGAAAGCCGACACCCAGAAGGCCTTCTCGTAGTCAAATTCCCCCTCCTCGTTGGGTCCCCTCATCAGGTAGCCGCAACGCGGGCAACGGTACAGCATGTCGTCACTTCCACTCATCTTTCCAATCGTCTTTTCACATCACTAACTATTACTCTGCAAAATTAGTGCAAGGTGAGTGAAATGCCAAATTTATTTGAGCATTTCCGAACCGCAGCCTAATTTCGCTGCTGGCAACGATAATGCAAGCCATGGACAGAACAAAATGAAAAAGACCACTTTTTCATTTTTTATGTCATGGCGCCGCCTATCTTCGCCGCAGGCAACATTAGTGCAAGCCGTAATGTCCCGTATTGCGCGATTCCATCGCGCACCCATGTGAGTGAAGAGCAAGGTCCCCCGTGTCGCCGCTGTGCGGCGACTCCACAATAGCAAAATCACGTAAGACTCTTAGATTGTCTTGCGATATTAGTGCTAGTTGTTGTTTTGTTGTTGTGTTTATTATTGTTTGGTGAGTTGCGAATAGAGGTCGAAGAGGCGGGCGACGATGTCGCTCTCGGTCAACGTGGCGGGGAAGCCGTAGGCGGCCATCACGGCATGGTCATTCTCGCGGTGCGCCTTTAGCAGTTCTATCGGCATGGTTACGGGGTCATACAGGTCGGCCAACGATGAGTCGGGATACAGCGCCCGTGCATCCAAGATGCCCTGCGCCGTCTTTGCTATCTGCTCACGCTGCTCCTCGCTGACTTCGGGCCACGGGAAATTGTTGTAAACGACATCCTTGCTATAATTATAATCACTTTTTAATCGTCCACAAACCGCCCTCATCCAAGCCATATGAACACTAGAATTTAGTATTCCAAAGTGATAAATACTAGCTTCAGGAAGAAACTTAATCCTATCTGTACATATGACATCCTTGTCTAAATATGCCATAGGAACATATCTTCTTCGTTCAGACGAAACAACAGGAATAACAATACTTGTTTCGGGATTCAGCTGTTCTCTAAACAAATGGGGTGTCATAGCTAGCTTTCTTCTGCCTTCATCAGGTGCATTCTCACGGTCTTCTTTGCAAGCTTCTATCCTTTTCATCACCAATGGCATCTTGCGCAATTCAGCAGGTGAGACCCCTGGTAACCATAAACACCATCTCTTTTTATTATTTATGAATTCAACAGCACCTAACAATCTTTTTATATACTTCTTAGCATCAGGTTCCCTATTAATGAAGTCATCATAGTCTTTAGCCTCAATAATAAGATGTCCACCGTCGGCAGGTCGATTCCCTGTAACCATTTCAGGCACATTACATAACGGTTGTTTTCTGCTTTCTATATAAATATCGGGTGCGTCAATCAAATAACCATTGATATTTTTGACATAGTTAACACTGCCATTATCAAACAATAATTTGTCCTTTTTGTCTTTCTTGTCTTCAACACTAAAGCCGATAATGACACAGTGAACGTGGGCTTTAATTGAGGCCTCGCTATCCCAACGGAATGTTCTATAAGCAAAGTTTATCTTGATATTGAACAGGTCTTTCAAGGGTTTCCAAATCGCAGCCACTTGCTCGCCTTGGGTTATACTATTGGTGGAAACAAGGGCGGCATGAATGTTTGTGCCCTGCATCAGTTGAGCCGCTTTATAGTACCAGCCAGCGACATAATCAATTTTGCCTGCAGTCTTAAAAGGCTTGCCCTTGCTGTCAACAAAGACGCTCAAGATATCCTCTTTTTGCGACTTGGTTTGCAACGAATAGCCGATAAACGGGGGATTGCCCATGATATAGTCAGGGAGACGAATTTCAGAATTTTCAGAAGATTCAGTTGTTTCTTCTATGTTGTTTTCAACAGCAACATCCTGCGTTGCGGGGGTAAACAGGCTGCGCCAGTCGATGCGCAAGGCGTTGGCCTCGTGGATGTTGGGATAGTCCTTAAGCGGAAGGAATTCAAAGTCGTGCGAAACGATGCGCTCGGTCTCGGCCAGCATCTGCGCCTCGCTGATCCACAGGGCGGTAGCGGCTACGGTAACTGCAAAGTCGTTGATTTCGATGCCGTGGAACTGGTAGATGCTCACCTTGACGGGATTAATAAAGTCATCACCGCCAATGAACATGGAATGTCCCTCATAGAGCGCACGGATGGCGCGGTTCTCGAGGTGGCGCAGCGACAGGTAGGTCTCGGTAAGGAAATTGCCGCTGCCGCAGGCGGGGTCCAGGAATGTCAGCGAGGCTAAACGGTCTTGGTATTCTCTCAGGCGCTTTTGGCGCTGCTTGAGAACGGGCTCGGCAAGGATGTCATCCAACTCCTGGCGCAGGTCATTCAGGAACAAGGGGTCGATGACCTTGTGGATGTTCTCGACACTGGTGTAGTGCATACCGCCACTGCGACGCGTCTCGGGATTCAGGGTGCTCTCGAACACGGCACCGAAGATGGTGGGCGAAATCTCGCTCCAGTCAAAGTCGAGCGAGGCATGGCGCAACAGCAGGTCGCGAATTTCTTCATTCAGGCGGGGTATCTCGATGTCGCCCTCAAACAGGCCTCCACTGGCATAGGGGAAGGCGGCCAGGTCGTCCTGCAGGTAGGGGTCGCGCTCGGCGATGGGAGTGTTGAGAATCTTGAACAGGCGGATTAGCGCATTGCGCATATCCATCGTGTCATAGCGCACCAGGTAGTCGTGGAACATATCATGCTTGCCAAAGATGCAGGCATCTTCGCTGTAAAGACAGAATACCAACCGCACGCACAACACATTCAACGAGCGCAACGACTCGGGATTGGTGGGGTCTTTATACTCCTTGAGAAGCGCGTCATAGAGTTTGCCCACGATAGCGCCAGCCTGCATCGACACCTGCATCTCCTTGGTCAGGTGTTGCGCTTTGGTCTCGACGAGGAAGAAAAGGCGGTAGTATTCCTTGGCCAGGTCTTTCAGGAAAATCTGCTCGGGCTCGGCAAGGGGGTGCTCCATGTCATAAACGAGAAACTCGGCAAAGTTGCAGGTCACAATCCAGCGGGGATGCTCGCTCAGCGGCAGGTTGGTCACATAACGCTTGGCCTGCTCAAAGGGGTCGAGTTTCTTGCCGTCGCTCTGCACAATGGGAGCACGCAAGTCTTTGCCAAGGCTCTTTTGCTCTATCATCACGCGAGTCGAGGGGATGTGGCCGTCGATGAAGTTGGTGGCATCGAGTTTCACCTGTTCCTCAAAACGGATAAAGGTCGAGGGGCTCTCGATACCGAAAACCTCGGTCAACAGTTCTGTCCAGAACAGTTGGCTCTCGCCTTTCTCGTAGCCACGGCCTTCCCAACGCTTGGCAAACTCGCCTGCGGCTTTGGATATCTTCTTGTCGCGTTTATTCATCTCGTCGCGTTCTTTGCTGTTTGAACTTACAAAGGTAGTGGTTTGTTGACGAAACGGCAAGAAGTGCAACCTAAAAAACTTTTTAGCATGGACAAACACGACCCACTCCATTATCTTTGCTCCATTCATTAACTTTATTAATTCATAAAACCTGAGAAACACTATGTTCGAAAACCGATGCATCTATTTACGCAAACCCGTTTTCGAAGACCCACAACAGAAGTGCGTCTTCACATGCGAAACCGATCTCTCCGAATTCGGAGCGACGCCATTGGTCTCTAACTGCGGCATACCGGTCGTGCTAAACCATGAGATTACACTTGTCACGGGGTGCAGCCATTCTCGCACACATCATTATGCCAAAATGCTCGCTACGGCAATTCTAAATGGTGGACAATACCCTTTTGCTCCGAGTCTCAATACTGAACTCAAGGGGGGAAGGGTCATGTGGATTGACTCTGTCAACTCCATCCACTCTGTTGCTAACATAATGCAGGAATTCAAGCAGAACTGCAAACTCAACAGCGACAACTTCAGGATGATGTGCCTTGACTGTCTTGGGTCTTTCAAAGACCAATGCAGCCTAGTCGTCGATCTTGTCATCGATGCAGTGCGCGACTTCAGACCCAATTTCATCGTCATCAACGACATTGACCACCTCATTCCCTTTGCGGGACATCGTGACACAAACGACTTCGTCGCTTTTCTGCGGGAAATCACATCACTCTACAATGTTGCTGTTTGCGCCATCGCGCACAACCTCATCGGCAAAGTCAAGAATACTACGGGACTGCTTGGAACGGAATTGTTTGGAATAGCAACCAACATCTTCCGCGTCATCGACCATGGCGCAACATCTACGGTCACTTCCTACAAGGCCATGGTACAGACTCCTTACGAGTTCACATTCACGCTCAACGATCGTAATCTGCCACAGGAGGTCGTCATAGCCCCGCAACGAGTTTCCGCATCACAAGACTACATCGACACACTAACTTTGCAAGACATCTTCTCTGGCATAATCTCTGACGGGGACTCCGTCAAACCCGACGAACTTATGTCAAACGTCACCAGTCACCTCATCCGTCTTGCCAAATTTAACCGCGCTCGCTTTCTCATATCCAATGCGCTCATCAGAGGTATCATTACCCGCGACCCTGCAACGGGAGACTACTCTGCCACCCCGGTAATGAGAGAAATGCCCGACCCTCGCACTTCGTGCTTTTTGACGGGAAGCGACATCCACAGCCAAGCGCTCCTAAACCACTTACAAACAGGATACTACGACCGAATTCTGACCCCAGACAAGAACAAGCCAATTGTTGCTTTTAACACTTCCCCCGACCCATGCACCTAAGGCCACAGTCCCGTATTGCGCGATGCCATCGCGCACCCGCCACCCCAACCTCAGCCACCTTGTCCCATAGTACAAGCGTGGCTCGTACAAATCTAAAATAGCAGTATTTAGTGGAGTCAGATAGACCAAGGTTCCCCGTGTCGGCGCTGTGCGACGACCCCACAATAGCAGAAATTAGTGGAGTCAGATTGACCAAGGTTCCCCGTGTCGGCGCTGTGCGACGACCCTCAATAGCAGAAATTAGTTGAGTCAGATAGACCAAGGTTCCCCGTGTCGGCGCTTTGCGACGACCCTCAATAGCAGAAATTAGTGGAGTCAGATAGACCAAGGTCCCCCGTGTCGGCGCTGTGCGACGACCCTCAATAACAGAAATTAGGCAGTCATCATTATTATCCGTCTAATCCGCAGGCAGTTTTTGCTGGAGTGCGGCAGCCAAAATCCAATAAATCCGTTTAATCCGCAGGCAGTTTTTGCGGGGGTGCGGATGCCATAGTCCTTCTTGTCTTTCTTGTCTTCCTTTTATCAGGTGACAGGGGCGGGGGTGGTGCTTCATCGGGAGGGTTCATGGAGATAAAAAAAGCGGGCGTGGGCCCGCTGTGTTGAGTGTGGCGTTGGGTGCCGTTAATCCATGCTGGGCATTGTGCTGCTATTGCCGTTGGCATAGTCGATGATTTGGACCATCTGATTGATGGTTTTGGGTGTGGAGATGAAAGTTTTGACGATGATTCCAATGATGAAGATAATGCCAATGCCCATGATAATCCAAAAAGCCAATTCGGAGGCTGAGTCGGCTGCCCCGGGTCTGAATCCGCCAAGATCATCGACAAAGAGGTACACGGCCTTGCGCAGCGCGTTGGCCAGCCAAACGAAGACAACGAGATAGAGGGGGATGTAGATTGCGCTTGCAATCTTGTCGCGCTGGGTGTATTTCAGCAACCTCGAGCGTAATTCGGGTATCGGCGTGTTGTCTATTTCGTTTTTACTGATGGGGCTGGCGATGATGATATCGGCCAGATATGACGCCATGAAAATTAACCAAACGGCGATGATGACCGGCCATCCCAGGCCGATTTTCATGTTGGCAAGAATTCCTAGAGGAACTAATAAAATGAGGCTGCCGATCAAACCGCTAATGGCGTTGCCGCTGATGTTGCCAATGACTAATTTGGCGTTCATGCGCAACAAGTTGTCTTTGACTTCGACCAGGTGGTTGAATTGCTGCTGAGTCGGTGGCGGCTGAATAGGTTGGTTGTAGTCCATAATATTGATGCCCTAGATCAGTGTCGGGCGCAACTGTTGTCTTGGTGGATAGCGTTGTTATGGTCTCAAAAGGACGTTGCAAAGGTAGTGAAAAAACTGTCAGGAAACAAGATTTTGCGAGCCTCATCAGTGCATGTTGCCGAAAAAGCGCTACTGTTGCCTTCGGCGAAGATAGGCTGCGCCTCAACAATGGCAAAAAAAACCGTATTTTTTTGCCATTGTATTCGGCTTGCACTATCTTTGTCGCGTGATTCAATGAGTTTGGGGTGCCCCGCAGTATCAGGGGCTGAGAACATACCCATCGGATCTGATCCGGACAATGCCGGCGTAGAGAACAACTTATTTAATTAAAACAATGAAGAAGACTTTGTTGACGGTTGCCGCAACGATGGCAACCCTTGCCGCAGTGGCACAGCCCGCGGCAACCGACACGGTGCCCACCATCACGCTGAGCGAGGTGGAGGTGCTGGGCACGCGTGCCAGTGAGAACACTCCTGTAGCGTATTCCAATGTGACGGGCAAGCAGATTGCCGCCGTGAACCATGGCCTGGACATCCCGTTCCTGCTGTCGATGTCGCCGAGCGTGATCACCACGAGCGACGCGGGTGCCGGCGTGGGCTACACGTCGATGCGCGTGCGCGGCACCGATGCCACCCGCATCAACGTCACGGTGAACGACATCCCGTTGAATGACTCGGAGAGCCATAGCGTTTTCTGGGTGAACACGCCGGACTTTGCCTCGTCGGTGCGTGACATTCAGGTTCAGCGTGGTGTGGGCACCTCGACCAACGGCTCGGGCGCCTTTGGTGCGAGTGTCAATATGCGTACCCAGGGCTTTTCACGCGATGCTTTTGCCGAGGTGTCGGGCAGTTACGGCTCGTTCAACACCAACAAGGAAACGCTGCGTGTGGGCAGTGGCCTGCTGGGGGACCACTGGTCGATAGAGGCGCGCCTGTCTCACATCGGCAGTGACGGCTACCGTGACCGCGCGAGCAGCGAACTGCTGAGTTACTATGGCCAGTTGGGCTACTTCGGCGGCGGCACGTCGCTGCGTTTCATCACCTTCGGCGGCAAGGAAGACACCTACCACGCCTGGGACGGCATCAGCCGCGATGACCTGAAGGACAACCGCACCTATAACCCCAACGGCGAAATCAAGCACGACGGCAAGGTGACGGGCTTTTACAAGGATCAGAAAGATATCTACCGTCAGACCCACTACCAGTTGATCTGGAACCAGACGTTCAACCCCGAGTGGAAACTCAACGTGGCGCTGCACTATACCGACGGCTACGGCTACTACCAGGAATACAAGAACGCGCGCACGCTCAAGGAGTATGGCCTGGAGCCCGTGGTGACGCCCGAGGGCACGAGCAAGAAGGCGAGCCTGGTGCGCAAGAAATGCCTGGACAGCGGCTTTGGCGGCGGGGTGTTCTCGTTGCAGTACACCGGCGAGCGCCTGGCAGCCACACTGGGTGGCGGCATCAACCGCTACACTAACGACCACTACGGCCAGGTCATCTGGGTCGAGAACTACACCAGTCCGCTGGCACCCGACCACGAGTATTACCGCAACTATGCCCGCAAGAACGACTTCAACGTCTACATCAAGGGTAACTATGTGATCACGGGCGGCCTGAGCGCCTATGCCGACCTGCAGTACCGCCACATCGGCTATCGCATGAGGGGCGATAACGACAAGTGGGACTGGACCGCCAGCCCCGAGCACCTGCAGGTGCTGGACATCGACGAGCCGTTTGACTTCTTCAACCCCAAGGCGGGTCTGAACTGGCAGATGAACGAGCACAACCGCTTCTATGCCTCGTTTGCCGTCGCCCAGAAGGAGCCCACGCGCAACAACTACAACGACGGTCCGCTGGTGAAGCATCCCACGAGCGAGAAACTCTATGACTGGGAGGCCGGCTACGAACTGCGCAGCGGCCGTTTCGCCGCCGGGGTCAACCTCTACTACATGAAGTACAAGGACCAGTTGGTGCTCAACGGCAAAATCAACGAGATCGGCGAACTGATGGCCGAGAACGTCCCCGACAGTTACCGCATGGGTGTGGAACTGATGGCGGGCTACCGCTTCACCGACTGGCTGCGCTGGGACGTGAACGCCACGCTGTCGCGCAACCGCATCAAGGACTATGTGGGCTACGTGAGCGACTATGACGCCGACACGTGGGACGACATGTGGACCCAGACCGAGATCCATGCCGGCGACAAGACCATCGCCTTCTCGCCCAGCGTGACCGTGGGCAGCATGATTGCCCTGGACTACAAGGGCTTTACCGCCATGCTGCAGTCGCAGTACGTGTCGCGCCAGTACCTCGACAACTTTGAGCGCAAAGAGGACTCGCTCGACCCCTACTTTGTCAACAACCTGGACCTGGCCTACACCTTCAAGTTGCCGCACCTGCGCAGCGTGACCGTGGGTGCCACCATCTACAACCTGCTGGACGAGAAGTACGAGACCAACGGCTACTCGCAGACCTGCGCCCTGTATCCTGGCGGCAGCAAGGACGCACAGTACAACCTGTACAGCGACCCGCGCTTCTATCCCATGGCGGGCATCAACGCCCTGGGCCACGTGACGTTGAGGTTCTGATTTTTCCAGATAAACTGGATTTACTAGATCATCTAGATGATTGAGACGATGATGGACGCGATAGTGCAATATTTCAGTGATTTCACCTGGGTCAAGGCCGTCGACATGGCGGGCCTGGTGCTTGGCCTCATCTACCTGTGGCTCGAGTTCAAGGCGAGCATCTGGCTGTGGCTGGTGAGCGTCGTCATGCCCATCGTGCACGGCTACCTGTACTGGGAGCGCGGCCTGTATGCTGACTTCGGCATGGAGGTGTACTATGTCCTGGCCGCCGTCTATGGCTACGCCATGTGGCGGTGGGTGCGCAGCCGCGATGCCGGGGCAGGGGAGCAGGCAGCCGAGCGTCCCATCACGCGTTTCCCGCTGCGGCTTGTGCTGCCCGTCACGCTCATCGGGCTGGCGCTGTGGGCCGGCATCTACTGGGTGCTGGTCACCTTCACCGACAGCAGCGTGCCCCTGTGCGACAGTTTCACCACGGCGCTGAGCATGGTGGCCCTGTGGGCACTGGCCAAGAAGTATGCCGAGCAGTGGCTGCTGTGGCTCGTCGTTGACCTCGTGTGCGCCGTGCTCTACGTGTACAAGCAGATCCCGTTCACGGCTTGCCTCTACGCCTTCTACACGGTGATGGCCGTTCTGGGCTACCGCTACTGGCTCAAAAAGATGCGACAGCAGCCCGCAGGGAAGTGAATCGTAAGAAAATCGGCCGAAAAATTTGGAAATACAAATTTTTTATGCTTATTTTGCAACATAGTTATTAATATTTAAACCCATAAGATTATGAAGCAGAAAGCAAGATTACTTTTAACGGTGTTGTTCGCATTCGTGGCCGTTTCGGTATTTGCCGGTGGATGGCTCAGAGTGACCGGTAACAGCGTAAGGCTGAGGATGGCTCCCGGCGGTGCCGACTCGGGCCTGAGAATGGACAAAGGCGACAAACTGGAGTGGTACAGTTATGACGATGGCTGGTACTCGGTTCAGTATGGCGATAACATTTACTACATTTCGTCGAAATATGTTGAGCGCATCTCGCAGGAGCAGACCGAGAAATTTGTGGTCGTTACCGGCGACAGGGTGATCATGAGAAAGACCCCCGGCGGCAAGGACTCCGGTTTGAGGGCCAACGATGGTGACCGCTTCAAATATCTTGGCGAAAAGGGCGATTGGTTCAAAATCCAGTTCAAGGGCAACGCCTACTGGGTTTCCAAGAAATATGCCGTGATTAAACAATAACGGCATCAGCCCGCTGAAAATTCACAGAGGGAAGGCTGTCACACCGGATTGCCTTCCCTCTTTACTTATGGGTTGCCGCTGGCTGCGGCCACGCCAAGGCGAGGCCCTACATCACCATCGATAACAAGCGGAAAGGATGCTTTTTTACGGGTTGTCGCTGCCCTGGATGCCGCGGACACGCTGGATGTAGTTGAACAGCCGCCGGTAGAAGGGGTGGCGAGTCATGGTGGGGGCATCGCCCAGGATGAACAGTTTCATGCGGGCGCGCGTGATGGCCACGTTCATGCGGCGCAGGTCGCGCAGAAAGCCGATTTGGCCCATGTCGTTGGCGCGTACCAGCGAGATGAGAATCACGTCGCGCTCCTGGCCCTGGAAGCCGTCGACGGTGTTGACCGTGATCAGGTGGCGGAAAGGCTTGAAGAAGGCGCGTTTCCTGATCAGCCGCTTGATGTACTGCACCTGGGCGCGGTAGGGCGAGATGATGCCCACGTCGATGCGGTTGTCAAGGATATATTGCTTGCCCACGCGCTGGAAATAAATCTGCAGCAGGCTCAGGGTGAGGCCCGCCTCGCCCTTGTTGACGCGGCCGAAGGTCTCGCCGATGAACTGTTCACGGAAATTGTCCTGCTCGTCCTCGCCCAGGTTGATGGCCGACGTGTCGAACCACAGGATGGGGGCATCGCCCTCGTGGATGACGCGGTGGGCCACCTCGGGGGCCGACCTCATCTGGCCGTGGTAGAAGTAGTCGCTGCTGAACTGCATGATTTCGTCGTTCATGCGATACTGCACCTCGAGCAGCGAGACACACTCGGGTTTGTTGTTGACGATGCGCTCCATGAGCGTCGTGCCCAGGCCGCCTTTCAGGGCCTCGAGGCTCTTGACCGTGGGCGGCAACTGGCAATGGTCGCCGGCGAAGATTACGCGGCTGGCACGGCGGATGGGAATCCAGCAGGCCGCCTCGAGCGCCTGGGCCGCCTCGTCGATGAACAGTGTGCCGAACTTGTGCCCGTCTAGCAACTTGTTGCCCGCCCCGACGAGGGTGGACGCGATGACGCGTGCCTGCCCGAAGATGTCGGCGTTGATGCGCACCTCGAGTTCGACAGCCACCTCCTTGAGCCGCTCGATTTTCTGGTGGAAACGCTCGCCGCTCTCACGGCGACGGCGCCTCATTTCACGCATGGTGCGCCTCACCTGCCACAACTTGGGATAGTCAGGGTGGTCGGCAAAGCGGTGCTCATAGGTGAAACTCAGCATCTTGTCGTTGACACGGGTGGGATTGCCCAGCCTCAGCACGGGGATACCGCAGTCCACCAGTTTCTCACTGATCCAGTCCACCGCGGTATTGCTCTGGGCGCACACCAGCACTTGGGTCTCGCGCTTGAGGGTCTCGTTGATGGCCTCGACCAGCGTCGTCGTCTTGCCCGTGCCCGGCGGTCCGTGCAGCACACGCACGTCCTTGGCCCGCAGCACATCGTTGACGGCGCGCTCCTGGCTCGCGTTGAGCCACGGGAACCGCATCGCGTCAAAGGTGAACGTCCCCGCCGGCTGGTGGCTGTAGAACATGTCGCGCAGGTAGGCCAGCCGCGTGCCCTTGGCATTCATGACGCGCTCCAGGGCGTCAAACATGAAGCGGTAACTCGTCTCGTCAAAGAACAGTTGCACGCCCAGCGGCAACGGCGAGTTCTGCAGTTCGAGCGTGTGCCCCTCGGGGATGGCCACGACCATGCGGTTGCCGTCGACATAGGAGACGGTGCCCGTGAAGCCGAAAAAGCGGATGCCCGTCGCCTGTTTCAGGTCGCCGGCGGGTGCCTCGGCGCTGAAGAAGACCACCGGCTTACCATATTCGAAGTTGTGGTCGATTTCCTCGTCGCCCTGCCTGGTCACCTCGATGCAGTACTGGTTGACCGAGTTGTAATAGGTGCGGCCAGGGTGCAGCGGGAACCAAGCGTCACCGCGGGTGACCTTGCGGGCCAGCCCGATGCTCTCGGTCAGCAGCCGATAGGCCTCCTTCTCCTCCTGGTATTCCACCTGGAGCAGATGCCGTTGCTGTTGCATCAGTGCTATGGCCGCAGTGTTGCTCATCCGTTGGTCTGTTGAGTGATTAAATGACCTGTTTTTTTGACTGTTGCAAAGGTACTACAATTTAAGTGTAGTTTCATCTATTTCTGCACCAAAAGGGTGCCCACTGCCCATTTTGTCACGATGCCTCTCGATGATCAAGTGCAGCCACCTGCGCTCAGTCTGCTTGAGAATCAAAAAAAAGCCACTCGTGAAGGCTGATAATGTCAGATGATTGTTGTACATTTGCCATATCGTGAGAGAGGTTTTTGCCCGGTTTCTGTTTGCAGCACTGGATGAGGCGAAATCCCTGTCGCAGTGGCGCCATTAATAAACTTGTTGTTGGCCAGGGTGTTATAAGGTTTAATCAAAAGTGCTGTGGAATTAAGGCATAAATACAGTTATTATGAAAAGAGTTATATTTACGATGTTCGCCATTTGCGCTCTCTTGGCAGTGCCGTGTGGTGGTTATGCTAAAGCCAGTGATGAAATGAGAGCGGCCGATGCCTCTGTCGGCAACCAGCCAAGTGTGGCACCTGCCGCCCAGACGGGTGGCAACACATTCGTCAGTGACAAGTTTACCATGACTTATCCTGATATTGTGCAGGAATCGTACGCCGATACCGAGATGGGTATGCTCACCGCAACCAATGACGATATCGGTATCACTCTGAATGTCACATTCAGCGAAATGCCTTGGGATCCCGCTGATTACCAGGAATACTATCAGGGCCTGACCGGAATGGAGTCGTCGAGTCTCTATCAGTTTGAGCCGCCCAGGATTGATGGCAAAATCATGACCTTTAAAGGTGTGGATGAAGATGGTGGACAAGTATGTACCTTCTTCATTGTCTTCATGGCATCTGATGCCGGCGTGACGGGCGATTTCAGTTATCCTGTTGAAAATGCCGCTGAGATTGAGCCTCAGATTATGCCTATGCTCAAGAGCATCACGAAAAATTAGGATTGCTTTAAAAACCGCCTACATTACAAGCCTCGGCTGCAGTCTGCAGCAGGTCGTCGAGCGCGCTGCGCTCCCACGGCACCTGTTCCGGCTGGTAATTCCCCAAACAATGCGCTGACCCGTTTGGGCCCACGCATTGTTTTTATATCACACGAAAGTCACTTGATTAGACACCGAGGACAGTGTCAATCAAGTCAGTCAAATCGTTAATATCAATTTCACTATTGCCATCGAGCGGCGCGGCAACACCAAAATCCTCGTCATCAATATCGAACCCGATTCCAAACTGATCAAGTCCAATCCCTACAAGCAGGAGTCCACAGAACCGGCCTCCAAGTGACGACTGCGCATGCAAAAAGAACAAAGAGACTGAATCATTTGGCGATTCAGCCTCTTTTATCTTTAGTGTTTCAGGGTGAGGGGCTGCAACGCAAACGCCCTCTAAACACTAAACCCAGCGATAGGTGATCAATTCCAGGAGCCAGTGAGCACGCGGTTGATCAGTGCGGTAACATCATCGATGTCAACACTGCCGTCACCCGTCTCGGTGTTGCAGTCGGCCGCAGCGGCATTATAGGTTACCTGCTTGCCCAGCACAACATCAATCAGGCGGGTCACGTCGTCGATGTCCACGTCGTTGTCATCGTCCACGTCGCCGCGCATGTATTCGGGTTCTTCACCAATCACGAGGTAGACGATGTCGGAAGCGCTGCGCACTCCATCAATTGTGTAGTAAACCTGAACGCCGATGCGCCAGAAGTCAGGTTCATGTAAGAAGTGAATCGCTCCCGGCGTAATGTAACCATGTATGAGCGAGAAGGGTATCTCGGTCATGTCGCCCGTCATTCCATGGAGATAGTCATAGGGACCATATTCTTCATAGAGGAAAGTGTAGGGCTGGTCATAGTCGTAGAAGATGGAGTAGGATACATTGGACTGCAGCAAGGCATTACCGTCTACATCAACCGGCGGGATGATATCAAATTCAAATTTTGAAGACCAATCGGTGCCGTCACCTGGGGTCCACACCAGGTCGGTGGCATTAGCGGGTGTTGCGGGAGTCACACTCTCAAGGTAAGTATAAACGATGTTGGAGGCAGTCTTGGTGCCATTGAAGTTGTAGTACACCTGAATGCCGATGCGCTCAGTAAAGAATGGAGGATTCTCGTTGTTTGTGCGGTAGAAAAACACGATAGAATCATTCATGCTGTGCTTGCCAAAACCGTAAGGGATTTCGGTCATGTCCTCAGTGATTCCATCCATAGAACCATATTCGTCTACAGTGAAAGTGAAAATCTGGTCATCATCGGTAAAAATGCTGTAACTGACATTCGCAGGATTAAGATCTAAGCCAAATGTCGCATCTTTGAGGTTGATTTTGAACTTCAGATTAGACTGACCAAGGACACTGCTTCCAAAGTCTTGCCACACCACATCAGTGGGGTCCTTCGGAGTCAGGCTAAATTGTGCGGATGCGCCAAATGCGACCGCAAACGCAGCGAAGGTTAGTAGCAATTTCTTCATAAAAAATGGTTTAAGGTTAATATTATGCTTAAAAAATCAGTGCAAAAATAATCAAATTTCCTTAAATTGCAAAATCAATGAAGGTTATTTTTTTTGATTTGTCAGTCCGTGAAACGGGAGACTGCCGCTCTGCGATATCAATTGCGATTTCAATTATCGCGGCTGGAGAGAATTTCTCATTTTTCGTTTTGCCGTGTTGTAAAGTTGTGTTAACTTTGCAGTTTAAATTGTTGTACTGTTGTAGGGTACGACGCAAACATTTAATTATCAAATACTTAATATGATCAACATCAAGTTTCCTGACGGCAATGTACGTCAATACGAGGACGGAGTGACTCCTCTGGACATTGCCAAGAGTATTAGCGAAGGCTTTGCACGCAACGTGCTGGCCGCATCATTAAACGACGAGGAATGGGATATCTCACGCCCCATTTGTATGGATGGCGATATCAAGTTCTTCAAGTGGGAAGACGCCGAGGGCAAGCACGCCTTCTGGCACACGTCGGCACACCTGTTGGCCGAGGCCCTGCAGGAACTGTACCCCAACGTGCAGTTCGGTATTGGCCCGGCAGTAGAGACTGGTTTCTACTATGACATCGATACCGGCGGCACCCCCTTGACCGATGCCGACTTCGCCAAGATTGAGAAGAAGATGACTGAACTCGCACAGAAGAACGAGGCCGTTGTGCGCGCCGACATCAGCAAGGCCGACGCCTTGAAGTTCTTCGGTGACAAGGGCCAGACCCTGAAGTGCGAACTCATCAATGACCTGGAAGACGGTCACATCACTACCTATACCCAGGGCAACTTCACCGACTTGTGCCGCGGCCCGCACATCCCCTCGACGGGTGCCATCAAGGCCATCAAGGTGATGTCGCTTGCCGGTGCCTACTGGCGCGGCGACGAGACCCGCCCGCAACTGACGCGCGTGTATGGCATCACCTTCCCCAAGAAGAAGATGCTCGAGGAGTACCTCGTGCTGCTCGAGGAGGCCAAGAAGCGCGACCACCGCAAGATCGGCAAGGAGATGGAACTGTTTGCCTTCTCGCCCAACGTGGGCCAGGGCCTGCCCCTGTGGCTGCCCAAGGGTGCCGCCCTGCGCAACCGCCTGCAGGACATGCTCGCCAAGATCCAGAAACGCTACGGCTACCAGCAGGTGATCACGCCGCACATCGGCAACAAACTGCTGTATGTGACCAGCGGCCACTATGCTAAATACGGCAAGGACTCGTTCCGCCCCATCACCACCCCCGAGGAGGGCGAGGAGTACATGCTCAAACCCATGAACTGCCCCCACCACTGCGAGATCTACAAGACCGCACCCCGCAGTTACCGTGACCTGCCCATCCGCTATGCCGAGTTCGGTACCGTTTACCGCTACGAGCAGAGTGGTGAGTTGCACGGCCTGACCCGCGTGCGCAGTTTCACCCAGGACGATGCTCACCTGTTCTGCACCCCTGACCAGTTGAAGCAGGAGTTCCTTGGTGTGATGGATATCATTTCGTTTATCTTCCGCGTGTTCGGCTTCCAGTATGAGGCTCAGATCTCGTTGCGCGACCCCAACAACAGGGAGAAGTATGTGGGAACCGACGAGAATTGGGAGAAGGCTGAACGTGCTATCGTCGAGGCCTGTGAAGAGAAGGGCCTGGTGGCCAAGCAGGTGACCGGCGAGGCCGCCTTCTACGGTCCCAAACTCGACTTCATGGTCAAGGATGCTCTTGGCCGCCGCTGGCAGTTGGGTACCATCCAGGTGGACTACAACCTGCCCGAGCGTTTCCAACTCGAGTACACCGGCGCCGACAACCAGAAGCACCGTCCCGTGATGATCCACCGCGCCCCCTTCGGCTCGCTGGAACGCTTCGTGGCCGTGCTGCTCGAGCACACCGCCGGCAAGTTGCCGCTGTGGCTCGTGCCCGACCAGTGTGTCGTGCTGCCTATCAGCGAGAAGTTCAACGACTATGCCCACCATGTGGCTGACGAGTTGAACAAACTCGACGTGCGTGCCATCGTCGATGACCGCAACGAGAAAATCGGCCGCAAGATCCGTGACAACGAACTGAAACGCATCCCTTACCTCCTCATTGTCGGTGAAAAAGAAGCAGGATGTGAAGAAGTTTCTATAAGAAAACAGGGCGAAGGTGATCAAGGTTCGAAAAAAATTACTACCTTTGCAGCCGATATTAATCGCGAAGTGGCAGAAATGACCAACTTTTAAGCCGCTTCCGTGCAGTGTGTGCTGTATGGAAGTGCTTGATTGTCACGATAATACTAACTATTTTAAACTGCTGAATGAACAAAAAACCGTATCGTCCCGGGCCCAAACGCCCGAGCAATGCCACCAGGCCCAGAGGCCGCAATCGCAAGATGGCGGGCAAAAACGACCAAGACACCAATGCGATAAACGATGAAATTCGCGCAAGAGAGGTGCGCCTGGTTGGTGACAACGTGGAGCAGGGCATTTATCCGATCGATGAGGCCCTGAAAATCGCCGAAGGGCAGGAACTGGATCTGATCCTGATTGCCCCGCAGGCGGATCCCCCCGTGTGCCGCGTGATGGACTACCAGAAGTTCAAGTTCCAACAGCGCAAGCATGCCAAGGAACAGAAGGCGAAGTCCACCAAACTCGTGGTCAAGGAAATCCGTTTCGGACCACAGACCGACGAGCATGACTACAACTTCAAGTTGAAACATGCCATCGGTTTCCTCAAGGAAGGTGCCAAGGTGAAGAGTTATGTCTTCTTCAAGGGACGTTCCATCCTGTTCAAGGAACAAGGCGCGGTGCTGCTGCTGAGATTTGCCAACGACCTCGAGGAGTATGGCAAACTCGACCAGATGCCCGTGCTTGAGGGAAAGCGCATGACCATCATGCTGTCCCCCAAGAAGCCCGGCTCCAAGA
>ONRP01000044.1 GCA_900320245.1 uncultured Prevotellaceae bacterium
GATGGGGTCGGTGTCAAAGTTGTGGGTCGAGCCGGGACCTTTCTCGGCGACCATATCCATGTGACCTTGCAGCACGATACCCTTGCACTTCTCGTAGCCGGGAGCCGCGGGCCTGAAGATGGCCACGTTGCCGGTCTTGTCGATTTTGTACTCCAGATTGTGTTTCTTGGCGAAGTCCACGAGCCATGCGCGGATTTTGTCTAACTTGCCTTCTTCATTGCCACTGGGGCGGGGCACCTTGGTGATCTCGTCAAAGATCGACCATACTGCTTGCGGATTCAGATCTTTTACTTGCATTGTAAAATCAATTGGTTAAAATGTTAGTGAATATTATGGTTGATAAACTTGTGCTCATTAAAGCCTGTTTTGACCCGCTAAGTTACTACTTTTTTCTGAATCTTCACCCAATTGTCAATAAAAAATCCATGGAATGGAAAATTTGGCTATCTTTGCAGTATCAATTCACATGTTATATAATCTGTCTTTATGAAACTATACAAGGCTAATATACTCTTTACTCGCGAGAAGGACCGTTTCGAGGTTCTGGAACAAGGCTATGTGGGCGTCGAGAACGGCCGCGTCGTGGATGTCGCCAGTAGCGCCGACGCTTTTGGCCAACAGGTCGAAGAGGTGATTGACTACGGCGACCGCCTGCTCATTCCGGCCATGAACGATATGCACGTGCATGCGGGGCAGTACCGCAACCAGGGTATCTCCATGGACTTGGCACTGCTGGAATGGCTCAACAACTACACCTTCCCCGAGGAGGCAAAATACAGTGACACGCGCTACGCCAGGCGCATGTACAGCCGCTTTGTGCACGACCTGTGGCGCTATGGCACGATGCGCACCGCTACCTTCGCCACCACCCACCTTGAGAGCACGCGCCTGCTCATGGAACTGTTCCGCGAGGCTGGCATGGGTGCATTGGTCGGCAAGGTCAATATGGACCGCAACGCCATCGACGACCTGCTGGAGACTGTCGATGAAGCCGAGGCCGCTAACGAGGCGCTCATCGCCGAGTGGAACGACCCCGACAGTCTCGTCCGGCCCATCCTCACGCCACGTTTCATCCCCTCGTGCACGTCAGCCATGCTGCGGGTTTGCGGCGAACAGGCACAGAAGTACCAGGTGCCCGTGCAGTCCCACCTGTCTGAGAACCTGGGAGAAATCGCCCTGGTGCGTGAGTTGGAACCCGAGAGCCGCTTCTATGGCGACGCCTACGACCGCTACGGCCTGTTCGGGCAGACACCGACCATCATGGCGCACTGCGTCTTCAGTGAAGCCGAAGAACTGGACCTGATGAGCCGTCGCAACGTGATGGTGGCGCATTGTCCCACGTCCAACATCAACCTGATAACCGGTATCGCACCCATCCGCGCCTTCCTCGACAGGGGCATAAAAGTGGGCCTGGGCAGCGACATCAGCGGAGGCCATGACATGAGCATCATGCGTGTGATGGTCTATGCCATTCAGGTAAGCAAACTTTACAACCAGAAGTACAAGAACGATCGCTTCCTCTCGCTCTCCGAGGCATTCTGGATTGCCACCAAGTCGGCAGGCAGTTTCTTCGGTCGGGTGGGCAGTTTCGAGCCAGGCTACGAGTTCGATGCCCTCGTTATTGACGACAGCGACCTCAACCACGGCAACTACACACTGCCCCAACGTCTCGAGCGCTTCATCTACATTGGCGACGACCGCCACATCGCCGTCCGCTTCTGCCGCGGCCGTGAAATCCCCGAACCCCGCATCCTGGACTGAGCCGCAGGGTAACCTGTCTGTTGCGTTGTTGTGTCTGTTGCGTTGCAACGCAACAAGCGGGACAACAGACGGGGCTACAGAGTTACTTTTTATTTCCCTCTTGGGCAGTCGACGGGGTGGGGTGGAAGTGTTAGTTAATCTTTAGCGCTCTGAATTTTTGTTAAATTGGGGGCTTGTGGTGGCAGTTTGGACAAAATAATTGCTAATTGGAGCGCTTAAACTCGCAAAGTATCACTAACTTTGCGGGTCATTTTTTTGAAATTATCAAAGATGAGTACACTGATTGTTTTGCTTCTGGTTCTGGTTGTTGTGGCCGTGGCGGTAGCGCTCCTTGTGGGGCTGATTTACATGACCAAGGACAAACGCTTCCCTAACACCCACATCCATGACAATCCCGAGATGCGCAAGCGAGGCATCAAGTGTGCTCGTGACAAGGAATTTTACAACTAACAACAATAAAAAGAAAAAGTCAAAAACATCGTTTAGCAATGAACTTTATTAAACATTACACCAAACTTGCCCTGCTGGCTGTAGCCGTGATGATGGCAGTCACCTCTTGTAACGGCAATAGCGATGCCGAGGCACCCAAGACCGCCGACGGCAAGTCTATCGAGACGCTCAAGATCCGTTATATCGACGAGGACTCCATCCTGGCCAACTATAACCTGGCCAAGGACATCAACGAGGCCATGCTGCGCCGCCAGAACCAGTTTGACGCAGCACAGAAGCAGCGCGGCAACGAGATCAGCAAGTTTGGCAGCGCCATGCAGCAGAAGTACCAGAACAACCAGTACCTTACCGAGGAAGCCTTCAACGCCGACCAGGCCAAGTTGCAGAAGATGCAGGCCGACGCCGAGAACTACCTTGCCAGTCTGCAGCAGAGCATCCAGAACGAACTCGACCAGAGCCAGACCCAACTGCTCGACTCGATTGACAACTTCATGAAGGAGTATGCCAAGAAGAAAGGCTATGACATGGTGCTGCGCAAGAGCGCAACGCTCTACATCGACCCGAAGTTTGACGTGACCAACGAGGTGATCGAGGGTCTCAACAAGCGCTACAACAAGGTGGGCAGCAGCAGCGCTCCTGCCAAGGCTCCCGAGTCGGCTCCCGCTAAGCCCGCCGCCACCACAGGGAAAGCCACAGGACTGAGTTCAGAGAAGCCGGCCGAGGCAGGTAAGGTCGACCTCAAGAAGTAAGAGGGATTTCCCATTCAGTGAGATATCAGACTGCCCGCACCTGGCGTTTATGCTGGAGCGGGCGGTTTTCGTAAAGATATCAGTTAACCATTTCATTTAATCAACCATTTCAATTTATGAAGAAGATGACAGCATTATTTGCAGCAGCAGCATGCGGGCTCATGCTCGGTGCCTGTGGCGGAGCCCAGGAGCAACAGCAGCAAGAGTCCAAGGCCGATGAGGCCGCACAGACCAAGCACACCGTCCTCGTGGCTTATTTCTCGGCCAGCGAGGCCCACGTGACTGCACAGGTTGCCAAGAACCTGGCCGAGGCCGTCGATGGCGACCTCTTTGAAATCGTTCCCGAGCAGATCTACACTGCCGAGGATCTCGATTGGAACAACGAGAAGAGCCGCTCGACGGTCGAGATGAAGGATTCCGCTGCTCGTCCCGCTGTGGCCAGCAAGGTCGAGAACATGGGCCAGTACACCACCATCTACGTGGGCTTCCCCATCTGGTGGTATACCGCTCCGCGCATCATCAACACCTTCCTCGAGCAGTATAGCCTCAAGGGCAAGACCATCATCCCGTTTGCCACCAGTGGCGGCAGCGGCATGGGCAAGAGCGGCGAGGACCTGAAGAAGGCCAGCGCTCCCGATGCCAACTGGATTCTCCCCGGCAAGGTGCTCAACGGCAATCCTTCCATCGACAGCCTCAAGGCTTGGGTGGCCACGATGAAGAAGACCCCCGCGGTTTCGGTAAAGTAAACCCACACGCTCCGATTGTAGGGTAATCCCACATAAAAAAACGCTCGGACAACGATAACAACGCGAAAGGCGGTTGTTAAAGTTGTCCGGGCAGTTTTTATTTATCCGCTCGGGATAGGGTGGGGACGATTACCCGAAGTTGTCGTAGTGGATCGACGACGGGTCAACGCCCAGCGAGTCAAGCACCTCGTTGACCGTCTGGCTCATCATCGCGGGACCGCACATGTAGTACTCGCAGTCCTCGGGAGCCTCGTGCTGGCCCAGATAGGTGTCACGCATCACGGGAGCCACAAAGCCTGCCGTGTATTTCACGCCGGCCTCGTCGGCAACGGGATCGGGACGGTCCAGCGCCAGGTGGAAGTGGAAGTTGGGGAAATCCTTCTCCAACTGCAGGAAATCCTCCAGGTAGAACACCTCGCTCAGCGAGCGGGCACCGTAGAAGTA
Source organism: uncultured Prevotellaceae bacterium (assembly GCA_900320245.1). GTDB lineage: Bacteria > Bacteroidota > Bacteroidia > Bacteroidales > Muribaculaceae > Sodaliphilus. Next base: position 4,151 of record ONRP01000044.1, read on the forward strand.
ATGCATCTCGCGGTCACGGCAGTTAAGCGTGCGGGTCATGTGCAGGATCTGAGCGCGCAGCGGGGCCATGCCGGCGCCACCGCCCACCCAGATCATCTCCTTCTTGCTGTCGAAGATGGGGTGGAAGTCACCGTAGGGGCCGCTCATGATGACCTTGTCGCCGGGCTTCAGGGTGAAGATGTAACTCGAGGCGATACCGGGCATCACGTCCATGAAGCCCGTGGCGGGTTTGGGTTTGAACGGCGGGGTGGCAATGCGCACGGTGAGCATGAAGCGGTCACCCTCGGCGGGATAGTTCGCCATCGAGTAGGCGCGCACGGTAGCCTCGTCGTTGCGGCACTTCAGGCTGAACAGCCCGAATTTCTCCCACGTGGGCAGGTACTCGCCCAACGACTCCTTGTCGATGTCCTTGTCGTAGTCCATCTCGTACTCGGGAATCCTGATCTGGGCATAACTGCCGGGGATGAAGTCCATGTGCTCGCCGGGAGGCAGGGCCACGATGAACTCCTTGATGAACGATGAAACGAGTTTGTTGCTCACCACCGTACACTCATATTCCTTAACCGACAGCACACTGTCGGGCACTTGGATGGACATGTTGTCCTTGACCTTGACCTGGCAGCCCAGGCGCCAATGGTCCTGTTGCTCCTTGCGGGAGAAGTGGGGCACCTCGGTGGGCAGAATCTGGCCGCCGCCCTCGGTGACCTGGACCTTGCACTGGCCGCAACTGCCCTTGCCGCCACAGGCGCTCGACAGCATCACGCCGTTCTCGTGCAGGGTGTTCAGCAAGGTGTTGCCGCTCTCGACCTCCAGGTCCTTGGTACCGTTGTTAATGCTGATTTTCACTTTGCCCGACGGCACGAGGTAGTGCTTGGCCACGAGCAGCAGAATGACGAGCAGGAGCGTCAGCGAGAGGAACACGATGGCGCTTGACAATACCGTTAATCCAGTTGAATTCATGATCAGTATCATAGTGTGTGGTCCTCCTTATCCTAATTTAATGCCCAGGAAACTCATGAAAGCGATGCCCATGAGACCAGTAATGATGAATGCGATACCCACGCCGCGCAGGGGCTTGGGGATGTCACTGTAAGCGAGTTTCTCGCGGATGGCGGCAATGCCCACGATGGCAATCAGCCAACCGATACCCGAGCCGGCACCGTAGATCGACGCTGTCAAGGGCGAGCCGAAGTCGCGCTGCTGCATGAACAGCGAGGCGCCCAAAATGGCACAGTTCACGGCAATCAGCGGCAGGAAGATGCCCAGCGAGGCATAGAGCGAGGGCGAGAACTTCTCGACCGCCATCTCGACCAACTGCGTGGCCGATGCGATAACGGCAATAAACAGGATCAGGCCCAGGAAACTCAGGTCAACACCCTCGAGCGCGGGGCTGATCCACTTGAGGGCGCCCTCCTTGAGGACATATTCGTTGAGCATGTAGTTGATGGGCAGGGTGACCACCAGCATAAAGGTGACCGCGATGCCGAGACCGAAGGCGGTCTTCACATTCTTGGACACCGCCAGGAACGAGCACATGCCCAGGAAGTAGGCAAATATCATGTTGTCGATGAATATCGACTTGATGAACAGATTAAGTTCTTCCATTTTCTTCTTGGTGATTTAATGGTTAAACATGCTCGTTAATTCTCCTGCAGGTCCTTGTTGCGTGAACGGTGAACCCAGATGATGCAGCCCACAGTGATCAACGCCATGGGTGGCAGAATCATCAGGCCGTTGTCCATGTAGCCGTGGTCGTAGCACCACTGCGGAATCACAGGGAAACCGAACAGAGAGCCCGAACCCAGCAACTCGCGGAAGAATGCCACAATCACCAGGATGATGGTGTAGCCCAGGCCGTTGCCGATTCCGTCAAGGAACGAGGGCCAGGGGCTGTTGTGCATCGCGAAGGCCTCCAGACGGCCCATCAGGATACAGTTGGTGATGATCAGGCCGATGAACACCGACAGTTTCTTGCTCACGTCATAGTTGTAGGCGATGAGGATCTGTTGCACAATGATAACCAGCGTGGCAACCACCACCAGTTGCACGATGATGCGGATGTTGGTGGGCACGGTCTTGCGCAGGAACGAAATAATCACGTTGCTGAACGCCAACACACAAATCACCGAGATGCCCATCACGATAGCGGGCTCCAGACTGGCGGTGACGGCAAGCGCGGAGCAGATACCCAGAATCTGCACCAAGACGGGATTGTCTTTGGACAGCGGGTTGAAAAATGCTTCTTTGTTTTTCTTGGATAACATAATCGTGGATGGTTTTATTCGGGTTGATTGTCGTTGGTTTCACTCTCGATGGTCTCGATGGCAGCGGGTTCGAGGTCGGCGGTACACTGTGCACCGCCACCGCTCTGCAGCCGCTTCAGGAACGCCTCATAGGGGGCCAGGCAGTCGGCCATCATGTCGCTCACGCCGCGGCTGGTGATGGTGGCACCTGTCAGGGCGTCGATTTGCTCGGCACCATCGGTGGTCTTCTGGCCCTTCTTGAGGATGGCCACACTCTTGAACTCACCATTGACAAACAGGTGCTTGTCCTTGAACAGGTCCTGGAAGGACTGCTCGGTGATGCGGGCTCCCAGACCCGGCGTCTCGCCCTCATGCGAGAAATTGGCGCCGTAGATGGTGTTGCCGTCATCGTTCACGGCGATGTAGCCCCAGATGGGACCCCACAGACCGGCACCGTACACGGGCAGCACATACTTGATGCTGCCGTCGTCAAGTCGGCACTTCATCACGGGCAACTGGCGCTCGGTCAGTTTCACGTTCTTCTTCATCTCGACGTTGAAGGCCACATTGGCGGCGCTGTCAACGATGTTGCCCTCCTTGTCGACCAGCAGGTCCTGGATGATGTATTTCTCGTAGGTCTCCTTGACCTGGCTGTCGTCGGGGGCTGCGATGTGCAGCGCGCTCAGGATCTGCTTGCGCGTGTCGTTGGCGATGTTTTCGTTCTGCTTGGGCTTCAAGGCCATGTAGATGAACGCCAGCACGGTGCCCACGAGCAGCACCATCACGGCAGCATACAGAATCTGGTAAAGGTTACTGTTCTTGTTCATCGCTTATTCCTCCTTTACTTTAGCAGCGGCGCGACGAGCACGGCGCTTGATGTTAGACGATACCACGCAGTGGTCGATGAGCGGCGCGAAGGCGTTCATCAGCAGGATGGCGAGCATCATGCCCTCGGGGTAACCACTGTTGTAGACACGGATCAGGATGGCGAACACGCCAATCAGCAGACCGTAGATGTACTGGCCCACCTTGGTGCGCGCTCCTGTCACGGGGTCGGTAGCCATGAACACGGCACCAAAGGCGAAACCGCCCAGGCACAACTGCGTCCACGGGTCGAGCAACGAGGCGGGGTAGGTGGCACTGGGCAGTGCGTTGACCAGCGCTGCCATGCCCAGACCGCCGACAAATACCGAGCACATGATTCTCCACGAGGCGATGCCCGTGAGCAGCAGCAGGGCTGCACCCAGCAGGATGGCAATCATCGACGTCTCGCCCGGGGAACCGGGAATCAGGCCGATAAACGCGTCCATGCAACTGATGGGCTCGCCCACGATGTTGGTCATGGTCAACTGGTCGCCCACGTGGGTGGCCACCTGGCCAAGAGGCGTTGCGCCGGTGAAGGTGTCGACCGCGGTGCCGCCGCCCATGCCCAGGGCGCTGTCCACCTTGACGAATGCCTCGTCACCGCTCATGCATGACGGATAGGCAAAGAAGAGGAACGCGCGCGTGATCAGGGCGACATTGAAGATGTTCATGCCGGTGCCGCCGAACACTTCCTTGGCAAAGATGACTGCAAATGCCGTTGCCACGGCTGTCATCCACAGCGGCGTGTTGATGGGGACAATCAGGGGAATCAGGATACCCGTTACCAGGAATCCCTCCTGAATCTCCTTGTGGTGGATCTGGGCGCTGATGAACTCGATGCCCAAGCCCACGCCATAACTCACCACGATAACGGGCAGCAGGGCCAGCAGACCGTAGAGGAACATCGTCAGCCAGCCGGTCTCGGCCTGACCGATGGCCAGGTAATGCTGATAGCCGATGTTGTACATGCCGAACAGCAAGGCCGGTATCAAAGCGACCACCACGGTGATCATGGTGCGCTTCAGGTCATTGCCGTCATGGATGTGGACACCCGACCGCGATGTGGTGTTGGGTGTGAACAAGAAGGTTTCCATGCCGTCATACACCGACTCCAGTTTGGCAAGTTTGCCGCCGGGACGGAACGTTGGCTCCACCTTGTTCATTAATTTCCTTAAAACTTTCATAGATATTGTTGTTCTTGTTTTTTTGATCTTTCTCTTGACAAGTCGATTAAAGTAAGCAAAACTTTAACCTTTAGCCTCTAACCTTCTTTCCTTGAACAGGATATGAGGGTCAAGACATCTCGGCACGCAGTTTGTCCAGACCTTCACGCACGATGCGCTGCAACTCCAGTTTGCTCGTGTCGGCAAACTCGGCCAGCGCGAAGTCCTCGGGGGCGATTTCATAGATGCCCAGTTGCTCCATCTTGTCGATGTCGCCGGCAATGATGGCCTTGATGAGGAACTCGCCGTAGATGTCCATCGGCAGCATCGCGTCATACTCGTCGGTACGGACGATGGCGCGCTCGCCGCCCTTGATGCGGCTGTCCATGCTCACGGGACGCTTCAGACCGCGCAGCCAACTGGTGAAGGTGCGGTAAATCGAGAAACGGCTTGGCGCTATCGAGGCCCAGCCCATGAACTCGTCAGGGTGATTGTTCTCGGGAATCACGGTCACGTGGCGGTAGGGGGCACGCAGCCATCCGCTGGCCTCCACCTTCACGCCGGTGAGCACGTTGCCGCTGATGATGCGGCACTCAGCGGCTTCCTCCTTGAGTTGGTCCTTCAGCAGCGATGCCAGTTCGGCACCCATCACGGTACTCACATAGCGCGGATGCTCCACCATCTCGCCGTTGACGGCGACAACAGTGTCGTGGCTCACCTTGCCCGTGGTGAACAATTCACCGATGCGGGCCAGCGTCACGATGTCGAGTGTCCACACCGTCTCGCCCTTGTTCACGGGAACCAGGTTGGCGGCCTGTACACCGGCATTGCCGGCAGGGTGGGGACCGATAAAGGTGTTCACCTCGGCTCCGGGAGCGTCAATGCTCTGGCCTTCGCCGATGCCGATGTAGACCTTGCCCTCGGTCAGGCTGTTCAACACCTCAACGCCCTTGCCGATGAACTCGCGCTTGTCGCCGAGCACCACGTCCAGGTCGGGCGACAGCGGGGCCGAGTCAAATGCGGTCACAAACACGTCGCGAGGCTTCACACCGGGCACGGGAACAACGTCATAGGGACGTTGCCTGAGCATGGCCCACAGGCCCGATGCCAGCAGCACCTCCTCGGCCGGACGCTTCAGGTCCAGCGTCAGGACGTCGTTGCCGTCGGGAGCGATGATGATCGCATCGATGTGGCGACGCTCGCCGCGACGCACCTCCTTGACTGTGCCGCTCACGGGTGACACCACCTTGATGGCCTCATAATTCTTGTCATGGTAAAGAGGCTCGCCGGCGGCGACATGCTCGCCCTCTTTCTTTTCCATGCGGGGAATGATCCCGTGGAAATCATCGGGAACGACAGCCACGCTACGCGATGGCGACGTGAAGGCAACGTCAGTGCCCTCAATCGCGCCCAGCAACTTGATGTCGAACCCTTTCTTGAGTCTTACAGTTGACATGATATGGATGAGTTTTTGATAATATTATATATTATGTGTGCAAAGGTACAAAAAAACTATAAATTCCCGCTAAATTGTCAATAATTTCTGCTGATTACCCTTCGGCAATCTCCTTAATCCCTCCCCGAGGCAGGGTGGAGCAGGCCCCGTCTGCACCCACTCCAGGCCCTCTGTGTACCCACCGTGCCGCCCCTCTCTGAATTGGCAAAACGTCGTTGTTAATAAAAAAAGATGAAAAAAAATCGCTCCGATTGCGGTCTTTTCAAATATTTGTGATAAATTTGCGTTAATTTTTTAGGCAAAATGGCGTCTCGGGACACCCGTTACGGCTATTGATTGCCATGAAAAATATTGTGTATCAGCCCCTTGTGATAACCTTCTCAAGGGCGGTGTAGTACAATTGACCGTGAGAATTGAACAAAGAACTTTAATAACTAAATTTAATTTTATTAATTCATTTTTTAAACTAAACTAAATTATGGCTGAACAAACAAACATTCAGAAGCCACAGCCCGCTGCCAACAAACATGTCAGCAGCAACGTCGGTGGTATCAAGAGCGCATTCCCTGTGATCGTAGTGTGCTTCATCCTTGCAGTACTGTTCTTCTTGTTCGTACTGGGTAATCCTAGCAACTTCAAGGTATCTCCGAGTCTCTTGAGTATGGACAAGGAAGGTCCCCAAAACCTGCTGGGTACCGTGTTTAAAGGTGGTGTGGTTGTGCCTGTGCTGATCACCTGCTTCCTCACCGTGATTGTACTCTGTGTTGAGCGCTGGATTGCCCTGTCTAAGGCTAAAGGTAAAGGCAACACCACCAAGTTCGTCGAGAACGTGAAGGCTGCCCTCCGCAACCATGACATCGCTAAGGCTGAGGACCTCTGCCGCAAGCAGAAAGGTACTGTTGGTGCTGTTGTTTATGCAACCCTCCAGAAGTACAAAGAGATGGAGAAGGACACCGTCCTGAGCAAGGAGCAGAAACTCGCTGCTATCCAGGCTACCCTCGAGGAGGCTACCGCTCTCGAGATGCCCGCTCTGCAGCAGAACCTCCCCGTTCTGGCAACCATGACCACCCTGGGTACCCTGATCGGTCTGTTCGGTACTGTGTTGGGTATGATCAAGTCGTTCCAGGCTCTGTCCGCTTCGGGTGCTCCTGACTCGACCGAACTGTCAACCGGTATTTCTGAGGCACTTGTGAACACCGCTCTCGGTATCGCAACCGCTGCCTTCGCTCTGATCGGTTACAACTTCTACACCAACAAGATCGATAACATGACCTATGCTATCGACGAGATTGGCTTCGCAACTGTTTCTACCTTCTCTGCTTCTCACTAATTATCGGGTTAGCACTTGTTTAAGTAACCAGTTTTAAACAAAAAGATTAAGGTAATTTAGAAATATGGGAAAAGTCAAAATTAAAAAGAAAGAGACGCGCATCGACATGACTGCTATGTCCGATGTGACTGTGCTTCTGTTGACTTTCTTCATGTTGACTTCTACATTCCTTCAGAAGGAACCCGTGCAAGTAATCACACCTCCTTCGGTATCCGAGGAGAAGGTTCCTGTTGCTAACCTGTTGTCAGTGCTTGTCAGCCCAGAGGGTAAAGTTTACCTCGAGGTTCTGGGTAGCCAAGACTCAACCGACAACAAGAAATTTGGTAGTGAGAATGTGCGCGCACACATGCTGCAAAACATGGCAGAACAGTACAACGCCCTTCATCCGGGTGCCAATATCTCCTTCACCAAGGAGGAATTGGCTAAGTTCTCCAAGTTGAATGCATTTGGTGTACCCATTACTGCAATGAAGCAATGGTTGAATATGGAAACCGAGGATCGCGACAAAGCGCTCCAGCAGAAAGATGCTGGTATTCCAATCAACATGAACGAAGATCCTAACAAGCCCAACGAGTTCCAGATGTGGGTAAGGGCTGCTTACAACTCTATCGACCCGGAACTCCAAGAGGCTATTCTGAAAGGTACAGGTATTGCAATCAAGGCCGACCAGACAACGCCTTACAGCGTCGTGAATGTGGTTATGGATAACCTCCAGACCATCAAGTTTAACAAGTTCACGCTGATGACGGCCCTTAAATCAGAGGAGGAATAAGATATGGCAATTAAAAGTAAAAGTCGTCAGAAAAAGTTCGATACCCGTATCGACTTCACTCCTATGGTTGATATGAACATGCTGTTGATCACCTTCTTTATGTTGTGTACCACCATGATCAAGAGCCAGACGCTCCAGATCGCGCTGCCTACCAACGAGAAAGTGGAGAAGGAAGAGCAGAACAAGGTAAAGCAGTCCGAGGCTGTTACCATCATCATCGATGGTAAAATCGTTGAGAAAAACGGCGTGCAGACTTCTGATCCTACTGAGGGTATGCTCTACTACTACGACGGTATGCCTGAGATTGATAATCTTGCACAGGGAGAGAGCAACATGAAGCAGATTGAATTCGGTGCAAAAACCGGTGGTGCTTATCCCGCTATTCGCGAGATTCTACAAGAGCGTAACAAGGAAGTTGTCCTCAAGGTCGCCGATCTTAAGAAGCAATGGAAGGAACAGGCATTCTCTAAAGATGAGAAGAAGAATGACTCCATCTTCCAGGCTAAACGTAAGCAGGCCATGAACGACTCGACCTTAAAACGCCCGGTTGTGATTATTAAGGCTACGCCCAACGCAAGTTATGCTAACGTCGTTAGCGTCCTCGACGAGATGCAGATCAATAGCATCAACCGCTATCAGATCGACCGCATCAACGACGTCGACTCGGCGATGATGATCATGCTGCAGGGCAAGAACCTTAAGAAGTGATGTGGGATTAATGGATTTGTTTAATCTTTTAAAAAGAAATCATTATGGCAAAAGAAGTTGATCTTTCATCGCGTGAATGGTGTGACCTTGTGTTTGAAGGCAAGAATAAGGACTTCGGTGCTTATGTCATCCGTACCGAATCAACCAAGCGTCACAATTTGGCTGTCCTCTGGACCGTTCTCGGCGCCATCGTATTGGGTGCCCTCGTTTTCGGTCTCGTTGGCCTCAACAATTACCTTGAGGAACAACGACGTCTCGCTGGCGAGCAGGATCAGTCCGAGGTGCTCATCGATATGAGCCAGGATGCTGAAGAGCCCGAACCCGAACAGCAGCGTGTAGAGCCCGAGAAGCCCATCCTCAAAGAAGAAGTCTTGCAGTCTGTAAAAGTTACCGAGTTGGCCATCGTTAAGGACGAGGAGGTAAGAAAGGAAGACGAGATCAAGACCCAGGATGAGTTGAAGGAAACCGAGACTGCTTTCGGTCAGAAGGATAATAAGGAAGGTACTGAGGACCGCAACGTCACCAAGACCCTCAAGGACGAGGTTGTCGTTGAGACCAAGCCCGTACAGCAAGAGAAACACGAGCCCGAGAAGATCTTCACCTCGGTAGAGCAGATGCCCCAGTTCCCTGGTGGTGAGGCTGCACTGATGAAGTTCTTGAGTTCGCACATCAATTACCCGCCCATGGCCGCCGAGAACAATGTTCAGGGTCGCGTCGTCGTACAATTCGTTGTAGAGAAGGACGGTAAGGTTGGTGAAGTGAAGGTGGCACGTTCAGTGGATAAGGACCTCGACCGCGAAGCCGTGCGCGTCGTGAAGTCGCTGCCCAAGTTCACTCCCGGTCGTCAGAATGGTCAGGCGGTACGTGTATGGTACACCCTGCCCGTGACCTTCAAACTCCAGGGCACTAACTAATCGACAATTCGATTTATCCTGATATCAAAAACGGCATCGCATCATGCGGTGCCGTTTTTGTTTCTGTTTAGAATGGTTCCCTCGTCCCTCCCTCGGTCGTGGTTAGCGGTCAACTGGCGGTAGTGCTACATGCTGGACTGATGCGCTGTGACTTGTGCTCTCGTGCAGGACTTGCACCGTGAAGACCCGTTCCCGGGGTTCCTGCAGTCCCTTGCAGTGCTATCCATGAAGGTTTCAGTTCGCCCCACTATCCACAACCTACAATTCCTGATTGATATCCTGGTTCTAGATTAACTCGGTAGAGAAGTTGATCGACTGGATTTCGATGTCCAGTTGGCGCAGTTGGCTCGACAACTTGTCTATCTGCTTGCGCAAGGCCTTGACATCAACCGTCGTCACAAACTTGATCTCGCTGCGCGAGTAGCGCTCGCTGGACGATGACGACGCCTGATTGAAGACTTCCTGCATCACGCTCACGCGACGGGTGAGCACGTCGCGTTCAGCCATCAGTTGGGTGAGCGTCTTGTCGCCGCACACGGTGCGCATGTTGGTCACATTGATCCGGTAGATGTACTCCTCGAGTTGCTTCAGGCAACTGTCCAGTTCCTTGAAAAGGTCCTTCGGATCCTCGGCAGGCTCGTCGCCTTCCTGTATTTTCACATTGTTGACCAGGCGCCTTGACAGATCGTTGATGCGTGTCTGCAGGTCCTTACGGATGCTTAATGCTTCGGCTAGTTTCATATCTTCTTCTTTTTAACGGGTTATCTGTCGCAAAAATAAGAATTATTTGCGATATCATCCCCCAAAACAGTCAAGAAAAAACCTGTGGCCCATTGCGTGGACCACAGGTTTGTTTCAATTGAGAAGTACCCTGTACTTTACTTGTTCACCTGGAAGCGGTTCCAGCCGTCCTTCAGGTGGGCTACAACCTGGTTGGCAGCAGCCAGACCGGCGTTGATGTTGGCCTCGGCGGTCTGGGCACCCATCTTCTTCGGGGTGAACAGCACGCGCTCGGGATACTTGGCCTCCAGTTCGTCGGCGTTGGCAGGCTTCACGTCAGCCACATAGCGGAAGTCGGGACGGCTCTCCATGGCCTCGGCCAAACCGGCCTCGTCGATGACCTCCTTGCGGGCGGCATTGATCAGGACACCGTTCTTGGGCAGCATCTCGATGAGGCGCTTGCCGACAGAACCGCGGGTCTCGTCGGTGGCCGGGATGTGAAGGCTCACATACTGGTTCTCGCTGTACAACTCCTCGACGCTGTGAACGGGATGGATGCCGTCGGCCTCCATCACCTCGTCCTTCACCCAGGGGTCGAGAGCGCTGATCTTCATGCCGAAGCCCTTGGCGATGCGTGCCACGCAGCGACCAACGGCGCCATAGGCATGGATACCCAGCGTCTTGCCCAGCAACTCGGTGCCCGAGGTGCCGTTATAGCGGTTGCGGATCAGTGTAACGAGCATACCCATTACCAACTCGGCAACAGCATTGCTGTTCTGGCCAGGGGTGTTCATCACGCACACGCCGTGGGCGGTAGCCTCGGCCAGGTCGATGTTGTCATAACCTGCACCAGCGCGTACAACCACCTTCAGTTGGGGTGCGGCGTCAAACACTTCCTTGTCCACCTTGTCGCTGCGCACGATCAGGCCGGCACAGTCGGCGATAGCCTTGATCATGTCCTCACGGGTGCCTTTCTCAACCAGGACCAGTTCGTGGCCTGCACCTTCGATCACTTCACGGATGCCCTGTACGGCTACGGGAGCAAAGGGCTTCTCGGTTGCAACTAAAATCTTCATGATTTCTCTGTTACTCCTTATTTTTTAATTTAGTCGATGATTAGCGGTTCTCAAACTCCTTCATGGCAGCAACAAGCACCTTCACGCTCTCCAGAGGAAGGGCGTTGTACAACGATGCGCGGTAGCCGCCCACCGAGCGGTGACCCTTGATGCCCACGATGCCCTTGCTGGTGGCGAAGTCCAGGAAGTCCTTCTCCAGTTCCTTGTACTCGGGCTTCATCACGAAGCAGACGTTCATGATCGAGCGGTCCTCGGGCTTAACGGTGCCCACAAACATCTTGCTCGAGTCGATGGCGTCATACAGGTAAGCAGCCTTCTCCTCGTCGATGCGCTGCAGTTCCTTCACACCACCCAGTTCCTTGTACCACTTCAGCGTCTGCAGGGCAGCATAGATCGGGAACACAGGAGGAGTGTTGAACATCGAACCCTTGTCAACATGGGTCTTGTAGTTCACCATCGTGGGAAGCACGCGGTCAACCTGGCCCAGGACGTCTTCCTTAACGATAACGAAGGTAACGCCGGCAGGAGCAATGTTCTTCTGGGCACCACCGTAGATCAGGTCATACTTCGACACGTCAACGGGACGTGAGAAGATGTCCGACGACATGTCGGCAACCATGCGTACGGGCACGTCATAGTCCTCGCGGATCTCGGTACCGTAGATGGTGTTGTTGGTCGTGATGTGGAAATAGTCAACATCGGTGGGAACCGTGTAGCCCTTGGGGATGTAAGTGTAGTTGTCCTCCTTGGATGAACCGACAACCTCAACGTCACCAATCAACTTGGCCTCCTTGATGGCCTTGTTTGCCCACGTACCAGTGTCCAGGTAGGCAGCCTTGGTCTTCAGCAGGTTCATCGGAACCATGTAGAACTGCGTGCTGGCGCCGCCGCCCAGGAACAGGACCTTGTAGCCCTCGGGGATGTCCAGCAACTCCTTGAACAGGGCCTCGGCCTTGTCAACAACAGCCTGGAACTCCTTGCTGCGGTGGGAAATCTCAAGAATCGACAGGCCGGTGCCTGCAAAGTCACGAATTGCGTCAACGCACTTGTCCAGAGTGTACTGGCTCAGGATTGACGGTCCAGCATAAAAATTATGTTTCTTCATAACGGTGTTAATTGAAATTAGAAGTTATAAATAATAAATGTATAGATGTCGTTACGTAGGTCATTTAACACTGACAAAGTTACGGCTTTTTTTTCATTGACGCAAACTGCAGCAAAAATCTCTTTTTTTGACATTTTGTCAATTTGTAGCCTCCAAGGGCCTTCACGTCGTGTGTTTCTTGCGTCAAATCGCCATTTTCGTGACAGAATGTTAATTAACTGCGTTTTTTGTGGCAAAAGTTTTTTTCGCCTTTTTTTACTTTTTTCACAGTCAGTGAAAAAAAACTGAAAAACCGCACAAAAATTGTTTGAGTTTAGAAAATTAGCCGTATATTTGTGACGCTTTTAGATGACTGTTGAACATGGGGCAACATGTCAGATAATTGAGAATTTATTAATTAACTTTATAGTTTTATCTAATTAACAACTTTTTGTATTATTATCATGAACGTTGAGAAAATTATGGCCGACCTGGAGGCTAAACACCCAGGCGAATCTGAGTATCTGCAGGCTGTACGCGAAGTCCTTGAGTCTATCGAGGAGGTTTATAACCAGCATCCCGAGTTTGAGAAGGCCAAGATCGTTGAGCGCATGGTTGAGCCCGAGCGCATCTTCACTTTCCGTGTAACTTGGATCGACG